>NZ_FNBC01000062.1 GCF_900102145.1 Thermus arciformis | reverse complement strand
GGACGTCTTGACCGAGGCTTAAGACCGGCAAGGCCCTCTTCCTTGAGGCGTTTCCGCCAGCGGTAATAGGTGGCCCGGCTGATCCCCAAAAGCTCCTGGATCTCGGGCCAGCCCATCCGGTATTTCCTGAGCGCCTCCACCTGTTTGAGCTTCCGTAAGCGGTCCTGAACCGTGGGATCGCCGGCCCCGGCCTCTTGGAGTTCCCGGGCCTTCCGCGCTCCCCGCAAAACCTCTTTGCCAACCGTGGTAAGCTGCATCCGTGGGGACCCCCTCTCTTCTGGAGTGGTCCCCACATTTTTACTCGTCCAGTCTCACATGTGTCTGTCCGGGTTCAGATGAAGAAAGAAAATGCGCTCTAGGAGCGCCCTTTTTGCGTTTCCGCGTACACGTCGCGGAAAACCCCGGGGATGGGGGCGTGGGGCTTGTGGACCCGTACCCTCACCGCCTGGAGCCGGGGAAAGGCCTTCAAAAGCTCCTCCGCCAGGTGGTCCGCCAGGGCCTCAATGAGGTAGAAGCGGCGGTGGCGCACCGCCTCCTCCACCAGGGCGTAGACCGCGGCGTAGTCCACGGTCTCCTCAAGGCGGTCCCCCTTGCCCTCAAAGGCCACGGTGAGCCAGAGGTCCACCACGAAGCGGGCCCCAAGCCGCCCCTCCTCGGGCATGACCCCGTGGCGGCCGTAGAACTCCAGGCCCAAAAGGGCGATCTCCCCCATGCCTACCCCCTAGCCCCCCTGAAAGGCGGAAAGGGCGTCCCACACCGCCAGGGCCTCCCGGTG
Organism: Thermus arciformis; assembly: GCF_900102145.1. GTDB lineage: Bacteria > Deinococcota > Deinococci > Deinococcales > Thermaceae > Thermus > Thermus arciformis. The sequence goes on along the minus strand of NZ_FNBC01000062.1, from coordinate 5,691 downwards.
GGCTTTGACGTCGTGGACCCGGAGGATCCGCGCCCCCTTGAGGGCGGCGTAGAGGTGGGCGGCCACGGAGCCTATGACCCGCTCCCTGGGGGCCTCCACCCCGGTGAGCTCCCCGATGGTGCGCTTGCGGGAAAGCCCCACCAAGACCGGGTGGCCCAGGGCCACGATCTCCTCCAGGCGCTTAAGGAGGGCGAGGTTGTGCTCTAGGAGTTTGCCGAAGCCAAACCCCGGGTCCAGCACCACCTGGGGCACCCCGGCCCTTAGGGCCCGCTCCGCCTGGGCCTGGAGGAAGGCCTTCACCTCGGCCACCACGTCCTGGTAGCGGGCGTGGGCCATCATGGTGGCGGGGTCGGGCACGGGCATGTGCATGACCACCGCGGCCACCCCGTACCGGGCGGCCAGGGCCACCATCCGCTCGTCCCGAAGCCCGGTGACGTCGTTCAGGAGGTGGGCTCCAAGCTTTAGGGCCTCCTCGGCCACCTCGGGCTTGCGGGTGTCCACGCTCACCGGCACCCCGAGCTCCAAGACCGCCTCGAGGACGGGAAGAAGCCGCCGCTTCTCCTCCTCCACGGGCACAGGCGCCGCCCCGGGCCGGGTGGACTCCGCCCCCAGGTCCAGAAGGTCCGCCCCTTCCGCCACCAGGGCCTTGGCCCTTTGTAGGGCCTTTTCCGGCTCCAGGTAGAGGCCGCCGTCGGAGAAGGAGTCGGGGGTGAGGTTGAGGATCCCCATGAGCCGGGGTTTGGAGAGGTCCAGGGCGCGGTCCCTAAGCCACAGCACGCCAGGATTATAGTGGAGCCAGGAGGTGAAGCATGCGCCTCTTGGCGGCGGTGGACCTGGGAAGCTCCCTTGAGGCCCTGGTGGAAAGCGCCCGTTTCCTGCAAGGAGGCCTGGGGGTGCCCGCCCAGGTCCTTCACGTGGTGCCCTCGCCCTACTGGGAAGACCTCGCCCGGCGCTTCCCCCACCTGGCCCCCCAGGTGGAAGAGCTTTTGCGCCTCGCCAGGGCCGAGGTGGAAAAGGCCTTGGGCGCCACGGGCCTCCCCGTCCAGGTCCTCAGGGGGTTTCCCGCCCAGGTGGTGGCGGCGGAGGCCTTGAAGAGCAAGCTGGTCCTCCTGGGCCGGGGCGGGGAGGTGCCCCTCGAGGCCCTGGCCAAGGGGGGGCTCGCCCGCTACCTCCTCCACCGGGGGGAGGTGCCCGTCCTCCTTCTGCCCAGGGCCCTCGCCGGGGTGCGCCGCATCGCCGTGGGCCTGGACGAAAGCCCCGCGAGCCTCGCCGCCTTCCGGGTGGCCGAGGCCTGGGGCCGGGCCCTGGGGGCGGAGGTCCTGGGCCTCCACCTGGTGAGCGGGCACGGGGGGTGTTGCTTCCCCACCTACCTGGACCCGGGGAAGCTTTCCGTCCCGGAAGTCCTGGAAAGGGCCAAGGCCCACCTGGAAGCCCTCCTCAAGGCCACGGGGGCGGTGGAGGTCTCCTGGGGCGAAGCGGAGGAAGACCTCCTGCGCCTCGCCGAGGCCCGGGGGGCGGACCTCTTGGTCTTGGGCTCCAAGGCCAGGAGCACCTGGCGGCACCGCCTGGGGCGGATGGTGGAGGTCCTCGTCCTCCGGAGCCCCCTGCCCCTTCTCGTGGTTCCCGAGGCCGCGGTCTGGTAAGGTGAGGCCCATGCGCCACGGGCCCGGGTGGTTCCTCGCCCTCTCCGCCTACTGGTTCGCCACCAGCTTCAAGTGGTTCCTGGTCCTCCTGGTCCTCCTCCCGGCCAAGGTGGCCGAGCTTTCCCCCCCGGAGGAGAAGGCCACCCGCCTCGGCTTCCTCTTCGGCCTGGGGGCGGTGATGGCCATCCTGGGCCCGCCCCTCATGGGCTACCTTTCGGACCGCCTGGGAAGGCGCAGGCCCTTCCTCGTCCTGGGGAGCCTCCTCACCGCCTTGGCCCTCCTCCTTTTGGTCCACGCCCCAAGCTACGGGGCGCTCCTGTTGGCCTACCTCCTCCTGCAGCTCGCCGACGACCTGGCCACCGGCCCTTACTCCGCCCTCATCCCCGACCTGGTGCCCCGGGGGGAAAGGGGGCAGGCCTCGGGGTACATGGGGGTCTTGCAGGTCTTGGGGCAGGTTCTGGGGGGACTGGTGGGCTTCCTCCTGCCCCTAGGGCCCCAGGCCTACCTGGCCGCCCTGCTCAACCTCATAGGGGCCGCCCTCAGCCTGCCCCTGGTGCCGGACCGCCTGCCCGCGGCCACTCCCCGCCCCTTCCTCGCCGCCTTGGCTGCCCCTTGGCGGGACCGGGACTTCCGCCTCGTCTACCTCACCCGCTTCCTGGTGATGCTGGGCTTTTACCTGGCCCAGACCTACCTCCAGTACTTCCTGGCCGACGCGGTGAGGGTTTTCGCCGCCCTGGGGCGCGTGCTGGCGGAGGAGCCCTTCCAGGCCGTGGCCCTTCTGGGCCTCCTCATCTCCTTGGGGGCGGCCCTGGCCAGCGTGCCCGCGGGGAAGGCTTCGGACCGCCTGGGCCGCAAACCCCTCATCTACCTCTCGGGGGCCGGGCTTGGGCTTCTGATGCCCTTCCTCCTCCTCTTCCCCCGCTACGACGTCCTCCTCTTCCTCTCCCTCCTCTTCGGGGTCTTCTACGGGGTGTACCTGGCGGTGGACTGGGCTTTGGTCTCCGACATCCTCCAAGACCCCAAGGCCCACGCCACGGACATGGGCCTCTGGCAGACCTCCATCGTGGTGCCCCAGGTGCTGGCCGGGGCCTTCGGCCGCCCCTTGGACCTCCTGAACGCCCGGGAGTCCGGCTTGGGCTACGGGGTGCTCTTCCTCCTGGCGGGGGGGTTCTTCCTCCTGGGGGCGTTTTTGGTGGCGGGCATCCGCCGGGCCCGGTAGGCCTACACTAAGGCCATGGACCTCACCCACTTCAAAGACGGCAGGCCCCACATGGTGGACGTCACGGGGAAGCCCGCCACCTTCCGCACCGCCACCGCCGAGGCCTTCGTGGAGCTCACGGAGGAGGCCCTAAAGGCCTTGGAGGAAGGGGGGGTGGGGAAGGGGGACCCCCTCGCCGTGGCCCAGCTTGCGGGGATCATGGCCGCCAAGAAAACCGCGGACCTCATCCCCCTCTGTCACCCCTTGCCCCTCACGGGGGTGGAGGTGCGGGTGGAGCTGGAACGGGAAAGGAGACGGGTGCGTATAGAGGCCACGGCCAAGACCAAGGCGGAGACCGGGGTGGAGATGGAGGCCCTCACCGCCTGCGCCGTGGCGGCCCTCACCGTGTACGACATGCTCAAGGCGGCCTCCAAGGGGCTTGTGATCTCCCAGGTCCGCCTCCTCCACAAGGCGGGGGGCAAGAGCGGGGAGTGGCGGCGGGAGCAGGGTACCCCCGGGGTGTAAGCTGAGGGCATGCGCCTGGCCATAGCCCTCGCCAAGCAGGACGAGACCAAGGTGTACCCCGGTCCCTTCGGCCACGCCCCCCGCTTCGCCGTCTACGAGGTGGCCGAGGACGGGGAGTTCCGCCTGGTGGAGGTGCGGGAGAACCCCTACGCCGCCATGGAGGGAGGGGAGAAGCACCAGAGGATGCGGGAGCTCCTCAAGGACGTGGACCTGAGGGTGGGGGCCCGCTTCGGCCACGGGGGCTCCATGGGGGCCTTTCCCATGGCGGACCGCCTCGAGGTGGGCCCGGTGAGCGTGGCCGAGGCCCTAAGGCGGGTCAGGGAAGGGCGAAATACCGCCTGAGGAGCTCCCGCTCCTCCGGGGGGAGGGGGGTGCGCTCCAAGTAGACCTCCACCCCCCGGCGCACCTCCTCGGGGGGCCGGCCCTGGGGCCAGGGGGCGGGAAGGGGGGAGGCCCCTCCTTGGCCCGCCGGGGAAAGGAGGCCTCCCTCCGGGCCCAGGGGGGAGGGGAGGGAGGCGAGGGGAAGGCCTTGGGAAACTTCCTCGAGGCCCGGGGAGCCCCCGCGCCCTTCCCCTGTTGGGGGCGGTCCCGCTTCCTTTGGGGAAGAAGGCTTCTCTGACGCCGCCCTGGCCTCCTTCCCCAGCGGGGAGAGACCGCCCTCCGGTCTACGGGGGCCCCCCGTTTCCTGAACCTCCCTTGCCTCCTCGCTTAGGGAGGGGGTCTGGGACGCGCTTTGCTCCCCCGCTTGGGTTTCCTTGGACTCTTTCGGGGCCTGCCCGGAGGTGGGGGTCTCTCTGCCCTGGGAGGCTTCCTGGGGCCCAGAGGGGGCTTCCCGGGAAGGGCCTCCCAAAAGGGGCCACGCCCCGCCATCCGGGGCCTTCCAGGCGGCCAGGGCCAAGGCCAGGAGCAGGACCAGGAGGTAGGCCAGGAGGAGGCCCAGGGGGAAGGGGGGCGGCTCCACCCGCACCCGCCTGGCCTCCTGCCAAAGCCGCTCTTCCCCGTAGGCCAGGGCCGTGGGGTAGGCGAGGCTTTGGCGGGCGATGGCCCTTAGGGCCTGGCCTTCCCAGAGCCCCGTGGGAAGCAGGAGGGCTAGAGGGGAGGCCAGGGCCCAAAGGGGGTGGAGGAGGCCCAAAAGGGCGAGCCCCAGGGCCAGGCCGAGCCGGTAGCGCCAGGCCAGGCGGCCTGCGTAGAGGCGGTGAAACCCGGGGCCCATAGGGCCATTATCCCCCCGGGGCGGCCCCCAAAAGGTGGCCCGGGGCCTTAAAGGCCCCGGGGGGGGAGGGAGTACACCGGTCTACTTGACCGGGGGACGGGACTTGAGGACGTCCTGCGGGGAAAGGGCCTTGGCCCGTTGCGCCTTCACCTCGGAGGCGCTGATGGGCTTGGCCTTGGACTTGGCGAAGGTGGTGAGGACGTGGTTTAGGAGGTCCGCCACCTCCTGGTCCCGGAGCTGGCGGAAGGGGGGCATGACGCCGTTGTAGGTGGTGCCCCCCACGGTCAAAGGCCCTTGGAGGCCGTAGAGGACCACCCGGATGAGGTACTCCCGGCCCCCCTTGGCCTGGACCACCTTGTCCAGGTGGGTGAGGGGTGGGAAGGCGCCGGGGAGGCCCTGGCCCGTGGCCTGATGGCAGCTTTGGCAGTTGGCCGAATAAAGCTTGGCCCCCGGGCTTTGCCCCAAGGCCAGGAGGCCCAGGAAGGCCAGGAGGGGCATCAGGCGTTTCATGGCCTAAGCATAGAGAGCGCCCGCCCCCTCAGGCTAGGGGCATTTGTCCTGAGGGGGTGTAGGCGCACCGGGGGTCGGCGGCCAGGTGGTCCCCGGTCTCGGCCCAGGCCCGGGCCCGGCTTCCCCCGCAAAGCCCCCGGTACTCGCAAACCCCGCATTTCCCCTTGAGGAGGGCTTTGTTGCGGAGTTCAAGGAAGAGGGAGCTATTCCGGTAGATCTCCAAGAGGGGCTGTTCCCGGATGTTCCCCGCGGAAAGAGGGAGGAACCCCGAGGGGGTCGTGTCAAGAGTTATGTGTAAGAGTCTGTGTACGGGGGGCATACCGCTCCTGAAGCATCTTCTCCAGCACCTCCTTCACCTCCGAGAACCCCTTTAGTTTCCGTTCTGCCCACCTCCCCTCTTGCCTCTCTGACTCCAGGTAAAGGAGCTTGTATACCGCCTCCGCCTTGGGAAACTTGTGGTCCCGCACCTTCGTCCCACGCCGCACTTCCCGGATAAACCGCTCCATCAGGTTGGTGCTCCGCAAGTACGGCCAAAGCACCTTGGGGTACCCGTAGAACCGCAGGAAGGCCCCCGAATCCTGTACCCAAAGCCCCACCACCCC
>NZ_FNBC01000024.1 GCF_900102145.1 Thermus arciformis | reverse complement strand
TGGTGCGAGCGCCTTTTCCTATCCGTGCGGTGCAGGTGGATGGGGGCAGCGAGTTTATGTCCGATTTTGAGGAGGCCTGTGAACGTTTGGGCGTTAAGCTCTTCGTTCTTCCTCCGAGGAGCCCCAAGCTCAATGGTCACGTGGAGCGGATGCAGCGGACCTTTAGGGATGAGTTCTACACACGACCGTTGCCTTCACAGATCCCCGAGCTCCAAAGGGAGCTTGACGCCTACCTGGACCACTACAACCGCCGGCGACCCCACCGGGCCTTGGGGGGCCTGGCCCCTTTAGAGTACCTGGCTAGAATACGGGGGGAGGCGGTCCCCACAGAGTCTCAAATGTGTTGACCGACTACATAGCCTTGACGCATAACGCATAAGCGGGTATGGTAAGGATAAGCCCGGGCCCTAAAGCCCGGCGGTTTTGTTTTGGAGGGCGCCATGCGCTTTGAGAAGATCGCCCCTTTCACCTACCGCATCCCCCGCCAGGGGAAGATGCGGGTGGACGCGGTCTTCTTCGCCTCGGAGGAGATCTTAAGGGACCTCGAGGCGGAAAACTACGCCTCCTTGCAGCAGCTCATGAACGTGGCCACCCTCCCCGGCATCGTGGAGCCCGCTTTGGCCATGCCCGACATCCACTGGGGCTACGGCTTCCCCATCGGGGGGGTGGCGGCCTTTGACCCGGAGGAGGGCGGGGTGGTGAGCCCGGGCGGCGTAGGGTTTGACATCAACTGCCTGCCCCCAGGAACCCGGATCCTCTTCCGCGACGGGTACACCCGCCCCATAGAGGAGCTGGCGGAGGAAAGAGCCCCCAACCTGGTGGTGTGGCGGCTTGGGGAGCGCCCGGAAGCGGCCCAGGCGGCGCTTCTCCTTTCCCGGGAGGCGGAGGAACTCCTTAGGCTCCGCACCGAGGGCGGGTTCGTCCTGGAGGCGACCCCGGACCACCCCCTCTACACCCCTGAGGGGATGCGGCCTGCGGGCGCCTTGCGGCCGGGGGACCGGGTGGCGGTCCACCCCTTCCGGGGCCTTCCCTACGAGCTCCCCCCACCCCTATCCCTCCTCGAGGAGGAGGAAGCGGAGGCCTGGGCCCGGACCCTCGGCTTTCCCCAGGCGCCCCGGGAACTCCGGGCGCGGGGCCTTCTTCCCCTCCGGGCGGACCATCCCCACCTCCCCGCCCTCCTCCGCCTCTTGGGCTACGCCCTGGGGGACGGCACCCTCTACCGCTCCGGGGGGCGGGCCTACCTGGTCCTCTACGGGGAGGAGGAGGGGTTGCGGGAGGCCAAAGCCGACCTGGAACGTCTGGGGTTCCGGGCAGGGGGACCCTACTTGCGCCGCCGCAACCACGCCTTCCGGGGGCGAACCTTTGACGCGGTGGAGGCGGGTCTGAAGGTGTCTTCCCGTGCCCTCTTCCTCCTCTTCCGCGCCCTCGGCCTCCCTGAGGGGGCCAAGGCCAAGCAGGGCTTCAGGCTGCCTGCTTGGCTCTTTGCCCTTCCTCCCTGGCTTAAGGCGAACTTCCTCGCGGGCCTTTTCGGGGCAGAGCTTTCCGCGCCCAAGGCCGTAAGCGGCCACGGGTACAACCTGGTCCCTCCGGTGCTTTCCCAATCCAAGCGCCGAAGCTTCCTGGAGGAAGGGCGTGCCTTCACCGAAGACCTCGCCCGCCTGGTGGCCTCCTTGGGCCTCGAGGTCCAGGACCTTCGCGAGGAGGCCGACTGGGAGGAACCCGAGGACCCCTCTCACCGCTTCAAGCTCATCCTCCGCTCCACGCCGGAGAACCTCGCCCGGCTTTACGAGGAGGTGGGCTACGCCTACGCTCCTAAGAAGGCGCGCCTCGCCCTTCTCGCCGCCCTTTACCTCCGCCTCAAGCAGGCCCACCTGGCTCGGAGGGAGGCTATGGCCGCGGAGGTTTTGGCCCTGCAGGAGGCCGGCGAGAAGGTGGCGGCCATCGCCCACCGGCTTGGGGTCTCCCGCCGCTTCGCAGAGCGGACGCTTTACGAGAAGCGGGGCGCTTTCCGGCCCCAGGGCTTTCCCACCTTCCCCGAGTTTGTGGCGGCGCAGGGGGCGATGCTCTTTGACCGGGTGGTGGCCGTGGAGCGGGTGCCTTACGGGGGAAAGGTGTACGACCTTTCCATGGCCCACCCGGACCACAACTTCGTGGCCGAGGGGTTCGTGGTCTCCAACTGCGGCGTCCGCCTCCTCGCCTCCCACCTCACCCTAGAAGACCTCCTCCCCCGCCAGAAGGAGCTCGCCGACGCCCTCTACCGCCTCGTCCCCTCGGGGGTGGGAAGCGAACGGCGGGACGTGCGCTTTAGCAAAAAGGAGCTCAAGGAGATCCTCAAGGAGGGGGCGGGCTGGCTCGTGAAGCGGGGCTTTGGCTACCCCGAGGACCTGGGCTTCATTGAGTCCCAAGGCCGCCTCCCCTGGGCCAACCCCGACAAGGTCTCGGAAAGGGCCTTTGAGCGGGGGGCGCCCCAGATCGGCACCTTAGGAAGCGGGAACCACTTCCTCGAGGTGCAGTACGTGGACGAGGTCTACGACGAAGAGGCGGCCGAGGCCTACGGGCTCTTCAAGGGCCAGATCACCGTCCTCATCCACACGGGAAGCCGGGGCTTAGGCCACCAGGTCTGCCAGGACTACGTGGAGCGCTTCCTCAAAGCCGCCCCCCGGTACGGCATTGAGCTCGTGGACAAGCAGCTCGCCGCCGCCCCCATAAAGAGCCCTGAGGGCCAGGACTACCTCCAGGCCATGGCCGCCGCCGCCAACTTCGCCTTCGCCAACCGCCAGCTCATCGCCCACTTCGTCCGAGAGGCCTTTGAGAAGGTGGGCTTTACCCCCAGGGACCACGGCCTCAGGGTCCTCTACGACCTCGCCCACAACAACGCCAAGTTTGAGGAGCACGGGGGCAGGCGGGTCCTCGTCCACCGCAAGGGGGCCACCCGGGCCTTCGGCCCCGGCCACCCGGAGGTCCCCGAGGCCTACTGCCGGGTGGGCCAGCCCGTTTTGGTGCCCGGGGATATGGGCCGCTACTCCTACGTCCTCGCGGGGACGGAAAAGGCCATGGCGGTTTCCTTCGGAAGTAGCTGCCACGGGGCCGGGCGCAAGATGAGCCGCCACCAGGCCAAACGGGTGGCCCGGGAGCGGAACCTGGTGAAGGAGCTTGCGGAAAGGGGCATCCTGGTGCGGGCCGCCACCCGGGCCACGGTGGACGAGGAGATGCCCGAGGCCTACAAGGACGTCTCCTTGGTGGTGGAGGCGGTGGAGGGAGCGGGGATCGGGAAAAAGGTGGCCCGCCTCAGGCCCCTCATCGTGGTCAAGGGGTAATCCCACCCCATGCTGGCTTGCGCCAGCATGGGGGTCCGCAAGGGGCTTCCCCGGGCCAGCTGGGCCAAGGAAGCTCGGGGAAAGGGTATAAGGCTCCATCCGCTTCTCAGAAAGTTTTGGTTTCCTGGGAGGATGAGGCGGTTTGCCCTCCTCCTCCTTTTCGGCCTTGGCCTAGGCCAGACCCTCCTTCCCGTGGAACAGCTGGGGCTCACCTTCCGGGAGGAAGGGGGGGCCTGGGTGTACCAGGGGGGCGGGAAGCGCTTCGTCTACGTCCCCGGGGTGGGCTGGAGCGAGCCCTTGGGGGCGGAGCTTCCCCCGCCCCAAGGGGAGCTTTTCCCCTTGGAGGCGCTGAAGGCCCTGGGGTACTTCCGGGTGGCGGAGGCGGGGGTGCGCTTCGGGGAGAAGCCCAAAGGCCTCCGGGTGGTCCTGGACCTGCCCGCCCCCTACCCGGCCGAGCCCCGGGAGGGGCGGGGGGAAGGGGAGGCCACCCTCCGCCTTCCCTACCTCGCCCCGGACCTCCTCAAGGCCCCCTGGCCTAAGGGCCTAAAGGCCAGGGTCCGCCTTCTCCCCGAGGCCACCGAGCTCGCCCTGAGGGCGGAACAGGGCCACCTCTACCACCGCCTCTTCCCCCTTCAAGACCCCCCCCGCCTGGTCCTGGACCTCTACCTCCTCGCCCCCGAGGTAGAGGAGGTCCTCTCCCCCGGGGTGCGCTACCGGGAGGTCTACGGCTTCGCCCCCGAGCCCCTTAGGCTTTACCTGGTGGAGGCGGAACGGGGAAGGCTCCTCCCCGTGGGCACCCCGGGGAAGAGGGCGCTTCCCAAGGACCTGGCCCCGGGGGCCCTCGCCGTCTTGAACGGCGGCTACTTTGACCCGAAGACGGGCACCCCCATCGGGCTTTGGGTGCAGGACGGGGTGACGGTCTCTTACCCCTACGGCCGGGTGGCCCTGCTTTGGGACGAGTTCACCTTTTTCCTCGGCTTCCCCCAGTTCGTGGCCGAGGCGGTGGGGCCGGACGGGAGCCGGGTCCGGGTGGGGGTGAACGCCTCCCGCGCCCGCTACACCGCCCACACGGTGCCGGGGACCGTGGGGCGGGAGGGGGAGGAGGTGGCCCTGGTACGGGAGGACCGGGTGGTGGCCCTCCTCCCCGCCCCGGCGGAGCTTCCCCCGGGGCACTGGGCCCTCGCCTTCCCCAAGGGGGCCCCGCCCTTCCCCTTGGGCCCCGGGGAGCGGCTTTCCCTTTACGGGCGCTTGGACCCCCCCTTCCGCTACGCCCTGGAGGGCGGCCCCCTCCTCCTCAAGGAGGGCCGGTACGCCTACGACCCCGCCGCGGAGAACTTCAAGGACCCAAGACCCCTCCAGGCCGTGGCCCCCCAGGCGGCGGTGGCCTGGACGAAGGAGGGGAAGCTCTGGCTCCTCGTCTCCGAACCCACCACCCCCGGGGCCCTGGCCCGGGCCCTCCTTTCCTTGGGGGCCTGGAACGCGCTCAGGATGGACGGGGGCGGTTCGGCCCAGCTCTGGGTGAAGGGGAAGCTAAGAAGCCCCTACTCGGGCTCGCCTAGGCCCGTGGTGAGCGCCCTGGCCCTCTTCCCTTAGGCCACCCGCTCCACCCGGAGGAGGTTGGTGGTGCCCCGCACCCCGAAGGGCACCCCGGCGGCGATGACCACCCGCTCCCCCACCTGGGCCAGGCCCAGGGCCTTCACCGCTTGCAGGGCGATGCGCACCATGTCGTCCGTGTCCTTTGGGTCCGGGGCCAGGTGGGGGATGACCCCCCAGACCAAGGCCAGCTGGTTGCGCACCTCGAGGCTCGGGGTCAAGGCCAGGATGGGCACCTGGGGCCGGGTGCGGGCGATGCGGCGGGCGGAGCTTCCCGTGGCGGTGAAGACCACGATGGCCTTAGCCCCCACGGCCTCCACGATGTCGTCCGCCGCCTGGGCGATGGCGTCTTGGGTGGTGGGGGTGGGGGAAGGCCTTAAGACGTTGAGCTTCTGCAGGAACTCGGGGGAAGACTCCACGGCCTTGGCGATCCTCGCCATCATGGCCACGGCCTCCACGGGGTAGGCCCCGGCGGCGGTCTCCGCGGAGAGCATCACCGCGTCCGTCCCGTCAAAGATGGCGTTGGCCACGTCGGAGGCCTCGGCGCGGGTGGGGCTTGGGTTTTGCACCATGGACTCCAGCATCTGGGTGGCGGTGATCACGGGCTTCCCGGCGGCGATGCACCGGAGGATGAGGCGCTTTTGCACGATGGGCACCTCTTCCAAAGGCATCTCCACCCCCAGGTCCCCCCGGGCCACCATGATCCCGTCCGCCTCCTCCAGGATCTCCTCAAAGCGGGCCACGGCCGAGGGCTTCTCAACCTTGGCCATGAGCCGGGCCCGGGAGCCGTAGCGGGAGAGGTAGTGCCGGGCGAGGAGGAGGTCGTCCCGGGTGCGCACGAAGGAGACCGCCACCCAGTCCACCCCGATCTCCGCCCCCAGGGCCAGGTCCTGGATGTCCTTTTCCGAGAGGGCGGGGAGGGAGAGGTCGGACCCGGGCACGTTGACGCCCTTGTGGTCGGAGAGCACCCCCCCCACCTCCACGAGGGTGTGGATCTCGTCCCCCTCCACCTTCACCACCCGGAGGCGGATCCGCCCGTCGTCCAGAAGGAGCACCTGACCGGGGCTCACGTCCTCGGGGAGGCCCGGGTAGCTCACGGAAACCCGCCGCTCGTCCCCTTCCACGGGAAGGCGGGTGAGGACGAAGGGCGCACCCGCCTTGAGCTCCACCCGCCCCTCCCTAAAGCGGCCCACGCGGATCTTGGGCCCCTGGAGGTCCTGGAGCAGGGCCAGGGTCTTGCCCAGTTCCTGGGACACCTCCCGCACCCAAGCGGCCCGCCTCCGGTGGTCCTCGGGGAGGCCGTGGCTGAAGTTCATCCGGAAGACGTCGGCCCCCGCCTCGGCCAGGGCCCGGATGGCCTCCTTGGTGTCTGTGGCCGGGCCCAGGGTGGCCACGATCTTGGTGCGCTTAAAAGGCCCCATAGCCCAGGAAGCGGGCCGCCCGGCCCAGCTCCTCCTCAATGCGCAGAAGCTGGTTGTACTTGGCCAGGCGGTCGGAGCGGGAAAGGGAGCCGGTCTTGATCTGCCCGGCGTTCACCGCCACGGCGAGGTCGGCGATGAAGCTGTCCTCCGTCTCCCCGGAGCGGTGGCTGATCACCGCCCGGTACCCCGAGCGCTGAGCCAGGCGGATGGCCTCGAGGGTCTCCGAGAGGGTGCCGATCTGGTTCACCTTGACCAGGATGGCGTTGGCCACGCCCCGCTCAATCCCCATCCGGAGCCTCTCTGGGTTGGTGACGAAGAGGTCGTCCCCCACGAGCTGGACCTTCCCCCCCAGGCGCTCGGTGAGAAGCCGCCACCCCTCCCAATCGTCCTCGGCCAGGCCGTCCTCAATGGAGCGGATGGGGTACTTCTCCACCCAGGCCTCCCAGAAGGCCACCATCTCCTCCGAGGAAAGGACCTTGCCCTCCCCTTCCAGGTGGTACTTCCCGTCCCGGTAGAGCTCGCTCGTGGCCGGGTCCAGGGCCAGGGAGACCTCCTGGCCCGGGGTGTACCCCGCCCGCTCAATGGCGAGGAGCAAAAGCTCCACCGCCTCCTCGTTCGCCTTGAGCTCCGGGGCGAAACCGCCCTCGTCCCCCACGTTGGTGCTATAGCCCCTCTCCTTGAGGACGGCCTTGAGGGTGTGGAAGACCTCGGCCCCGATCCTCAAGGCCTCGGCGAAGCTTTCCGCCCCGGCGGGCACCAGCATGAACTCCTGGAAGTCCACCCGGTTGTCCGCGTGCTTGCCGCCGTTGATGACGTTCATGAGGGGCACGGGAAGGGTGACCCCCTGGACCCCGCCCAGGTAGCGGTAAAGGGGCAGGCCCAGGGCCTCGGCCGCCGCCCGGGCCGTGGCCAAGGACACGGCCAGGATGGCGTTCGCCCCCAGGTTGGCCTTGTTGGGGGTGCCGTCCAGCTCCCGCATGGCCCGGTCCACCCCCTCCTGGTCCAGGGCGTCCATCCCGATGAGCTCGGGGGCGATGCGCTCGTTGACGTTCTCCACCGCCCGGCGCACCCCCTTGCCCAGGTAGCGCCTGCCGCCGTCCCTGAGCTCCAGGGCCTCGTGGGTTCCGGTGGAGGCCCCGGAGGGCACCATGGCCCGGCCCCGCACCCCCCCCTCCAGCTCCACCTCGGCCTCCACCGTGGGAAAACCCCGGGAGTCCAGCACCTCCCGCGCCTTCACGCCGACGATCGTGGTCATGGGCACCTCCTGTGGAAGCGCTTCACGCCTTCCCTCTCCCAGCCTACACCCTCAGGGGCACCACCACGGCCCTATACCCCCCTTCCCCGGAAGGGCGCACCAGGGTGGGGCTGGTGGGGCCGCTCATCTCCAAGAAGGCCTCCCCCTCCAGGGGGGCCAGGGCCTCCAGGAGGTAGCGGGCGTTGTAGGCGAGGCCCATGGGGGTGCCCTCCATGGCCACCGCCACCTCCTCCTGGCCCTTGCCGTAATCCCCCTCTGCAGAAAGGAGGGCCCGCCCCTCCTGGAAGAGGAGGTCCACCCGGTGGTTCTGCCGGTCGGAAAGCACGCTCACCCGCCGCAGGGCCTCCCGGAAGGGCTCCACCTGAAGGCGCACCCTCAGGGGGAAGTCCTTGGGGATCACCTTCTCGTAGTCGGGAAACTCCCCCTCCATGAGGCGCACGGCCATGCGCATCTCCGCGCCTTCCCCCCGCATGGCGAGCCCCAGGGTCCCAGGGCCCAAGGCCAAGGCCACCTCCCCCTCCCCCAAGGCCTTCAGAACCCGGACCACCTCGTCGGCGCTCCGGGCGGGGACCACCGCCTTCTTGGCGAAGGGCTGGGGCGTCGGAAGCTCCGAGAGGGCGAGGCGGTAGCCGTCGGAGGCCACCGCCCTAAGCCCCCCTGGGGAGAACTCCAGCTGCACCCCCCGGAAGATGGCCCGGTACTCCTCGTTGCTGGCGGCGTAGCGCACCTGGGTGAGGAGGCGGAGGAGGTCCCCTGCGGGCAGGGTGGCCTGGAGGGGAAAGGCCTCGCTCGGACCCCCAGGCTCGGGGAAGAGGAGCTCGGGGTAGCCCTCCATGGGGGCCAGGCTCAGCCGGGTGGTGAAGCGGCCGGAGGAAAGCTCAAGCTCCCTCTCCAGGGAAAGGAGGGCCTCCTCCCCGGGGAGGCTCCGCACCAGCTGGAAGAAGGGCTGGGAGGGCACCAGGTAGGCCCCTTCCCCCTGGACCTGGGCGGGGAGGCGGACCTCCAGGTCCACCTCCCCGTTGGAGCCGAAGAGGACCAGGGTTTCCGGCCCCACGGCCAGGCCCGCGTAGGTAAGAAGCGGGTTGGAGCTCCGGGAGGGGATCACCCGCTCCAGGAGGGCGATCTGCTCGGCCAAAAGGTTTTTTGGAAGGGCTACTTTCATTCTCCGCTCCTCCTTCTACTGTTACTACTAAAGTCTTTTTAAAGCTTTAAAAGATCCGTAGCCGTAGTAGTAGGGGCTGTGGATATGTGGATAAGGGGGCAGGAAGGCCGTCTGGAAGGGAAAAGGGCCTGTGGATAACCCCTGTGGAAAACCCGCCCGGGCCTGTGGATAAGGTGTGGATAAGTGGCGGGTTTTCCACAGGGCCTCGCCCTGGGGAAGTTGTCCACAGGTTGTCCACAAGGTTATCCACAGGAAAAGGACACTTATCCACAGGGTTATCCACAGGTTATCCACAGGGGTCACGCCAGCACCTCCCGCAAGGACCTCAGGAGGCTTTGCACCTCCCGGTCGCTCTCCGAAAGCTCCTGGATCTTCTGGATGGCGTAGAGGACGGTGGTGTGGTCGCGGCCCCCGAAAAGCTGGCCGATCTCGGGCAAGGAGGCGCGGGTGAGCTCCCGCACCAGGTACATGGCGATCTGGCGGGGAAGCACCACCTCCTTCCTCCGGCCCCCGCCCACGAGGTCCTCGGGGCGGAGGGCGAAGTGCTCGGCCACCTTGCGCACGATCTCCTGGGGGTCCACCTCCACCTCCCGCGGGGCGAAGATGTCGGAGAGGGCCTTGGCGGCCACGCTGCGGGTGAGCTCCACCCCGTTTAGGGAGGCGTAGGCGATGGCCCGCATGAGGGCGCCTTCCAGCTCGCGGATGTTGGAGGTGACCTGCCGGGCGATGTACTCCAGGACCTCCTCGCTCACCCTCAGGCCCCGCTGCTCGGCGTTCATCTTGAGGATAGCGATGCGGGTTTCCAGGTCGGGGGGCTGGATGTCGGTGATGAGCCCCCACTCAAAGCGGCTCCGGAGGCGGGCCTCGAGGGTCAGGATGTCCTTGGGCGGCCGGTCGGAAGAGAGAATGATCTGCTTGTGGGCCTCGTAGAGGGCGTTAAAGGTGTGGAAGAACTCCTCCTGGGTCCGCTCCTTGCCGGCGATGAACTGGATGTCGTCCACCAGGAGGAGGTCCACGGAGCGGTAGCGCTCGCGAAACTCCGCCATGCGGTCTTCCCGGATGGCGTTGATGAGCTCGTTGGTGAAGGTTTCCGTGGAGACGTACTCGATCTTCAGGTGGGGGAAGCGCTTGGCCACGGAGTGGCCTACGGCGTGCATCAGGTGGGTCTTCCCCAGGCCCACCCCCCCGTAGATGAAGAGGGGGTTGTAGGCGCGGCCCGGGGACTCGGCCACGGCCACCGCCGCGGCGTGGGCCATGGAGTTGTTGGGCCCCACCACGAAGTTCTCAAAGGTGTACTTGGGGTTGAGCTTGGGTTTTTCGCTTTCCGGCTTGGGGGAGGCCTGGAAGATGTCCTCCTGGACCACGGCCCCCGGCACCACCTTGAGCTCAAAGCGGGGAGCCTGGGCCCCCAGGAGGCCCAGGGCCTCCTGGATGAGCTCGGCGTAGTGCCGCCGGATCCAGTCCAGGGCGAAGGAGGTGGGCACGGCGAGCTCTAAGACCCCGTCCCTTAGGCCCAGGGGACGGATCCTCTCAAACCAGGTGTGGAACTCCACCTCGGTGATGTTGCGCCGGATGTGCTCCAGGACGTGTTGCCAAACCGCCTCGTGGGTCAAGGCCACCCCCGTCCAGGGGAACATTCTACGCCACGGGCTCGGGTAAAGTGGAGGGCGGGATGGGGTACGACGTGGTGGTGGTGGGCGGGGGCCATGCGGGCCTCGAGGCCGCCTGGGCGGCGGCCGCTTTGGGGGTCCGGGTGGCCCTCGTCACCGTGAACCCGGAGCGGATCGGCATGATGCCCTGCAACCCCGCCGTGGGGGGGCCGGGGAAGAGCCAGCTGGTGGCGGAGCTTGTGGCCCTGGGCGGGCTCATGGGCCGGGCGGCGGACGCCACGGCTATCCACACCCGGGTCCTGAACCGCTCCAAGGGCCCCGCGGTGCAAAGCCTCAGGGTCCAGGTGGACCGGGACCTCTACGCCCTAAAGGCCCAGGAGATCCTGGCGGAGAGGCCCGTGGAGGTGCTTCGGGGCGAGGTGGCGGCCCTTTGGGTGGAAGGGGGGAGGCTTTTGGGGGTGTGCACCGTGGACGGGCGGGCCCTCCCCGCCAAGGCGGTGGTGGTGGCGGGGGGGACCTTCCTCTCCGGCGTGGTCTGGTACGGGAGGAAGAGCCGCCCCGCCGGGCGCCAGGGGGAGCCCCCGGCCCGCTTCCTCTCCCAGAGCTTCAAGGCGGTGGGCCACACCCTTCGCCGCTTCAAGACGGGGACCCCGCCCAGGATCCGCGCGGACAGCGTGGACTTCGGGCGCCTCGAGGTGGTCCCCCCCGAGGTGCCCCCCGGGAGTTTCACGGGAAACCCGGGGCCCCATGCCGCCAGGCTCCCCACCTGGCAGACCCGCACCACGGCGCGCACCCACCGCCTCATCCTGGAAAACCTCCACCTCTCCCCCCTCTACGCCGGGGACATCCAGGGCATCGGCCCCCGGTACTGCCCCTCCATTGAGGACAAGGTGGTGCGCTTCGCCGACAAGGAGAGCCACCTCCTCTTCGTGGAGCCGGACGGGCTTTCCACCACCGAGGTCTACCTCCAGGGCTTCTCCTCAAGCCTCCCTCCCGAGCTCCAGGAGGAGATGGTGCGCTCCCTCCCCGGGTTTGAGCGGGCGGTGATCCAGCGCTACGCCTACGCCGTGGAGTACGACAGCCTGGACCCGAGGGAGCTCACCCGGGGCCTCCAGTCCCGCTTCCTCCCCGGGCTTTTCAGCGCCGGGCAGGTGAACGGCACCTCGGGCTACGAGGAGGCGGCGGCCCAAGGGGTGCTGGCCGGGCTCAACGCCGCCCGGTTCGCCCTGGGGCTTCCCGAAGTCCACCTCCCCCGGGAAAGCGGCTACATCGGGGTCCTGGTGGACGACCTCGTGGGCCGGGGCACGGACGAGCCCTACCGGATGATGACCTCCCGGGTGGAGCTCCGCCTCCTCTGCCGGGCGGACAACGCCGACGAGCGCCTCGTCCCCTTGGCCGTGGCCTGGGGCCTGAGGCCCAAGGAGGACCTAAAGCGGGTGGAGGCCAAGTACCGCAGGGTGGCGGAGGAGCTTAGGCGCCTTCAGGCCCTTCGGGTGGAGGGGGTCTCCGGCCTCCAGTGGCTTAGGCGGCCGGAGAACACCTACCGGGCCCTGGCGGAGCGCTTCCCCCCGCCCGAGCCCCTTTCCCCCGAGGAAGCGGAGCAGGTGGAGATCCGGGCCAAGTACGCGGGCTACATTGAGCGGCAGGAGCGCCTCCGGGAGAAGATGAAGGACCTCGAGGCCTTCCGCATCCCCGAGGGGCTGGACTTCCCCAGGGTGCCGGGGCTTTCCCGGGAGGCGGCGGAGAAGCTCTCCCGCCACCGGCCCAAAAGCCTCGCCGAGGCCGCCCGGGTCCCCGGGGTGCGGGACTCCGACCTCACGGCCCTGGCCGTCCACCTGCGGCGGGGGGCCTGATGTTTCACGGGAAACACCCGGAGGGCCTGAGCGAGAGGGGCCGGGCCCTGCTCCTGGAGGGGGGAAAGGCCCTGGGCCTGGACCTAGAGCCCCACCTCGAGGCCTTCTCCCGCCTTTACGCCCTCCTCCAGGAGGCGAACCGCAAGGTCAACCTCACCGCCCTCCGCACCGAGGAGGAGGTGGTGCTGAAGCACTTCCTGGACTCCCTGACCCTCCTCCGGCTTCCCCTTTGGGAAGGCCCCCTAAGGGCGCTGGACCTGGGGACGGGGGCGGGGTTTCCCGGCCTTCCCCTCAAGATCGTGCGCCCCGAGCTGGAGGTGGTCCTCCTGGACGCCGTTCGCAAGAAGGTGGCCTTCCTGGAGGAGGCCGTGCGGGCCTTGGGCCTGAAGGGGGCCTACCCCTTGTGGGGCCGGGCCGAGGCCCTGGCCCACCTGCCGGAGCACCGGGAGGGCTACCACCGGGTGGTGGTCCGGGCGGTGGCGCCCCTGTGCGTGTTGGCGGAGCTCGCCCTCCCCTTCCTGCGGGTGGGGGGGTACCTGGTGGCCCAGAAGGGCCCCCGCGTGGAGGAGGAGCTTGCGCCCTTGCCCCGGGCCCTTCCCGCCCTGGGGGGGGCTTTGGAGGGGGTCCACCGCCTTCGCCTTCCCCTTTCGGAAGAGGAAAGGGCCCTGGTGGTTCTCGCCAAGGTGGCCCCCACCCCCAGGGCCTACCCCCGCCGCCCCGGGGTTCCCGAGAAAAAACCCTTATGCTAAGGGCGAGGTGCGCCGCATCGCCTTGGTGAACCAGAAGGGAGGGGTGGGGAAGACCACCACCGCCATCAACCTGGCGGCCTACCTGGGCCGGATGGGCAAGCGCGTGCTCCTGGTGGACCTGGACCCGCAGGGGAACGCCACGAGCGGCCTCGGCCTGCGCCCCCGGAAGGGCGTGTACCACCTGCTCCAGGGGGAGCCCTTGGAGGGCCTGGTCCAGGCCGTGGACGCCTTCCACCTCCTCCCCGCCACCCCCGACCTGGTGGGGGCCACCCTGGAGCTGGCGGAGGACCCCCTGGCCCTGGCCAAGGCCCTGGGGGACGAGGGGTACGAGTTCACCCTCCTGGACGTCCCCCCAAGCCTCTCCCCCCTCACCTTAAACGCCCTGGGGGCGGCCCAGGGGGTCCTGGTGCCCGTGCAGGCGGAGTACTACGCCCTGGAGGGGGTGGCGGGGGTGCTCTCCACCCTGGAGGAGGTCCGGGGCCGCCTGAACCCCGCCTTGCGGCTTTTGGGCCTCCTCATCACCATGTACGACGGCCGCACCCTGCTTTCCCAGCAGGTGGAGGCGGAGCTCAGGGGCCACTTCGGGGAGCTGGTCTTCTGGACGGTGGTGCCCCGGAGCGTGCGCCTGGCGGAGGCGCCAAGCTTCGGCCGCACCATCGCCCAGCACGCCCCCACCTCCCCTGGGGCCCACGCCTACCGCCGCCTGGCTGAGGAGGTGATGGCCCGTGTCCAAGAAGGCTAGCGGCCTCGGGAGGGGCCTCGAGGCCCTCCTCCCCAAGGGAAGCGGCAGCGTGGTGCGCCTGCCCCTGGCGGCCATCCGGCCCAACCCCCACCAGCCCAGGAAGCGCTTTCCCCAGGAGGGGCTGGAAGAGCTCGCCCAGTCCATTCGGGAAAAGGGCCTCCTCCAGCCCCTCCTGGTGCGGCCCAGGGGGGAGGGGTTTGAGCTGGTGGCCGGGGAGCGGCGCTTCCGGGCGGCGCAGATGGCGGGCCTCCAGGAGGTCCCCGCCGTGGTCAAGGACCTCACGGACCGGGAGGCCTTGGAGCTCGCCCTGGTGGAGAACCTCCAGCGGGAAGACCTCTCCCCCGTGGAGGAGGCCCGGGGGTACCAGGCCCTTTTGGAGATGGGCCTCACCCAGGAGGAGGTGGCCCAAAAGGTGGGCAAGGCCCGCTCCACCGTGGCCAACGCCCTCAGGCTCCTCCAGCTCCCCGAGGAGGTGCTTCAGGCCCTGGAAAGGGGGGAGATCACCGCCGGGCACGCCCGGGCCCTGCTGATGCTTTCCCCTGAGGAGCGGCTTTGGGGGCTTAGGGAGATCCTTTCCAAGGGGCTTTCCGTGCGCCAGGCGGAGGCCTTAAGGGAGCGGCTTGCCCGGGGCCGGAAGGCCAAGGAGGAGTCTCCCCTCTCCCTGGAGCTTTCCCGGCACCTGGGCCTGCCGGTGCGGGTGGTGGGGGGAAAGCGGGGCCGGGTGGTCATCCATTACCGCTCCCTGGAGGAGCTGGAGGCCCTCCTGGAGCGCCTCGGCTACCAGGCGTAGCCGAAGAAGACCCGCACCGCCCCCATGCGGTCCGTGCGGGCCACCTGGACGCCGTGGGCCTTTAGGCGCTTTAGGACCTCCGGGTGGGGGTGGCCGAAGGGGTTGGCCCCCACCCCGATGAGGGCCACCTGGGGCCTGGCCCGTGCCAGCAGGGCCTCGGAGGTGCCCGTGCGGGAGCCGTGGTGGCTCACCTTGAGGACCTCCACCGGGCCCACGGCGAGCTCCCTTTCCACCGCCTCGGGCACGTCCGCCAGGAGGAGGGCCCGCGCCCTTCCGAAGTCCAGAAGGAGCACCAGGCCGTCTTGGTTGTCCTCCCCGCTTAAAGCCTTCGGCCAGAGCGCCCGGACCCTCCCCCGGCCCACGGCCAGCTCGCTTCCCGCACCCGGGAAGCGGAAGGGCACGCCCCGGGCCTTTAGGGCCTCCACCAGGGGGTGGTCCCGGGGGAAGGCGGGGGAGAGGAGGGCGAGGCCCACGGGGACCTCCTCCACCACCCGCAGAAGCCCCCCGTAGTGGTCGGCGTCGGGGTGGGTGGCCACCAAAAGCTCCAGGGCCTCCACCCCCAGGGCCCGGAGGGCCCGCACCACGGTCTCCCCTTTCTCCGCCCGGCCCCCGTCCACCAGGACCTCGGCCCCGCCCATCCGGGCGAGAAGGGCGTCCCCGTGGCCCACGTCCAGGGCCCAGAGGTCCAAAGGCTTTGGCCAGGCGGCGAAGAGGCTTGCCAGGACGGGAAGCGTGGCGAGAAGGAAGGCGCGCCGCCAGGGGAGCTTCCTGTGAAGGGCGAGGAGGAAGGGGAGAAGGCCCAGGTAGTAGAGGGCGAACCCCACCGGGGCGATCTCCCCCCAGCGGAGGAGGGGCCCTTGGGCTGCGATCCCCGCCAGGAAGAGGAGCCCCTGGGCGAGGGGCTCCACCAGGGGGACGAGGAGGCCCCCCAGGAGGAGCTTGAGGAACCCCAGGGGCACGAGGAGGGCCACCAGGGGGAGGGCCAGGAGGTTGGCCAGGGGGGCGAGGAGGGGCAGGAAGCCGAAGCGGTGGAGGAGCAAAGGGGCGAGGAAGGCCTGGGCGGCGAGGCTTGCGGCAAGCCCCCCGAGGAGGTGGCCCCTGGGCCCGGGGGGAAGCCTGAGGGCCGGAAGGACCAGGGCCAGGCCCAAGACCGCCAGGTAGGAGAGCTGCAAGCCCAGGGAGAGCCAGGCCTCGGGGCGGAGGAGGAGCTGGAGGAAGAGGGCGAGCCCCAGGCCCTGGAGCACCCCCGCCCCGCCCAGGCCCAGGAAAAGCCCCAGGAGGGACAGGCCCGCCATGAGGCTCGCCCGCACCAGGGAGGGGCTTGGCCCGGCGAGGAGGAGGTAAACGGGGAGGAGGGCGAGGGCTATGAGGTAGCGCCACCGCCCCAGGGGCAGGAGGGCCGCCGCCCCCACCAGGAAGCCCACGTGGAGGCCCGAAACCGCCAGGAGGTGGGCGAGGCCCGCCTTTTGGAAGGCGGCGTAGGCCTCTTCCAGGCCCTCCTTGTCCCCCAGGACGAGCCCTTCCAGGACCTCCCGGGAAGGCGGGGAAAGCCCTTGGCCTAGGCGCTCCCGGAAAGGCCCCTGGGGGTCGGGGAGGGGGGCGAGGGGCACCGCCCGTTCCACGTGAAACACCCCCCGCACCCCCCTGGACAGGAGCCAGGCCTTCTCGTCAAACCCCCCGGGGTTGCGCTTGGGCTCGGGAGGGGCCAGGTAGCCCCGAAGCCGGTACACCCCATCGGCCAAAGGGGGGAAGGCCTTCAGGCGCAGGGGCTCTCCCTCCCACAGGGTGAAGCCTCCCCGAACGGCGAAGCTCCCCTCCAGCCGAAGGCCATGGGGGGGTTCCGGGAGGGGGAAGAGGAGGCCCTGGAGGAGGACCAGGACCGCCCCCAGGGCCAGGGGAAGGCGGTACCAGGGGAGGAGGAGAAGGGCCAAGGAAAGCGCCCAGGGGTGGGAGAGGCCGAGGGCGCCCAGAAGCCCTCCTAAGCCCAGGGCCACCCCAGGGGAAGCCAGGCTCCTCATGGCCGCACGTAGGGGCGGAGGCGTTCCAAGGTGGCGGGCCCGATGCCCTTCACCCGGAGGAGGTCCTCCACCTGCCGGTAGGGGCGGGCCTCGAGGATGCGCCGGGCCAGAACCGGCCCCACCCCCGGGAGGGCCTCCAGCTCCTCCAGGGTGGCGGCGTTGAGGCTTATGGGCTCAGGGACGGGCGGGGCGAAAGAGACCTCGGCGAAGGCCTCCACCCTCACGGGCCTTGGGCTTGGGGCCAGCTTGGGCCAGAGGGCGAGGAGGGCCAGGAGGGCTACGAGGAGGAGGTAGCCAAGGACCACTCCGTCAAGGCCAGGCCCAGCCCACCCAGGACCACCCCCGCCAGGGCCCAGGGGTCGGCCCCGGGGTTCAGGGCGGCGAAGGCCACGGTGTAGCCCAGGGTGAGGAGGGCGAGGACCTTGAGGGGGAGGGCCAAAGGGTTCCGCCTCCTCGAGGCCTCCCTTGGCGGGGCGCCGGAGGCCTCCTCCGGCGGGGGCGCCGGGGCCTCCGGCTCGGGGGCCAGCTCCACGGAGGCCCGCCGGGGAGGAGTAGGCGGGGCTTCCTCCTCCCACACCGGGGCCTGGGGGGCGGGCTGTGGGGCGGCCGCGGGTTGAGGGGCGCTCGTGGCCTTGCGGGCCCGGGCCACATGGGGCTTGAGGCCCTCCAGGAACCCCTTGAGCTCCTCCACGGGGAAGGCCTTCAGGGGGATGGACAAGGAGGCCCCCTCCCCCTGGACCGCCAGGGTTCCCCCTTCCCCCCGGCTTATCCGGCGGATGCGGGCGAGCTCCAGGCGCTGGACCCCGGTGTCGTCCACGTAGACCAGGTGGGTTTCCGTCACGGCCAAAAGCCCCCCCGGTCCCTCCAGGCGGGCCAGGGCCACCTCCCCCGTGCGGGAAAAGGCTTCTTCATACTTGCCCATGGCCCCATTGTATACTCCACCCGTGCTCCTTCGCTTGGGCCACCGCGGCCTCGCCCAGGGGGTGCGGGAGAACACCCTGGAGGCCTTCGCCAAGGCCCTGGAGGCGGGCCTGGACGGGTTTGAGCTGGACGTCCACCTCACCCGAGACGGCGTCCTGGTGGTCCACCACGACTTCACCCTGGAGGGTCTTCCCTTGGCCTCCCTCACCTCCCGGGAGCTTCCCGCCTACGTGCCCACCCTCGAGGCCGTGCTCCAGGCCTTCCCCCAGGCCTGGGTCAACGTGGAGCTCAAAAGCCTTCCCCCCGAGACGGACGGCCGCGAGGAGGCCCTGGCCCGGCTCCTGGCCCGCTACCCCTCTCCCCGGATCTGGGTGAGCTCCTTTGACCCCCTGGCCCTGGTGCGCCTCCGCCGCCTTGGGGTGGGGCCCTTGGGCCTCCTTTACGAGAAGCCCGAGGCCTCCGAGCTCGCTCCTTGCCTGGGGGTGGCCTGGGTGCACCCCTGGGAGGGCCTCCTCACCCGGGAGGAGGTGGCCCGGCTTCGGGCCCGCTACCGGGTCTTGGCCTGGACGGTGAACGCCCGGGACCGGGCCCAGGCCCTGGCCGCCTGGGGGGTGGAGGCCTTGGTCACGGACCGGGCGGAGGCCCTCGTATAATGGGGGGGCTATGGCGAACCTCAAGAGCCTTCCCGTGGGCAAGGGCGCGCCCGAGGTGGTCCACATGGTCATTGAGGTGCCCCGGGGCTCGGGGAACAAGTACGAGTACGACCCCGACCTGGGGGTGGTCAAGCTGGACCGGGTCCTGCCGGGAGCCCAGTTCTACCCTGGGGACTACGGCTTCATCCCCTCCACCCTGGCCGAGGACGGGGACCCCTTGGACGGCCTCATCCTCTCCACCTACCCCCTCCTGCCTGGCGTGGTGGTGGAGGTGCGGGTGGTGGGCCTCCTCCTCATGGAGGACGAGAAGGGCGGGGACGCCAAGATCCTCGGGGTGGTGCACGAGGACCAGCGCCTGGAGCACATCCGGGACATCGGGGATGTCCCCGAGGGCGTGAAGCAGGAGATCCAGCACTTCTTTGAGACCTACAAGGCCCTGGAGGCCAAGAAGGGCAAGTGGGTCAGGGTCACGGGCTGGCGGGGCCGGGAGGCGGCCTTGGAGGAGGTCCGGGCCTGCATGGCCCGCTACCAGGGGCAGGCGTCCCTTTGAGGCGGGGGTAGAATCCCCGAGGGGGTGGCCTATGGTTTGCCCGGTCTGTGGAGAAACCTTAGACTTGGAAGGGTACGAAGCCGGGGACCTTTTGGACTGCGAGGCCTGCGGGGCGGTGCTCCGCCTGCTTTCCGACGGCGCCTTGGAGGTGGTGGAGGTGCCCGAGGAAGCCGAGCCCCTTTGGGGCCTCGAGGCCTTCCCCGAGGGGGACGAGGTGGTCCTCCGCTTCTCCGACGGGGCCCTGGAGGAGGAGGTGCGGGTGGCCAAGGTGGAGCTGGCCGAGGCCTTGCGCCGCCTGGAAGAGGGGGTGGGGGAGGAACCCCCCAAGGAGGCCGAGGACGAGCCCAACCTGGAGCCCGACTACCTCACCGCGCACCTGGAAACGGACCAGGGCCCCCTGGTCCTGCGGCGCGTCCTCTTCCCCGGGGCCCCGGACCTCTTGGAGTTCACCCTCCCCTCGGGCTCCCTCTACGAGTTCCCCTTCCGGCAGGCCCTGAAGACGCTCAAGCCCC
Source organism: Thermus arciformis (assembly GCF_900102145.1). GTDB lineage: Bacteria > Deinococcota > Deinococci > Deinococcales > Thermaceae > Thermus > Thermus arciformis. Next base: position 16,007 of record NZ_FNBC01000024.1, on the reverse strand, counting down.
TCCTCTAGCGTGCGCCTGGTCTTGGTGCCCACCCCCATCGGGAACCTGGAGGACATCACCTTAAGGGCCCTCCGGGTCCTCAAGGAGGCGGAGGTGGTGGCCTGCGAGGACACCCGGCGCACGGGCGTTCTCCTGGAGCACTACGGGATTCCCACCCCCACCCTGCGCTTAGACCAGCACACGGTGGGCCGGGCCCGGGAACTCCTCGCCCCTTACCGCTACGTGGCCTACGCCACGGACGCGGGCACCCCGGGGATCTCCGACCCGGGGGCCGAGCTCGTGCGCCAGGCCTTGGAGTGGGGCTGGCGTGTGGAAGCGCTTCCTGGCCCCACCGCCCTCATCCCCGCCCTGGTGGCCTCGGGCCTGCCCACCCACCGCTTCACCTTTGAGGGCTTCCTGCCCAAGAGGGGAAAGGAGCGCCGGGAAAGGCTTTGGGCCCTGGCCCGGGAGGGGAGGACCGCCGTGCTTTACGAGAGCCCGCACCGCCTGAGGAAGACCCTGGAGGACCTCCTCGCGGTGTACGGCCCCAAACACCCCGTGGCCGTGGCCCGGGAGCTGAGCAAGGTCCACGAGGAGATCTTTCGGGGAAGCCTGGAGGAGGCCCTGGAGCATTTCCAAGAGCCCAGGGGGGAGTTCGTCTTGGTCCTGGGGCCCAAGAAGGCCGAGCCTTTGGAAGCCGAAGCCCTCCTAGAGAAGTTTCGCGCCCAGGGGCTTTCCGGAAAGGCCCTCTTCCGGGCCCTGGTGGAGGCCGGGCTTCCCCGGAACGAGGCCTACCGTCTTAGCGTGGAGGAGCCATGAAGCGGATCGGGGTATTCACCAGCGGGGGGGACGCCCCCGGCATGAACGCCGCCATCCGGGCGGTGGTGCGCCAGGCCTACGCCCTGGGGATAGAGGTCATCGGGATCCGCCGGGGCTACGCGGGCATGATCCAGGGGGAGATGGTGCCCTTAGGGGTGCGGGACGTGGCCAACATCCTCCAGCGGGGGGGGACGGTCCTCCTCACCGCGAGAAGCCAGGAGTTCCTCACGGAGGAGGGCCGGGCCAAGGCCTACGCCAAGCTGCAGGCCGCGGGCATAGAAGGCCTGGTGGCCATCGGCGGGGACGGGACCTTCCGCGGGGCCATCCGCCTCATAGAGGAGTTCCGCCTGCCCGTGGTGGGGGTCCCCGGCACCATTGACAACGACCTCTACGGCACGGACTACACCATCGGCTTTGACACCGCGGTGAACACCGCCCTCGAGGCCATTGACCGCATCCGGGACACCGCGGCGAGCCACGAGCGGGTCTTCTTCATAGAGGTCATGGGGCGGCACGCGGGCTTCATCGCCCTGGACGTGGGGCTTGCGGGGGGGGCGGAGGTCATCGCCGTCCCCGAGGCCCCCGTGGACCCCAAGGCCATCGCCGAGGGGCTTTTGGAGTCCCAGAGGCGGGGGAAGACGAGCTCCATCGTGGTGGTGGCGGAGGGGGCCTACCCGGGGGGGGCGGCGGGGCTTCTCGCCGCCATCCAGGAGCACGTGGCCGTGGAGGCCCGGGTCACGGTCCTCGGGCACATCCAGCGGGGCGGAAGCCCCACGGCCAAGGACCGCATCCTGGCGAGCCGCCTGGGGGCGGCGGCGGTGGAGGCCCTGGCCGGGGGGACGAGCGGGGTCATGGTGGGGGAGGTGGCGGGGGAGGTGGAGCTCACCCCCCTCAAGGAGGCGGTGGAGCGGAAGAAGGACATCCACCGGGGCCTGCTCGCCCTATCGCGGGTGCTTGCCCTCTAGGGCCAGGGCCTTCCTGAGCCAGGGGTACTTCCAGGCCAGGAGGAAGGCCTCCCGGGCGAAGGGGCTTTGGGCCACCCCCTGGTAGATGGGGGTGGGGAGGTTCACCGAGGGGTAGCGGAGGCCTCCCCCCACCGCCTCCCAGGGGAAGCCCGTCCAGAGGGCTAAGGCCAGGAAGAGGCCGAGGAAGCCACCCCCCAGGAGGCCGAGGAAGCCCTCGAGGCCCCGGGAAAGGGGAGGCAGGGGGAGGCTCTTGGCCAAAAGCCCCGCGAGGAGGCCAAGCCCAAGCCCCCATCCCGCCCCGGAAAGCCCCAGCTGGGCGAGGAGGAGGTACAAGACCCCCCCAAGCCCGGCGAAGGCCAGGGGAAGCCCCGCCCGGTAGCCCAGGGCCACCCCCAAGGCCAGGCTCCAGAGGGCCAGGAGGTCCACCCAGGTGAGCATGGCCAAAGTCTACTCCCTCAGGCCGAAGCCCCGGGCCTTTAAGGCGGCCACCACCTGGGCCATGGCCGCCTCCACTTCCTCGTCCCGGAGGGTGCGCTCGGGGTGGCGGAAGCGGAGGTGGAAGGCCAGGCTCTTCTCCCCCGGCTTCAAGGGGGGGCCCTGGTAGAGGTCAAAGAGCTCCAGGCTCTCCAGGTGGGGGCCCGCCGCTTCCCGAAGGAGCCTTTCCACCTCCCCGTAGGGGGTGGCCTCGGGGACCACCACCGCCAGGTCGCGGAAGGCCGGGGGGTAGCGGGAGGGGTCCTGGAAGCGGAAGGGGGCCTCCGGCAGGGGCAGGCGAAGCTCAAAGAGCCACACCCGGGGAAGCTCCAGGGCCCGGGCGATCTCCGGGTGGAGCTCCCCCAGGAAGCCCCGCTCCTCCCCGCCCACCCGCACCCTCCCCGAGACCCCCGGGTGGAGGAAGGGGTAGGGGTGGGCCTCCACCTCCAGGGAGAGGCCCAGCCGGGCGAGGAGGGCCTCGAGGTGGCCCTTGAGGAGGAAGAACCCCCCAAGGGCCTCCTTCTCCCAGGGAAGCCCCACGCCTTCCCCGAAGAGGAGGCCCGCCAGGTGGGTCCTCTCCGCCACGCGGTCCCCTTCCACCCCGTAGACCCGGCCCACCTCAAAGAGGAGGGCCCGCTCGGGCCGGTCCAGGTCCAGGTTCTCCTTCAGCACCCGGACCAGGCCGGGGAAGAGGTGGGTCCGGAGGGCGGCCTTCTCCGGGGCTAGGGGGTTTTGCAGGCGCAAGGGGTAGGGGGGGAGGCGGAAGAGGGGGGCCTCCTGGGGGTCGGCGAAGCTGTAGGTGTAGACCTCCTGGAAGCCGAGCCCCGCCAAAAGCTCCTTTAGGGCCCGCTCCCGGCGGTAAGGCCCCTCCACCCCCCGGTTGTCCGGGGCGGGGAAGAAGGCGGGAAGGTCCAAGGGGATGGTCTCGTACCCCTGGATGCGGGCCACCTCCTCCACCAGGTCCTCCTCAAGCCTCAGGTCCAGGCGGTGGCTGGGCGGGGTGACCCAATAAGCGGGGCCTTCCCCTTCCACCCGGCACCCGAGCCGCTTGAGGATGGCCACCTGCTCGGCCTCGGGGTAGGCCGTGCCCAGGAGGCGGTTGGCGTAGTGGGGACGGAAGGGGATGGGCTCCGGGGGCTTGGGGCGGCCTTCCTCCAGGATCTCCTGGGCCACCCGGGCCCCCGCCAGGGCCTGGAGGAGGCTTAAGGCCCGCCTCTGGGCGGGGAGCTGGCCCAGGGGGTCCACCCCCCGCTCAAAGCGGTGGCTCGCCTCGGTGCGCAGGCCGTGGCGGCGGGCGGTCTTGCGGATGGACACGGGGTCAAAGCAGGCCACCTCCAGGGCGATGGCCTCCGTGTCCTCCCGGACCTCGCTTTCCGCCCCGCCCATGACCCCGGCGAGGCCCAGGGGGAAGCTCTCCTCCCCCCGCCACCCGGCGATCACCAGGTCCTCAGGGGAGAGGGTCCTTTCCACCCCGTCTAAGGTCCTAAGCCGCTCCCCGGGCCTTGCCCGCCGCACCAGGATCCCCTCCCCGAGGAAGCGCAGGTCAAAGGCGTGCATGGGCTGGGCCCTTTCCAGCATGACGTAGTTGGTCACGTCCACCACGTTGCTGATGGGCCGCATGCCCGCGGCGAAGAGGGCCCGCTGCATCCAGAGGGGGCTTGGCCCCACCTTCAGCCCGAAGGCGTAGGCCAGGGTGAAGTGGGGGGCGCCCTCGGGGTCTTCCACCCTAAGGGCGAAGGGGAGGGGAAGGGCCTCCGCCCTTAGGGCCGCCTCGGGCTCCACCAGGGCGTAGCCCAGGGCGTGGAGGTCCCGGGCGAGGCCAAGTAGGCCCAGGGCGTCCGGGCGGTTCGGGGTGACCTCGAGGTCCAGCACCACCTCCTCGGGCCAGGCCTCGGCCAGGGGGGTGCCGGGGGGGAGGGCGTCCTCGGGGAGCTCCAGAAGCCCCCCGCCGTACTCCCCCACCCCGAGCTCCTTGGGGGAGAGGGCCATGCCGAAGGAGCGCACCCCTTGGATGACCCGTTCCCCCACCTTTTGGCCCAGGCCGGGAAGCTCCGTCCCCGGCAGGGCTAAGGCCACCCCGATCCCTTTTCGGGCGTTTTCCGCCCCCGAGACCACCTCCACCACGCCTTCCGCCTCCAGGACCAGGCGCTTAAGCCGGGTGCCGGGGATGGGGTGGGCCTCGAGGACCCGGGCGAAGACCACCCCTTGGGGGATCCGGAAGAGGCGCTCCATCCGGTCCGTCTCAAAGCCCAGACCCGCGAGGCGCTCCTCGAGGACCTCGGGGCTTTCCAGCTCGGGCACGTACTGCTTAAGCCAGGAGAAGGGCACCCTCATAGAACCCCCTTGAACTGCTCCAGCACCTTGAGCCTGCCCCCGAAGAAGTAGCGGATGTCGGGGACGCCGTAGCGGAGCATGGCGAGGCGCTCCACCCCGAGCCCGAAGGCGAAGCCCGTGACCCCCCGGTAGGCCGGGGGCAGGCCGAGCCTTTCCCGGTAGGCGTCCACCGCCTGGAAGACCTTGGGGTGGACCATCCCGGCCCCGCCCAGCTCCAGCCACTTCCCTCCCTCGGGCCACCAGAGGGCGAACTGGGCCCCGGGCTCCACGAAGGGGAAGTAGACGGGCTGGAAGCGCACCTTGGAGCTTGGGCCGAAGAGGGCCTGGGCGAGCTCGTAGATGGCCCCCTTGAGGTGGGCCATGGTGATCCCCTCGCCCACCACCAGGCCCTCCAGCTGGTGGAAGACGGCCTCGTGGGTGGCGTCCGTCTGCTCAAAGCGGAAGACCCGGCCCGGGGCCAGGATGCGGAAGGGGGGGGTGTGGGCCACCATGTACCGCACCTGCATGGGGGAGGTGTGGGTCCTGAGGAGGAGCCGCCCCCGCACCTCCTCCCCCAGGGGGCCTTCCAGGCCATAGCCCTCCCCGGCGAGCCAGAAGGTGTCCCACATGTCCCGCGCCGGGTGGTGCTCGGGGATGTTCAGGGCGTCAAAGTTGAAGAACTCGCTCTCCACCTCGGGCCCCTCCACCGCCTGGTAGCCCAGGGCGCGGAAGATCTCCACGAGCTCCCGCTCCATGAGGGTGATGGGGTGGAGCCCCCCGGCGAAAAGCCGCGCCCCGGGCAGGGAGACGTCCAGCCTCTCCCCCTCCAGGGCCTTTTCCAGGGCCTCCTTCTCAAGCTCCTTCTCCCTCTCCTCCAGGGCCTTTTCCAGGGCCTCCTTGAGGGCGTTCAGGGCCTGGCCCCGGGCCCTTCGCTCCTCCAGGGGGAGGGCCGCCAGGGCCTTCATCTCCTGGGTGAGGAGGCCTTTTCTCCCCAGGTAGCGGGCGCGGAGGGCCTTGAGGGCCTCGAGGTCCTGGGCCTCGCGGATGGCTTTTAGGGCTTCTTGTTCCAGCGCCTCCATCCCCTAAAGGATACCCTCAGCCCCGCTTTCCCGAGCGCGGGCCAGACTTACCGGGTCCCCCAAGCCGGCATGGGGTGGTCTCAGAGGACCTCCGCCAGGCGGAGGAAGGCCCTTGGGGGCGGGGGCTTTTCCCCTCCATCCCTCCAGGAGAAGCGCAGGTCCCAAAGGGGCCCCTCCCCCACCCCCATCCCCCGGGGGAAGAGGGGGCGGAGGTCCAGGGCCTCCACCTCCTCCCCCCCGAAGGCCTCCCGGAAGCGGACCACCTCCTTCTCGTGCCCGAAGTGGAAGGCGTAGAGCCAAGTTCTACCCTCTTCCTGCAAGGCGAAGAGGAAGCGGGGGGAAGGGGAAAGCCCGGGGAAGGCCCCCTCCCAGGGGCGGCGGAGGAAGCTTGCGGCCCGTCCCGGCCGCAGGCGGAAGACCACCTCCAGGGCCTCCCCCAAAAGCCCGAAGCTCCCCACGAAGGGGCGCACCAGGTCGTAGCCCTGGACGTTCTTCACCACCACCCCCCCGGCCCGCACCACCCGGCCCTGGGGGGTGCGGAAGGCGAGGCCCAAGACCTCCGAGGCGAAGGGGAAGGTCTGGGCGAACCCCCCCCGGGCCACCAGCCCCCCCACCCCCCCGGGGAGCTCCACCGGGGGGAAGGGGGGGTAAAGCCCCGTGCCCCGGAGGGCCGCGTGGGCCTCCAGAAGGCCCGCCTCCCCGGGGGCCACCAGGTACTGGTCGGCGGCGCGCACCTCCACGGGTCCATGCTACCGAAGGGGGGCGAGGAGGAGGGCCAGAAGGGCCAGGGCCATCCCCACCCCCACGGCCAGGGGGAAGCTGTGGAGGAAGAAGGGGTAGAGGAGGCCCGCCAGGGTGCCCCCCAGGTAGAAGCTCGCCACGTAGGCCCCGCTCACCCCCGCTCCCCTCCTTCCCGCGGCCCCCGAGGCCAGGCTCTGGGCGGTGAAGAGGGCCCCCATGAGGAGGACGAAGCCCAGGACCAGGTAAGGGGGCTTCAGGAGGAGGCCCATCCCCAGGAGCACCACGAGGAAGGCCAGGCGGAAGGTGGCCACCGCCCCAAGCCGCCTCGCCAGCACCCCCGAGAGGGCGCTTCCCGGGATGCCAAAGAGGTAGGCCAGGTACACGAGCCCCACCTCCCCCGGGCGGAAGCCCAACTCCAGGAGGCGGTAGGGGAGGAGGTTGGCCAGGAAGAGGTTGAGGAAGAGGAGGACCCCCCCCACCAGGTAGAGGGGCCAGGCCCCGGGCTCGTACCGGGGCCTCCCCAAGGGGGGAAGCCCTCCCGGGGCCCTTAGGAGGAGAAGCCCCAGGCCCAGGGCGGGCAGGGAGAGGAGGGAAAGGGCTTGCCGCACCCCTAGGGCCTCGGCCAAAAGCCCCGCCAGCACCCGGCCAAGCCCCCCGCCCAGGACGTTGCCCGCCATGTACACCCCGGCCATCTCCAGGGCCCTTTGCGGGAAGAGGAGGGGGATGAGGGCGATGGCCAGGGTGGGGACCAGGGCCGCCCCCACCCCCTGGAGGAGGCGGAAGAGGGTCCAGAGGAGGAGGCTTGGGCTTAGGGCCCCAAGGAGCCCCCCAAGCCCCACCAAGAGAAGCCCCCCGCCCAGGAGGGCCCCGGCGGGAAGGGGAAGCCTCGGCACCAGGGGGGAGAGGAGGACGAGGAGGAGGAGGGGGAGGCCCATCCCCGGCCCCGCCGCCCCCGGGGGGGCCTGGAAGAGGCCTTCCAGGAGGGGAAGGAGGGGGACCACGGCGTAGAGGGCGCTGTAGAGGGCCACCCCCGAGAAGAGCACCGCCAGGCGCACGCCCTTATCCTAGGGGCATGCGGGCCCTCCGGGTGGCCCTCCCCCTGCCCCTCCCCCCCATGAGCTACCTGCCCCCCCTGGGGGAGGAAGGGGAGGCCTTGGGGCGGCGGGTGGCCGTGCCCTGGCGGGGGGAGGTGCGGCTTGGGGTGGTGGTGGGGGAGGAAGAGGCCCCAAAAGGCCCCGCCCTGCGCCACGCCATCGCCTACCTGGACCCCGCACCCTACCTGCGCCCGCAGGAGGTCGCCTTCCTGGAGGAGGCCGCCCGCTACCTCTTCGCCCCCCTGGGCCAGGTCCTGGCGGACCTCCTCCCCCCCTTCCCCGAGGTGCGCCACCGGGTGCGGCTTTACCCGGGGGCGGACCCCAAGGTGCTGCCCAAGGGCCTCGAGGCCCTGGTGGACTGGCAGGAGGCCAAGGGCTTTGACCCCAAGCTCCTGGACCTCCTGCGGGAGGCGGGGGTCTTGGAGGAGGAGGTGGCCTTCAAGGAGGAAAGGGGGGTCCTCCTCCCCCTGAAGGAGGCCCACCCCGACCCCGGTCTGGACCGGGTGCTCCAGGTCCTCCGCTCCTTGGGCCACGCGGAAAGCCAGGCGGCCCTGGCCCGGGCGGCGGGGGTGGGGGTGGGGAGGGTGCGGCGCCTCCTGGAGGAAGGGTACATCGGCCTGGGTCCCCTTCCCAAGCCCAAGCCCTCCGGGCCTTCCCTGGAGCCCCTTCCCCTGCCCGAGCGCCCCGGGCGCCTGAACGGGGGGAGGTTTTCCGAGCGGCTCCGCCTCCTGAAGGGCCTGGTGGCCGAGGGGGACCACCTGGTCCTCTTCCCGGAGGTGAGCCTTCTGGAGCGCTTCCTGGCCTTCTTCCCCGAGGCCAGGCCCTACCACGGGGGGCTTTCCCCAAGGGAGCGGGAGGCCCTCTTCAAAGACCCCAAAGGCCTCGTCTTCGCCACCTACGGGGGGCTCCTCCTGCCCTTCACCCCCCGCTCCTTGGTGGTGGTGGAGGAGGGGAGCGAAAGCTACAAGCTCCCCTCGGGAAGCCGGGCCTTCATCCCCCCCTTGGCGGAGCTTCGGGCCAGGCTTTTGGGGGTGCCCCTCACCTACCTCTCCCTGGTGCCCGCGGTGGAGGTCCTGGAGCGGCCCGGCCTCACCTTTCCCGTGCCCAAGCCCCGGGTTCTCCTCCTGGACCTCAGGCGGGAGAAGGGCTACCCCTTCACGGGCAGGGCCCTGGCCCTCCTCAAGCAGGTGGAGGAGCGGGGAAGGCAGGCGGTGGTCCTCGCCCCCAGGAAGGGCTACAGCGCCCTCCTCCTCTGCGCCGACTGCGCCTACAAGCCCACCTGCCCCAACTGCGCCCTTCCCCTGCGCTTCCACCGCCCCCGCCGCCTCCTCTGCCACCAGTGCGGCCACGAGGAGCCTCCCCCCCTCCTCTGCCCCCGGTGCGCCTCCCCCCTCTTAGAGCCCAAGGGCCCCGGGCTGGAGTGGCTTTGGGAGGAGCTTGGCCAGCGCCTTTCCCTTCCCCTTTTCCGCTACGCCAAGGAGGCCAAGGACGACCTCACCTCCCTTCTTGAGGGGGCGCCCGGGGTGGTGGTGGGGACCACGGCCCTCCTCCGGGGGCCCACCCTGCCCGAGCTCGCCCTGGTCCTTTTGCCCTACGCCGACGGCTTCCTCTACGAGAGCGACTTCCGCGCGGCGGAGCGCTACCACCGGCTCCTTTGGGCCCTCACGGAGCTCAGGCCGGGGAGGCGGCCCCTTCTCGCCCTCCAGACCTACACCCCCGACCACCCCGCCCACCAGGGCCTCCTGGAGGGGAGCGTGGAGGCCTTCCCCTGGGTGGAAAAGGCCCTGCGGGAGGCTTTAGACTACCCCCCGAAGGTGCGCATGGTGAAGCTGGAGGTGCGCCACCGCCAGGAGGAGCGGGCCCTGGAGGAGGCCTTCGCCCTAAGGGCGGCCCTGGAGGGCGTGGCCCGGGAGGGGGAGGTCCTGGGGCCCGCCCCCGCCCCTGTGCCCCGGGTGAAGGGGGTTTACGTCTTCCACCTCCTCCTCCGGGGGAGCACGGAGCGCCTTTCCGAGCTCCTTTCCCGCCTGGACCGGCGCAGGTTCAAGCTGGACCCCGACCCCCACCGCTTCGTGGGGCTTCTGGAGGACTAGATGGAGGCCCGGGCCTGGATGGAGGTGGACCTCGCCGCCCTCTGGGGGAACTACCTCTTCCTGAAGGGGAGGGCCGGGGGGGAGGTGATCCCCGTGCTCAAGGCGGACGCCTACGGGCACGGGGCCCTTCCCCTCGCCCGCTTCCTCTTTCAACGGGGGGTGAGGCGGGTGGCCGTGGCCACCCTGGCCGAGGGGCGGGCTCTCCGGGAAGGGGGGGTGGAGGGGGAGGTGCTCCTCCTGGGAAGCCTCCACCCCCTGGAGGCAGAGGAGGCCCTAAGGTGGGGGCTTACCCCGACGCTTTCCACCCTCGAGGCCGCAAGGGCCCTGGCCGAGAGGGCGAGGGCCTTGGGCCTTCTTCCCAGGGCCCACCTCAAGGTGGACACCGGCATGAACCGGGTGGGCTTCCCCTGGGAGGAGGCGGCCATGGCCCTTAAGGCGGTGGAGGCCCTGGGGGTGCGGGTGGAGGGGGTGTACAGCCACCTGGCCACCGCCGGGGAGGACGCGGCCTTCGTGGAGGTGCAGAAGGGGCGCTTTTTGGAGGTGCGCCGCGCCCTGGGGGAGGCCTACTTCTACCACCTGGAGAACTCCTATGGCCTCCTCCTCCACGGGGGGGAGAACGTCCGGGTGGGCCTCGCCCTCTACGGCCTCGTGCCGGGCTTCGGGCTGAGGCCCGTCCTCCGCCTCCTCGCCCGGCCCACCCTGGTGAAGCGCCTTAAGGCGGGGGACCGGGTGGGCTACGGCGGGGAGTATGTGGCCCGAGGAGGCGAGTGGCTCGCCACCCTTCCCGTGGGCTACGCCGACGGGCTTCCCCGGGGGGCGGTGCGGTTCGTGAGGGGGCCGGGAGGGGGCCTCCATCCCGTGGCCGGGCGGATCTCCATGGACCAGACCACCGTGGCCCTCCCCGGGCCCCTAGGCCTCGAGGCGGTCTTTGAGGTCCTCTCCCCGGACTTCGGCCCCACGGGGCTTGTGGCCTGGGCCGAGGCCCGGGGCACCATCCCCTACGAGGTGGCGGTGCATCTCTCCCGGAGGCTCCCCCGGCTTTACCTCCTGGAGGGGGAGGTCTGGGAGCGGGTAGGCTAGGGGCGTGCAGGCCATCCGGCTCTTCCAGGGCTACCTCTGGCACCCCCAGGAAAGCCCCCTGGACCTAAAGGCCCTCCTCCCGGAGGAGGTGCTCGGGGCGAGGCTTCTCCTGGACGAGGTGCCGCCCCCCACCCCCTTCTTTGAGGACGGCACCCCCACCCACACCCAGCGCTTCTACCAGCTCACCCTGCTCCTCCTCACCGAGCGCCCCCCCGAGGCGCTAAAGCCCCTGGCCGAGGCGGCGGCCGAGGCCCTGGACGCCCTTCTCCGGGGGCTTCCTTCGGGGGTGGGCTGGCTCCTTCTGGAGGACCTCCGGCCCCTTTAGCGCCTCAGGAGGAAGGCGAGGAGGAGGGAAACCCCCCCCAGGGCGAAGGCCAGGAGGCTTTCCCGGCGCAAGGAGAGCCTAGGGGGCCTCGAGGGCTTCAGGACCCCGGTCTCGTAGGCCCGCACCTGGTCCTTTGGGTTCTCCGCCAGAAGGTCCACCAAGGGCGGGCTCCCCGGGGGGGCGAGGAGGGTCCAGGGCCCCCCGGAGGGGCTCGTGGGGCGGAGGTAGCCGGGGGCGAAGGGGTCAAAAAGCCCTACTCCCCCGTAGACCCCGTAGGCCCCCGGGGGGAGGCCCGTGTCCAGCACCACCCACTCCCCCTCCCGCCAGACCCTGGCCGGGGTCCGCTTCCCGGAAGGGTCCCGCCGCTCCGCCCCGAAGCCGGTGAGGGAAAAGCCCACCTCCCAGCCCTCCCCCGGTGGGGTCCTGAGCCCGGGGACCAGGGTTTCCTCCCCCCCTTCTCCCGTGTCCAGGAAGAGGGCCACCGTGGCCAGGCTGAAGCCCAGGGGGCCTTCTAGGGGGTTGGGGTAGCGGGCGAGGCGCACCTTGAGGAGAAGGCGCCCTTCCTGCGCCTCTCCCCCCACGGCCAAAAGGTCGGCGAAGCCCTCCCCCGCCTCCTGGTAGAGGGCGGCCCGGGGGTACTGGTAGGCCAGGCCCCGGTCGTCCCCTAAGGGGTCTTGGAAGAGGAAAAGCACGCCCACCTTTATACCAGGCCAAGGAGCGCCCGCACCACCTTTTCGGGGTCGTGCTGGGCCAGGGGGCCTTCCTCCCGGAAGTCCCCCGTGAGGACCCGCACCCCGTCCAGGGCGAAGGGCCTCGGGTCAAAGGCCACGGGGTGGCGGCCCTCCTCGGCGTAGCGCTCCAAGACCTCCTCGGGGATGGGGGCGGTGTGCACCAGGACGATCTCCGGCCTCCTTCCCAGGTGGAAGGCCACCGCCTTGTAGTGCTCGTAGGCGGTGTAGCCGTCCGTCTCCCCGGGCTCGGTCATGAGGTTCACCACGTAGACCAGGGGGGCCTTGGCCCGGGCGAGGGCCTCCTTGAGGCGGGGGGGCAGGAAGCTCGGGATGACGCTGGTGTAGAGGCTTCCCGGCCCCAGGACCAGGAGGTCGGCCCTGCGGATGGCCTCGAGGGCCTCGGGCATCACCTCCCTTGGCTCGGGCTCCAGGAAGACCTCCCGGATGCGCCCGCCCCTTTGGCGGATGGCCACCTCCCCCACCACCTCCGCCCCGTCCTGGAAGCGGGCCCTGAGGTGGACGGCCTCCGGGGTGGCCGGGAGGACCTGGCCCCGGAGGTTCAGGATGGCGTTGGCCTCGAGGATGGCCTCGGCGAAGTCCCCCGCCACCTCGTTCAGGGTCACCAGGAGGAGGTTGCCGAAGGTGTGCCCCGCCATCTCCCCCCGGGCGAAGCGGTGGGCGAGGAGCCGGGAGAGGCCCGGGTGGTCGGAGAGGGCGGAGAGGCAGTCCACCAGGTCCCCCACCGCGGGGAGGCCGAAGGAGAGCCTGAGCCTTCCCGTGGAGCCCCCGTCGTCCGTCACGGCCACGATGGCGGTGGCGTTGGCCGTGTGCTCCTTAAGGCCCCGGAGCACCCGGGAAAGCCCCGTGCCCCCGCCGAAGGCCACCACCTTTGGGCCCCGCTCCAGCCTGCGGCGCACGTACACCTTCTCCGGGACCTCCTCGGGCTCGGTGAAGGCGGAGAGCATGCTCCGGTTCATGCTCCGCACCCCAAGGACCGCGAGGAGCCCGCCCAAGAGGAGGGCGAGGGCCGCCCAGGGGGGCTTCAGGCCCAGGGGGGGGAGGAGCTCCCCAAGCCCCAGGCCGAAGAGCACCACCCCCAGGAAGGCCACCAGGGCGTAGCGCTTCACCCGCATCCCCGGGTAAAGCCAGCGGAAGGCGGGGGGAAGCCTAGGCCTCCTTTTCCACATCCCGGTGGCTCACCTCCACCCGAAAGCGGCCCGAAAGCTCCTCGGCGAGCCGCTCCGCCACGGCCACGCTCCGGTGGCGCCCTCCCGTGCAGCCCACGGCCACGGTGTAGAAGGCCCGCCCCTCCCGCCTGGCCCCTTCCGCCGCCAGCCCGGCCACGCTCAGGAGGGCCCGGTAGTAGGGCTCGTGCTCTTCCCGGAAGATATAGGCCCGGACCTCGGGGTCCAGGCCGGTCTTGGGCTTGAGCCCGGGGTCGTAGTGGGGGTTGGGCAGGGGACGCACGTCCAGGACCAGGTCCGCCTCCTGGGGCGGGCCCCACTTGAAGCCGAAGGAGAGGAGGCGCAGGGTGAAGCCCGCCTCCTCCCCCAAAAACCGGGTGAGGGCCTCCTTGAGGGCCCTAGGGGAGAGCTCTGAGGTGTCCAGGACCAGGTGGGCCCGCGCCCGCAAGGGGGCAAGGGCCTCCCGCTCTTTCCCGATTTCCTTGAGAAGGTTCCCCGCCCCCAGGGGGTGGAGCCTGCGGGTGAGGTTGTAGCGGCGGAGGAGGACCTCGGGGCGGGCCTCGAGGTAGACCACCGTGGGCTTGAGTTCGTCCAAGGCCCTTTCCAGGTCGCCGAAGAAGGCCAGGGCCCGGGCGTCCAGCACCACCCCGGCCCGCTCCACGCCCCGCCCGGCCAGCTCCTCCAGCAACCCCCCCCAAAGCCTTGGGGGGAGGTTGTCCACCATGAAGTACCCCAGGTCCTCCAAAAACCCCTTGGCCGTGGTCTTGCCCGCCCCCGAGAGGCCGGAAAGCACCAGAAAGCGCATCCCCTTGACTATACCCGCCCCCTAAGCCAGAGGTTGAAGAGGGCGAGGAGGAAAAGCCCGGGAAGCCCCACCACCCCCACCAGGAGGTCGTGGGTGCGCTCCACCGCCAGGAGGGAAAGCCCGGCCACGGCGTTCAGGGTGCCGTGGAGGAGGGCGGGGGCCCAGAGGGAGCCCCCCTTCTCCCGGGCGTAGAGGAGGGCGGGGGTGAGGGCCAGGGCGAAGAGGACCATCATGCCCACGCCCAGGAGGCGGTGGTCCGGGTAGTTGTGGCCGAAGAGGAGGACCAGGGGGGCGTGCCAAAGTCCCCAATAGAAGCCGATCTCCAGGCTGGCGGGCCAGAAGCCCCGCGCCCTCAGCCTCTCCCAGAGGTAGCCCCGCCAGAAGAGCTCCTCCCCCAAGGCGGCGAGGAGGTTTACCGTGGCCCCGGCGAAAAGCCCCTGGAGGAGGACGAGGGCCCAGAGGGCGGCCTCGGGAAGCCCCGGCAGGGCCCAGGCCAGGCCCTTCCAGGAGGCGAAGGGAAGGCTTAAGGGGAGGGAGAGGAAGGTGAGGGCCACGGGGAAGAGCCAGGCGAAAAGCCAAAAGCGGTTGGGCCGGAAGCGCAAGGGGAGGGGCACCCCCTCCTTCCGAGCGAAGCGGAGGGCCACGAGGCCCGGGGCCCACATGTAGGCCACCCCAAGGAGGAGGTAGGCGGGCGTCCCCGGCCTCACCCCCAGGGCGTAGCCCAAAAGGGCCAGGGCCCAGGAGAGCCCAAAGGCGAGGTAGACCGCCCTCATTTCGCCTCCTTCCAGGCCAGAAGGGGCTTGGGGTCCTCGGGGTTTAGGAGGAGGCCCGTGCCGTCTTTAAGGACCAGGAGAACCCCTTCCCCCCGCCTCGCCCCCACGAAGGCCTCCACGGGAAGCCCCTGGGGGAAGGCTACCGTCCTTAGGCGGAAGCGCACCCGGTAGTAGCCGGGCATCTCGGCTTTGGGCCCGAAGGCGAGGAGGGGCAGGGCGTAGGCCGTGGCCACCGCGGCCGCCACCTCCGAGCGGTGGACCTGGCGTTTCCCCAAGGGGTGGTGGATGACCAGGAAGGGTCCTTGGATCTCGTAGAAAAGCCTTTCCGGGAAGCCCACAAGCCAGAGGAAGAGGACTCCCATAAGGAGCCCATCCGCCGCCACCAGGGCGAGGAGGAGGGGCCTCTCGGAGGCCTCGGCCGTGGCGGCCACGGCCAATAGCGCCACGAGGGAGGTCAGGTAGAGGAAGAGGAGGAGCCCCCTAGGGCTCCCGTCCCTCTTCGGGGTTAGCCTCATCCTTCCACCTCCCCGCCCGCCTCGCCGCCTCCTTGAGGAGGTATTCTATCTGGGCGTTCACGCTCCTCAGCTCGTCCTGGGCCCATTTCTCCAGCACCCGGTAAAGCCTTGGGTCCAGCCTCAGCAAAAACGCCTTCTTTCCCTCTGGTTTCCCCTTCACCTTGGATTTTCCCGCCCCTCGCCCCTAAAGGGTCTTGCCGTAGCCTTCACCCTTAGGGATTAGGCGTAGAGGGTGCCCACGTTCACCACCGGCTGGGCCTGGGCCTCGGAGACCAGGGCCACCATGAGGTTGTTCACCATGGCCGCCTTCCTCTCCTCGTCCAGGGAAAGCCCCGCCTCCTCCAGGCCCGAGAGGGCCTCCCGCACCATCCCCACCGCCGCCTCCACGATGAGCCTGCGGGCCGCCACCACCGCCAGGGCCTGCTGGCGGCGGAGCATGGCCTGGGCCACCTCGGGGGCGTAGGCCAGGTGGGTGAGGCGGGCCTCGAGGACCTCCACCCCCGCCACCTTTAGGCGCTCCTCCACCTCGGCCTTGAGCTCCGCGGCGATCTCCTCCGGGCTTCCCCTTAAGGACTTCCCCTCGGCGTCGTAGGGGTAGCGGCTCGCCAGGGCCCTAATGGCCGCCTCCGACTGGATGGCCACGAAGCTTTGGTAGTTCTCCACCTGGAAAAGGGCCTTGGCGGTGTCCACCACCCGCCAGACCACCACCGCGGCGATCTGGTCGTGTAAGGATTTATGTGTAAGGGTCCGTGTTTAATAGGGGGGCACACCTTGGCACGAGGAGGTGCCCCGTGGACCAGGATACCTTGCGGATCTTGCTGAGGGAAGCGGTGCGGGAGACAGTAGCCGAGGTTCTGCAGACGGTTCTGGAGCTGGACCGGACAGCCTTCTTGCAGGTGCACGGAGGCCGCAGGAACGGCTACTACCCCCGCAAGCTGGAGACCACCTTCGGCCAGGTGGACCTGAAGGTCCCTAGGGATCGGGAATCTCGGTATTACCCGGCTTTCCTTAAGCCCTACGCCCGCCGCCTGGTGGACGTG
>NZ_FNBC01000021.1 GCF_900102145.1 Thermus arciformis | reverse complement strand
TCCGTGCGGTGCAGGTGGATGGGGGCAGCGAGTTTATGTCCGATTTTGAGGAGGCCTGTGAACGTTTGGGCGTTAAGCTCTTCGTTCTTCCTCCGAGGAGCCCCAAGCTCAATGGTCACGTGGAGCGGATGCAGCGGACCTTTAGGGATGAGTTCTACACACGACCGTTGCCTTCACAGATCCCCGAGCTCCAAAGGGAGCTTGACGCCTACCTGGACCACTACAACCGCCGGCGACCCCACCGGGCCTTGGGGGGCCTGGCCCCTTTAGAGTACCTGGCTAGAATACGGGGGGAGGCGGTCCCCACAGAGTCTCAAATGTGTTGACCGACTACAGAGGCTGGACGGATCGTTCCCCTTTTTGATAACATGGGGCCCGGGTCCAGGTCCCATCCCCAGGGCCCGCGCGGAAGGAGGGACTTATAGGCAAGCTAAGGGTCCCAAGGTACCGCGAGCTTCGCAAAATCCTCAAGCAGCTGGGCTTTTCTCTCCAACCCCGGCGCGGCAAAGGAGACCACGAGGTCTGGAAACACCCCGATGGCCGCATCGTGGTCCTGGACCCGGGCAAGGATCCGCCACCCCTAGGCACCTTCAAAAGGATCCTAAAGGCCGCGGGCATCCCCGAGGAGATGTTCCGGTGAAAACCGTGGAAAAGGAACCCTTGGTCAAAACCTGGCCCCACCGCTACCCCGTGGTCCTGGAAAGGGACCCGGTGGGGGGAACCTATGGGGGCTACGCCCTGGACCTTCCTGTGTTCACCTGGGGGAAGGCGAGCCAGGAAGAAGCCCTTAAAAGCCTGTCCCGGGGCCTGGCCCTGGCCCTTCTAGAGCTGGAGGAGGCGGGCAAGCCCATCCCTGAGCCCTCGGAGGGAGTGCCCCTCGAGACGCTTTCCGAGCTGCACGCACCCCAAGTGGTCTTCCTGGAGCCCGCCCCCGTCAACCCCGTGAGCCTGGAGCTCTGGCGGGCCCTCAAGGCCCGGGGCCTTTCCCAGCGGGAGCTGGCCCGGCGCATGGGCACCTCCCCCTCGGCGGTCCACCGCCTCCTGGACCCCTTTTACTTCGGCCACAGCCTGGAAAGCCTGAGGCGGGCGACCAAGGCTCTGGGGGTCGGCCTCGAGGTGCGGTTCGCCGTGTAGGCCCTTTTCCCTTAGACTGGTGGGGATGGGGATCTACGAGGCCATCAAAGAGACCATCAAGGAGGCCATGAAGGCCCGGGACCAGAAGACCCTGGACTTCGCCCGGGTGGTGAAGGCCGAGCTGGACCGCAAAGGGGACGGCAAGCCCCTCCCCGACGAGGAAGCGGTCAAGGTCCTAAAGGCCCTCAAGGAAATCGCCCTGGAGCAGGGAAACGCCTTTGAGGTGGAGTTTCTGGACCGGTTCTTGCCCAAGGAGATGAGCGAGGAGGAGCTCGAGGCCTGGATCCGGGAGAACATTGACTTCTCCCAGTTCAAGACCCCCCTGGCGGCCATCGGGGCGGTGACCAAGGCCTTGGGCCCCAAGGCCCCGGGAGAGAAGGTGCGCCGGGTGATTGAGCGCATGACGCGATGAGCCCCTGGGAAAGGCTTGCCCTGGAAGAACTCCTCACCGAGCCCGTGCGCCTGGTGCGGGAAAGGCTCCGGACCCACACGGGCAAGGAGCTCACCTACATCTACCGCCCGGGGCCCGTGGCGGCGAGCTTCGTCCTGCCCGTAACCGAAAGGGCCACCGCCCTCCTCGTCCGCCAGTACCGCCACCCCACGGGAAAGTTCCTCCTGGAGATCCCCGCGGGCAAGGTGGACGCCGGGGAAACCCCCGAGGAGGCGGCCCGGCGCGAGCTTTTGGAGGAGGTGGGGGCCCGGGCCCGGGAGGTCCTCCCCCTCCCCCCCTTCCACCCCCAGCCCTCCTTCACCGCCGTGGTCTTCCACCCCTTCCTGGCCCTGGGGGCCGAGGTGGTGGCCGAGCCCCACCTGGAAGACGGGGAGCTTTTGGAGCCCGTGGAGTTGCCCTTGCGGGAGCTCTACGCCCTTCTGGAGAGGGGAAGGGTGGAGGACGCCTCCACCGCCCTCACCCTCTTCTACGCCCGGCCCCACCTGGAACGCCTGGGCCTCCTCCGGTAAAACCCAGCAAGAAAGCGCATAAAGTTGGCCTGGGAAGCCGCCAGGGTCCCTGGTAGACTGGCGGCGTATGAAACCGGAAGTGAAGACACCCCTCCCGGGGCCCGAGGCCCAGGCCCTCCTGGAAAAAGGGGAAGCCCTCCTTTCCCCCAGTTACGTCCGGCCCTACCCCTTCGTCCCCGCCAGGGGCCAGGGGGTCTTCCTGGAGGACGTGGACGGCAACGTCTTCTTGGACTTCATGGCGGGCATCGCCGTGAACACCACGGGTTACGCCCACCCCAAGGTGGTGGAGGCGGTGCGGCAGCAGGCCGAGCGCTTCGCCCACGTCTGCTTCTCCGACTTCACCCACGAGCCCACCCTCTCCCTGGCGGAGCGGCTCGTGGCCAGGCTCGGCGGGGGCTACCGGGTCTTCTTCGGGAACTCGGGGACCGAGGGGATTGAGGCCGCCATCAAGCTCGCCCGCCACCACACGGGAAGGCCTTACCTCCTCGCCTTCACCGGGGCCTTCCACGGCCGGAGCCTGGGGGCGCTTTCCCTCACCGCCAGCAAGAGCGCCTACCGGAAGGGCTTCTCCCCCCTCCTTCCCGGGGTGGTGCACGTGCCCTTCCCCAACCCCTTCCGCCCTCCCTTGGGGGCTTCCCCCGAGGAGGTGGGGGAGGCGGTCTT
This sequence comes from Thermus arciformis, assembly GCF_900102145.1. GTDB lineage: Bacteria > Deinococcota > Deinococci > Deinococcales > Thermaceae > Thermus > Thermus arciformis. The sequence continues at coordinate 33,278 of NZ_FNBC01000021.1, read as the reverse complement.
GGACCACCTGGAGCACCTCTTCCGCACCGTGGTCTCCCCGGAGGAGGTGGCGGCCTTCTTCGTGGAGCCCATCCAGGGCGAAGGGGGGTACGTGGTGCCCCCGGCGGGCTTTCTCCCGAGGCTCAAGGCCCTCTTGGAGCGCCACGGCATCCTCCTGGTGGCCGACGAGGTCCAGACCGGGGCCGGGCGCACGGGGCGGTTCTTGGCCCTGGAGCACGAGGGGGTGGAGGCGGACATCTACGTCCTGGCCAAGGGCCTGGCCTCGGGCTACCCCCTAAGCGCCCTCCTCTTCCGGGAAGAGCTTGGGAGCTGGCGGCCCGGGGCCCACGGCACCACCTTCGGCGGGCAGGCAGTGGCGGCGGCCGCGGCCCACGCCACCTTGGACCTCCTGGAGGCGGGGCTCATGGAAAACGCCGCCCGGGTGGGGGCGTTCCTCCTGGAGGAGCTCAAGGCCATGCAAAGGCGCTTCCCCTTCCTGGGGGACGTGCGCGGGAGGGGGCTCATGATCGGCCTGGACTTCGGCACCCCCGAGGAGGAGCGGCCAGACCTCCGGGACAAGGCGCAGAGGCTCGCCTTTGAGAAGGGCCTCCTCACCCTGGGGGCGGGGCCTTCTGCCCTGCGCCTCGCCCCGCCCCTCATCCTCTCCCGGGAAGAGGCGGCCATGGGGCTGGAGATCCTGGAAGAGGTCTTCCGGAGCCTGTGAGGCCAAGTGCCCGCACCTTGATTTCGCCACATGGGACGCCGGAGGCAGGGCTTTGCGAAGGCTCTTTTCGGCCCCCCGCTCTGGCGCAAGCCAGAGCGGGGTACCTAGACCCCCCCACGCGGGGTAAGCGTGGGGGGGCGTGGGAGCGCCCTTTGGAGAAGCCCTACTTGGGCTCCCCGGGCCAGTCCCCCACCACCCCGGGAGCCGCCCACTCCATGGTGAGGAGCTCCTCGAGGCTCGCCTTCTTCCCGGCGGGGATCCGCACCACCCCCTTCCGGTCCCGGATGGGCCCGGTGAAGGGGTCAAAGGTGGGCTTGGGGCTTTGCATGTCCTTGAGGAGGGTCATGATGCGGTCGTAGACCGCCACCTCCTTGCCGCCCACGGCCAGCTTGGCCTTCTGCAACAGGGGCACGTGCTTGGGGTTGATGGGCACCCCGTAGTCCGCCCCCATCTCCACGGCCCCGTGCTGGAGAAGCCAGAAGTAGTCCACGTTTTGCAGGTTCTTGGGGGTGTAGACCCCCTCCTTCACCTTCTTGAGGAAGTCTATGTAGATGACCTCCCAGTGGACGATCTGCCCCGAGACCACGTGGTCGGGGGCGAACTTGAGCATGGGGGTGTAGTGGCCGAAGGAGTAGGCCCCCTTGCGGGCGGCGGTCTGGATCACCGTGGGGGTGTCCTCGGTGAAGGCGAAGACGTCCGCCCCCTGGGCGAGGAGGGCCTCCGTGGCCTCCCGGGCCTTGGCCGGGTCGTACCAGGCGTTGATCCAGCGCACCAGGACCTGGGCCTTGGGGTTCACCGCCCTCACCCCCAGGGCGAAGGCGTTGATGTGCCGCTTCACCTCGGGGATGGGGAAGGCGGCCACGTACCCCACCTTGCCCGTCTTGGAGAGCGCCCCGGCGGCGAGGCCGTTCAGGTAGTAGACCTGGTAGAAGTCCGCCATGTAGGTGGCCACGTTGGGGGCCCGCTTGACCCCGGTGGCGTGGGCGAAGATGACGTTCGGGTACTTCTTGGCGGCCTCGAGGACCGCCTCCCCGTACCCGAAGCTCGTGGCGAAGATCACCTGGCAGCCCTCCCGCACGAAGCGGTCTATCACCGGGAGGGCCTGGGCCTCGGGGACGCTTTCCACGTAGCGGGTCTCCAGCCAGGGCAAGGCGGCCTCCGCCTTCTTGCGGCCCAGGTCGTGGGCGTAGGTCCAGCCCGCGTCCCCCACGGGCCCCACGTAGATGAAGCAGGCCTTCAGCTTGTCCCCCTGGGCAAACCCCAGGCCCAGGGCCAAAAGGAGCGTCAAGACTCTCCGCATCCTCCTCACCTCCCCCGCTCAAAGGGCACCCCCAGGGCCTTGGGGGCCCGGGTGCGCCCCGAGAGGGCCAGGACCAGGATAACCAAGAGGTAGGGCATGGTGGCGAAGGCCTCGCTCGGTATAGGTACACTGCCCTGCAGGCGGAACTGGAGGAAAAAGAGGAGGCCGAAGAGGTAGGCCCCAAAGACCGCCCGCAAGGGCTCCCAGGCGGCGAGGATCACCAGGGCGATGGCCACCCAGCCAAGCCCCCCGGTCATGCCGTCCGTCCAGGAGGGGCGGTAGGCCAAGGAGAGGTAGGCCCCGGCAAGCCCGATGAGCCCCCCGCCCAAGGCCAAGGCCCCGTAGCGCACACCCTCCACGTTCACCCCGAAGAGGTCCGCCGCCTTGGGGTTCTCCCCCACGCTCCGGAGGTAGAGGCCAAAGCGGGTGCGGTAAAGGAGAAGGTGGAGCAAAAGGGCAAGCCCCAGGGCCAGGAGGGCCAGACCCCCCTCGGGAAGGGGGTTTGCCAGGGGAAGCCCCTCGTAGCGCTTCCCCAAAAGCCCCGAGGCCCCAAGGCCCAGGGCCGCCAGGGAAAGCCCCGCCACGAACTGGTTGGCCCGGAGGGTGACGGCGAAGACCCCGAGGGCCACCCCCCCCAAGACCCCCACCCCCATCCCCGCCAGGAGGCCCAGGAGGGGGGAGGTCTCGAGGGCCAGGGCGAAGGCCGCCAGGGCGGAAAGGGCCATGACCCCCTCCACCCCCAGGTGGACCACCCCGCTCCGCTCGGCGAGGAGGGCCCCCAGGGAGGCCAGGAGGATGGGGGTTCCGAAAAGCACGGCACGCAAAAGCGCCTCTTCCATCAACGCCTCCAGATCACCCGATGCCGGCTTAGGGCCTCCGCCCCGATGAGGGCGAGGAGGAAAAGGCCGGAGACCACGTCCACCACCCTAAAGGGCATGGAGAAGGCGAGCTTCAAGGCGTCCCCCCCGGCCAGGACCAGCCCCAGGAGGAAGGCGGTGAGGAGGACCCAAAGGGGGCGCCCCCGGGCGAGCCAGGCGGCGAGGATGGCGGTGAAGCCGTAGCCCAAGGAGATCTGGGCGGGCTCCAGGAGGCGGTGGTGGATCCCCGCCACCTCCCCCACCCCGGCAAGCCCGGCCAAGGCGCCGGAGACCCCCCCCACCCAGAGGAGAAGCCGCCCCACGGGCAGGCCCAGGTAGCGGGCGGCGGCGGGGTTTTCCCCCAAAACCCGGAGGGCGAAGCCCAAGGGGGTGCGGAAGAGGAGGACCTGCAGGGCCAAGGCCGCCCCCACCCCCAGGAGGAGGGTGGGCCAGTGGACCAGGGTGTCCCCCAGGCGGGGGAGGTGGGCCCAGGGGGGAAAGCGGTCGGTGTAAAGGAAGCCGAAGACCAGCTGCCCCTTCCAAGGCCCCGCCACCAAGTAGACCACCAGGTAGTAGGCCAGGTAGTTCTGCATGAGGGTGGTGAGGATCTCGCTGGCCCCGAAACGCACCTTTAGCCAGGCGGCCACCCCCCCCCACAAGGCCCCCAGAAGCCCCCCCAGGAGGAACATGAGGAAGAGGGTCCAAGGCCCCGGGGGAAGGAAGAGGGCCGCATAGGCCCCCCCCACCGCCCCCAGGAGGAGCTGCCCCTCGGCCCCAATGTTGAAGAAGCCCACGCGGAAGGCGAAGGCCAGGCCAGCGCCGATGAGGAGGAGGGGGATGGCCCGCCGGGCGACCTCGGAAAGCCCCAAGGGGTCGGTGAGGGGAGAAAGGAAGACGGCGAAGGCCCGCCAAGGGGAAACCCCGTAGGCCAGAAAGAGGAGGGCCAGGAGGAACAGGGCGAGGAGCAAGAAGGCGGCGTAGGCCAAGGCCACCTTTCCCAGGGAAGGCGCGGGGTCCAGCTCCAACCTCATGCCCGCCCCTCCGTCATCATGCGGCCCAGGCGCTCCCGGCTCGCCTCCTCCCGGGGGATGGGCCCCACCAGGCGGCCGCGGTGGAGGGCCGCCACCCGGTGGGAAAGGGCCAGGATCTCGTCCAGGTCCTCGCTCACCAAAAGCACGGCCCCGCCCTCGCGGACGAGGTCCAGAAGCCTCCCGTGAACCTCCTCCGCCGCCCCCACGTCCACCCCGTAGGTGGGGTGCATGGCCAGGACGAGCCTGGGGCCCTCCTTGAGCTCCCGGGCGAGGATGACCTTCTGCACGTTCCCCCCGGAAAGGGTCCTCAAGGGGGTACGGGGGGAGGGGGCCTGGATGCGGTGGCGGCGCATGAGGTCCTCCGCCTCCCGCTCCATGCGCCCGTAGTCCAAAAGCCCTCCCCGGGCGTAGCGGGGGTAGGTGCGTAAGGCGAGGTTTTCCGCCACGCTCATCCCCCCCACCACCCCCGTGCTCCGCTCCTCGGGGATGTGGGCCACCCCCAGGGCAAAGAGCCGGGCCGGGTCCTGGGGAAGGGGGCTTCCCAGGAAGCGCACCCGGCCCCGGTAGGGGCGAAGGCCGGCCAGGGCCTCGAGGAGCTCCTTCTGCCCGCTCCCCGCCACCCCGGCGATGCCCAAAACCTCCCCGGCCCGCAGGGCGAAGGAGACCCCCTGGAGGGGAAAGCCGTGCCGGGGCACCAGGAGGTCTTCCACCTCCAGGACCACCTCCTCCCGGGGTGGCGGGGCCTTGGGGGGCGGGGCCACCCCCCGGCCCACCATGAGGCGCACCAGGAGGTCCTTGTCCGCCTCCTCCCGCCGCACCTCCCCCACCTTTTCCCCGGCCCTGAGCACGACGATGCGGTCGGCGAGGCCTAAGACCTCGTCCAGCTTGTGGCTGATGAAGAAGATGGCGAGGCCCCGCTCCTTGAGCCTCCGCACCTCCCGGAAGAGGTCCTCGGCCTCCTTGGGAGTGAGGACGCTGGTGGGCTCGTCCAGGATGAGCACCTTGGGCCGGGAGAGGAGGGCCCTGAGGAGCTCCACCCTTTGCTTCTCCCCGGCGGAAAGGCGGTGGACGGGGGCCTTCAGGTCCACCCCCAAGGGGTGGTCCTGGAGGAGGGCCTGGAGCCTCTGGAGGAGGGCCCGGCGGGAGAAGAAGGGGGGAAGCTCAAGCCCCAGGGCCAGGTTCTCCGCCACGGAGTGGGCCTCAATGAGCTCGGGGTGCTGGGGCACCAGGGCGATGCCAAGCCTCTGGGCCACCCTGGGGGAGGAGATGACCACCTCCTGGCCCTCCAGGAGGATTCTCCCCTCGTCGGGGGCGTAGAGGCCGTAAAGGAGGCTCACCAGGGTGGTCTTCCCCGCCCCGTTCTCCCCCAAAAGGGCCAGGACCTCTCCCCTTTGCACCTCGAGGCTCACCCCGCGGTTGGCCACCACGGGACCGAAGCGCTTGGTGATGTTTTCCAACCTCAGCATGGGAAGGCCCATAGGCCCGGCCCCGAGCATACCACGGCCCAAACCCCCTCAAGAAGTGGTATAGAATGGCCCAAGCCCCCGATGGGTCCGAAGCGGCTCAAAGCGCGGGGCGAGGAGGCGCTTATGGCCAAGGTCAAGCTGGAGCACGTGTGGAAGCGCTTCGGTAAGGTGGTGGCCGTCAAGGACTTCAACCTGGAGACGGAAGACGGCGAGTTCGTGGTCTTCGTGGGGCCCAGTGGCTGCGGGAAGACCACCACCTTGCGGATGATCGCCGGGCTGGAGGAGGTCTCCGAGGGGAAGATCTTCATCGGCGACCGCCTGGTGAACGACGTCCCCCCCAAGGACCGGGACATCGCCATGGTCTTCCAGAACTACGCCCTCTACCCCCACATGAACGTCTACGAGAACATGGCCTTTGGGCTCCGCCTCAGGCGCTACCCCAAGGACGAGATTGACCGGCGGGTGAAGGAGGCCGCCCGCATCCTGAAGATTGAGCACCTCCTCCACCGCAAGCCCCGGGAGCTCTCGGGCGGCCAGCGCCAGCGGGTGGCCATGGGGCGGGCCATCGTGCGGGAGCCCAAGGTCTTCCTCATGGACGAGCCCCTCTCCAACCTGGACGCCAAGCTCCGGGTGGAGATGCGGGCCGAGATCGCCAAGCTGCAGCGGCGGCTCGGGGTCACCACCATCTACGTGACCCACGACCAGGTGGAGGCCATGACCCTGGGCCACCGCATCGTGGTCATGAAGGACGGGGAGGTCCAGCAGGTGGACACCCCCCTCCGCCTCTACGACTTCCCCGCCAACCGCTTCGTGGCGGGCTTCATCGGAAGCCCCTCCATGAACTTCGTCAAGGCCTCCGTGGAGGTCCAGGGGGAGAAGGTCTACCTCGCAGCCCCGGGGCTCCGGATCCGCGCCAACCCCGTCCTGGCCCCAAGCCTCAGGCCCTACGCCGGGAAGGAGGTCTGGCTTGGCGTCCGGCCCGAGCATTTGGGCCTCAAGGGCTTCACGGTGATCCCCGAGGAGGAGAACGCCATCCGGGGCGAGGTGGAGGTGGTGGAGCCTTTGGGCGCGGAAACGGAACTCCACGTGAGCGTGGACGGCACCGTCCTGGTGGCCAAGGTGGACGGCCACGCCCCGGTGAAGCCCGGGGACCGGGTGGAGCTTCTCGCGGACACCGGCCGCCTGCACGCCTTTGATCTGGAGACGGAAAAGGCCATCGGCCACTCCCAGGAGCCCGCGGCCTTCGCCCGGTAGGGCGCCCCTTATCATGGAGGGGTGAGCGCGGCCAAGCCTTTCGTCATCGGCATCGCCGGGGGAAGCGCAAGCGGCAAGACCACCCTGGCCCGAAGCCTCGCCCAGGCCTTGGGCCAGCGGGTGGCCCTTTTGCCCATGGACCACTACTACAAGGACCTCTCCCACCTGCCCTTTTCCCGGCGTCTGGAGGTGAACTACGACCACCCCGAGGCCCTTGACCTCTCCCTCTACCTGGCCCACGCCGAGGCCCTCCTCTCGGGAAACCCCGTGGAAATGCCCCTTTACGACTTCAAGGCCTACACCCGAAGCCCGAGGACGGAACGGGTGGGGCCCGCCCCGGTGCTGGTCCTGGAAGGCCTTTTGGTCCTCTACCCCGAGGCCTTGCGGCGGATGATGGACCTCAAGGTCTTCGTGGACGCCGACGCCGACGAGCGCTTCATCCGCAGGCTCCTCCGGGACGTGAAGGAGCGGGGACGCACCCTGGAGGGGGTGGTGGCGCAGTACCTCCAGCGGGTGAAGCCCATGCACCAGGCCTTCGTGGAGCCCACCAAGCGGTACGCCGACGTGATCCTCCCCGGGGGAGGCCAGAACCCCGTGGCCCTGGAGATGCTCCTGGCCAAGGCCCTGGCCCGCCTGGGGGAGGTGGGGGCGGCATGAGGCGGCTTCTCCACCTCCTCCTTTTCCTGGCCCTGATCCCCTCCCTCCTGGCCCTCCTTCCCCGGATCCATGCGGAGAGGCCAGGCCCCGTGGTCCTGGTGCTGGACGCGGAGGCGGTGCGCCCCCGGGCCAAGGCCCAGGGGCAAGGCCTCCTGGAAGCCCTCCTCGCCTACCGGAAGGAAGGGGTAGGGGGCGTGGCCTTCCCCGAGCGCCTGGTGAAGGACTGGGTGGCGGAAGGCGCCCTCCTCCTTCGCCAGGGCCTGGAGCTAAGGGAGATGGGGCTTCCCGCCCGGGCGGACTGGTACTACCTCAAGGGGGAGGGCTGGCTTCTGGACCTCCTGCAAAGGGCCTACGAGCTCCCCACGGAGCGGCTTGGGGAGTGGCTGGGCTTTCCCGTGGACGTGCAGGCCTTCCCCGCCTTTTACCCCTTCGCGGAGATCCAGCAGGCCAAGGAGGCGGGCTTTTACGTGGTGGTGCGGCCCATCAACCACCCCTTGCGCCGCCTCGAGGCCGGCCTCCCCCTGGTGCCCGGGGAGGCGGACGCCGTGGTCTTCCAGGGCCTCGAGGCCTTAGGCCACCCCTACCGCCTGGAGGAGGCCAAGGCCCTCGTCCCCGTCCCCGTAGCCCTCATTGAGGGCACGCCCCAGGCGGGCCTCCAGGCCTTTTGGGAAAAGGGCTTCCTCCGGCTTTTCAGCCTGCGCTACGAGTGGCAGCTCACCCTAAGCCCCGAGGAGGCCGCGGACAAGTACACCCTGGCCGCCCGGGAGCGGGGGCACCAGCTCCTCTACCTCCGCCCCTACCCCTACCCCCAGGACACCCTCCGCCTCCTCAAGCGCCTCCGGGAAGGCCTGGAGGCGAGCGGCATCCCCCTGGGAAGCCCGAGGCCCCGGGACTTCACCCCAAGCCCCCTGCGGTACGCCGCCTGGGTGGGGGTCTTGGCGGGGCTTGGGCTTTTGGCCCTGGGGCTTCCCGTCTATGGGCCCTGGGTGGCCTTCCTCCTTCTCCTCCTGGCCCTGGGGTACGCGGGAAGTCAGGCGGGGCCTTTGCTCGCCGCTTTGGTCTTCCCGGTGCTCGGCTTCCTGGGCCCGAGGAACGGGCTTTGGATGTGGGCGCGAAGCCTAGGGTACGCCCTCGCGGGGGCGGTCTTCCTCAGCGCCCTGGGCTCGAGCCCGGCCACGGTCTTAGGCCTCACCCCCTTCAAGGGGGTCTCCCTCACCCTCCTCGTGCCCCCCCTCCTCGTGGCCTACAGCTTCCTGGACCGCGACTTCAAGGAGGCCCTCGCCCGCCTCTACCTCCACCCCCTGCGCCTGGGGGAGGTGGCCCTTGGGGGGCTTGCCCTGGGGCTTTTGGCCCTCGCCCTCCTTCGCCGGGGCAACGACGCCCCCTTGGTGCCGGAGCTTGAACTAAAGCTTAGGAGCGTCCTCCAGGACCTCATGGTTCGCCCCCGGTTCAAGGAGGTCTTCGGCCACGGCCTCTTCCCCCTGGCCCTCCTCCTCCCCTGGCCCCGCTGGGCGCAAAACGGCCTCCTCTTCCTCGCCTCCTTGGGCATCGCCTCCATCCTCAACACCTTCAGCCACTACCACACCCCCCTTTCCATCTCCTTCTTCCGGGTGGTGAACGGGGCCCTCCTGGGGGTCTTCCTCGGGCTTTTAGGGGTTATCCTGGTAAGGAGGCTTAGGGCATGGTGGTCGGGGTAGCGGGGTACTACGGCTTCAAGAACGCGGGGGACGAGGCCATCCTCGAGGCCATCGCCCGGGAGCTCAAGGCCCGGGGGCACCGGGTGGTGGCCCTCTCCGGCGACCCCAAGGGCACCCGGGAGGAGCACGGGGTGGCGGCCTTCCACCGCCTGAACCCCCTCGCCCTCCTCCGGGCGGACCTCTGGCTTTTGGGCGGAGGGGGGCTTCTGCAGGACGCCACCAGCGCCCTAAGCCTCACCTACTACCTCTCCGTGCTCCGCCTCGCCCGCCTCTTCCGCAAGCGGGTGGTGGTCTTCAACCAGTCCTTGGGGCCCCTCTCCCCTTGGGGGGAGAGGCAGGTGCAAAAGGCCCTCAAGGGGGTGCCGGTGATCCTCAGGGACCAGGACTCCCTGGAGTACGCCCGGCGCCTGGGCCTCCCCGCCGAGCTCGGGGCCGACCCCGCCCTCCTCCTCACCCCGCCCCCCGTGAAGCGGGAGGAGGACCTCGTCCTCGTCATCCCCCGGGCCGGGGTGAGCCAGGAGGCCCTAAAGAACCTCTACATCACCGCCAACCACCTCTTCCACGAGGGCAAGCAGGTCCTGGTCCTCCTCCTCCAGCCCGGCTACGACGACGAGGTGGCCAAGACCTTCTACCTCCACCGCATAGAGCGCACCTCCGACCCCCGCCGGGTCCTCTACCTCGCGGCCCAGGCGGGGTACGTGATCTCCATGCGCCTCCACGGCCTCATCCTGGCGGCGGCGGCGGGCACCCCCTTCGCCGCCCTCTCCTACGACCCCAAGGTGGCCGCCTTCGCCAAGGAGACCGGGGCCTACTACCAGGAGCTCCCCGGGGACCCCATCAAGCTCTCCAAGGCGGCCATGTACGGGCGCTACCCCGACTGGGAGAAGGTGGAGGCCTTGAAGGAGCGGGCCAGGCGGAGCTTTGACCTCGCCTTGGGGGAGGCCACCCCCGTCAAGCGCCCTCACGGACGCGGCTGAGGCGGGCGAGGACCCCTTCCGCGAAGGCCGCGAGGTCCCTAAGGCCTTCCTCCACCTCCTGCCTCAGGAGGAACTCCCCCGGGGAAAGCCGCTTCAGGAGGAGGAAGGGGGGCTGGACCAAAAGCTCCACCCCCTGGCGCACCACCTCGGGGATGAGGCCTTCCTCCAGGGCCTCGGCCTCGAGGTCCGGGAGCAAGAACACCTCCCCCAGGCGCTTGCGGGCGAGGAGGAGGAGGAGGGCGGCCAAGGCCCCCCGCTCGGCAAGCTCCGCCGCCAGGCGGTCCTCCAGGGCCTCCACCGCCTCCAGGTCCACCCGGCCCTGGCGCAGGAGGTCCTCGAGGTCCAAGGGGGAAAGGGGAAACCGCCCTTTAAGGCGCACCAGGCGGCTCACCGCCTCCGGGGAGAGGTGGGCGACCCCCGGGGGGACCGCCTCCTTCTCCGACTCCGGGGCCAGAAGGGCCACGTGGACCCCCTGCATGCGGTAGGGCTTGAGGTCCTCCACCCTCCCCTCCCCCAGGCGCAAGAGGGCCAAGGCCACCTGCCGCCGCCCCAGGGGGGCCTTGTAGAGCCAGGGAGGCCCCCCCTCCAGGAGGAAGCCAAGCCGCCTCAGGTCCTCGGTGATGCCCGGGGGCTCGAGGGCCTTGGGTTCGTGGGGAAAGAGGACCTCCTTGGGGTAGGGGGTTACCCGGACCCGGCGCTTTTCCTGGGGGGCTTCCGCCTTCACCTCCTTGGGCTCTTCCCGGGGCTTCTCCAGGCGGGGGAGGGCGCGGGGCAGGGCCTTGAGCTCCACCTCCTCGCCCCGGAAGTGGAGGAGGACCACCTCGTTGGCCGCCAGGCGCCGCTTGGCGTAGTAAGGCCCAAGGCCCCTGAGGAGGCCCCCCTTCCAGTCCACCTCCGCCTCAAAGGCCTCCCCGTCCTCGTCCAGGAAGCGCACGCGCTCCTTGCCCAGAAGGCGCTGGCGCAAGGAGGCGGTGAGGGCCATGGTGCCCGACTGAATACAGGCGCTGGTCAGAACATAGCGGACGGTCATACTACCTCCCTAGCTCCACCAGGGAACGGGGACTCCCTGCAGTAAGCATATAGTACACCTCGTGGACCAGGGCCAGGGTGCGCTCCACGTCCGCCAGGGCCCGGTGCTCCTTCCTGGGGGGGAGTTCTAAGACCTCGGAAAGGGCGTCCAGGCCGTAGCGGCGAAGGCCCCTCATGGCCTTCTTGGCCAGGCGGATGGAGTCCACCGCGGGGCCCTCCAAGGCCAGGCCCAGCCTCCCCAGGGCGGGCCTCAGGAAGGAGAGGTCAAAGGCGGCGTTGTGGAGGACCAGGGTGGCCCCTCGCAGGAGGGGGTAGGCCTGGGCCAAGACCTCCTCCAGGGAAGGGGCCTCCTCCAGCTCGGAGGCCCGGATCCCGGTGAGCCTCTGGATGAAAGGGCTCGGGGGGCGCGAAGGGCGCACAAGGCTCTGGAAGGCTTGGCGCCTTGGGCCTTCCAAGCGCACCAGGGCGAGCTCAAGGATCTCGTTGACCCCCGGGGCGAGCCCCGTGGTCTCCAGGTCCAGGACCACCACCGCCTCCCCCTCCAGGGGAAAGGGGTAGCGCCACTCCCAAAGCCCCACCGCCTCCTCCAGGAGGAACCTCCCGTCCAGAAGGGGCCGCACCACCCGTTCCACGGGGCCCCGAAGCCCCAGGGCCTCCCCCAGGTGGGAAAGGGGGAGGGGCCTGCCCTCGGCCCGGAGGCGCCGGGCGAGGCGGGTGGCGAGGCGGAAGCGAAAGGCAGGGTCCATCCTAGAAGGCCTCCCCCAAAGGGGCGCGGAGGAAGGCGCGGTCCGTGGCCTCCTCAAAGGCGAGGGCCGCCCGAAGAAGCCTCTCGTCCTCCCCCCAGGGGGCGAGGAGCTGGAGGCCCACGGGCAGGTGGCCCTCAAACCCCGCGGGGAAGGAGAGGGCGGGAAGCCCCGCGAGGTTCGCCCCCACGGTGTAGAGGTCCTCCCGGTACATGGAAAGGGGGTCGCGCCGGGCCCCGAAAGGGAAGGCGGGGTGGGGGGTGGTGGGGAGGAGGAGGAGGTCCACCTCCTGGAAGAGGGCCCGGGCCTCGGCCTTGAGGCGGCGGCGGAAGGCCTGGGCGCGGCCGTAGTAGGCCTCGTAGTAGCCGCTGGAGAGGACGAAGGTGCCCACGAGGACCCGCCTTTTCACCTCGAGGCCGAAGCGGGCCCGGGTGGCCTGGCGCACCCCCTCCACCTCCTCCCCCTCCGCCCGGACCCCGTAGAGGGTGCCGTCGTAGCGGGCCAGGTTGGAGCTCGCCTCCGCCGGGGCGAGGATGTAGTAGGCGGCGAGGGCCTGGGGGAGGGAGGGCCAGGAGACCTCCCGCAGGGAAAGGCCAAGCCCCCGGAAGACCTCAAGGGCCTCCTCCAGGGCCCTTTCCACCCCGGGGCTATTCCCCGCGAGGGCCTCCCGCACCACCCCGAGGCGCAAGGGGGGAAGGGGCCCCTCCAGGGCCTCCTGGAAGCGGGGGGGGAGGTCCAGGCTCGTGGCGTCCAGGGGGTCGGGCCCGGCCACGGCGTCCATGAGGAGGGCGAGGTCCCGCACGGAGCGGGCCATGGGGCCGATCTGGTCCAGGCTCGAGGCGTAGGCGATGAGGCCGAAGCGGCTCACCCGGCCGTAGGTGGGCTTGAGGCCGTAGACGCCGCAGAAGGCCGCGGGCTGCCGGACGCTTCCCCCCGTGTCGGAACCCAGGGCGAGGGGGGCGAGGTCGGCGGCCAAGGCGGCGGCGCTTCCCCCGCTGGAGCCCCCGGGGACCCTATGGGGGTCAAAGGGGTTCTTGGTGGGGAAGAAGGCGGAGTGCTCCGTGGAGGAGCCCATGCCGAACTCGTCCAGGTTGGTCTTGCCCAGGACCAGGGCGCCCAGGGCCCTAAGCCTCGCCACCGCGGTGGCCTCGTAGGGGGGCACGAAGTTTTCCAGAAGGCGGCTTCCCGCCGTGGTGCGGAGGCCCCGGGTGGCGATGTTGTCCTTCACCGCCACCACGAGGCCCGCCAGGGGAAGCCGGGGGTCCACCCCTTCCGCCTCCTGCAAAAGCCTCTCGTTTAAGGAGAGGAAGGCGCCGAGGCTTGGGTCTAGCTCCTGGACCCGCTTCAGGTAGGCCTGGGCCACCTCCAGGGGGGAAACCTCCCCCCGGGCCACGCGGGCGCGGATCTCGTGGGCCAACATGCCCCCACTATAGCCCGAAGTGGAGGCGAAGCCAGTCCCGGAAGCCCGTGTACGCCTCCTCGCCCCCCCGGGGCAGGTAGACCACGTCCCCGGGCTCGTGGCGGAACCAGGTGTACTGCCTCTTGGCGTAGGCCTTCACCGCCCGGATGTCCCGCCTTAGGGCCTCCTCCAGGCCGTACTCCCCCAAGAGGTGGCCCACCACCTCCTTGTAGCCGATGGCCTGGAGGGCGGTGGGCATCCTGGGGTAGCGGGCAAGGAGCCCCCGCACCTCCTCCACGAGCCCCCGGGCGAACTGGGCCTTGGCCCGTTCCTCCAGCCTCGGGAAAAGCCAGGCCCGGTCGGGCCAGAGGACGAGCTTCTTGTAGCGGAAGCGGGGGGGCCTCTTGGGAAACCGGGCCGGGGGGGTGCCCGTGCGCCTCAGGACCTCCAGGGCCCGGACGAGCCTCCTGGGGTTTCTCCCCACGCGGTGGGCGTCCTCGGGGCTCGCCCGGGCGAGCTCGGCGAGGAGGGCCTCAAGGCCCCGTTCCTCAAGCTCCGCCCACAGGGCCTCCTGGACCCCGGGGTCCGGCGGAGGGAGGTCGTGAAGCCCCTCGGAGAGGGCGCGGATGTAGTAGCCCGTCCCCCCCACCACCAAGGGGAGCTTTCCCCGGGAGAGGACCTGGGCAATGGCCTCCTCGGCCAGGGCGAGGAAGCGGGCCACGCTCATGGCCTCGTGGGGCTCGAGGACGTCCACCAGGTGGTGGGGCGCTTTCGCCCGCTCCTCGGGCGTGGGCTTGTCCGTGCCGATGTCCAGCCCCCGGTAGACCATGGTGGCGTCGGCGGAGACCACCTCCAGGGGAAGCTCCTCGGCGAGGCGCAGGGCCAAAAGGGTCTTCCCGCTCCCCGTGGGCCCGGCGAGAACCGGCACCGCCTCCACATCCCTTATGCTAAGGGCATGCTGGAACGCCTGGACCGCCTGGAGACCCTGCGAAAGCTGAAAGAACTGCAAGAGCGCATCGCCGAGCTGGCCTACCAGCTCACCGGCGAAGAGCCCGCCGCCTGGACCCCTCGGATAGACCTCCTGGAAGAAGAAGACCACTACGTCCTCTTGGTGGACCTCCCCGGGGTTCGCCCCGAGGACCTGGAGCTTTTGGAGGAGGGAAGCCGCGTGACCCTGGCGGGGGTGCGCCACCCCTGGCCCGGCACCTACCTCCTGGAGGAGAGGCCCATGGGCACCTTCCGCCGCACCCTGGACCTCCCCGGCCCCATTGAGGAGGGCACCGCCCAGGCGAGCCTGCGGCAGGGGGTGCTGGAGGTGCGCTTCCGGAAGCGCAAGGGCACCCCCCTCCCCCTGGCTCAGTAGACCACCTGGTGGCAGGCCCGGCACCGGGGCTCGTAGCGCTCCTTCGCCCCCACGAGGATCACGGGGTCGGTGTAGCGGGCGGGCTTTCCGTCCACCAGGCGCTGGGTGCGGGTGGCGGGGGCCCCGCACCTTTGGCAGATGGCGGTGAGCTTGTCCACGAACTCCGCCCGGGCGAGGAGCTCGGGGACGAGGCCAAAGGGCTCCCCCCGGAAGTCCAGGTCCAGGCCCGCCAGGATCACCCTCACCCCCCCTTGGGCCAGGCGCTCCACCAGGGGGATGAGCCCCCGGTCCAGGAACTGCACCTCGTCCACGGCCACCACCTGGGGCAGGGGGTCCAGGTGGGCCTCCATCTCCTGGGCGCTCTCCACGGGGATGGCCTCCACCCTCTCCCCGTCGTGGCTCACCACGTGGGCGGGGTGGTAGCGGTCGTCTAAGCGGGGCTTGAAAACCAAGACCCGCTGCCTTGCGATGAGGGCCCGTTTGACCCGGCGGATGAGCTCCTCGCTCTTGCCGGAGAACATGGGGCCGGCGATCACCTCAATCCAACCCTGGCGGTGGAGTATAGGGGGCATGGTTTTCCCTACAATAAGCCAACCTGGGAGCCCTAAGGCCCCCAGGGCTAGCGAACCTTGGTCATCCCCCGCCCGGTGGGGTCACCGCCCCTTGCGGTAGGAGTCCCCGTAGCGGCGCTGGAAGCGCTCTACCCTACCCTCCGTGTCCACGAAGCGCTGCTGGCCCGTGTAGAAGGGATGGCACTTGCTGCAGACCTCCACGTAGATCTCGGGCTTCACCGAGTAGGTGTGGATGACGTTGCCGCAACCGCAGATGATGCGGGCGGGAACCAGCTTGGGATGGATGTCTTCCTTCACGCTCGCCTCCTCCCGCACGGTCTTGGCCGTGCGAAAACCACTACCCAGTCTAAAGGCGGAAAGCCCAAGAGGCAAGGCCTACCGGGGCGGGGGAAGGCGCCGCCAACGGGGGCCCCGGATTCTCTGCCAGGCCTCGTACCCAAGGCCGATCAAAAGGGCCACCGCCGCCAAAAGCCAAACCAGCCCCAGCACCGCAAGCCCCAAAAGGGCCAAAAACAGAAAAACCCAGGGGGTGGACCGGAAAGCCCGCACCCCTTCATCCTAGGCCCAGTTCATGCTAGAATGGTGAACGCCCCAGGGCAGGGGTGCGGTCGCGCCCGGAGGCCCAAACCTCCGGGTGAGGAAAGTCCGGGCACCATAGGGCAGGGTGCCAGCTAACGGCTGGGCGGGGTAACCCGACGGAAAGTGCCACAGAGAAGAGACCGCCAGCGGCCGGGGCCTCCCCCGGTGCGGGCAAGGGTGAAACGGTGGGGTAAGAGCCCACCGCGCCTCCTGGAAACAGGGGCGGCACGGCAAACCCCACCCGGTGCAAGGCCCGGTAGGCAGGAAGGGCTTGCCCGGCCCGTTAGAACCTGCGGGATGGGCCGCTAGAGGCCGGTGGCGACACCGGTCCCAGAGAGATGACCGCAGAAAACAGAACCCGGCTTACCCCCTGCCCTGGCTCCCCCCCGAGGCTTCCCTCGGGGGGTTGGTCTTTGCCTCGAGGGGTGGGAAGTAAGTGGGATACAAGTGGGAGGGAGTGGAAATCTGTGGGGAATACGTGGTATACTCCTCGCGAAAAGCCTTCCTGGGCAAGCCCCATACCTCCCCATCAGGGCAGAGGGTGGCCCGGCGAAGGTGGGAGCGGGTGGGAAATGCCCTTCGGCGAGTACCAGTACAGCCTGGACGACAAAGGGCGGGTGGTCATCCCCGCCCCCTTCCGGGACTTCCTGGAAGACGGCCTGGTGCTCACCCGGGGGATGGAGGGGTGCCTTTACGTCTTCCCCTCCGACCGCTGGCGCAAGATTGAGGAGCAGCTGGTCAACCTCCCCCTCACCGACGCCGAGGCCCGGGCCTTCGTCCGCTTCTTCTACTCGGGAGCCCACAAGACCCGGATGGACAACGCCAGCCGGGTCCTGATCCCCCCTCCCCTGCGGCAGTTCGCTGGGCTCCAGGAGGGGGGGGAGGTGGTGGTGGCCGGGGCCCCAGGCAGGCTGGAGATTTGGAGCCAGGAGCGCTGGTGGAAGACCATTGAGGAGATCATGCGCCATCCGCCAGCCCCCGAGGCCCTCAAGGGGCTTATTGGGTAGGTATTTATGGAACACATCACCCAGCACGTTCCCGTCCTTTACCAGGAAGCCCTGGATTTCCTCAAGGTGGAACCCGGCAAGGTGTACGTGGACGCCACCCTGGGAGGCGCGGGCCACGCCCGGGGCATCCTGGAGCGGGGGGGGCGGGTTTTGGGGCTGGACCAGGACCCCGAGGCCGTGGCCCGGGCCCGGGCCTTGGGGCTTCCGGGCCTCCAGGTCTACCAGGCCAACTTCCGCCGCCTCAAGGAGGTGCTCCGCCAGGCGGGGGTGGAACGGGTGGCGGGGATTCTCGCCGACCTCGGGGTCTCCAGCTTCCACCTGGAAGACCCCAGGCGGGGCTTCAGCTACCAGAGGGAAGGCCCCCTGGACATGCGCATGGGGGAGGAGGGCCCCAGGGCCGCCGAGGTGGTCAACACCCTTCCCCTGGAGGCGCTTTACCGCCTTCTAAGGGACCTCGGGGAGGAAAGGGAGGCCTACCGCATCGCCCAGGCCATCGTGGCGGCCCGGAAGAAGAAGCCCATTGAGACCACCACGGAGCTTGCGGAGATCGTCCGCCAGGCGGTGGGCTTCCGCAAGGCGGGGCATCCGGCCCGCAAGACCTTCCAGGCCCTGCGCATGTACGTGAACGACGAGCTTGGGGCCCTGGAGGAGTTTCTCGCCCAGGCCGCCGAGGTCCTCGCTCCCGGGGGGCGGCTTGTGGTCATCGCCTTCCATTCCCTCGAGGACCGGTTGGTGAAGCGGTTCCTGAGGGCAAGCGGCCTCAAGGTGCTCACCAAAAAACCCGTGCTTCCCTCCCCCGAGGAGGTGGCCAAAAACCCCCGGGCCCGGAGCGCCAAGCTCCGGGCCGCGGAGAAGGAGGCCTCGTGAAAAGCGCCCTGCGGTTCGGCCTCCTTTACCTCCTGGCCCTCCTGCTCCTCCTCGCCTTCGGCCACCGCAACCAGCTGGAAAGGGCGCGCCTCGCCCAGATGGAAGCCCGCCTGGAGCGCCTTCGGGCCGAGGAGAACGCCCTCCTTAAGGAAACCTGGCGGCTAAGCCAGCCCCACCGGGTGCTGGAGTGGGCGGAGCGGGAAGGGTTTATCCCCCTGAGCCAGGGGAGGTGGGCGCGGTGACCGCAGGCGCTAACCGGATGCCTTGGATTTTCGTGGGGATGGGCTTTTACCTGGTCCTCCTGGTCCTCGGGGTCTACGCCCTGGTGAGCCGGGGGCCACGGCCAGCCCCCCCGCCCCCTCCCCCGGCCCTTCCCCGGGGGAACCTCTACGCCATGGACGGCACCCCCCTGGCGGTGACCCTGGGGGAGGAGCGGCACTACCCCCTGGGGAAAAGCGCAAGCCAGCTCATCGGCTTCGGGGAGCGGGCCTCCGGGCGGGGCTTGGAAGGGCTGGAGCGCGACCTGAACGCGGCCCTTTCCGAAGGACGCTCCTTCACCCTCACCCTGGACCCCTGGGTCCAGGCTCTGGCGGAGCGGGCCCTTTGGAAGGGGCTGGAAAGGAGCCAAGGGGACTTCGCCACCCTCCTCGTCCTGGACCGGGAAGGGAGGCTTCTGGCCGTGGCCAACGGCCCGGCCTTTGACCCCATGGCCCCGCGCAAGGACCCGGAGAAAGACCTCTCCTGGCGGAACCACGCCTTCTTGGTGGCCCTGGAGCCCGGCTCCACCATGAAGGCCCTCACCGCCGCCATGCTCCTGGAGGAGGGGGCCGCCCGCCTTTCCACCCCGGTGGAGGCCCCCATGTGGCGGAAGGTGGAGGGGTGGACCATCCGCGACGCCGTGCCCCACCCTCCCCGGCTCACCCTCACCGAGGTGCTCAAGTACTCCTCTAACGTGGGGATCAGCCTTCTTTCGGAGCGCATCCCCAAGGAAACCTTCTATCGCTATATGGAAAAGCTTCGCCTCACTGGCAAAAGCCCCCTCCCGGGGGTGCGCACCGCCTCGCCCCTGGTCCGGCCCCCGGAGGAGTGGAGCCGGGCCAGCTACGCCAACCACACCTTCGGCCAAGGCTTCCTCGTCACGCCCCTCCACCTGGCGGCGGCCTTCGCCACCCTGGTGGACGGGGTCTACCGCACCCCCCGCCTCTTCCAGGGCCAGGAGGCCAGGGAGGAGCGGGTCTTCTCCCCGGAAACGGCCAGGGCCGTCCGCCAAGCCCTGGAAGAGGCCCTGGCCCCCAGGGCCGCCCTCCCCGGCTACCCCTTGGCGGGGAAGACGGGCACCGCCCAGGTGGTGGTCCGGGGCCGCTACTCCAAGGAGGTCTTCACCGCCTGGTTCGCCGGGTTCGTCCCCGGGGACGCCCCCCGGTACACCGTGGTGGTGGCCGTTCACCACCCCAAGGGGGAGATCCACGGGAGTCTGGTGGCCGCCCCCATCTTCCGGGAGGTGGCCGCGGGCCTCTTGGCCTACGCGGGAATCCCCCCCTATGCTGAAGGGCGGTGAGGTCGTGGTGCAAGATGCGCAAGTTAGGGAAGTAACGCCGGAGTGGGTGGCCGCGGCCACGGGGGGGAGGCTCCACCCGGGGGGCGGAAGGGTGGCCGACCTCCACTGGGATAGCCGCGCGGTGGGCCCGGGGTTCCTCTTCGTGGCCCTTCCCGGAAGCCGTACCCACGGGCGCCTCTACGCCCAGGAGGCCCTGGCCAAGGGGGCCCGCCTGGTCCTCTCCGACCGCCCGGGAGCGGCCACGGTGGAGGTGGCGGACACCCCTAGGGCCCTGGTGCGGCTCGGGCGGGCCCTAAGGGAGCTTTTCCCGGGGAAGGTGGTGGCCGTGGGCGGGAGCACGGGCAAGACCACCACCAAGGAAGCCCTGGCCCAGGGCCTGGGCTTCCCCGCCCCTTCCGGCAACCAGAACACCGCTCCCCCCCTGGCCCGCTTCTTCCTGCGCCTTTCCCCTGAAGCCTCCGGGGCGGTGGTGGAGCTCGGGGTGGACCGGGTGGGGGAGATGGCGGAGCTCATGGAGCTCAGCCGTCCCCACCTCGCCGTCCTCACCGCCTTGGGGGAGGAGCACCTCCTGGCCTTCGGGGACCTCGAGGGCGTGGTGCGGGAGGAGGCCGGCCTCCTCCAGGCCCCGGAGGCCCTGGTGAGCCTCCAGGCCCGGGAGGTCCTGGAGGGCTTGGGCCACAAGGGGAACTGGCCCACCTACGGCTTCGGGGAGGCGAGCTTCCGGGGGGAAGCCCTGGAGCTTTTGCCCGGGGAAAGCCGCTTCCGCTACCGCGGGCTTAGGGTCCAGGTCCCCTACCCCGGCCTGGGCCCGGCCTTGGGGGCCCTGGCCGCCTTGGCGGTGGCGGAGCTCCTTGGGGAGGAGGTGGAGGCCGTGGCGGAGAGGCTTTCCCGGCTGGTCCTGCCCCCTGGGCGCATGGAGAGGCGGGAGGTGGGGGGCGTGGTCTTTCTCCACGACGCCTACAACGCCAACCCCCTCTCGGTGAAGGCGGGCCTGAGGTGGCTTGCCGCCCAGCCCGGGCGCAAGTGGGCGGTGCTTGGGGAGATGCGGGAGCTCGGCGACCTCGGGGAAAGGCTCCACCTCGAGGTGGCCGAGGAGGCGGCCCGCCTGGGCCTAAAGCCCCTTTACCTGGGGGCCTACGCCAAGGCCCAGGCCGCCCTTGGGGGGGAGGCGGCGGAGGGCCTGGAGGAGGCCCTCCTCTGGCTCAAGGCCCGGGTGGCCCCGGGGGATCTGGTGTACCTGAAGGCCTCCAGGGCCCTGGGCCTGGAAAGGATCCTGGACCTATGGGAAGGCTAAGCGGCCGCGCTTGGGTTCCGCAACAGGCGCAGGCCCGCCTGGGGTGGGGCCTGGCCCTCGCCCTCGCGGCCTGCGCCCCCCTGGCGGGCCAGGCTCCCCTCCTCCCCTACCCCGGGGGCTTCGCCCAAGGGGGGGTGGTCTCGGGCCGCTTCGCGGTGGCCCTGCCGGGGACGCCCCTCTTCCTGGACGCGGACGAGAAGGCCCTCTACGCCGCCTACCCCTATCAGCTTCTGGTCTACGAAGAAGGCGGCCTAAAAAGCCTCCCCCTCCCCGGGGTGCCCCGCTTCCTGCGGGCAAGCCCCAGGCCCGTGGTGGGGCTGGAGGGGGCCATCTGGACGGAGGAGGGCCTTTACCCCTATTCCGCCCTGGATGCCCTCCTCATGGAGGAAGGGCTCTACCACGTGGACGGCCGGGGCCTCTACCGGGAGGGGCGGCGCCTTAAGGCGGGGGGCTTCCGCCAGGTGGTGGCCTGGGAGGGCCGGGTGGTGGCCCTGGGGGAGGAGGTCCTCTTCTACCCGGAAGGCCCCCGCTACCCCCTTCCCCACCCCGCCCGCAAGGCCCAGGCGGGGGCCTGCGGGGTGGTGGCCCTTTTGGATAAGGTTTACCTGGTGGGCCTCGAGGGGGCGCGGCCCCTGGCCGAGGCCCAGGATTTCGCCGCCTTCGGGGAGGAGGTCTACCTGGTGCCCGAGAGGGCGGTGCGCTGCAAGGAGGCGGTATGGCCCTAGCCCTGGTCCTCTCCTGGTTTCTCACCGCGGTCTGGATCTCCCTCATGAGGGGGCTTGGCCTGGGGAAGAGGGTGCGCCCCGACGGGCCCCAAAGCCACCTGGCCAAGGAGGGCACCCCCAGCATGGGCGGGGTGGCCTTCCTCCTCGCCGCTTTCCTCGCCTACCTGGCCCTGGGCAAGGACGGCCTCTTGGGCCTCTGGCTCCTGGGCCTCGGCTTCGCCCTCCTGGGGCTTTTGGACGACCTCTCGGGAAGCCTGGCGAGGCCCCTGAGGGCCCGGGAGAAGCTCGTTCTGCAGGGGCTCATGGGCCTGGTCTTCGCCCTCTGGGCCGCGCGCCAGGTGGCCTACACCCCCTGGCCCCTCCTGGACGTCCTCCTGATCCTCCTGGCCGTGGTGGGGGCGGCCAACGCCTTCAACTTCACCGACGGCCTGGACGGGCTTCTGGCCTCGGTGACCGCGGTGCTCCTCCTGCCCTTCTACCCTTACCCCCTGGCGCAGGCCCTCCTCGGGGGGGTCCTGGGGTTCCTCTGGCACAACGCCCCCCGGGCCAAGGTCTTCATGGGGGACACGGGAAGCCAGGCCCTGGGGGCCATGGTGGCCGGGCTTTTCGTCCTCACGGGGAAGCTTTGGCTTTTGCCCCTGGCGGCCATCGTGCCGGTGCTGGAGGTCCTCTCCGTGGTGGCCCAGGTCCTCCACTTCCGCCGCACGGGGAAGAGGCTCTTCAGGATGAGCCCCCTCCACCACCACCTGGAGCTTTCGGGGTGGGAGGAGGCCAAGATCGTCTTCCGCTTCGCCCTCCTCACCGCCTTGGCCACGGCCCTCGCCTTCGGAGGTGGGGCGTGATCCTGGTCTACGGCCTGGGAAGGAGCGGCCTGGGGGTGCTCCGCTTCCTCAGGAAGCGGGGGCTCCAGGCGCGCTTCTACGACGACCGCCCCAAGGAGGAGGAGGTGAGGGAGGCCCTGGAGCTGGGCTTCGCCCCCGACTGGGAGCTGGAAGGCGTCTATGAAGAAGTGGTGGCCGCCCCCGGGGTGCCCCTAGGGCACCCAAATCTGGAAAAACTTCGGCAAAAGGGGGCCCTGGTCCTGGGGGAGGCCGAGCTGGCCTACCGGCTTTCCCAGACCCCCATCGTGGGCGTCACGGGCACCGCGGGGAAGACCTCCACCACCCTCTTCACCGCCCACCTCCTCCGGGGCCAGGGGCTTAGAGCCCTGGAAGGGGGGAACGTGGACCCCCCCTTGGTGGCGGTGGTGGACGAGGCCGAGGTGGCCGTGGCCGAGCTCTCCAGCTTCCAGCTGGAAAGGGTCCACGCCTTCCGCCCCCGGGTGGCGGTCCTCCTGAACCTGGGGGTGGACCACCTGGACCGCCACGGGAGCCTCGAGGCCTACCACAGGGCCAAGCTCAACCTCCTGAACAACCTCACCCCGGAAGACGCCCTGGTCTACAACGCCAAAGACCCCAAGGTGCGGGAGGCGGCCCAGGGAAGCCCCGCCCGGCCCTACCCCTTCCTGCCCCGGGAAAGCCCCCAAAAGACCAACCTCGAGGCCGCCCTGAAGGCCACCCAGGCCTACCTGGACCTCCTGGGGAAGCCCCTGGACCCCAAGGCCCTCCGGGAGAGCCTAAAGACCCTCCCCGAGCCCCCCCACCGCTTCCAGGTCTTCGCCCGCAAGGGCAAGGTGGTCTTCATTGACGACTCCATCGCCACCCGCACCGCCTCCGTGGCCCAGGCCCTTAAGGCCGCCCCCGCCCCCATCGCCTGGATCCTGGGGGGAGAGGACAAGGGGGCGGACCTGGAAAGCCTAAGGGCCCTCCTCCCCCGGGTGCGGGTGGTCCTCGCCATCGGCCGGGACGGCCCCCGCATGGCCGAGGCCCTGGGGGAGGGGGTGGAGGTGGTGGCCATCGGGGAAAAGGACGGGCGGGAGGCCCTGAGGCGGGCGGTGGCCGAGGCCCTAAAGCGTCTGGAGGAAGGAAGCGTCCTCCTGGCCCCCCTCGCGGCGAGCTTTGACCAGTTCCGCGACTACAAGGACCGCGCCCAGGCCTTCCGCGAGGCGGTCTTCTCCTTGGGAGGTGAGCCTTGGACCCCATCTTCCTCCTAAGCGGGCTTCTCCTCCTCACCTTCGGCCTTTTGGGGGTGGAGGTGGCGGAGCCTGGCCTTCTGGAGGAACACCTCTTGCGGGTGGGCCTGGCCCTCCTCGCCCTCTTGGGGGGTAGCCTCCTCTCCGTCAGGTTCCTCCTGCGCCACGCCCTTTGGCTTCTTCTTGGGAACCTCTTCCTCTTGGCCCTGGTCCTCCTGGTGGGGAGCGGGCCCTATGGGGTGCGGCGCTGGTTTGACCTGGGGCCGTTGGCCTTCCAGCCCTCGGAGCTCGCCAAGGTGAGCCTCGTCCTCTACCTGGCCTCCTTCGTGGGGCGCAGGGGGGAGGACTACCCCATCCTGGGCCCCGCCCTCCTCGTGGGGGGCACCGTGGGCCTGGTGCTGGTGGAGCCCGACTTCGCCACCGCCGTCTTCCTCTTCCTCCTCGGGGCCTCCCTCTTCGTCCTGGCCGGGGTGCCCTGGCGGCGGCTTTTGGCCATCGGCCTGGCGGGGCTACTGGTCCTCGCTCCCTTCTCCGGGGCCTACCTGAACCGCTTCCGCTACGTCTCCGAGCGCTTCAGCGGCTTCCTGGGCTACCTGCGGGGGGAGGCCCGGCCGGAGGAGGCGGCCTACCAGGTCCTCCAGGCCCAGAAGGCCATCCTCCTGGGGGGGCCCTTGGGCCAGGGGCCCGGGGGAAGCCTTCCCCACCTGCCCGAGGCCCACAACGACATGGTCTTCGCCAGCGTGGTCTTCGCCACGGGCTGGCTTGGGGGGCTCATGGTGCTCCTTCTCTACGGCCTCCTCTTCCTCCGGGGCCTGAACCTGGCCCTGAGGCTCCAGGGGGCGGAGGGCCTGGTGGCCTTGGGCCTCACCCTCTACCTCACCTTCCAGGCCGCCTTGAACATCGGGGTCACCCTGGGCTTCCTCCCCGTCACCGGGATCCCCCTGCCCCTCGTCTCCTACGGGGGAAGCTCCCTATTGGTCTCGGGCCTCGCCCTGGGCCTCCTCCTCAGCCTGGCCCAGGAGGCGAGGCGAAAGGAGGCGAAGCGATGGTCCTCCTGACGGGGGGCGGCACCGGGGGGCACCTCTTCCCCGCCCTGGCCGTGGCCGAGGAGCTGAGGCGGCGGGGGCACGAGGTCTTCTACCTGGGGGCCCAAGAAGGCCTCGAGGCCCGCCTCCTCCCCAAGACCCCCCTCCCCCACGCCCTCATCCCCGCGGGCAAGCTGGACCGGAGCGCCTTCCGTCCAGGGGAGGCCTGGCGGCTCCTTCAGGGCCTCGGGGTCGCCCGGGCGGTGCTGAAGGCGAGGCGGCCCAAGGCGGTGCTCTCCACCGGGGGGTACGCGGGCTTCCCCGGGGCCTTCGTGGCCGAGCTCCAGGGGGTTCCCGTCCTCCTCCACGAGCAAAACGCCAAGCTGGGCCTGGCGGTGAAGCTCCTCGTCCCCTTGAGCCGAGGCCTCGCCCTGAGCGTCCCCCTTTCCCTTCCCCCAAGGCTTGGGGCCAAGGCCCGGGTGGTGGGCTACCCGGTGCGGGAGGTCCGCTACCCCAAGGAGGAGGCCAAGGCGCGCCTGGGCTTTGACCCTAAAAAGCCCCTCCTCCTGGTCCTCGGGGGAAGCCAGGGGAGCCTCGAGCTCAACGAGAAGCTCCCTCCCCTCCTCAAGCCCCTGGGCCTTCCCGTCCTCCACCAGGTGGGGGAGCGGTGGGTGGAGCGCTACCGCCACCTGGAGGAGGAGGCCTACCGCATCCGGGGCTTCGTGGAGGCCCCCTTGGCCATGAGCGCCGCCGACCTCCTCCTCGCCCGGGCCGGGGCGGGCACCCTGGCGGAGGCCGCCTTCCACCGCCTCCCCGCCCTCCTCTTCCCCCTTCCCCAAAGCCTGGACGGGGGGGCCCAGCGGGCGAACGCCCGGGCCTACGAAAAGGCCGGGGCCGCCCGGCTCGGGGACTACGCCCGGCTCGCCCAGCAGGTGGAGGCCATGCTCCAAAACCCCGAACCCTACCGGGAGGCCATGGGCCGCCTCTCCCCGGAAGGGGCGGCGGGCCGCCTGGCAGATTGGCTGGAGGAGTTCCTATGAAGCGGGTGCACATCATGGGCATAGAAGGGGTGGGGATGAGCGCCTTGGCCCGCCTCCTCCTGGCGGAGGGGGTGGGGGTGACGGGGTGCGACCTCGCCCCCGGCAAGCGGGCGCGGGCCCTGGGGGTGCCGGTCCACGCGGGCCACGACCCCGCCCACCTGGGCGACGAGGACACCCTGGTGGTCCCCACCCCCGTCCCCCTGGACCACCCGGAGGTGGCGGCCGCCAGGGAGCGGGGCCTGAGGGTCTTAAGGCGCATGGAGCTTTTAGCCCGGCTCCTAGAGGGAAGGCCCTCCTTGGGGGTCACGGGGACCCACGGCAAGACCACCACCACGGGGATGCTGGCCAGCATCCTCCTCGCCGCGGGGCTGGACCCCTGGGTCCTCCTCGGGGGGGAGCTTTCCCTCCTCCCCGGGAACGCCCGCTACGGCCTGGGTCCCCGGCTGGCGGAGGTGGACGAGTCCGACCCCCTCTTCCAGGAGGTGCGGGTGGAGGTGGCCGTGGCCACCAACCTCGAGGCCGACCACGTGGCCCCTCCCGGCAAGAAGGCCCCCAACTACCACGGAAGCTTCGGCGAGCTGAAGGCCGCCCTCCGGGGCTTCCTGGAGAAGGCCAGGCTCGCGGTGGTCCCCGCCTCCGACCCCCTCCTGGAGGAGCTTTCCCGGGGGCTTCCCCGGAGGACCTTCGGGGAAGGGGGGGAGCTCCAGGCCGTGGGGGTAGAGTTTGGGCCCACGGGAAGCCGCTTCCTCCTGACGCTGGAGGGAAGGCCCCTGGGGGAAGCGGTCCTCCAGGTGCCGGGGCGGCACAACGTGCAAAACGCCCTGGCCGCCGCCCTGGCCGCCTTGGCCCTGGGGGTGGAGGCGGAGGCCATTCTGGAGGGCCTCGCCCGCTTCCCCGGGGTGGGGCGGCGCTTCCAGCGGGTGGGGGAGGTGCGGGGGGCCTGGGTGGTGGACGACTACGCCCACCACCCCACGGAGGTGCGGGCCACCCTCGAGGCGGCCAAGCCCCTGGGGAGGCGGATCCGGGTCCTCTTCCAGCCCCACCGCCTCCTCCGCACCCAGGCCCTCTGGCCCGAGTTCGTGGAGGCCCTGGCCCTGGCCCAGGAGGTGGTGGTCCTGCCCACCTACACCGCCGGGGAAAAGGGGGAGGCCTCCCCCGAGGAGCTGAGCGCGAGGATCGCCGAGGGGCTTCGCCAAAAGGGCGTGGCGGCCCGCCTCCTGGGCAAGGAGGAGGCCTTGGCCTACGCCCGGGACACGGCCGCCCCGGAAGACCTCTGGCTTACCCTAGGGGCGGGGGACGTGACGGAGCTCGCCTGGAGGCTCGCCCATGAGGGTTGAGCGGGTGCTTCTCAAGGACCTCACCACCCTGGGGGTGGGGGGGCCGGCGGAGGTCTGGACCGTGGAGACCCGGGAGGAGCTTGGGCGGGCCACGGAGGCCCCTTACCGGGTTTTAGGAAACGGCTCCAATCTGCTCGTGATGGACGAGGGCGTGCCCGAGCGGGTGATCCGCCTGGCCGGAGAATTTCAGACCTACGACCTAAAGGGCTGGGTGGGGGCGGGGGTGCTCCTCCCCCTTTTGGTACAGGAGGCGGCCCGGGCGGGGCTTTCCGGGCTGGAGGGGCTTCTCGGCATCCCGGCCCAGGTGGGCGGGGCGGTGAAGATGAACGCCGGGACCCGCTTCGGGGAGATGGCGGACGCCTTGGAGGCGGTGGAGATCTTCCACGACGGGGCCTTCCACCTCTACACCCCGGCGGAGCTCGGCTTCGGCTACCGCACGAGCCGGCTCCCCCCAGGGGGCATCGTCACCCGGGTGAGGCTCAGGCTCAAGGAGCGCCCTCCGGAGGAGATCCGAAGGAGGATGGCCGAGGTGGACGCCGCCCGCAAGGGCCAGCCCAAGCGGAAAAGCGCGGGGTGCGCCTTCAAAAACCCCCCGGGGCAGTCCGCGGGCAGGCTCATAGACGAAAGGGGGTTCAAGGGCCTCAGGGTGGGGGACGCCATGGTGGCCCCGGAGCACGGCAACTTCATCGTCAACCTGGGGCAGGCCACGGCCAAGGACGTGCTGGAGCTCGTCCGGCGCATCCAGGAGGAGCTTCCCTTGGAGCTGGAGTGGGAGGTGTGGCCGTGAAAGGCGCGGGGCTGCTCAAGGTCCTCCTGGCCCTCCTCCTCCTCGCCACCCTCTACGTGGGAAGCCTGGTCCTCTTCCCCGTGGAGGAGGTGGAGGTGGTGGGCCTAAAGCACCTCCAAAAGGAGGCGATCCTCGCCCGCGTGGGCCTTTACCCCGGGGAGGCTTGGCTCTGGGTGGGGCCTTCTCGGCTTTCCCCCCTTCGGCAAGACCCCTGGCTGGAAGAAGTCCGCCTGGAAAAGCCGAGGCCGGGCGCGGTGCGGCTCGTCCTTAAGGAGCGGGAACCCTTTTTGCCCCTTCCGGACGGCTCCGCCCTGGCCAAGGACGGCACCCTCCTCCCGGGGGGGGCGCCCTGGGCCCCGGGGCCCAGGGTGGAGGGACGGGGCCCCCTGCCCAAGGCGGACCTCCTGGCCCTGGCCCAGGCCTTCCCCAAGGCCAAGAGGCTCAGGTACACCCCCGCGGGCTACTGGGTGGAGGTGGAGGGCGGCGTCCTCTTTGCCCCGAAGGCCCGGCTTCTGCTAGAGTATGCCCAAGCAGGGTCCCCTTTGCGGGAAGGCCGGATTTACCTGTATTCTTGGGGGGTGAGCGTAGGCCCATGATTATCGCCGGATTGGACGTTGGCACCAGCAAGGTCACCACCGTCATCGGGGAGCTCGCTCCCGATGGCGTCTTGGACATCATCGGGGAAGGCACCGTCCCCTCCCAGGGGCTCAAGCGGGGGGTGGTGGTCAACCTGGAGCGCACCACCGAGGCCATCCGCCAAAGCCTCCACCAGGCGGAACGGGTGGCGGGGGTCGCGGTGGAACGGGTGGTGCTGGGGGTGGGCGGCCCCCACCTAAAAAGCGTCACCAGCCACGGCCTGGCCGCCATCCGCCGGGGGCAGAGCATCGCCCAGGCCGACGTGGAGCGGGCCATTGAGCAGGCCAAGGCCTACCCCTTTGACGCCGAGCTGGAACTCCTCCACGCCTTGCCCCTGGAGTTCAAGGTGGACGGGCAGGAGGGCATCCGGGACCCCGTGGGCATGGCGGGGGTGCGCCTCGAGGTGGACGTCCACCTGGTGGCGGCGGGGCGGGGGCCCTTGGCCAACCTGCGCCGGGCGGTGGAAGACGCCGGGCTTGCCGTGGACGCCCTGGTGGCCCAGACCCTGGCGAGCGGCCTCGGAACCCTCCTCCCCGAGGAGGAGCAGATGAACGTCCTGGTCCTGGACGTGGGCGGGGGCACCACGGACGTGGCCGTCTTCCGGGAGGGGCGCCTGGCCCACTCCGCCGTCCTCCCCTTGGGGGGGGACCACGTGACCCAGGACATCGCCCAGCTCCTGAAGCTCCCCTTTGAGGAGGCGGAGCGGGTGAAGAAGAAGTACGGGGCCGCCTTGCCGGAGCTCGCCGACCCCGAGCTCGTCCTGGAGATCAACCAGGAAGGGGGCTCCTTGGGAGAGGTCCCGGCCCCGGAGCTCGCCCGCATCATCCGGCCGAGGCTCCGGGAGATCCTCCACCTGGCCCGCCAGTCGGTGGACGAGGCCTTGGGGCCTTTGGAGGTGCGGGTCAACCGGGTGGTCCTCACCGGGGGAAGCGCCCTCCTGAGGGGCTTTGACCTCCTGGCCCGGCAGCAGTACGGCCTTCCCGTGCGCCTGGGCAAGCCCCACGGGATCTCCGGCCTCACCGACGTGGTGGCCACCCCCGCCCACGCCACCGCCGTGGGGCTGGTGCGCTACGGGGCCACCCTCCCGGCGCGCGCCCCCGAGGCCCGCCGGGGGCGGGAGCGCAAGGAGAAGCGGGAAGAAGGGACGCGGGGCGAAGGGATCTGGGCCAGGATCAAGGAGATCCTCAGCAACCTCTTTTGAGGAGGGGGAAGATGCAAGGAGCCGTCATCAAGGTCATCGGCCTCGGGGGCGCGGGGAACAACGCGGTGAACCGCATGATTGAGGCGGGGCTTTCCGGGGTGGAGTTCATCGCCGCCAACACCGACGCCCAGGTGCTGGCCAAGAGCCTGGCCGACGTCCGCATCCAGCTGGGGGAGAGGCTCACCCGGGGGCTTGGCGCCGGGGCCAACCCGGAGATCGGGGAGAAGGCGGCCCTCGAGGCCGAAGACCTCATCGCCGAGGCCCTGGAGGGGGCCGACCTGGTCTTCATCACCGCGGGGATGGGCGGGGGCACCGGCACGGGAAGCGCCCCGGTGGTGGCCGAGATCGCCAAGCGCCTGGGGGCCTTGGCGGTGGCCGTGGTGAGCCGCCCCTTCAGCTTTGAGGGCCCGAAGCGCCTCAAGGCGGCCGAGGAGGGGATCAAGCGGCTGAAGGAACGGGTGGACGCCATGGTGGTGGTCCAGAACGACCGCCTCCTCTCGGCGGTGGACAAGAAGATGAGCCTCAAGGACGCCTTCCTCATCGCCGACCGCGTCCTCTACCACGGGGTAAAGGGCATCACCGACGTCATCAACCTCCCCGGCCTCATCAACGTGGACTTCGCCGACGTCAAGGCCCTCCTGGAGGGGGCGGGCCAGGTGCTCATGGGCATCGGGGCGGGCCGCGGGGAAAACCGGGTGGAGGAGGCCGCGAGGTCCGCCACCCACAGCCCCCTCCTGGAGCGCTCCATTGAGGGGGCGAAGCGGCTCCTCCTCAACGTGGTGGGCTCGGAAGACCTCTCCCTCATGGAGGCCGCGGAGGTGGTGGAGAGGATCCGCGAGGCCACGGGCCACGAGGAGGTGGACATCCTCTACGGGGTGACCTACGACGAGCGCGCCCAGGACGAGCTCCGGGTGATCCTCATCGCCGCGGGCTTCGGGGAGAGCACCGTGGTGCCGAGGCCCCCCCGGCCCCTGGACTTCCCCACCCACGCCGACCCCTACAACTTTGACATCCCCGCCTTCATCCGCTACGGGGACGCCGACCTGCCCCCCCGAAGGGGCAACTGATCCCCCATGCCCACGCCCTCCGGGCCCATGGTGGTGGCCGGGATAGACCCCGGCATCACCCACCTGGGCCTCGGGGTGGTGGCGGTGGAGGGCAAGGGGGCCCTCAAGGCCCGGCTCCTCCACGGGGAGGTGGTGAAGACCTCCCCCCAGGAGCCCGCCCAGGAGCGGGTGGGGCGGATCCACGCCCGGGTGCGGGAAGCCCTCCTCCGCTTCCGCCCGGAGGCCTTGGCGGTGGAGGAGCAGTACTTCTACCGGCAAAACGAGCTGGCCTACAAGGTGGGCTGGGCCCTGGGGGCGGTGCTGGTGGCGGCCTTTGAGGCGGGGGTGAGGGTCTACGCCTACGGCCCCATGCAGGTGAAGCAGGCCCTGGCCGGGCACGGCCACGCGGGCAAGGAGGAGGTGGCCCTCATGGTGCGGGGGATCTTGGGCCTGAAGGAAACCCCCAAGCCCAGCCACCTGGCGGACGCCTTAGCCATCGCCCTCACCCACGCCTCCTTTGCCCGGATGGGGGCGGGAAAACCCCTCTAAAGAAAGCCCAGAGGGACAAACCTCCCCGGATACGGGTGTTATGGTGCTGTTAGGGGTAAGGAGGTGATGCATGCTACGGGCCTTCAGGAGCGCAGAGAACCCAACCCAGTGGGCCTTGGAGTTCATCCGGCTGGCGATGCTCCTCCTCTGCCTGGTGGGGTGGGTCATGTACCCGGTGGAGCTCCTCCTCTTGGACCACTGGACGGAGAGCTGGCAGAGCAAGATCCCCTTTTTCGTGGCCGTGCCCGGGTTTGTCCTCACCCTGTGGGTGCTCTTTGACCGCAAGACCCCATGGGTGCGCTGGGCCTTCATCCTCACCATGTGGGCCTCCGTCCTGACGGGGGTGCTGGGCGCCTATTTCCACGTGCTTTGGAACTTTGAAGGGGAGGTGAGCTGGGAGTTTGAAGCGGCGATGGAGGCCGTGGCGGGAAGCCGCCCCGTCCTGGCCGCTTTGGCCTTCACCCACATGGGGGTCACGGGGCTTTTGGCCATCTACCGGGCCAGGTAGGAGGGGAAGGATGATTGAAGCCTTGATCCGCGCCAAGACGGAGGAGGAGCGCCTACTGGAGTTTCTTCGGGCCGCCTTCCTCCTCATCGCCATGGTGGGCTTTGTCTTCTACGGCATGGAGCACTGGGTGCTGGACCACTGGACGGAGAGCTGGCAGAGCAAGATCCCCTTTTTCGTGTCCCTGGTGGGGTTTCCCCTGACCCTCCTCATGTTCTTCCACCGGGGGAAGTGGGTGCGCTACCCCTTCCTCCTCTGGATGCTGGTCTCCGTGGCCACGGGAATCGCCGGGGCCTACTTCCACCTCCTTTGGAACGCCCAGGACGCCGAGGTCAGCCTGTGGACCCTTTCCGGCTTCCTCGAGGCCTTCAAGGGAAGCCGGCCCGTCTTGGCGGCTTTGGCCCATACCCACGTGGGCGCCGTGGCCTTCGTGGTGGGAATAACGATAAGGGAGTGAAGGAGGGAAGCATGAGAAAAGCGCTCTTCGGTCTTCTGGCCTTGGCCCTCGGCTTCGCCTTGGCCCAGGCCCCAAAGGTGGACGGCAAGATCGCCCCGGGGGAGTACGCCAAGACCTACAAGCACGAAAAGAGCGGGTTCGTCCTCCACTGGAGCGTGGTGGGGGACACCCTCTACCTGGCCCTCGAGGGCGAGAGCAAGGGGTGGATCGGCCTCGGCTTCCTGGCCGAGAAGACGGACAAGAAGAAGGGGGCAGACCAGTACCTCTTCTACGTGGAAGACGGCAAGCCCGTGGCCTTGGACCTCTACCAGGTGAAGCGCACCGGGGCCCCGGTGCCCGACGAGAAAGAGGGGGGGAAGAACTCCATTCTGGCCTTCGCCGCCACCTACGAAGGGGGCAAGTGGACGGCGGAGTTCAGCCGCAAGCTCAAGACCGGCGAGGCCACCGACGTGGAGATCGTTCCTGGTAGGAAGCTTATCCTCATGCTGGCCCACGCGGACAAGATGGACCCCAAGGAGGAGCACAAGAAGACGGAGCGCTGGTACGTGGAGGACTTCGCCTTCTAAGTACCCCACCGCGGCTTTCGCCGCGGTGGGGGCCCCAAAAGGACCTTCCCAAGCCTTATTTCGGGCCACCCGTGTTGCGGAATCAACCTTTTCTCGGCGCGGACCTTATACCCTTGACTTTACTAGACTCATGGGTAATATGGGGGCATGGAGCGGTCGGCGAGACCCCAACCCCTAGCCCTAGGGCTCTTCGCCCTTGGCTTTGCGGTCCTTTCCCACCTGGTTTACCAGGCCTCCGGCCCACGGCTCCTCCTCGCCTTCTGGGTGGCGGTCCTCCTGGGGCTCACCCTCTTTCACGCCAAGTTCGGCTTCGCCTCGGGGTTCCGCCGCTTCCTCCTCGCCGGGGAAAGCCGCCTCCTAAGGGCCCACTTCCTCCTCTTCGCCCTCACGGCCCTCTTCTTCTTCCCCTTCCTGAAGGAGGGCGAGGCCTTCGGCCTCCCGGTCCAGGGCTTCCTGGTGCCCCTAGGGGTGGCCCTGGCGGTGGGGGCCTTCCTCTTCGGGGTGGGCATGCAGCTTGGGGACGGGTGCGCCTCGGGGACCCTCTACCACACGGGAAGCGGGGACACCCGGGGGCTTTTAGTGCTCCTGGGCTTCATGGCGGGCTCCCTCCTCGGGGTCTACCACCTACCCAAGTTGCTACCCAGCCATCTTCTGGGTCAGGAGACTGATGTTATGGGCCAGGACGAAGGTGAGAACTTTGATGACGAAACCCTCCTGGGTCACGGCGTGGATGCGCCTGGGGAAGAGGTGATGGAGCATGCTCCCCACCGTCTCCACCACCCTCCGCCCCACGATGGCCAGGTACTGCATCCAAGGGAGATACCGCCGGCTGTTCCTCCTGCGGATGACCATGGGAACAACCTCCTGGGCCTCCCGGAGGAGGTCCTCGTACAGATGGCTCTCGTACCCCCGGTCCAGGTAGAGCTCCGCCCCCTCGGGAAGGTCCAGGGGAAGGAGGAGAAGCGAAGCGAGGTCGTGGA
>NZ_FNBC01000070.1 GCF_900102145.1 Thermus arciformis | reverse complement strand
ATCTGTACGAGGACCTCCTCCGGGAGGCCCAGGAGGTTGTTCCCATGGTCATCCGCAGGAGGAACAGCCGGCGGTATCTCCCTTGGATGCAGTACCTGGCCATCGTGGGGCGGAGGGTGGTGGAGACGGTGGGGAGCATGCTCCATCACCTCTTCCCCAGGCGCATCCACGCCGTGACCCAGGAGGGTTTCGTCATCAAAGTTCTCACCTTCGTCCTGGCCCATAACATCAGTCTCCTGACCCAGAAGATGGCTGGGTAGCAACTTGGGTTATGGTTACAGTGCTTTAGGGCGTGAGCCGGTGCCGGTCCCGGGGGAAGGCCCGGGCGTAGCGCACGTTGGGGAGGCCCAAAAGCTTCTGGGTGAGGCGCTCGGCCCCGATGGCGAACCCCCCGTGGGGGGGCATGCCGTACTTGAAGACCTCCAGGTACCCCTG
Organism: Thermus arciformis; assembly: GCF_900102145.1. Taxonomy (GTDB): domain Bacteria; phylum Deinococcota; class Deinococci; order Deinococcales; family Thermaceae; genus Thermus; species Thermus arciformis. The sequence continues at coordinate 4,712 of NZ_FNBC01000070.1, read as the reverse complement.
GAAGGCCTCGGGGTCCATCCCCTTGGCCTTCAGGCTTTCCAAGAGCTCCTCGTAGCGGTGGATGCGCTGGCCCCCCGAGGTGATCTCCAGGCCGCGGAAGAGGAGGTCAAAGCTCCTCGTGGTGCCGTCCTCCTCGGGGTAGGTGTAGAAGGGGCGGACGGAACGGGGGTAGCGGGTGACGAAGAGCCAGTCCGAGCCCCAGCGTTCCTTGGCGTACTCCCCCAGGAGGCGCTCCGCCTCCTCGGAGAGGTCCTGGCCCACGGGGTAGCCGAGCTCCTCCTTGAGGACCCTTTTGGCCTCGGCGTGGGTGAGGCGGGGGATCTCCTGGGGGAAGGAGGGCCACTCTGCCCCCAGGAGGCGGATCTCGTTCCCGGCCGTGTTCAGAGCCTCCTCCAGCATCTCGGCGAGGAGGGCTTCCTCCAGCCGCATCAGGTCCTCCTCGTCCGCGATGAAGCCCATCTCCACGTCCAGGGAGAGGTACTCGTTCAGGTGGCGGCTCGTGTGGTGTTCCTCCATGCGCCACACCGGGGCCACCTCGTAGACCCGCTCAAAGACCCCCACCATGATCTGCTTGTAAAGCTGGGGGGACTGGGCGAGGTAGGCCCTTTTTTCAAAGTAGTCCACCCCGAAAAGCCCGCTTCCCCCCTCGGCCCCGGCCCGGACCACTTTGGGGGTGAAGATCTCGGTGAAATCCTGGCGGTCCAGATAGCGGCGGAAGCCCCGCACCAGGGCGGCCTGGACCTTGAGGGGGGCGCGGGCCTTCTCCCCCCTTAAGGTGACGTAGCGGTACTCCAGGAGGGTTTCGGGGTTCGCCCGCCACTCCTCCTTGGGGATCTCCACCGGGGTGGGCTCGAGGGCCGGGGAGAGGACCTCCACCTCCTTGGCCTGGACCTCGAGGCCCCCGGGGGCTTTGGGGTTTTCCACCACCAGGCCCCGTACCCTTAGGGCGGACTCGGGCAAGGGGAGTTTAAGCCCCCCGGTGACCACCTGGACGACGCCGCTTCGGTCCCGGAGGAGGAGGAACTGGACCTTGCCCAGGTCTCTTCGCCAGTGGAGGAAGCCCAAAAGCTCCACCTCCTGGCCCACGTGCGCTTTGAGGTCCCGTACCAGTACCCGCATGGCGTGCCCCCTTTCCTAAGCCTTGGCCCCCCCGGCCATGGAGAGCCGAGGGGGCCAGGCCTTGCCCCCCTTAGCGCTCGTTGTTGCGAAGGCGAGGGCGCATGTTGGGCCTAAGTTTAGGGGTTTTCCCCCGGAGGGTCAAGCCGTTCAAAGGCGAGGACCAGATGGGGAAGCTCCTCGGGGCCCGCCACGGCGAAGAAGTTCTCCTCCACCTCCCAGCGGGCCGCCCACTGCCCCTCCACCCCGGCGAGGGCGAGGGGCCTCGCCTCCTCCTTGAGGAAGCGCTTGCGCCTCAGGCGGAGGTCCCCCTTTTCCCCGTAAAAGACCTGGTAGACCACCCCGCCCCGGCGCTTCTCCCCGTAAACGCCCCCCTCTATGGGGCTCACCTCATAGCCCAGGGCCTCAAGGGCTTCCATCCAGCACCTCGAGGTTCTCCGGGCCTTCCAGGACGATCTCGTAGTAGCCGGCGTAGAGGACGATCCTCCCCCGGGCCCGCACCCGCTTTCCCAGGTAGCTTTCGGGGAAGGGTTGGCGGAAGAGGCCGTAGCTCCTCGGGAAGACCACCAGGCGGAGGTCGCTTTCCCCGGGGCCGAACTTGAGGAAGGCCACCGTGCCCCGGTCCTCCACCGCCTGGATCACCCCCTCCACCGTGGCCACGCGGCCGAAGTACCGGGGGGCCTCCTGCCAGGGGATGACCCCTTCCACCGGGGGGAGGGCGAAGGGGTTTTCCGGAAGGGCCTTCTCCCAGTCCCCCTCCATCACGGAAAGGAGCCTCCTAAAGGCCTCGGGGGCCTCCCGGGCGGTGAAGCGCACGGCGAGCTCCCGGTTGGCCTGGATGGAGTTGGCGCTCAGGTTGAGGCTTCCCAGAAGGGCCTCTTCCCCGTCCCGCACCAGGACCTTGGCGTGGACGTAGGGGTCGGGGAGGAAGCGCACCAGGGCCCCCGCCTCCTTGAGCCTCAGGGCCCCCGCCAGGAAGTAGGTGTCCCCGGGCTCTTGGGGGCTCCCCAGGATCCGGACCCGCACCCCCCGGCCCAGGGCCTCCTTCAGGGCGGCCTCCACCTCGGGGTCGGCCATGGCCTGGTGCTCCAGGAAAAGCTCCCTTTGGGCCCCCCGGATGAGGGCGAGGAGGGCTTCCCGGGCGTTCCCCTCCTTCACCCCGCCCAGGACGCGGCTTGGCGCCCAGACGAGAAGGGCTCGGGAGAGGTCCAGCCTTTGCCCCTCCCAGTCGGCCTCAAAGACCCTGGCGACCTCGGCCACCTGCTTGGGGTCGTCCAGGATGAGGGCGTACTCCCGGTTGGCGGCGAAGGAGCTTCCCGTGAGGTTCATGGTGCCCACCCAGGCCCGCTTGCGGTCCACCACCAGGCTCTTCTCGTGGACGAAGACGAAGCGGAAGGGGGTGGTGAGCCGCACCTCCACCCCTTGCTCCCTGAGCGCCTGGAAGACCTCGAGGTCCACCCGCCCCCCGGAGGGCTCCCGCTCCAGGAGGACCCGCACCCGCACCCCCCGCCTCACCGCCTCCCCCAGGGCCTCCACCACGTCCATGCGGCTTGGGGTCCAGAGGTACATCTTCACCAGGATCTCCTCCCGGGCGGAGGCGATGAGGTCCAGGAGGGGCTTGACCCCGTCCTCGGGCTCCACCACCAGGCGGGGCGCCGCCAGGGCCAGGGAGAGGAGCCAGAGCAAAAGGAGGAAACGCCTCATGGCCAGCCAAAGCATACCCGGGCGTTCCGGTCGGTGAGGGCCTCCGCCTCGGCGAAGGCCAGGCCCCGTGCCTCCGCGAGCTTCTCCAGGGTGAAGCGCACGTAGTGGGGACGGTTCCGCTTGCCCCGGAAGGGCTCCGGGGGGAGGAAGGGGGTGTCGGTCTCCACCAGGAGCCTGTCCTCGGGGAGCCGGGCCGCGGCCTCGCGCAGGGCGGCGTTTTTCCTGTAGGTGAGGGGCCCGGCGAAGCTGAAGTAGGCCCCCACCTCCAGGCCCGCCGCCTCCAGGGCGGGGTGGCCCCCGTAGGCGTGGAGGACGGCCCGCTTGGGCCGGTGGAGAAGGAGCCAGGCGGCGAGGTCCTCCTCGGCCTTGCCGTCCCTGCTCCGCACGTGGAGGACCAGGGGAAGGCCCATGGCCTCCGCCAAGGCCGCCTGGAAGTCCAGGGCCTTGAGCTGGGCGGCCCTGGTCTCCGGGGTCCAGTAGTAGTCCAGCCCCGTCTCCCCGATGGCCCGCACCCGCTCGCTTCGGGCGTAGTGGCGGAGGGCCTCCTCCACCTCGGGGGAGAGGAGGTGGGCGCTCGTGGGGTGGAGGCCCACCGCGGCGTAGACGTTCCCTTGGGCGAGGCTTAGGGTCTTCTCCCAGCGGGTTGGGTCCACCCCCAGGGTGAGCACGGCCTGGAGCCCGGGGAGGTGGGCTATGGCCTCGGCGAGCTCCTCGGGCTCCAGGAAGTCCAGGTGGGCGTGGGTGTCGGTCATGGGCCCAATCTACAATGGGGCCCTTGGGGACGTGGGTAGCATGAGGCCATGAAGCGCCTTTGGGCCTTTGCCCTTCTCCTCGCCGCCTGCGCCCCCGCCCTTTTGGGGGTGGACCCCGGGCGGCTTCCCGACCCCGAGGACTGGGACCCCAAGCCCGCCCCCCTGGAGTGGTGGTACGCCTCGGGCTGGGCGGAGCCTTACGCCTTCCACTTCGCCTTCTTCAAGGCCTACGCCCCCCCTTCCTACCGCATCCTCGGCCTTCCCGGGAGCCTCTTCGGGGCCTTCCACGCCGCCCACCTGGCCCTCACCGACCTCCGCACCGGGGAGAGGCGCTTCCTCGAGGCCTCCGACCAGGACCTCTTCGCCCCGAGAGGCCGGGCGGAGGCGGGGCCCAGGCTGGAGCTTGCGGGCTGGCGCTTTTTCCGGGAGGGAGAGGGCTTCCGCCTTCAGGCCCCCGGGGTGAGCCTCTTCTTCCTGCCGCAAAAGCCCCCGGTGGTCCACCCCCCGGGCTACTCGGGCACGGAGGAGACGGGGCGGATGTACTACCAGTCCTACACCCGGGCCGCCGCCTTCGGGCAGGTGCTCGGGGAAGGGGCCCAGGGGGAGGCCTGGCTGGACCACCAGTGGGGGGACCAGCTTTCCGGGGTCTCGGCCACCTGGGACTGGTTCGGCCTCCACCTCTCCGATGGCTCGGAGCTCATGGCCTACCAGGTGAAGGACCGGGAGGGCAGGGTGGTCCAGGTCTTGGGAAGCCGGGTGGACCCCTTGGGGCGGGCGGAGGCCCTGGAGCTCGCCTTCCTGCCCCAGGAGGCCTGGACGAGCCCCTCGGGCCGCACCTACACCCTGGCTTGGCGCCTGGAGGGCCCTGGGCTTTCCCTCGCCCTTAGGCCCCTCTTCCGGGAGGGGGAGATCCTCTCCCGGACCACCCGGGTGGCCTACTGGGAGGGGCCGGTGGTGGGGGAAGGGGTCTTTCGGGGAAGCGCCGTGCGGGCCAGGGGGATGGGGGAGTTCGTGGCCGGGGCCTTCCGCCCCTAGATTGCGCATGCTATACTAACCCAAGTTGCTACCCAGCCATCTTCTGGGTCAGGAGACTGATGTTATGGGCCAGGACGAAGGTGAGAACTTTGATGACGAAACCCT
>NZ_FNBC01000087.1 GCF_900102145.1 Thermus arciformis | reverse complement strand
GCTGGAGAAGATGCTTCAGGAGCGGTATGCCCCCCGTACACAGACTCTTACACATAACTCTTGACACGACCGTCTTCATCTACCCCAAAACCCGTATACCGGAAGTCCGGCGAGGATCTTCAGGCCAGCTTCAGGTACCTTGCAGAGAATTTCAATGGAGGTGATGGAAGGATGCGCAGGTACATGTGGCTTCCCGTCCTCGGCATAGGCCTCGCCCTAGCCCAGACCGCCCAGGCTCCCGATCCTACCCAATACGGCTTTCCCCAGGTGGTGGCCTCCGTAATCCTGAACCCGTGGGACTACTTGCGCCTGGGCCTTGGCCCCCTGGTCCTCACGGTGCCCGACAAGGCCTTCGGCCAGGACCCCGTGCGGCTGGAGCTTTTGGTGGGCGACCCCGCCTACTGGCAGGCCTACGCCCCCAAAGGGGAAAAGGTGGTCTACGCCTTCGCCCTCCGGGTGACCGACCTCAAGACGGGGGAGCGAGTTCTGCGCTTCGCCCGTCCTCTCCACCTAAGCTTCTACAGCGAGGAGATCGGCGAGAAGGCGGGCTACTACGATGTGGTCCTTGCCAACCCACCCCAGGTGAGTCCCAACCCCGTGAAGCCCGCCATCCGGGTTTATCCCCTGCGTTCGCGGCACCAGGTAGGGTGGCTCTCACACCCCCTGGCTGGGGCCACTGTGGGCTGGCTCATCACCGTACCCGCTCCTTAGTGGGTTAAGTACCCCACCGCGGCTTTCGCCGCGGTGGGGGCCCCAAAAGGACCTTCCCAAGCCTTATTTCGGGCAAACCGTGTTGCGAAATCAACGTGCAGCCACGTGGAGGACTTTTACGACAGCCTCTAGGGCAAGCCCACCTCATCCCCCTCGGTGGCGAAGGCCTTGCCTTGCTGCTCCAAGTGCCCTTCTTGGACGAGGAGGGGGAAAGGGCAGAGCCGACTTCTTCCTCACCTCCTAAAAGTCTTGCGAAACCAGAGCGCAGGCGCTTACCCCCTCCAGAGCCGCTCCATCACCGCCCCGAGGGGAGCGGCGAGGACCCCCTCCCCCACGGGGAAGGCCTCCCCTCCCGGGTAAACC
>NZ_FNBC01000023.1 GCF_900102145.1 Thermus arciformis | reverse complement strand
ATAACCGGAGACGGGGAAGGCCAAAGGGGAGGGGGCGGCTTTTGAACCTGCGGCGGCGGGGGAGAGGTGCGTACCGGAGGCTTTTGGGGCGGCGGTGGGAGCTGGAGACGGTCTTTGGTCTGCTGAAGGGACCGATGGGGCTGGTGGGGGCGGTGGGGAGGGTACGGGGGCTGAAGGCGGTGGCCCTGCAAGTGGAAGCTTGGGTGATGGCCTGGAGCGTGGTGGCCCAGCTTCTTGGGCAGGCGGGTCTGCCCATCACCCGGGTGTTGCGGGTGGTGGCGTGAGGTGAGTACGCAGGTGAATATCCGAAAAGGGGGACGGACCCTTACACATAAATCCTTACACGACCCCCGAGGGATAGACCTCCCCCGTGGAGGAGATGAAGACGAAGCCAAACCCGTCGGAGAGGTGGACGCCCCGCCCTTCCCCCACCAGGGCGTTGTCCTCGCCGCCTTCCCTTCTACGGCGCTCCAGGGCCACCCGGCGGAACATGGGGCCCTCCGTGGTGCGCACCTTGAAGGGGTAGCGACGGGAGAGGTCAAAGAGAAGGTGCATCACCTCCTCGTATTCCTCCGGGGAAAGCTGCTCCAAAAGGGCCCCCCGGCCCACGGGCACCAGGAAGAAGACCTCCCAGGTGGCTACCCCCTTTTCCGCCAGGATCTCGGCGATGCCGGGGAGTTCCTTCCAGGTGCGCCGGGTCACGGTGGTGTTCACCTGGGTCATAAGGCCCTCCTCCCGGGCCCAGGAGAGGGCCTGAAGGGCCAGGGCGAAGGTTCCCGAGACCCCCCGGAAGCCGTCGTGGCTTTCGGGGCTTGCCCCGTCCAGGGAGATGGCCATCTGGTGGACGCCGAGCGTCTTGAAGCGGGCCACCACCTCCCGGGTGAGCCGGGGGGTCACGGCGGGGGTGATGCCCACCTTAAGGCCCAGGCGCCCGGCCTCCTCCAGGAGGAGGAAGAGGTCGGGCCGGGCCAGGGGGTCCCCTCCCGTAGGGAGGAGGATGGGCTTGGGGGTGTAGGTGGCGAGCTCCCGGAGGAGCCTTAGGCCCTCCTCGGTGGAGAGTTCCCCGGGGAGGGGGTCGGGCACCGCGGAGGCCCGGCAGTGCTGGCAGGCGAGGAGGCAGGCCCGGGTCATCTCCCAGGCCACCAGGAGGGGGAAGCGGTGAAGGTCGGGCTTCATGCCCTAAGGATGGGGCAAGGGCTTAAGGACAGGTGTCCTTAGCGGGGGAGGGTGAGGCGGTAGGCGAGGGTGCGCTCCTCCTTGGGCTTTAGCGCAAGCTCCAGGCGGTAGCCCTCGGGAAGGAGGGTGGCCCCGGGGAAGTCCAGGCGGAAGGGTTGGGGGAAGGTTTCCGCAAGCCGCAGGGTCACCGGGTAGGCGTAGGGGTTTTTCAGCCGGGTCTCCACCTGGTAGGTGGCCTCTTTGTCCGTCTGGGTGAGGAGGCGCACCCGGCGGGAGAGGCGGGCCTCGAGGTCTAAGCCAAGCCAGACCTCCGCGACCTCCCCCTGGGGGGTGGCGGGCAGGAGGGCCTGGCCCAGGAAAAGCCCCCCTTCCACGGCCTCCAGGCTTCCCGGGGCCAGGGGAAAGGGGGCGAGGAAGCGGTAGCCCCGCTCCAGGGGCAAGAGGGCCTCCGTGCGGAAGGGGGCCTGGTAGCGCAGGAGGCGCTCCGGGCCCACCTCGGCCCTCAGGAAGGGCACCTCCGTCACCCCGGGGAGGAGCTTCCTGGGGGGAAGCTCGTAGCGGAAAAGGCCGAAGGGGCTTCCCGGGGCGGCCTCGGCCAGGGCCTTGAAGGCCACCCCGGGGGTGGCCCTGGCCTCCCCGGCGAGGAGGAGGAGCTTTTGCGCCTGGAGGGGCTCTCCCTCCAGGCGCAGGCGGGCCCAGGCGGTGAGGACGCCTTCCTCCAGGGTGTAGAACACCTCCCCCGAAAGCCCCGTGTAGAGGTAGCGGAGCGTGGCCTTCCCCTCCCCCCGGTAGCGGAAGAGGACCGCGGAGCCCTGGTAGACCCTCTCCACCTCCTCCACCCCAAGGAGCCTCAAGGAGCCCGGGACGATGCGGGAAAGCCGCTCCCCCGCCAGGTAGACCCAGGAGGAGGGGGGAAGCTCCAGGGGCTCTTTGACCTCGGCGAAACCCGGGTAGACCACCACCTCCTGGGCCAGGGCGGAAAGGCCCAGGAGCAAAAAGGCCAGGGCCCTTTTCATACCCCCAGTTTACGGGCGATCTCCGCCACCTCCTCCCCGCTCAAAGGCCCCCCGTGGCCCAGGTAGACCCGCTTCGCCCCAAGCTCCAGGATCTTGCGCACCGTCTTCCGGGCCAGGGTGTGGTCCTCGTTGATGAACCTCGGGGGAAGGCCCCTTCCCCGGAGGGCGTCCCCGGCCAGGAGAACGCCTTCCCGGAAAAGCCCCACCTGGCCCAGGGTGTGCCCCGGGAGGTGGACTACCCGGAAGCCGAAGACCTCCATCCCCTCCTCCGCGGGGGCGAGGGCCTCCTCCGGGATCCCCGGCCCCAGGTTGGCCAGGGCCCTTCCCAAGAGGGGGAGGGGAAGAGGCGGGCGGGGCTTCCTTTTGGTGAGGTAGGGCCACTCCTGGGGGTGGGCGAGGACCGGTACCCGGAACCTTTCCCAAAGGGCCCGGGCCCCCCCGGCGTGGTCCAGGTGGTGGTGGGTGAGGAAGAGGAGCCTGGGGGGCTCTTGCAGCAGGGAGAGGAGCCTTCTGGCCTCCCAGGGAAGCCCGGCGTCCACCAGGAAGTACCCCCCTTCCACCGGGACGCGGTAGAGGTTGGCGGCGAAGCGCAGGACCTCAGGCCCGCTCATGCACCAAGGCCACCCCCATGGCCGCCAGGGCCTTCCGGATCCCTTCGGCGTCAATCCCCGCCTGGCGGTGGAGGCTTGGGATCGCCCCGTGCTCAAAGAAGCGGTCGGGAAGGCCGAGGACTTGGATCTCGGGCTTTAAGCCCATCTCGTTTAGGGCTTCCAGCACCGCGCTCCCAAACCCCCCCATCCTCTGGTGGTCCTCCACGGTGAGAAGCTTGTAGCGGGAAAGCGCCCTCAGCATCTCCCGGTCCAGGGGCTTGAGGAAGCGGGCGTTCACCACCCCCACCCTGGGGTCGTCCCCGGCGGCCTCGAGGGCGTACCTCAGGGTTTTGCCGAAGGCCAGGATGTAGGCCTCCGTCCCCTCCTTCAGCACCTCCCACCTGCCCCAGGCGATCTCGGGCCAGGCGCCCTCCGGGGCCCGCTCCACGTTGTCCCGGGGGTAGCGGATGGCCACGGGGCCCCCCACCTCCAGGGCCTTTTTCAGCATGGCCCGGAGCTCCAGGGCGTCCTTGGGGGCGGCGATCTGCAGGTTGGGGACGGTCCTGAGGTAGGCGATGTCAAAGACCCCATGGTGGGTGGCCCCGTCCGCCCCCACGATCCCCGCCCGGTCAATGGCGAAGACCACGGGGAGGTTCTCAATGGCCACGTCGTGGATCACCTGGTCGTAGGCCCTCTGGAGGAAGGTGGAGTAGATGGCCACGACGGGCTTCATCCCCTTGAGGGCGAGCCCCGCCGCCGTGGTCACCGCCACGTCCTCGCAGATCCCCACGTCCAGGTAGCGCTCCGGGTGCTCCAGGGAGTAGCGCACGAGCCCCGAGCCCTCCCGCATGGCTGGGGTGAGGACGAAGAGCCTGGGCTCCATGTGGGCAAGCTCGGTGACGGCGTCCCCAAAGGCCTGGCTCCAGGAATACCCCTTGGACACCTTCTCCGGCTTCTTGGGGTCAAAGCCCGGGGGGCCGTGCCAGTAGATGGGGTCGGCCTCGGCCACCTTGTAGCCCTTGCCCTTCTTCGTGACCACGTGGAGGAGGGTGGGGCCGTCCAGGGCCTTGAGGTGCTCCAGGATGTGGATGAGCCCCTTGAGGTCGTGCCCGTCCACCGGGCCGATGTACCGGATCCCCCAGGCGTAGAAGGGGTTTTCCTGGTGGAGGATGAGCTTGGCCGCCTCCTTGGCCCGGTCCACCAGGCCGAAGAGCTGGGGGGAGATGCGTTCCAGGATGTTCTTCCCAAGCTTCTCGGCGTCCTGGACCCACTTCCTGATCTGGAGTTCCTTGAAGTACTTGTTGAGGGCCCCCACGTTCTCGGAGATGCTCATCTCGTTGTCGTTGAGGACGATGAGCATCCGCTTCTGGAGCTCCCCGATCTTGTTGAGGGCGGCGAGGGCCATCCCCCCCGTCAAGGCCCCGTCCCCGATCACCGCCACCACGTGGTGGTCCTCCCCCATGAGGTCCCGGGCGAGGGCCATCCCCAGGGCGTTGGCGAGGGAGGTGGAGGCGTGGCCCGCGGTGATGGCGTCGTGGGGGGACTCGGAGACCTTGGTGAAGCCCGAGATCCCCCCTTCCTGCCTCAGGGTGTGGAAGCGGTCCTTGCGCCCCGTGACCAGCTTGTGGGCGTAGGCCTGGTGGCCCACGTCAAAGAGGATCCGGTCCTTGGGGGAGTCAAAGACCCGGTGCAGGGCGAGGACGAGTTCCACCGCCCCCAGGGAGCTTGCCAGGTGGCCGCCGTTTTGCGCCGTGACCCGGATGATCTCGCTCCGGATCTCCTCCGCCAGAAGCTGGAGTTCCTCGAGGCCAAGGGCCTTGAGGTCCTCGGGACCGTTCACGCGTTCTAGGATCATAGGACCACCTCAGCGAAAGTTCCGCTCCACCAAAAGCCGCCCCTCGCGGGTGCGCACCTCCCCCACCCGGGGGGCGAACCAGACCTCGCGCACGTCCTGGCTACGGGCGTCCTGGTAGACCTGGCGGATGCGGAAAACCCTAAAGGCCCCCGCGGGCACCCGCACCTCCCGCTCCTCCAGGACCTCCATCTGGTAGCCCAGCCGCCCCTGGGCCAAGGGCTCCCGGCTTGAAGGGGTGAGGAGCTCCACCCGCACCTCCGTGGTCCCCCCCCAGCGGTAGCCCACCGCCAAGAGGGCCTCTGGGGGGTACTCCAGGAGGGGGGGGGCAAAGACCACCCGGGCCGAAGGGTCCTGGAAGCCGAGAAGCCTCACCCCGAAGGCCCCCACCTGCCGGTAGTACACCCGGTCCTCCCCCCGGCCCTGGAAGCGGAAGCGCAGGGCCTCCTGGCCTTCATACAGGGCGGGGCCTTCCACCCTGAGCCGGTACGGGGGGGAGGAGAGGGGCTCCCCCTCGGGCAGGTACACCCACTCCAGCCCCGGGAGGGCGGGGTAGAAGGCCTTCTCCTCCAGGAGGGGGCGGGCCTCCGGGGCCTGGGTCACCTGGGGGGCGCAAGCGGCGAGGGCGAGGGCGAGGGCCATGAGGTACCGCTTCATGGTACGGAGTCTACCCCCCTTTTCCCCGTAGGCTGGCCAACACTTCCCGCAAGGCGGCGAGGCGCTCCTCCAGGCGCTTGGCCGCCTCGAGGTCTTTCCCGGCGAGGGTCCGCTCCGCCGCCAGGCTTTCCAGGAGGGCGTAAAGCCTCTCCCTCTGTTCCCGCACCGCTAGAAGGGTCCTTTCCAGGCCCTCCCGGACCTCCGGGAGGAGGTGGGGCGCCCTGAGGCCTTCCTCCAGCTCCTTCTCCTGGCGGTCCAGCTCCCTTAGGGCCCGCTCCACCTCCTTCCAGTCCACCAGGCCCCTAAGCCTGGCCTTGGCCCAGTCCAGCCCCTGGGGCCTGGGCCAAAGGAGGGCCAGGAGGGCAAGGGCGGCGAAGAGGAGGAGGGCCTCCAGAACCCAGGGCATGCCCCGCTAGGACTGGCCGAGCTCCCGCTTCAGGCGGGCGAGCTCCTCCTCAAGCTCCTTTTCCCCGGAGAGGGCGGCGAGCTCCTTGTCCAGGTCCTGGCCGTCCAGGGCCTTCAGGGCCTCGTGCCGGTCCTCCATGGCCAGGATCCGGGCCTCCATCTCCTCAAAGGCCTCCAGGGCGGGGTGCTGGTCCAGGCGGGACTCCATGCGCCGCACGGCCTCGGCGGCCTCCACGCCCTTCTTGCGGGCCAGGAGGAGCTTCTTGCGGGCCTCGGCCTCGTCGATCTTGGCCTCGAGGGCCTTGAGCTGGGTCATGAGGCGGTCCAGGAGGGCCTTTTGCTCCTCGGCCTGCCCCTTGAAGCCTTCCGCCAGGTCCAAGGCCCGCTTCTTCCGCCTGAGGGCCTCCTTGGCCAGGTCCTCCCGGCCGGCCTTCAGGGCCTCCTTGGCCTTCTCCTCCCAGAGCTCGGCCTCCTTCAGGTGGCTTTCCACTTCCCGCTCCAGGCGCTTTTGCTCGGCCATGGCGGCGGCCACCTGCTCCCTGGCCTCCTTGAGGGCCTCCTTCATGTCCAAAAGGGCCTGCTCAATGATCTTCTCCGGGTCCTCGGCCCGGCGCAGGAGGTCGTTGAGGTTCGCCCGGATGAGGCGGCCGATGCGGTCCAGTAGGTTCATCGCGTTCCTCCAAATAGAGTATGCCATACCCGGCCCTTGACCCGGGGTAGAATGGCTTTGTAAGTATGCGCTTACCTTCTCCTCCCGCCCCGGTGCGCGCCCGCCTCCTCCACGCCGCCCTGGAGCTTTTGGCCGAGCGGGGCTACCGGGGGGCCACCACCCGGGAGATCGCCCGCCGGGCGGGGGTGAGCGAGGTCACCCTCTTCCGCCACTTCCGCCGGAAGGAGGACCTGATGCGCGAGGCCCTGGCCCTCCTTCCGGGCCCGGGCTTCCTGGAGGGGCTTCCCGGGCCGGAAACCCCCCTGGAGGAGGGGCTTAGGGCCGTTCTTTCCGCCTACTCGGGGCTTTTGGAGAGGCAGCGGGCCCTTTTGCCCAAACTCCTCGCCGAGCTTCTGCGTCACCCGAACCTGGGGGCGCCTCCGGGGCTGCTTGCGGCCAAGGAGCGCCTCGTGGCCTTTTTCCGGGCCAAGCAGGAGGAAGGGGCCCTGCGCCCGGATGAGCCTCCCGAGGAGCTGGTCCTGGCCTTTGTGGGGCCTTTGTTCGCCCGCTTCCTCCTGGGGCAGGCCCTGGGGCTTTCCCTTCCCCTGGACCCGGAGGCCTATCTGGGGGGGTATCTGGAGGGTCGTTATGGTCCACGCAGAGGAGCTCACGCGTAGCTTCGGCGCCCTAAGGGCCTTGGACCGGGTGAGCCTAAAGGTGCGCCCGGGGGAGGTCTTCGGCCTCCTCGGGCCCAACGGGGCCGGGAAGACCACCCTGGTGCGCGTCCTCACCGGGGTCCTGCGGCCCGATGGGGGGAGGGCTTGGGTGGCGGGGCTGGACGTGGCGCGGGCTTCCTACCGGGTGAAGGAGCGCATCGGCTACGCCACCCAGGAGCAGAGCGTCTACCGCGACCTCACCGTGGAGGAAAACCTCCTCTTCCGCGCCAGCCTCTACCGCCCCAAGGAGGCCAAGGCCCTGGCGGAGGAGGCCTTGGTGCGCTTTGGCCTTGGGCCCTACGCCAAGGCCTTGGCGGGGCACCTTTCCGGGGGGTGGCGGCAACGGCTGGCCCTGGCCCAGGCGGTGGTCCACCGCCCGGAGGTCCTCTTCCTGGACGAGCCCACCACGGGCTTAGACCCCCTTTCCCGCCGGGGCATCTGGGACCTCATCCACGAGGAGGCGAAAAGGGGGGCCGCGGTTTTGGTCACCACCCACTACATGGACGAGGCCGAGCGGTGCCACCGCCTGGCCCTGCTCCTTGGGGGGCGGGTCCTGGCCCAGGGGACGCCCCAGGAGCTCAAGGCCCTGGCCCGGGAGCGGGCCCGGTTCCTCTTCGCCCAGGGCGTTTCCTTGGAGGCCCTGCGGGGGCTTCCGGACGTCCTCGAGGCCTGGCCCAGCGGGGAAGGGGTGAGGCTCATCGCCCGACCCTCCTTTCCCCTGGGACCGGGGTTTCGGGAGGTGGAGCCTAGCCTCGAGGACGTCTTCGTCCTCCTCGCTAAGGAGGCCCTATGAGCCGTGTCCTGGCCCTGGCGCAAAAGGAGCTTTTGCAGATCCGGCGGGACCACGTCCTGCCCCGCCTCATCCTCCTCCTGCCCACCGCCATGCTCCTCCTTTTCGGCTACGCCATCAACTTCACCCTGAAGGGCATCCCCCTGGCCCTTTACGACGGCTCCAAGGACCGCATCAGCGAGGCCCTCTTAGGGCAGCTCACCCGGGAAGGGGTGTTCCGCCTGGCCCTGGAGGCGGAAAGCCCCGAGGGGGTGGTGGCGGCCATAGACCGGGGCCAGGCCCGGGTGGGCCTGGCGGTGCCCCCAAAGGCCCTGGAGAAGGTGCGCCGGGGGGAGAGCGTGGCCCCTCGGGTGTACGTGGACGGCACCGACCCCAACTTCGCCTTCCAGGCCCAGGCCGCCCTGAGGAAGGCCCTCCAGGAGGTGAACGCCCGCATCTTGGTGGGTCGGGCCTTGGCCGGGGAGACGGTGCTCCCGCCCCTGGCCCCCGAGCTCCACACCCTCTACAACCCGGAGAACCGGACGGCCTGGTTCATGATCCCGGGGATCATCGGCCTGGTGCTCACCATGTTCACCGTGCTCCTCACCGCCCTTTCCATCGTGCGGGAGGCGGAAAGCCGCATGATGGAAAGCCTTCTCGCCTCTCCCCTGAGACCCCACGAGATGGTGCTCGGGAAGGTGCTCCCTTACCTGGCCATCGCCTTCGGGGTGGCCCTCTTGGTGCTGGCCCTGGGGCACTGGGCCTTCGGGGTGCCGGTGCGGGGGAGCCTGGGGCTTCTCCTTTTGGCCATGTTCCTCTTCGTCCTGGGCTCCTTGGCGGCGGGGGTGCTCATCTCCACCCTGGCCCGCACCCAGGTGCAGGCGGTCTTCGGCACCTACGCCTACGCCTTTCCCACCATCTTCCTCTCGGGGTTCGTCTTTCCCCTAGACGGCATGCCCCGCTTCTTCCAGCTCCTTTCCTACCTGGTCCCCGCCCGCTACCTCATTGAGGCCCTGCGGGGGGTGATGCTGAAGGGGGTGGGGCTTGGGGTGCTCTGGCCCCACCTCCTGGCCCTGGCCCTCTTTTCCGGTCTGGTCCTTTTCCTGGCCTCGGTCCGCCTCGGAAGGCAGGTGGCCGTATGAGGAGGCTTTTTGCCCTTTTGCCCTTGCTGGCCTTGGCCCTGGCCCAGGGCCGCCTCGAGGCCGGGGTGTACCTGGGCCCAAGGGTGTCCCCCACCCTCCTTCTGGAGGAAGGGGAACTCTTTTTGCGCCTCCAGGGGGAGCGGGGGGCCTTGGGCTACCTGGGGAGCCTGGCCCTGGGGCCCCTGGGCTACCTGGCCTACGGGCTCCAGGGGGAGGTGGGGGAGGGTGGATTGGGGGGAGCCCTCTTCCTGGAGGGAGGGGTCGGCCCCCTGGCCCTAGAGGGCCGGCTCGGCTACCGGCCCCGGGAGGCCTTCCCCCTCTTCCCCCAGGAGGGGGTGTTCGGGCGGCTTCACCTGCGCTACCGCCTGGCCCCGAAGGAGGTGGCGGGCCTTCTTCTGGAGCGGGAAGGGGGCTTCAGGGCCGAGGCCACCTACGCCCTCCGGGAAGGGGCCACCTACACCCTGGGGGCCGGGGTGGGGGCCTGGCCCTACCTCCTCCTGGGCTGGAAGGGGGAGGTGGGGGAGGAGGGGGAGGTGTTGGACCTCCTCCTGCGCCTTGGGGGGGTGAACCGCCTGGAGGGCGGGCTTTACTTAGGGGAGGCTAGCCTGCTTTTCACCCTTTCCCATCCTTGGGCGGGTAGCCTGGCCCTGTGGCTTGGGGACCTGGGCCTCGAGGCGGGCTGGCGCCAGGCCCCCTACGCCTGGGTCCGCTACACCTGGAGGTGGCCATGAGAAGAGCTGCAGCCCTTTGGCTCCTCGCGTTCCTTCTGGCCCTGGCCCAGACGACGGCGGAGGTCTTGGACCGGGTGGAGAAAAACCTCTCCGAGCCCTGGCAGGCGGTGCTCCAGGGGACCTTCCAGGGCCCCTCGGGCCAGGAGGAGCTCAAGGCCCGGGTCTACGCCATCCCCAGAGAGAACCTGTTCCGCATAGAGTTCCTCAAGCCCGCCTCCTTGGAGGGGAACTTCACCGTGGTGGCCGGGAAGGAGGTCTGGAACTACCTCTACCTCACCAACCAGCTCGTCATCGCCCCCTTGGAGAAGGCCCAGGTCCAGGGCCTAGGCTTCAGCCCCCAGGGCCTGGGGGACCTCAAGGCCTTGAGGGAGCGGGTGGAGTTCCGCCTCTTGGGAGAGGAGCGGCTTCCCGAAGGGGTGGCCTGGAAGCTTTTGGGCCGGCCCAAGGAGAGCCAGGGCTTCGCCGAGGTGGAGCTGTACATCCTGAAGGCCGACCCCAGGCCCCTCCGCTTCGTCTTCAAGGACGAGGGGGGAAAGGCCTTGGCGGGCCTCCGGGTGGTGGAGTTCAAGCGGACAAGCCTCACCCCGGCCCAGCTCAAGCGCTACCCCAAGGACGCCCAGGTGGTGCGGCGCTAGCCCCCTTCCGCGTAGAGGGCCGTGGTGAGGTACTTCCAGCCGCCATCGGGGCTGATGCAGGCCACCCGCTTCCCGGGGCCGAGCTCCCGGGCCACCTGGAGGGCGGCCCAGACGATTCCCCCCGAGCTCATCCCCAGGAAAAGCCCCTCCTCCCGGGCGAGCCTCCGGGCCAGGGGAAAGGCGTCCTCCTCCCAGACCTGGACCACCCCGTCCAGGAGGCTTAGGTCCAGGTTCTCGGGGATGAAGCCCGGGCCCATGCCTTGGAACCCGTGCTGGCCCATCTTCCCCCCGGAGAGGACGTTGGAGCGGGCGGGCTCCACGGCGATGACCTTCACGTGGGGGATCCTTTCCTTGAGGTAGCGGCCCACCCCCGTGATGGTCCCCCCGGTGCCGGAGCCGTAGACGAAGGCGTCTATGCGGCCCCCCAGGGCCTCGTAGAGCTCGGGCCCCGTGGTCTCGTAGTGGGCCCGGACGTTGGCGGGGTTTTGGAACTGGTCCGGCATGAAGGCCCCAAGCTCCTCCTTGAGCCTTAGCGCCTCCTCCCTGGCCGCGAGCATCCGCTTCTCGGGGTCCGTGAGGACGAGCTCGGCGCCGAAGGCCCTGAGGACCCGCTTCCTCTCCTCGGACATCTGGGCGGGCATGGTGAGGATGAGGCGGTAGCCCCGGCTTGCGGCGATCATGGCCAGGCCGATGCCGGTGTTGCCGCTCGTGGGCTCCACGATGACCTGGCCCGAGCCCGGCCTCAGGATCCCCCGCTCCTCGGCGTCTTTGATCATGTACCAGGCGGGGCGGTCCTTGATGGAGCCTCCCGGGTTCTGTCCCTCCAGCTTCACCCACACCTCGGCCATGCCGGGCTCCACCACCCGGTGAAGCCGCACCACCGGGGTCTTGCCGATGACCGCTTCCACCCGCATACCCCCACTATAGCCGGGCTAAGTGCCCGCGCCTTGGCTTCTCAACAAGGATGCCAGGGGTGGGGCTTCGGGAGAGCCCTTTTGGGGCCCCCACCGCGGCGAAAGCCGCGGTGAGGTACTTAAGAGGAAAGCCCTTTTCCCGGGGCCTAGAGTCTGGTAGGCTAGGGAGAGCAAGCCTGGCTTGCGAAAGGGTGAACATGAAGGTTGAACAGGACAAGGTGGTAACCATCCGCTACACCCTCCAGGTGGAGGGGGAGGTTCTGGACCAGGGGGAGCTTTCCTACCTGCACGGGCACGGCAACCTGATCCGGGGCCTCGAGGAGGAGCTGGAAGGCCGCGAGGAAGGCGAGCGCTTCCAGGCCCACGTGCCCGCGGAGAAGGCCTACGGCGCCCACGACCCCGAAGGGGTCCAGGTGGTGCCCCTCTCCGCCTTCCCCGAGGACGCCGAGGTGGTCCCGGGAGCCCAGTTCTACGCCCAGGACATGGAGGGCAACCCCATGCCCCTCACCGTGGTGGAGGTCCAGGGGGAGGAGGTCACCATTGACTTCAACCACCCCCTGGCGGGCAAGGACCTGGACTTTGAGGTGGAGGTGGTGAAGGTTCGGGAGGCCACCCCGGAGGAGCTCCTCCACGGCCACGTGCACGAGGGGGACCACCACCACTAGGGTCTTGCGGCCCGGGCCCCCCAGGCCCTAAACTGGGAAGCGTCGGGGCGTAAGCCCCCTTCTTGGCCCCATCGTCTAGCGGTCAGGACGCGGCCCTCTCAAGGCCGAAACGGGGGTTCGATTCCCCCTGGGGTCACCATGGGCGGCTAGCTCAGCCGGCGAGAGCGCTCGCCTTACAAGCGAGAGGCCAGAGGTTCAAGTCCTCTGCCGCCCACCAGCCCTCCCGCCCCTAAGGGGGCGGGAGCTCCCCTTTTTCCAGGAGGCTGCGGACCCCCATGGGAAGGGCCTCTTCGGGGAAGAGGCTTTGGAAGCGCCGGGCCAGGTCGGCGAGGAGAGGACGGAACTCCTCGGTCCGCAAGGCCTCGGGGTAGAGTTCCCGCATGGCCTGGAGGAGCTTTTCCCGGGCCAGGTGCCGGGCCGCCAGGAGGGCCTCCCCCTCGAGGCGCGAAGGCTTTCCCCGGTAGAGGCGCTCGGCCTCCTTGCGCACCATAGGCGCCCCCAGAAGCCGCCTGCAGGTGGGGCAGGGGTGGGTTTCGCTGGGGGCCTGGCAGATGGGGCAGGGGGCCCCCTTCTGCCGCTGGAGGAGGGCGAGGGCCGCCCGGGCCACCTTGTCCCTGAGCTCGGGAGGGGCTTCCTGGGCCAGGGCCAGGGCCTTGCGGCTTTGGGCCAAAGGGACCCCCGCGGGAGGGGCGGGGTCTTGGGGGTTGGGAGGGGCTTCCTGGGGCTTTGGGCTTCCCACCTGGAAGCGGATCTCCTTCACCATCCCGGGGAAGCGCTCCTCGTAGCGGCGAAGGAGGTGGAGGCGGTGGTAGGTGAGCTGGTGGGCCACCACGGGGTCGGGGACCTGCACCCAAAGGGTGCCCTCCTCCAAGGCCACGGCCTCCGTGAGCCGGGCTAGGCTAGGGCCCACCACCTCCCGCCAGGCGGCGAGGACCAGGCCCCGCCTGAGCCGCTCCTTCCCCCCCGCCCGCTTCAAGGCCTCGGGGATGACCTCCTTCAGCCGCCAGGGCACAGGACCACCCCTCCTTGCACCGAGCATACCACCACCCCCTCGGGGGCCTGCAGGCCGGCCAGGGCCGCCTGGGGCAGGTCCTGGGCGTACCTCAGCACCGCCTGGCGCCGGGGCTCGTCCAGCTCCTCGCTCCACTCGTCCACCAGGAGGAGGGGGGGCTCCCCGTGGTGCTCGGCCAGGAGGCGGTGCTCCGCCAGGCGCAGGGCCAGGGCCAGGGCCTTGGCCTCCCCGCGGCTTGCATAGCGGTGGGCGGGGCGGCCCTGGAAGAGGACCACCAGGTCGTCCCGGTGCGGGCCCACCAGGGTCTGCCCCCGGAGGAGTTCCTCCTCCCGCCTGGCCTGGAGGGCCTCGAGCAGGCTCCCCTCCACGCTGGCCTCGAGGCGAAGCCCCGCTTCCCCCGGGGCTAAAGCCCGGTGCACCTCCTGAAAAAGGGGCTCAAAACGCCGGAGAAAACGCTTTCTTAAAGCGAGGATCTCCTCCCCATAGCGGGAAAGCTCCCGGTCCCAGACCGCAAGCCCGTTCCCTCCCGCCTTCAAGAGGGCGTTCCTCTGCCGCAGCGCCTTTTCGTAGGCGGAAAGGAGGGCGGCGTAGCGCCGGGAAAAGCGGGAAAGAAGCCGGTCCAGAAAGGCCCGCCGGGCTTCCTTGGGCCCAAGGACGATCTCCACGTCCTCGGGGAGCACCAGCACCGAGCCGGGAAGCTCCCAAAGCGCCCTCAGGCCCACGGGCTTCCCGTTTAATCGCACCTCCCTCCCCTCCGGGGCGAGGCGTTGCTCCACCCGGTAAAGCCCGAGCTCGGTCTCCACCTCGGCGAAAAGCCAGGCCTCCCTTTCCCCGAAGCGCACCAGGTCGCCCAGGGTTCCGGGGACCTCCCCCCCGAGGGCGAGGTGCCAGGCCCAAAGGAGGCTGGTCTTCCCCTGGCCGTTCCCCCCCACCAGGGCGAAAAGCCCGGGGGGAGGGCGGAGGGCCTCCAGGGCCAGGTTGCGGAAGTTTCGCTGCCGGAAGAGGAGAAGCCGCATCAGAGCCGGACCCGGCGCAAGAGGAAGGGCAAGGAGGCGAGGCTGAGGAGGAGAAGCCCCGCCCCCAGGAGGTAGGGGGCCTCGGGGAAGAGGCGGTAGAGCCCCGTGCCCAGAACCGGCCCCAGCATCCGCCCCAGGGCCTGGGCCGAGCTGTTGAGGCCCGCCACCAGCCCTTGCTCCCCTTCCCCCACCGCCAGGGAAAGCCCCGCCGTCACCCCGGGCCCCGCCAAGGCCGCCCCCGCTCCCTGGAGGACGAGGCCCAGGGTCAGGAGGGGGAAGCTTTTGGCCCCCGCCAGGACCAGAAAGCCCAGGGCCCCCGCGGGGATGCCGAGGAAGAGGAGGGTCCTCGGGGGCCAGGAAAGCTTCCGCACCAAAAACCCCTGGATGAAGACGGCCGCGAGCCCGTAAAGGACGAGGGCGAGCCCCACGCGCCGGGCGGTCTCCACCCCGCTAAGCCCCAGGCGGTCCTGGAAGTAAAAGGCGATGGTCTGCTCCAGGGCCACGCTGGAGAGGTTGAGGGCGAAGCCCAGGAGGAGGAGGGGGAAGACCCTGGGGTCAAAGGGGGAAAGCCTCCCGGCTTCCCTCTTTCCCTGGGGCCTGGACTCGGGGAGGACCAGGTGGACGAAAAGGGCGTTTAGGAGGGCGATCCCCGCCGAAAAGAAGACGGGGGCGAGAAGGCCGAAGAGGGCGGCAAGCCCCGCCCCCAGGGCGGGGCCCAGGATCACCGCGAGGCCAAAGGCCGCCCCCAAGAGGGCCATCCCCGCGGTGCGGCCTTCCCGCCCGGTGACGTCGGCCACGTAGGCCTGGGCCGTGGGCAGGGTGGCGGAGCTGAAGGCCCCGCCCAGGAGCCGGGAGAGGAGAAGCAGGGGAAAGAGGGCGCTTGCCGGAAGGATGCCCCTTTGCCCCAGGAGGGCGAAGAGGCCGAAGAGAAGAAAGCTCGCCGCGAAGCCCAGGATGCCCACGAGGAGCACGGGCTTCCGCCCCCGCTCGCTCCGCCTGCCCCAGTAGGGGGAAAGGAGGAACTGCATGAGGGCGTAGCCCGTGGAGAAGAGGCCCACCTGCACCTCGCTCAAGCCGAGCTCCCTGCTTAAGGGCCCCAGGATGGGGAAGAGGATGGAGAGCCCGAGGACGCTGTTGAAGAGGGTGAGGAAGAGGAGGGCGAGGGGCGACATGGGCCGATTTTAGCCGAAGCGTCCGCTGATGTAGGCCTCGGTGCGCGGGTCCTTGGGTTTGGTGAAGAGGAGCTCCGTGGGCCCGAACTCCACCATCTCCCCGTTCAGGAAAAAGGCGGTGAAATCCGAGACCCTGGCGGCCTGCTGCATGTTGTGGGTGACGATGACGACGGTGACCTGCTCCTTCAGGGTCAGGAGGAGGTCCTCAATGGCCTGGGTGGAGATGGGGTCCAGGCTGGCGGTGGGCTCGTCCATGAGGAGGACCTCGGGTTCCACCGCCAGGGCCCGGGCGATGGTGAGGCGCTGCTGTTGCCCCCCGGAGAGGCCGCTCGCCGGGGCCCGGAGGCGGTCTTTGACCTCGTCCCAGAGGGCCGCCCCCTTGAGGGCTCGCTCCACGGCCTCATCCAGCCGCTTGCGGTCGCGGATGCCCACCAGCTTGAGCCCCGCAGCCACGTTGTCGTAGATGGACATGGTGGGGAAGGCGGTGGGCTTCTGGAAGACCATGCCCACCCGGCGGCGCACCAGCACGGGGTCCACCCCGGGGGCGTAGATGTTCTCCCCGTCCAGGAGGACCTCCCCCTCCACCCGGGCGGTGGGGGTGAGGTCGTGCATGCGGTTCAGGGCCCTCAGGAAGGTGGTCTTGCCGCACCCCGAGGGGCCGATGAGGGCGGTGATCCGGTGGCGGTAGAGGGGCAGGCTGACTCCCCCGCCCACCCCCACGCCCACCCGGTTGCCGTAGCGGACCACCAGGTTTCTAGATTCCATGTGCACGTCCACGGCTTCTTGGACCATTTAGAACCTCCGCCTCGAGGCCCGGCGGGCCAGCAGGCTCGTCAGGGTGATGAGCCCGAAGAGCACCAGCCCCGCGGCCCAGGCCTGGCGGTGCCAGTCCTCGTAGGGGCTGATGGCGAAGGCGAAGAGGCGCAAGGGCAGGGTGTCCATGGGCTTCAGGGGGTTGAGCTCCAAGAGGGGACTCCCAAAGGCGGTGAAAAGCAGGGGGGCCGCCTCCCCCGCCGCCCGGGCGAAGGCCAGAAGCACCCCCGTGATGAGCCCGGCCCGGGCCGTGGGCAGGACCAGGGAGAGGATGACCCGCCAGCGGGGAAGCCCCAGGGCGAGCCCCGCCTCCCGGATCTCCTTGGGCACGAGAGAGAGCACCCCTTCGGTGCTCCGCGCCAGGATGGGGATCATGAGGAAGCCCAAGGCGAAGGCCCCGGAGAGACCGGAGAAGCCCCCCATGGGCTTTACGATGAGGATAAAGGCCAAAAGGCCAAAGAGGATGGCGGGCATCCCGTTTAAGGTGTCGGAGAGGAGGCGGAGGTAGGGGTTCACCGGGTGGTCTGGGTACTCCGCCAAGAGAACGCCTGCGGCGAGCCCGAAGGGCAAGGCGATGAGGAGGCCTAGCCCGTCCACGATGAGGGTGCCCACGATGGCCTGCCTGAGACCCCCGCCCGTTTCCCCGGGAGGGCGCATGTCCTTCAGGAAGAAGTCCAGGTTGAGGGCGCCCACCCCTTGGAAGAGGGCATAGGCCAGGACCAAGAAGAGGACGAGGAAGGCGAGAAGGGTGCCCAGGGCCACCAGGGCCATCATGAGGCGCTCCGTCCGGTAGCGCCGCTTCAGGGCCAGGTCCTTCGCGGTCATAACACCCCCTTGACCAGGCGTTCTTGACGCCTGAGGACGTAGGCCGCGGTAGAGTTGACCAGCATGGAAACCAGAAAGAGGAGGAAGCCCACGGCGATCAGGGCGGAGAGGTGGAGGTCCTCCACCGCCTCGGTGAACTCGTTGGCGATCACGCTGGGCATGGTGGCGGCCCCGCCGAAGAGGGTGTAGGGGAGCTTGTGGGAGTTCCCGATGACCATGGTGACCGCCATGGTCTCCCCCACCGCCCGGGCCAGGGCCAAAAAGGCCCCGGCGATGATGCCGCCCCGGGCCAGGGGCAGGATGGCCAGGCGCATCACCTCCCAGCGGGTGGCCCCAAGGGCGTAGGCCGCCTCCCGGTGCTCCTTGGGGACCAAGGCGATGGCGTCCCGGGCTAGGGCCGCCGTATAGGGCACGATCATGGAGGCCAGGATGAGCACGGCGGTCATGAGGCCGTAGCCCGTGGGCACCCCGAGGAGGGGGAGGAGGCCAGGAAGGTGCTCCGCCGCCCACATGTAAAGGGGAAGCTGCACCTTGTCCCTAAGCCAGGGGGCCAGGACGAAGATCCCCCAAAGCCCGTAGACCACGCTAGGCACCGCGGCCATGAGGTCCAGGAGGAAGTTGATGATCTGGGCGAGCCATCTCGGGGCGTACTCCGCGGCGAAGATGGCCGCCGCCAGGGCGGGGAAGAAGGAGAGGAAGAGGGCAGAAAAGCTCACGATGAAGGTGCCCAAGATGTAGGGCCAGGCCCCGAAGGCCTTTTGCACCACCGGGTCCCACTCCCGGCCCAAGGCGAAGCCCAAAAGCCCGAAGCGCCCTAGGGCTAGGCTTCCCCCCCGGTAGAGCTCGTAGGCCATGAGGAGGGCCAGGGCCACCACGCCCAAGGCAAGGAGTAGGAGGAAGAAGGCGAAGAGCCGGTCGCCGAAGTGGCTGTAGAGTCGCCGCATGCGCAACCCTTCTTCAAGATAAGGGGTGGCCCTTGGGAAAGGCCACCCCTGGGCCAGGCCGGGGTCAGCGGCCCACGATCTCCTTGCCGATGGGCTTGCCCCCGTAGGTGACCCGGGAGAGCAGGGCCAGGGCCCGCTGCTGGGCCACCGGGGAAAGGGCCCCGTAGGTGAGGGGCTCGTTGTGCTTCTGCCCGTCGGTGAGGATCCACTTGACGAACTCCACCAGGGCCCGGGCCTCCTCCTCGGACTTCACCGCCTTGTTCACGGAGAGGTTCTCGTAAAGGAGGAGGTAGGTAAAGCTGGCGATGGGGTAGCCATCGGGGGCCGGGGTGTCGGTGAGGGAGACCCGCATGTCCCCGGGCAAGGGCACGTTGGCCGCCGCCCTGATGGAGGCCAGGTCGGCCAAGATGAAGCGCCCCGCCTTGTTCCGCACCGCCCCATAGGCCAGGTTGTTCTGCTTGGCGTAGGTCACCTCCACGTAGCCGATGGCCCCTGGCGTCTGCTTCACCACCCCGGCCACCCCCTCGTTGCCCTTGCCGCCCACCCCTACGGGCCACTGGACGCTGGTGCCCCGGCCCACCTTCTGGGCCCACTCGGGGCTCACCTTGGAGAGGTAGTCCGTCCAAACGTAGGTGGTGCCCGAGCCGTCGGAGCGGTGGACCACGGTGATGGGCAAGGGGGGAAGCTTCACGCCGGGGTTCAGCTCCTGCAGGGCCGGGTCGTTCCAGGTCTTGATCTTGCCCAGGTAGATGTCCGCCAGGACGGGGCCGGAGAAGCGCAGGGGCTCCTTGACCCCGGGAAGGTTATAGGCGGGGACCACGGCCCCAAGGGCGTAGCCGATGTTCAGGGCGTTGGTCTTGAACTGCTCCCGCACCTGCTTCATGCGCGGGTCGTCCAGGGGCGCGTCGGAGGCCCCGAAGTGGACGGTCTGCTCCAGGAACTGGCGGATGCCGCCCCCGGAGCCGATGGACTGGTAGTTGATCCGCACCTTGCCCCCGGTGAGCCGGGTGTACTCGTCGCCGTACTTGGCCATGAGGGGGTAGGGGAAGGTGGCCCCCGCCCCCACCAGGGTGATGGTCCCCTGGGCCAAGCCTAGGCCCGCCAGGGCGACCGCCGTGAGCATCCAGGCTTTTCCTCGCATCGCTCAACCTCCCACTTACACTCTGGCCGGGTTTTGTCAGGAGAAAGTCAGGGCTTGGGGCGCCTCGAGGCCCACCAGGTTGTAAAGCCCCCTGCGGATCACCGCGCCCCCAAGAAGCCTCTCCCCCTGGTAGAAGACGGCGCTCTGCCCCGGGGTCACGGCGAAGACGGGGTGGGCAAAGCGGAGGCGCAAGGGGTTCAAGGACTCCACCTTGGCCCGCACGGGGGGCGTGCGGTAGCGCACCTGGACCTCCACCTCCTCGGGAAGCTCGGCGAGGAGGTTGAGGCCTTCCCCTTCCAGGCCCTCAAAGTAGCAGGCCTCCTTGGGGCCCACGTAGACCACGTTCCTCCCCGGGTCCACGCCCACCACGTACCGTTCCAGGTGGGTCTTGTAGAGCCCTAGGCCCTTCCGCTGGCCCAGGGTGTAGAGGCTCGCCCCCTCGTGCTCCCCCACCACCTCCCCCGTGAGGGCGTCCACCAGGGGGCCGGGCCTGGGCTTCAGGCGCTCCTTGAGGAAGCCCTTGAGGTCGCCGGCCACGAAGCAGAGGTTCTGGCTTTCGGGCCTCCTCGCCGTGGGGAGGCCCGCCTTCTCGGCCAGGGCCCGCACCTCGGGCTTGGTGAGCCTCCCCACGGGGAAGAGGAGGTGGGGAAGGGCCTCCTTGGGGGTGCCCCAGAGGAAGTAGGTCTGGTCCTTGTTGGGGTCACGGCCCCTCAGGAGGGCAAGGCCCTCCTTCCGCACGTAGTGGCCCGTGGCCACGTAGTCCAGGCCGAGCCTCCGGGCCTGCTTGAGGAGGGCCCCGAACTTGACGAAGGTGTTGCACCGGGCGCAGGGGTTTGGGGTGCGCCCCTGGGCGTAGTCCTGGAGAAAGGGGGAGACGATCTCCTCCTCAAAGGCCTCCCGGTAGTCCAGGAGGTAGAAGGGGATGCCCAGAAGGTCCGCCACCCGCCTCGCCTCGTAGGCGGCGTCGGGGGTGCAGCAGCTCTCCCAGGCCCGGAGCCTTCCCCCTTCTAGGCTTGGGGGCGGGAGGTCGGGCCAGAAGCGCATCATGGCCCCCACCACCTCGTAGCCCGCCTCCTTGAGGAGGAGGGCGGCCACGGAGGAGTCCACCCCCCCGGACATGGCCACCAAAACCCGCTTCATGCCACCACCCTCTCCCCTAGGGCCGCCTCGGTGCTCCGGATGGCCACCTCCACCATCTCCGGGGTGGGCTCGGCCACGGTGAGGGCCTGGAAGCGGAAGCCGAGCTCCCGGAAGAGGCGGGAGACGGGGTCTTGGTGCCGGGCGGAGAAGTAGAGGAGCTCATAGGCCAAGGCCGCCACCAGGGGAAGGAAGAGGACCCTCGCAAGGAGCCGCCACCAGAGGACCCCGGGGGCGGGGATGAGGCTGTAGACCAGGACCGAGACCACGACGACGAAGGCGAGGAAGGTGGTGCCGCACCGGGGGTGGAAGCGGGGCTGGGCCAGGACGTTCTCCACGGTGAGGGGAAGCCCCTTCTCGTAGGCGTGGATGGCCTTGTGCTCCGCCCCGTGGTACATGAAGAAGCGCCGGATCTCCGGCATGCGCCGGATGAAGCGGAGGTAGCCCACCAAGATCCCCACCTTGAGGAGGCCCGCGAGGAGGTTGTGGAGCACGGGGTGGCGGGCGGCGTCCACGAAAAGCCCGGCGAGGAAGCCCGGGAAGACGATGAACAGGGCGATGCCCACGAGGAGGCTCACCGCCACCGTCCCCCAAAGCGCCCCCCGGGAAACCTCCTCGCCCCCGGCGAGCTCGGCGCTTCGCGCCAGGGCCCGGTAGCTCACGGAAAGGGCGTCAAAGAGGGCCACCACCCCCCGGAGGAGGGGAAGCCTCGCCCAGGGGTAGCGCTCGGTGAGGGCCCTCTCCTCGTGGCGTTCCACGTGGATCTTCCCGTCCGGCAGGCGCACCGCCAGGGCCCAGGCCCAAGGGGCCTTCATCATCACCCCCTCGAGGGCCGCCGCCCCCCCGAGGGCGGTCTGCTTCGCCAGGAGAAGCCACCGCATCCCTCCCATTCTGCCACGCCCCCGTGGTAAAACGTAGCCCATGATCACCCTCAAAAGCGCCAAGACCGGCCTGGCCGAGGGCCGGGCCCCCCTCAAGGTGGTCTGGGCCAAGGAAGGGGCCCTCCTCCCCCAGGGGGAGGCCCTGGACGCCCGCCTTGGGGGGCGGCTACGGCAGGCCCTGAAGGAGGCGGGGCTTAAGGCGGGGGAGAGCCTCCTCCTCTACACGGAGGAAGGCCCCGTCCTCCTCTTTGGGCGGGGCGAGGACGACCGGGAAAGCGGAGGGAGGCTCGCCCAGGCCCTCCAGAGGCTCGCCTTCCTCGAGGCCCTGGTGGAGCCTCTGGAGGACGCCTACGCCCTGGCCGAGGGGCTTCTCCTCGGGGCCTACCGCTTTGACCGGCACAAGACCAAGAGGGAGGAAAAGGCCCTCACCCTCCACCTTCCCGGGGTCCCCGAGGCTCTTTTGGACCGGGCGAGGAAGGTGGCGGAAGGGGTCTACCTGGCCCGGGACCTGGTGAACGAGCCCCCCAACGTCCTCACCCCCGAGGTCCTGGCGGAGCGAGCCCTGGAGCTTAGGGCCCTCGGGGTGGAGGTGGAGGTCCTGGACGAGAAGGCCATCGCCGAGCTCGGCATGGGGGCCTTCCTCGCCGTGGCCCAGGGCTCGGAGAACCCGCCCCGGTTCGTCCGCCTCCGCTACGCCCCGCCAAGCCCTAAGGCCCGGCTGGACCTGGTGGGGAAGGGCCTCACCTTTGACTCCGGCGGCTACTCCCTAAAGCCCACGGAGGGCATGGCCACCATGAAGGGGGACATGGCGGGGGCGGCGGCGGTGCTTGGGGCCTTCAAGGCCGCGGCCCTTTTGGGCCTTCCCGTGGAGCTAAGGGGCTACATCGCCGCCTGCGAGAACCTGGTCTCCGGGCGGGCCTACCGGGTGGGGGACGTGCTCAAGACCCTCTCCGGCAAGACCGTGGAGGTGATGAACACCGACGCCGAGGGCCGCCTCACCCTGGCGGACGCCCTGGCCTACGCCGAAAGGGAGGGGGCGGAGCGCATCCTGGAGCTTTCCACCCTCACGGGAGCCGCCGTGGTGGCCCTGGGGGAGGAGGTGGCGGCCCTCTTCGCCACCGAGCCCTCCTGGGGGGAGAAGGTGCGGGAGGCGGCGGAAGGGGCGGGGGAGAAGGTCTGGCCCATGCCCTTGGAGAAGGCCTACCGGGAGAAGCTGAAAAGCCCCGTGGCCGACCTCAAGAACGTGGGGGACAGAAACGGCGGGGCCATCACCGCCGCCCTCTTCTTGGCGGAGTTCGTGAGGGTGCCCCTCGTCCACCTGGACATCGCCGGGCCCGCCTTCGCCAAGAAGACCCACGCCCTGGGCCCCGAGGGGGGGACGGGCTTCGGGGTGCGCACCCTCCTGAAGGCGGCGGAGGCCCTTTAGGGCCAGCTTGGGGGCAAAGGGCGAGGGCCCGGGGAACCCCCGGGCCCCAGGCCTAGGCGGCTACCCCTGGCAGTTCGGGCACTTCCCCCGGAACTCCAGGCGGAAGCCCTCCAGGGCCCAGCCCGTGCGCTCCGCGGCCGCCTGCATGGCGGGGTTCACGTCCAGCTCGGGGAGGTTCTTAAGGAGGAGGTCCTCCACCTTGCCGCAGGAGGTGCAGACCAGGTGCACGTGGGGCTCGGTGTAGCCGTCGTAGCGGGTGGCTCCCTTGGGGTCCCTGAACTCGTAGATCAGCCCGTGGTCCCTGAGGACGTGCAGGTTCAGGTAGATGGTGGAAAGGCCGATGTCGTAGCCCCGCTTCTTCAGGCCCTGGTAGAGCTCCTCCGGGGTGGGGTGCACGTTTTTGCGGTCCAGGAAGCTCAGGATCCGCTCCCGCGGCAGGGTGTGCCGCAGGCCCACCGCCTTTAGCCGCGCCCGGTAGGTTTCCTTTTCCTTGGTCCTTGGCATGGCTCCTCCTTCCTTTCAGTTCCAGTATACACAGGGGATGTGCAAATGCAACACCTGGGAGGTTCGCTGTGGGCTAACATAAATGTTTTATCGTCCGGAGGCTTTTCCGTGACGCCTCGCCCCTTCCCCTTTCCCTCCATCTTAAGAAAAATCCCCGATCTTTCCAGGCGGGGCCTGGGGTATAATGGCCCCACCTTGGAGCGCCCCATCTACCGCTTCCTCCACGTGGCCTTCGCCCTGGGCCTGGCGCACGCCCTCTTCCTCCTGGCCCAGGAGGGGGTGCGGGCCCACCAGCTGGCCCAGAGGGAGGCGAGGCTAAGGGCGGAGCTTCGCCAGGCCGAGGCGCGGGTGGCGGAGCTTAAGGCCCTGCTTTCCGCGGCCCAGGACCCCGCCCACCTCGAGGCCCTGGCCCGGAGGCTTGGCATGGTGCGCCGGGAGGAGATACTAAAGAGGCGATGAGGGAAGACCCCGCCCACCTGCTCTTGGAAGACGAGGCCCTGACCGAAGGCCTCACCGACGAGGAGGCGGAGACCCTCCTCTCCTGGCTTCTGGGCCTGGCCCAGGAGGCGGGGCCCGCCCAGCTCGCCCACCTCCGCCGCCTGGGCCACGAGATCACCCGCCTTTCCCGGGACTACGGGGTGCCCGTGGAGGACCTCATCGGCCTGGTGGAGCTGGCCTGGGGGGAGGGGGAGGCCCCGGGGCTCCAGGCCTAGGCGTCCACGCTTGGGGTTCGCGGCAGGGAATGCCCTGGCCGGGGTTGTTCTTGGGGCCCCATGCCGGCGCAAGCCAGCATGGGGTGGCATCAGAGGGCCAGGGTGGCCAGGAGGGCCCGCACCTCCGCAAGGCGGGGGGGTGCGGGGTCCTTGCGGTAGATGAGGGAAACCTGCAGGGCGGCCTCCTCCTTCAGGGGCCGGAGCACGGTGCCGGGGTGGGGGAAGACCCGGTAGGGGGCCAGGGTGAGGTAGACCCCCACCCCCGCGGCCACCAGGCTCACCGCCTGGGGAAAGCGGGCCACCTCCCGCACCACCTTGGGGGCGAAGCCCGCCTTGCGGAACACCTCCATGAAGGCCTCGTGGAGGGGCGGGAGGGTTTCCCGGGGGATGAGGAGAAAGGGCTCTTCCCTTAGGTCCCAAAGGGCCACCCGCTCTTCCTTGGCCAACGGGTGCCCCTCGGGCAGGAGGGCCACGATGGGCACCTTGAAGAGGGGTTCCTCCCCGATCCTGGGGTCTGCCACCTTGAGCCCCGCAAGCCCGTAGTCCAGCCGCCCCTCCTTGAGGGCCCGCACCTGCTCGGGGGTGTGCATCTCCAGGACCTCCACCGCCTGCCCCAGGCCCCGGCGCAGGTGGTCCAGGAGGGGCATGAGGTCGGGGAGGAGGTTCTCCGGCACGCCGAAGCGGAGCTCGCGCCACCCTGCGCGGCGCACCCGCTCCTTGAGGGCCTCCACCTCCTCAAGAAGCCTCTTTCCCTCCTCCTTCAGGGCCTCCCCCGCCGGGGTCAGGCGGAAGGGCTTCCTTTCCAGAAGCTTCACCCCGAGCTCCTCTTCCAGGGCCCGGATCTGCTGGGAGAGGGCGGGCTGGGAGAGGTAGGCCCGCTCCGCCGCCCGGTGGAAGTTCTTTTCCTCGGCGAGGAGGAGGAAGAGGCGCAGGCGGCGCAGGTTCATGATAAGAAAAGCTTATCACAAGGCCCCGGCGGGTTCTATTGGACAGCCCCGCCCCTTTGCGCCACACTTAGGGGTAGGTCGGTGTAGTGTAGCTTTCCGTAAGGGGGAGGCATGACGGAAAAAGCGCTGGTGGAAGCCTTTAGGGCCCTCTCGCCACAGGAGCGGGAACGCTTCTGGCAGGTGGAGAACCAGGAGTGGCTGGAGTCCTTGGAGTACGTGCTCCGGGTGGAAGGCTTTGAGCGGGTGGAGGAGCTTCTCAGGCTTTTGGACCAGTACCTCTACCTCCAGGGCTTCTTTCCCCAAAACCGCCTGAACACCCCTTACCTGAACACCCTTCCCAAGGAAAAAGAGCCCCCTTACCCCGGGGACCTGGAGCTGGAGCGCCGCATCGCCAACATCCTCCGCTGGAACGCGGCCATGATGGTCACCCGGGCCAACAAGAAGGCGGACGGCATCGGGGGGCACATCGCCACCTACGCCTCCATCGCCGAGCTTTACGAGGTGGGCTTCAACCACTTCTTCCGGGGACCGGAGGCGGGGCTGGACCGGGACCTCGTCTTCTTCCAGGGCCACGCCTCTCCCGGGAACTACGCCCGGGCCTTTCTGGAAGGGCGGCTTAAGGAGGAGGACCTGGAGAACTTCCGCCGCGAGGTCCACCCCCCCGTGCCGGGGGGCCGGGGGCTTTCCAGCTACCCCCACCCTTGGCTCATGCCGGACTTCTGGGAGTTCCCCACGGTCTCCATGGGCCTTGGCCCCATCCAGGCCATCTACCAGGCCCGGTTCATGCGCTACCTCGAGGACCGGGGCCTAAAGCCCAAAAGCTCCGCCAAGGTCTGGGCCTTCCTGGGGGACGGGGAGCACGACGAGCCCGAGACGGTGGGGGCGCTTCACCTTGCCGCCCGGGAGGAGCTGGACAACCTCATCTTCGTGGTGAACTGCAACCTCCAGCGCCTGGACGGCCCCGTGCGGGGCAACTCCAAGGTCATCCAGGAGCTGGAAAGGCTCTATCGGGGCGCGGGCTGGCACGTGATCAAGGTGGTCTGGGGCTCGGCCTGGGACAGGCTCCTCGCCAAGGATAAGGAGGGCCACCTCCTCCGCCGCTTTGAGGCTTTGGTGGACGGGGAGAGCCAGCGCTACGCCGCCTTCGGGGGCAAGGAGCTGAGGGAGCGCTTCTTCAACACCCCCGAGCTCAAGAAGCTCATTGAGGGCATGACGGACGAGGAGCTCACCGAGCTCACCCGCTCCCGGGGCGGCCACGACATGGCGAAGATCTACGCCGCCTACAAGGCCGCGGTGGAGCACAAGGGAAGCCCCGTGGTCATCCTCGCCCGGACCATCAAGGGCTACGGGATGGGCCCCACGGTCATGGCCAAGAACGTGGCCCACCAGGTGAAGAAGCTCACCGAGGAGGACCTGAAGGAGGCGAGGCGCTTCCTCGGCATCCCCATCCCCGAGGAGAAGCTTTCCGAGCTCCCCTACTACCACCCGGGGCCGGACTCCCCCGAGGTCCGCTACCTCCTGGAAAGGCGGAAGGCCCTGGGCGGCTTCGTGCCCGAAAGGCGGGTGCGCTTTGGGGGGGGCCTCGAGGTCCCGGAGGAGGAGTTCTTCCGGGAGTTCTACGAGGGCTCGGGGGGGCGGGAGATCTCCACCACCATGGCCTTCGTGCGCATCCTCGCCAAGCTCCTCCGCCACCCCAAGATCGGCAAATACATCGTCCCCATCGTCCCCGACGAGGCCCGCACCTTCGGCATGGAGGCTCTGATCGCCCAGGTGGGCGTCTACTCCCCAAAGGGGCAGCTCTACATCCCCGTGGACGCGGGCACCCTCACCGCCTATAAGGAGAGCAAGGAGGGGCAGATCCTGGAGGAGGGGATCACCGAGGCCGGGGCCATGGCCGAGTTCATCGCCGCCGGGACGGCCTACGCCCACTGGGGCATCCCCACCATCCCCTTCTTCATCACCTACTCCATGTTCGGCCTGCAGCGGATCGGGGACCTGGTCTGGGCCGCCGCCGACCAGCGCACCCGGGGCTTCTTCCTCGGGGCCACGGCGGGGCGCACCACCCTGGCGGGGGAGGGCCTCCAGCACCAGGACGGCCAGAGCCACGTCTACGCCCTGGCCGCCCCCAACCTCCTCGCCTACGATCCCGCCTTCGCCTACGAGTTCGCCGTGATCCTGGAAGACGGCCTCCGCCGCATGTACGGCCGGGGGGAGGACGTCTTCTACTACATCACCATTGAGAACGAAAACTACGTCCACCCCCCCATGCCCGAGCCCAGGGAGAAGGTCAAGGAGGGGATCCTAAAAGGGCTTTACCTCTTCCGGGAAGGGGAGGGGAAGGGCCCAAAAGTGCAGCTTTTCGGCACCGGGCCCATCCTAAACGAGGCCCTGAGGGCCCAGGAGCTCCTGGTCCAGTACGGCGTGGTAGCGGACGTCTGGAGCGCCACCAGCTACAAGGCCCTCTACATGGACGCCGTTGAGGCGGAGCGGGAGCGGAGGCTTTTGGGGAAGGCCCGCAGGCCCTACGTGGTGGAGGCCCTCGAGGGCCACGAGGGGCCCGTGGTGGCCGCCACCGACTACCTGAAGGCCCTGCCCAACCTCATCCGGGGGTACCTGGACCGGCCCTTCTGCGCCCTGGGCACGGACGGCTTCGGCCGCTCCGACACCCGGGAGGCCCTGAGGGACTTCTTTGAGGTGGACGCCCGGCACATCGCCTACGCCGCCTTGGCCCTCCTCCACGAGGAGGGCCAGGTGGAGGCGGGGGTCCTGGAAAAGGCCAGGGAGGCCTTTGGGCTTAAGCTGGAAGAGGTTCCGCCGCACCGGCGGTAGGGGGAAGGCATGGAACTCAGGCTTCCGGAACTGGGCGACAACGTCACGCAGGCCACCGTGGTGGGCGTCCTGGTGAAGGAGGGGGACCGGGTGGAGCCGGGCCAGCCCCTTCTGGAGCTGGAGACGGACAAGGCGGTGGTGGAGGTGCCCGCGGAGGCGGGCGGGGTGGTGAAGCGGGTCCTGGTCAAGGTGGGGGACGAGGTGCGCCCCGGGCAGCCCTTCCTGGAGCTCGCCGAGGCCGAGGGTGGGGCGGAAACGCCTCCCCTTAAGGCGGAGGAAAGGCCGGAAGCGCCCGCTCCCAAGGCCGAGGAGGTGCCCCAGGCGCCCCGCCCCGCCCCCCAGGAGGCGCCCTCCGAGCGCCGCCTCATCCCTGCAGCCCCCTCCATCAGGCGGCTCGCCCGGGAGCTCGGGGTGGACCTCACCCGGCTCCAGGGCACGGGGCTTGCCGGGCGCATCACCGAGGAGGACGTGCGCCGGGCGGCGGGCCTTGGGGAGGCGGCCAAGGCGGCCCCCGCGCCCAGGCTTCCCGACTTCGGCAAGTGGGGCCCCGTGCGCCGGGAGCCCATGAGCGGGGTGCGCAAGGCCACGGTGCGCTCCATGAGCCAGGCCTGGGCCCAGGTGCCCATGGTCACCCACTTTGACGAGGCGGACATCACCGAGCTGGAGGCCCTCAGGAAGCGCTACGCCAAGAGGGCCGAGGAACGGGGCTTCCGCCTCACCCTCACCGCCTTCCTCCTCAAGGCGTTGGCCCTCACCCTGAAGGCCTTCCCCAAGTTCAACGCCTCCCTGGACGTGGAGGCCCAGGAGGTCATCTACAAGGACTACATCCACATCGGGGTGGCGGTGGACACGCCCCACGGCCTCCTGGTCCCCGTGATCCGGGACGTGGACAAGAAGGGGGTCTTGCGCCTGGCGGAGGAGCTTCAGGAGGTCTCCCAAAGGGCCCGGGAGCGGAAGCTCGCCCCCGAGGAGATGCAGGGGGGAACCTTCAGCCTCTCCAATCTGGGGGGAATCGGCGGCACCGGCTTCACCCCCATCGTCAACTGGCCCGAGGTGGCCATCCTGGGCGTCTCCCGCTCCCAGATGAAGCCCCTTTGGGACCCCGAGAAGGAGGCCTTCGTGCCCCGGCTCGTGATGCCCTTCGGCCTCACCTACGACCACCGCCTCATTGACGGGGCCGAGGCCGCCCGCTTCTGCCGCCACCTAGCGGGGCTTCTGGAGGACCCCTTGGGGCTCGCCCTGGAGTGAAGGCCTTCGTGTAGTATGGGAAAGTATGCGCGTCATCGTGGTGGGAACCCGGGGCAGCGCCTTGGCCCTGGCCCAGACCCGCTTCGTGGTGGAGCGCCTCAAGGAGAGCTGGCCGGAGGCCGAGTTCAAGGTCAAGACCATCAAGACCCGGGGGGACCAGGGGGCAAGCCCCAAGGAGCAGGCCATCTTCGTCAAGGAGCTCCAGGAGGCCCTCCTCTCCCGGGAGATTGACATCGCCGTCCACTCCCTCAAGGACCTGCCCACGGAGGAGCCCAAGGGCCTCAAGCTCGCCGCCATCCCTAGGCGCCAAGACCCCCGGGACGCCTTCTTGGGCAAGGCCGCCAAGCGCCTCGAGGACCTCCCCCCGGGAGCCGTGGTGGGCACGAGCTCCCTGCGCCGCAAGGCCCAGCTCCTCGCCCACCGCCCGGACCTCGTGGTGAAGGACCTCCGGGGCAACGTGGACACCCGCCTCGCCGCCCTCGGCAACGGGGAGTACGACGGGATCGTCCTGGCCGCGGCCGGGCTCATCCGGCTTGACCTCAGGAACCGCATTGACCAGTTCCTGGAGCCCGAGGTCATGCTCCCCGCCCCGGGCCAAGGGGCCTTGGCCCTGGAGGTGCGCCAGGGGGACGATCTGGCGGAGGAACTGGCCTACGCCCTCCACCACCCCCCCTCCCACGACCGGGTGCGGGCGGAGCGGGCCTTTCTGAGGGGGCTTGGGGCCGGGTGCCTGGCCCCGGTGGGCGCCTTGGCCCAGGTGGCCGAGGACGGGACCTTTCTCCTGGAGGGGGGGCTTTTCTCCCCCGACGGCAAGAGCTTCATCCGGGCGGAGATTGAGGGAGACGCCTCCGAGGCGGAGGAGCTCGGCCTGGAGCTGGCCCAGGACGTCCTGGAGCAGGGGGGGCGGGAGCTTTTGGGGCAAATCCGATAGCCTAAGTAGAGATTTCCCCCGCCTTGGGGTATAGTGGGGGCGATGGCGCTGAAGCGCTTGACCCGCCAGCGCAGGGCTGTCCTCGAGGTGGTGCGCCAGGCCAAAAACCACCCCGACGCCGCCTGGATCTACCAGGAGGTGCGCAAGGTGGTCCCCAAGGTGAGCCTGGCCACGGTCTACCGCACCCTCGAGGCCTTGGTGGAGGAGGGCTACCTGGTGCCCATCACCCGGGCGGGGGAGGCCACCCGCTACGACGCCCACCTCCACCCCCACCTGCACCTGGTCTGCGAGAGGTGCGGGGCCATCGTGGACCTGGAGGTGGACCTCCCCGACCTCAAGGCCCTGGCCCAGAAGGCCCACCCCGGGGTGGAGGTGCGGGGGGTGGAGGTCACCTACCGGGGCCTCTGCCCCGCCTGCAAGACGGCCCTCCAGGGCTGATGGACCCCCTGGCCTGGCTTTACGCCCGCCAAAGCCGCTTCACCCCGGGCCTGGAGCGCATCCGGGCCCTGCTTTCCCACCTGGGGGACCCCCAGGAGGCCTACCCCGTGGCCCTGGTGGGGGGCACCAACGGCAAGGGGAGCGTCGCCCGGGCCCTGGCGGCCATCCTGGAGGAGGCCGGGCTCAGGGTGGGGCTCTACACCAGCCCCCACCTGGTGGACTTCGCCGAGCGCATCGCCGTCCAGGGTAAGCCCATCCCCCAGGCCAGGCTCCTGGAGGTGGCCGAGGAGGTCCGCCCCCTGGCCGAGGGGCACGGAGCGAGCTTCTTTGAGGCGGCCACGGCCATGGCCCTCCTCCACTTCGCCCGTGAAGGGGTGGAGTTCGCCGTGCTGGAGGTGGGCCTGGGCGGGCGCCTGGACGCCACCAACGCCACGGAGCCCGTCCTTTCCGTGGTCACCAACATCGGCCACGACCACCTCGAGGTCCTGGGCCCCACCCTGAAGGACGTGGCCCGGGAGAAGGCGGGCATCTTCCGCAAGGGCCTTCCCGCCCTCACCGCCGCTAAGGGGGAGGGCCTCGCCGCGCTGAGGGCCGAGGCCCAGGCCCGGGGCACGCCCCTTTGGGTCCTGGGGGAGGACTTCCACCTGGAGGGGGTGGAGGGGGAGGAGGGGGGGCTGGCCTTTACTCT
Source organism: Thermus arciformis (assembly GCF_900102145.1). GTDB lineage: Bacteria > Deinococcota > Deinococci > Deinococcales > Thermaceae > Thermus > Thermus arciformis. The sequence continues at coordinate 4,725 of NZ_FNBC01000023.1, read as the reverse complement.
CCGCCTGAGGACGGGGGAGGCCCACCCCTTCAGGACCCGGCTCCTCGGCCCCCACCAGGCGGAGAACCTGGCCTTGGCCGCCCTGGCGGGCCGCTTCCTGGGGGCCTCCTGGGAGGCGGTGAGGGGAGGGCTTCTCCGGGCGGAAAACCCGGGCCGGCTCCAGCGCCTTCCCTGGCCCGGGGAAGGGGAGGTTTTCCTGGACGGGGCCCACAACCCCGAGGGGGCCTGGGCCCTGAGGGAGGCCCTCCGCTTTCACGGGCTCTTGCCCGCGGCCTTCGTCCTGGCCTTTTCCCGGGACAAGGACCACGCCGCCATGGCCGCGGCCTTTAGGGGCCTTGGGCCCGTGGTCCTCACCCGCTACGCCTCCCCAAGGAGCCAAGACCCAAAGGCCCTCCTCCCCCTTTTCCCCGGCGCTCAGGTGGAGGAAGACCCCTTGAGGGCCCTGAAGCGGGCCCTGGCCCTGGAAAGGCGGGCGGTGGTGGCGGGAAGCCTTTACCTGGTGGGGGAGGTCCTTAGGGGCTTAAGGGGGCTTCCCCCGGAGGAGCGCTGGCAGTAGAAAACCCCGGGCCCTTTAGGCCCGGGGGGCACCCCGTGGGGCGGAGGGCCTACTTGAGCTCCACCACCGCGCCCACGGCCTCGAGCTTCTTCTTGATCTCCTCGGCCTCGGCCTTGGAGACCCCTTCCTTGATGGGGCCGCCCTTTTCCGCCAGGTCCTTGGCCTCCTTGAGGCCGAGCCCGGTGATGGCGCGAAGCTCCTTGATGACCTCCAGCTTCTTGGCCCCGGCCTCCTTGAGGATCACGTCAAACTCGGTCTTCTCCTCCGCCGGAGCCGCCGCGGCCGCCGCCGCGGGGGCCGCGGCCACGGCCACGGGGGCCGCGGCGGTCACGCCCCACGCCTCCTTGAGGGCGTCAATGAGCTGCTTGAGTTCCAAAACCGTCGCCTGGGAAAGCTCTTCCTTGATGCGTTCAATGTCCAGTGCCATCCTCTACCTCCTAAGCCGCCTTCTTCTCCGCGTACGCTTCCAAGATGCCTACCAGCTCGCGGGCCACCCCGCCCAGGACCCCCAAAAGCTCCGCCATGGGGGCCTGCAGGACCCCAAGGAGCTCCGCCCGCAGCTCATCCATGGTGGGAAGCTCCGCCAGGGCCGCCACGTCCTTGGCGGCAAGCACCTGGCCTTGAAGGAGCCCGCTTTTGGCCTCGGGAATGCCCTTGGGGTTCTTCTGGGCGAACTCCTTGAGGGCCTTGGCCGCGGCCACCGGGTCCTGGTAGAAGACGAGGGCGCTTGGGCCCTGAAGGCCGGGGAGCTCCGGCAGGCCAAGCTCCTTTAGGGCGATGCGGATCAGGGTGTTCTTGGCCACGAAGAGCCGGGCGCCCTTTTCCTTTAGGGCCTGGCGCAGGCTGTAGGTTTCCTTGGCGGAGAGCCCCTGGTAGTTCACCAGGAAGAAGGAGCCATGGGCCCGCTCAAGGTTCTCCTTGAGGGCGGCGAGAAGCTCAACGTTGCGCTTGTTTGGCACGCCTTCCTCCCTTGTGGGGCAGGGGAACCCCGACCGTTTTTCTGGGATTTCCGAAACGCTCCCCCTCAAGCGCCTCGGCGGGATGTTTAAGGCCTAAAGCCCCCCGCTGTCTTTGGCCTGGGCGCAAGGGCGCCCGGGGTGCCATAGAGGAGTCTAAAAGGGAAAGGCCCGGGCGTCAAGGACCCGGGCCGGGGGAGAGGGGCCCTTAGGAGTGGGGGTTGACGCGGATGCTGGGCCCCATGGTGCTGGTCACGTAGACCGAGCGGAGGAAGGTGCCCCGGGCCGCCTCGGGCTTGCTGGCCTCCAGGGCCTTGATGAAGGCCCGGATGTTGTCCGCGAGCTTCTCGGCGGGAAAGCTCGCCTTGCCCACGGGGGCGTGGATGGCCCCGGTCTTGTCGTTGCGGAACTCAATCCGCCCCGCCTTGATCTCCCGGATGATCTCCCCGATGTTGAAGCCCACCGTCCCCGCCTTGGGGTTGGGGAGGAGGCCGCGGGGGCCCAGGATGCGGCCCAGCTTGGAGCCCACCGCCCCCATCACGTCGGGGGTGGCCACCACGGCGTCAAAGTCCATCCAGCCGTCCAGGATCTTCTGGATGATCTCCTCGCCGCCCACGTAGTCCGCCCCGGCCTCCTCGGCCTCCTTGATCTTCTCCCCCTTGGCGATGGCTAGAACCCGCACCTGCTTGCCGAGGCCGTGGGGCAGGGAGACGGTGCCGCGGACGTTCTGGTCGGACTTGCGGGGGTCAATGCCGAGCTTGGCGTGGACCTCCACCGTCTCGTCAAACTTGGCGGTGGCGAGCTCCTTCACGAGACGGGCGGCCTCGTCAATGGTGTAGACCTTGTTGGGGTCCACCTTCTCCAGAAGGGCCCGGTAGCGCTTGCCGTGCTTAGGCATCCTTCACCTCCGGCGCGCCCACCACTTCCACGCCCATGGAGCGGGCCGAGCCCGCGATCATCCGGGCGGCGGCCTCGAGGTCGGTGGTGTTCATGTCGGGAAGCTTCTGCTTGGCGATCTCCAGCACCTGCTCCCAGGTGATGCGGCCCACCTTTTCCCGGCCGGGCTTGTGGGCCCCCTTCTCTATCCCCGCCGCCTTGCGGATGAGGTAGCTCGCGGGCGGGGTCTTGGTGATGAAGGTGAAGGAGCGGTCGGCGTAGATGGTGATCTCCACGGGGACGATGGCGTCCCCCATGTTGGCCGTGGCCGCGTTGAAGGCCTTGACGAACTCCATGATGTTGGCCCCGTGCTGGCCCAAGGCCGGGCCCACCGGGGGCGCGGGCGTGGCCTTGCCCGCGGGCAGCTGAAGTTTGACCACCGCAACGACTTTTTTCATTTTTCCCTCCTAGGCTCCCCCCAAGTTGGGGGTGCGAACGCCCTTAGGCCTTGACCACCTGGGAGAAGTCCAGCTCCACAGGGGTCTCGCGCCCGAAGATGGTGACCATGACCTTGACCTTGCCCTTCTCGGGGTTGATCTCGGTCACGGTGCCGGTGAAGTCGGCGAAGGGGCCGGAGACCACGCGCACCTGGTCCCCTTCCCGGAAGGCCACCTGAGCCTTGGGGGCTTCCTTCCTGCCCAGAAGCCCGGAGACCTCGAGGATGTGGCGCACCTCGTCGGGGGATAGGGGCACCGGGCGGTTGCCCGCCCCCACGAAGCCGGTGATCCCGGGGGTGCCCCGCACCACCTCCCAGGCCTCGTTGGGCTCCTCCTCGTCCCCAAGGTCCATCTGCACGAAGAGGTAGCCGGGGAAAAGCTTCCGCTTGACCACCTCTTTCTTGCCCCCTTCGCGCACCTCCACCACCTCCTCCGTGGGGATGAGGACCTGGAAGATCTTGTCCCCCATGCCGAAGGCCTTGACCCGCTTCTCCAGGTTGGCCTTGGCCTTCTCCTCCTGCCCCACGTAGGTGTGGACCGCGTACCATTCAATGCTCATCGCAAAAGCCCTATGAGGAAGCGGAAGACCAGGTCGTAAAGGCCCAGGATCACCATGAAGGCGGCGGTGAAGGCCAGGATGGCCTGGGTGCTCTCAATGACCTGCTCGCGCGTGGGCCAGGTGACCCGGGAAAGCTCCGCCCGGGCTTCCTGGAAGTAGCGGACGATGCGCCCTAGCATCAGACCTTCACTTCCTTGTGCACGGTGTGCTTGTCGCACCAGGGGCAGTACTTCCGGAGCTCCAGCTTGGAGGGGGTGTTGCGCTTGTTCTTCTCGGTGGCGTAGTTGCGGCGCTTGCACTCCGTGCACTCCAAGAGGATCTTGATGCGGACCTCGCTGGCCATGCCTTACCTCCCTTGGGATGGGGGGAGGAAACCCTCCCCCCAGGGGCTACTCCAGGATCTTGGTGACCACGCCGGCGCCCACGGTGCGGCCGCCTTCCCGGATGGCGAAGCGGAGCCCCTCCTCCAAGGCCACCGGCTTGATGAGCTCCACCGTGAAGGTCACGTTGTCCCCGGGCATCACCATCTCCACCCCCTGGGGCAACTCCACCACCCCCGTCACGTCCGTGGTCCGGAAGTAAAACTGCGGCCGGTACCCCGTGAAAAACCCCGTGTGCCGCCCACCCTCCTCCTTCTTCAAGACGTACACCGAGGCCTCAAACTTCGTGTGCGGGGTAATGCTCCCAGGCTTCGCCAACACCTGCCCCCGCTCCACCTCCTCCCGGCTCACACCCCGCAAGAGCACCCCCACGTTGTCCCCAGCAATCCCCTCCTGCAGGGTCTTCCGGTGCATCTCCACACCCGTCACCACCGTCTTCCGCGTCTCCGGAGCAAGGCCCACGATCTCCACCTCGTCCCCAACCTTCACCTTGCCCCGCTCAATCCGCCCCGTGGCCACCGTCCCACGGCCCGTAATGGTGAACACGTCCTCCACCGGCATCAAGAACGGCTTGTCCACGTCCCGCACCGGCGTGGGAATGTACTCGTCAATGGCGTCCAAAAGCTCCCAAATCCGGTCCACCCACTCGTTCTCCCCTCGCTTCGTCTGGGGGTTCTTGTGCATCTGCTCAAGGGCAAGCAACGCGCTCCCCCGGATCACCGGCACCTCGTCCCCAGGGAACTCGTACTGGTTGAGGAGGTCCCGCACCTCCATCTCCACCAGGTCCAGTAACTCGGGGTCGTCCACCATGTCCACCTTGTTCATGAACACCACGATGTACGGCACCCCCACCTGGCGCGCCAGCAAGATGTGCTCCCGGGTCTGCGGCATCGGCCCGTCC
>NZ_FNBC01000010.1 GCF_900102145.1 Thermus arciformis | reverse complement strand
GTGGAGGAGGGGGAGAAGGAGGGGGTAGAGGGCGTGGAGCCTGCGGTTGAAGCGGCTTGGGGAGGGGACGTGGGTGAAGAGGCCGAGGTCTTTGGCGAGGGCCAGGGCCTTGTTGTGCTTGCCGCCGAACTCTAGGGCGGCAAGGAGGGCGAGGGTGAGGATGGCGGAGGCGGGCGTTTTGGCTTGGGGGTCATCCTTGTAGCCCATGGCTTGCAGGGCGTCGTCTATAATGCAAAAGGCCGCTATGAGACGGGAAAGCATAGCGGCCACTATTTTTTCAGATCCAGGGGATAGGTAGCAACTTGGGTTATTATACCACGGGTTTCGCTCTTGCAAAGGGGTATGCAAAAAACCTCAGGCCCTACGGGGTTTTCCGGCGGCCCCTTGGCCTTTACTGGAACAAATACATTAAATCCGGCGCTATACTGGAACCACGGAAAGGAGGTGCGGCATGGCCCGGTACCTGGTGGTGGCCCACCGCACGGCCAAGAGCCCGGAGCTGGCCGCCAAGCTCAAGGAGCTTTTGGCCCAAGACCCAAAGGCCCGCTTCGTCCTCCTGGTCCCGGCGGTCCCCCCTCCCGGGTGGGTCTACGAGGAGAACGAGGTGCGGCGCCGGGCCGAGGAGGAGGCGGAAGCGGCCAAGCGGGCCCTCGAGGCCCAAGGCATCCCCGTGGAGGAGGCCAAGGCGGGGGACATCTCCCCCCTCCTCGCCATAGAGGAGGAGCTCCTCGCCCACCCCGGGGCCTACCAGGCCATCGTCCTCTCCACCCTGCCCCCAGGGCTTTCCCGGTGGCTTAGGCTGGATGTCCACACCCAGGCGGAGCGCTTCGGCCTCCCGGTGATCCACGTGATCGCCCAGGCCGCCTAAGCCCCCCGCGGCGGGGCTTCCTCGTTTTCTCATCCGCCTTGCGTATACTTCCCCCGTGCTGGGGCGCTACGTCCTCCGGGAGGTCCTCGTCCCTTATCTGGTGGGGGTCCTCCTCTTCGTGGCCCTCCTCACCTTTGACCTCCTCTCCAGCCTCTCCGGGGTGCTCCTGAGCCGGGGGGCGGGGGTGAGGGAGATCGCCTCCCTGATCCTCTACCGCCTTCCCTGGACCCTAAGCCTGGCCCTGCCCTTGGGCCTGGTCTTCGCCATCCTGGTGGGCCTCGCCCGCCTCATCCGCCAGTCGGAGCTGAAGGCGGCCTACGCCGCCGGGGTGCCGCCTTTGGCCCTCCTCCGTCCCCTCCTCCTCCTCTCCCTCCTGGTGGGCCTCCTCAACCTCTACAACCTGGCCGAGCTCAGGCCCAAGGCCCTGGAGGCCTACGACGGGGCCCTCTCCCGCCTCCTCTACGGGGAAGGGACCCCGAGCGGCACCCTCCGGCAACAGCTCTACGCCCTCGAGGGCCTGGGGGTCTACTACGCCGAGGAGGTGCGCCCCGAGGAGGGGCGAAACCGCCTCTTCGGCGTCCGGGTGGTGGACGAGGAGGGCCACATCTACAGCGCCGCCGAAGGGATCTGGGACCGGGAGGGGTGGCGGTTTACGGGGTACGTGCTGGAAGGGGACAGGCCCAAACCCTTCCAAGGCCTCCTCCCCTTCCCCGCCCTCTTCCGCCCCAAGGAGAGCCTGGGCTCCCGGGACCCCTACGACACCAGCACCCTCAGGGAGCTTTGGGCCCGGGGCCAGGTGGAGGCGGGGGCCCGCTTCGCCTTCCACCGCCGCCTGGCCGACGCCCTGGGGGGCTTCCTTTTGGGGGTGAGCGCCGCCCTTTTGGGCCTCTCCCTCAAGGAGGCCTCCTGGGCCTTTTTGGGGGTGGTGCTCCTCATCTTCGGCTACTACGTCCTCTGGACCCTCACGGCCCAGCTCGCCCGCTACGACGTGAGCCCCCTCCTCGCCTACCTCCCCGACCTCTTCTACGGGGCTTTGGCCTCTTTTCTGGCCTGGAGGCTAAGGTGAAGACCCTGGACCGCTACCTCCTGAGGGAAGCCCTGGACCTCTTCGCCGGGGGGCTTGCCGTCTTGGTCCTCCTCTTCCTGGCGGGGGCGGTCTACGAGGTCCTGGCCCCCCTGGTGGCCAAAGGGGCCGACCCCTACACCCTCCTCCTCTACCTCCTCTACCGCACCCCCGAGGCCGTGGTGCGGGGGGCCCCGGTGGCCTACCTCTTCGCCCTCCTCCTCCTCCTCTCCCGCATGGCCGAAGACGCCGAGCTCAAGGCCCTCCTGGCCCTGGGGGTGCGGCGGGAGCGGGTCCTTTGGCCCTTCCTCCTCTTGGGAAGCGGCATCGCCCTCTTCGCCTTCCTCCTGGGGGAGAGCCTGGTGCCCCGGTCCTTGGCCCAGGGGCAGGACCTCCTGAGGCGGCAGGTCCTGGAGCGCCCCCGGGCCCTCCTCACCCCGGGGGCCACCTTTCAGGACGCCAGGGGCCGGGTGGTCTACGTGGGGGAGGTGAAGGGGGAGGAGATCGGGGAGCTCCGGGTGCTCTCCCGGGAGGAGGTCCTCCTGGCCCAAAGGGGGCGCTTCCAGGGAGGGGTCTTGCGGGTGGAGGAGGGCCTAAGGGCCACCTACGAGGGGGACCGCCCCCGCACCCTGACCCGCTTCCAAAGGGGGGAGCTTTACCTCAAGGACCTCACCTTTGAGCCCTGGCAGAACCCGGCGAACCGCATGGGCCTCGCCGAGCTTAGGGAGGAGGTGGCCAGGCTCAGGGCCCTAGGGGTGAAGGCGGGCCTCGAGGCCACCACCTACTACCGCCGCTTCGCCGAGCCCGCCTCGGCCCTGGTCTTCGCCCTCTTCGCCGTGGGCCTCGCCTTCTACCTCCTCGGGGGAAGCCGGAGCCTTGGGCTTGTGGGGGTGGCCGTCCTCACCTTCTTCTACTACGCCACCTGGAGCGTGGGGCGGATCATGGGGGAGCAAAACGCCCTAAACCCCATCCTCGCCGCCTGGGGGCCCAACCTCCTCTACGGGGCCTTGGGCCTTCTCCTCTTCCTGGGAGGGCGCCGGTGAGGTGGCTTCCCCTCCTCCTCCTCCTTCTCCTCCTTCCCGCCCTGGCCCAGGAGCGGGTGATCCGGGTGCTGGAGGCGGAGAGGCTGGAGCTAAGGGAGGAGGGGGGGGAGGAGGTCTTGGTGCTCGTGGGAAGCCCGGTGCGCCTGGAGCGGGACGGGGAGGCCTTGGAGGCGGAGCGGGTGGTCTACCTGCGGGGAAAGAGGCTTCTTTTCTTCTCGGGGAAGGTGCGCTACCGGGACCGGGAGGGGCGCCTCATTGAGGCCGAGGAGCTCCAGGTGGACCTCGAGGACGAGGGCTTTGACGCCCTCGAGGTCCGCATAGAGGCCGAGAACCTCCTCCTCACCGGCCCCCTCTGCCAGCGGGCGGCGGGGGCGATCCTCCTGGAGGAGGGCTACGCCACCCCGTGCGCCTCCTGCGGCCAGGAGGTGCCGGACTACGCCTTCCGCGCCCGGGAAGTGGTCCTCTACCCCGGGGACCGGGTGGTGGCCCGGGACGTGACCCTCCTGGTCCAGGAGAAGCCCGTCCTCACCCTGCCCGTCCTCCTCCTCTACCTCTCGGAGAGGCGGCCCCGCCTCGAGGTGGGCCAGGACGAGGGGGGCCTCTATGTGAAGGCCGACCTCCCCTACGTGGCCGCCTTCGGCCTCGGCTACACCCTCCTCCGCTACTACCAGGGCCGGGGCTACGGCTTCGGCCTGGACCACTACGGCACCGGGGAGGCCAAGGAGCGCTACTTCTTCCTCCACACCCCCCCCGACACCTTCCAGTACCGAGGGGAGTACGGCCTAAAGCGCCAGGAGTTTTCGGTCTCGGCCCTCATAGAGCGGGACGACACCCGGGAGAAGCTCACCCGCTTCCGCCTCGAGGCCCTCCTCCCCGGCACCCCCGCCCCCCAGGACTGGCGCTACGCCTTGCGGCTCGAGGGCTTCCTGGACCACGACCCCTCCACCCCCCCGCCCCGCACCCTCCAGCGCCTCCCCGAGCTGGAGGCGCAAAGCCCCACCCTCCGCCAGGGCCCCTTCAGCCTGCAGGCGGGGCTTCAGCTCGGGCGCTACCTGGCGGAGACCAACCCCCTAAACCGCTCCGCCCGGGCCCTCGGCCCCTACGCCGAGGCGGGCAGGCTTCTCCTCACCCACACGGAAAGCCTCGTCCTCGTCCCCTGGCCCGGGGCCAGCCTCCAGGCGGAAAACCGCTTCCGGGGCTTCTACTACACCACCCAGAACCCCGACGGGGAGCCCGAGCGCCAGGTGGACTGGACCACCCGGGCCGCCCTGCGCCAAACCTTCGGGGGCCTCAGCCTCGAGGCGGGCTACCTGAGGAGCGTCCAGGAGGGGGAAAGCCCCTTCCGCTTTGACGCCTTGCCCCAGCGGAGGACCCACCAGGCCACCTTGGCTCTCGCCTTCCAGGAAAGGCCCCTGGCCCTGAGCCTGAAGGGAGGGTGGGATCTGGAAAAGACGGGCTACCTCCCCCTGGAGGGCGAGGGGAGGCTCCAGGACCAGGGGTACAGCCTCCTCCTCTACCACAAGCGGGGCCTGGAGGAAGGCCCCCTGGAGACCCGCCTGGAGGGTAGCCTCACCCCCTACCCCTTCTCCTTGCGGGCAAGCCTCCGCTACGACCACCCAAAGGCCCTCTTTGACCCCCTCCTCCTCCAGGGGGCCTACGCCCTCCCCGCAGGAAGCCTAAACCTCGCCCACCGCCACGGCCTGAACGGGGAAGGGCCCCTGGAGACGAGCCTCACCCTGGCCTACCGGGAAGGCCAGGAGGCCTACACCCTCCAGGCCCGGAGGGACTGGCCCAAGGACGCCCTCCAGGCCTCGGGGCAGGCCATCTTCGGCCCCCAAAGCCTCTCCCTCCAGGCCACCCTGGACCCCACCGCCCTCGCCTACCAGGCGGGCTTCCGCTCGGGAAGCGCCCCGGGGCCCCTTCTAGACCTCCTCCTCTCCGGGCGGTACCAGGAGGGCTTCCGGGGGACGAACCTCCGCCTCGGCCTCACCCAGGCCCTCCCCGAGGTGGCCTTCCGCCTCACGGCCAACCTCCACCTGCCGGAGGTGGAGGACGGGGGGGTCTACCTCAAGGACCTCGCCTTTAGCGGGGGCCTGGAGCTTTGGCCGCCTTCGCCCCCTGACGCCTCGGGGGAAAACGCCCTCCCCGGGCTTTCCCTCTCGGGAAGCCTCACCTACACCCGAAGGCCCTCAAGCCCCGAAGGCTACGCCCTCGCCCTCCGGAACTTCGGCCCTACCCTCACCTTCCTCGGCCGGGAGAACACCCGGCTCCACCTCGCCGCCCTCCTCAGCCAGAACCTCCCTGGGGAACCCCTAAAGCCCCGCTTCGTCCTGGTCCTGGACCGGTGCTGCTGGGCCATGCGCTTCACCCTGGACGCGGCCAAGAGCGAGGTGCGCCTCGCCTTCCTCTACGGGGGGCAGGCGGCGGAGGTGCTCATGGACGAGGAAGGCGTGCGCTTGGGAGGTCTGCCGTGACGCGGCTTGGGTTTCTCCTCCTTCTCCTCCTCACCGCCTGCACAGGAAGCCAGGAGCCCCCCCTTCCCGCCCTCCTGGCGGCGGGGGGAGAGGACGGGGTACGCTTCTACCGGGCCCAAGACCTCCAAAGGGGGACCGGAACCCTGGTGAAGACGTGGACGACCCCGGGCCTCCAGGACCTGGCCTACAGCCCCACCTTCCAGAAGCTCTACCTCCTCTTCCCCGACCGGGTGGAGGCCTACGACGCCTCGGGCTTCAGCGAAACCTCTGTCCCGAAGGGCACCCCCGCGGACCAGGGCTTGCCCCCAGGGGTGGACTGCACGGGGGGGTACCTCCGCCTCGGGCAAGGCGCCCTCCTCCTCCACTGCCCCGCCGTGGCCCGGGCCTTCCTCTGGCCCTTGGACGGGAGCGGAAACCTGGAGGAGGCCGACCTCACGGGCCTGGACCCCGCCGCCCGCCTCGCCCTCCTCCCCCAGGGGAGCCTGGACCTCCTGGCCTACCTCACCCGAAGCGCCCTAGGCTACCGCCCGGCCCAGGACCCCCAGGGGACCCCTTCCCTGGAAAAGCCCCTTAGCCCCCCCTTGGACGCCGACCCCTTTGACCTCCGGATAGACGCCGCCAGGGGAAGGCTTCTCGGCCTGGGGAGGGCGGGCCTAAAGGCCCGCCTCTACACCCTCCAGGGCGAGGCCCTGGGAAGCCAGGAGGTCCTGGGGGACTTCTTCGGCGCCCCCCGCCTCGCCCTGGACCCGGTTGTGGTCTACGGCCGGGGCTTCCAAGTCCTGGAGCCCAGGGCCTCTTCGGTCCAGGAGGCCTACACCGACTTCGCCGCAGGGGCCGTAGGCCAAGACGGGTACCTGTACCTGGCCTCGGGAAGCCTCCTCTACGTCTACGACCTCGTCCCCTCCCCGCCCCAAAGGGTGGCCACCCCCTCCTTGGGCTTCGCCCCCAAGGCCCTGGCCTTCCTCCCCGTAGAATAGGGGCATGCTCCAAGGGAAGGCCTTTCTCGTCACCGGGGCCGGAGGGGCCCTAAGCCGGGCCCTCATCCCCGCCTTCCACCGGGCGGGGGCCAGGCTCTTCCTCTCCGACCCCCGCCCAGAGCGCATGGAGGAGCGGGCGCAGGCCGTGGGGGCCAAGACCTTCGTGGCCGACCTCACCCGGCTGGAGGACGCCCTGGCCTTGGCCCGCTTCGTGGAGCGGGAAGCCCCCCTTTACGGGGTGGTGCACACCGTGGGGGGCTTCGCCGCCGGGCGGTTTTTGGACGCCGACCCCGGGCTTTACGACTGGATCCTGGACCTGAACCTCCGCACCACCTACAACCTCCTCAGGGCCGTCCTCCCCTACATGGAAAAGCGGGGGGAAGGCTTCTTCGCCGCCTTCGCCGCCGGGCCCGCCTGGACGGGGGCGGGACCGGGAAGGGCCCTCTACACCATGGCCAAGACCGCCCTGGCGAGCCTCCTGAGGTCCTTGCAGGGAGAGGTGGAGGGGGTGCGCTTTTTGGTGGTCTACCCCATGGGCACCCTGGACACCGAGGCCAACCGCAAGGCCATGCCCGAGGCGGATTTCTCCCGCTGGATCGCCCCCGAGCTCGTGGCCAGGGCGGTGGTGGAGGCGGCGGGGGCTAGGGGCGGGAGGCTTCTTGAGCTTCCCATCTACCCGCCCCTCTAGCCCCCGCGTAAGCCCCGAGGAAGTCGGCCACCAGGTCCAGGCCGAAGGCCTCCCGCCCGGGCACAAGGCTTTGGTGCGCCTCGTCCACCACCCCGTAAAAGGCGGCGAGGAGGAAGGCGGGGAGGAACCGCCCAAGGCCCCGCCGCCAAAGGGCCCCGAGGAGGGCGTAGGCGAGGAAGTGGGCGAGCTTGTCCCAAGGATGGGGAAGCCCGGCGCCCGTGGCGGGCCTGTCGGAAAACCACCAGAGGACCCCCATCCACAGGAGGGCGAGGAGAAGGTAAAAGGGGCGCACTAGACTTCCACCAGCTCCCAGAGCACCCCGAGGCCGAAGCTTGGGTGGAGGAAGGCCACCCGGTGCCCCCCGAAGCCGGGCCTGGGGGCCTCATCTATAAGCCTCGCCCCTTCCGCCCTAAGCCGGGCGAGGTCCTCCTCTATCCGGGGCGTGGCGAAGGCCAGGTGGTGGAGGCCGGGGCCCCTTTTGGCGAGGAAGCGGCCCACGGGGGTCTCGGGGCCCAAGGGGGAAAGGAGCTCAAGGAGGGCTTCCCCCTCGCCCTGAAGCAGGGCCACCCGCACCCCCTGGTGGGCCACCTCCCCTTCCGCCACCACCCGGAAGCCTAGGCTTTGGTAGCGGGCCTTGGCCTCCTCCAGGTCCTCCACGGCGATGCCCACGTGGTGGAGCCGCATGGGGCTATTCTAGCCCTTCCAGGACCCCCTTGGCCGCCTGGAGCCCGCTGAAGAGGCACCCCCCCAGGAAGGTGCCCTCGAGGGCCTTGTACCCGTGGAAGGCCCCGCCCCCAAACCCCGCCGCCTCCCCCACGGCGAAAAGGCCCGGCAAGGGCTCTCCCGAGGGCCTAAGGGCCCTCCCCTTGAGGTCCGTCTGGATTCCCCCCAGGGTCTTGCGGGTGAGGGTCCAAAGCCTCACCGCCACCAAGGGCCCCTTTCCCGCGAGGAAGGGGTGGGGCTTGGCCACGCGGAAAAGTCGGTCCCCCACATAGCGGCGGAAGGCGTGGACCATGAGGACCTGGCCGTCCTTGGCGAAGGGGTTGAGGAGTTCCCGGTCCCGGGCCCTCACCTCCCGCTCCAGCCTCCCCGGGTCCAGGACCCCGGGGGCCAGGGCCTCCATCTTGCGCATGAGCTCGGAGAGGTCCTGGGCCACGAGGAAGTCCTTCCCCCGCTCCAAGAAGGCCCGGACGGGGGCCGCGGAGCCCAGGAGGCGGTTGCTCACCACGCCGAGCCAGCTTTTCCCCGTGAGGTCCGGGTTCTGCTCCGAGCCCGAGAGGGCGAACTCTCTCTTCAGGGTGGGGAGGTCCAGGATGAACCAACTCCAGTCAAAACCGGTATTCCTCAGGTAGCGCAGGCTCTCCAAGGCGTCAAAGCCGGGAAAAAGGGGCGGGGGAAGCCTCTTCCCCGTGACGTCCACCCAGAGGGGGGAGGGCCCGGGGAGGATGCGGATCCCGTGGCCCGTCCAGATGGGGGTGTGGTTCTCCACCCCCTCGGGGTAGTGCCACATCCGGTCCAGGTTCACCAGGCGGGCCCCCGCCCGCTCGGCGAGGAAGAGGCCGCTTCCGTCCACGTGGTCGGGAACGCCGGAGAGCATTTTCTCCGGGGGCCTTCCCATGCGCGCTGGCCAAAAGCGCCGCACCAGGTCCAGGTTGGCCCCGATCCCTCCCGTGGCCAGGACCACCGCCTGGGCCAAGAAGCGGAAGCCCCCCACCGCCTTGCGGCCCGTGGGCGCCCCCCGGGGCTTGGGATCCTCCTCCAGGACCACCCCGGCCACCCCCACCGCCTTCTCCCCCTCCACCAGGACCTCCTCCACCCGGTGGCGGAGGAGGACCCGGAGGGTGCCCTCCGCCTTAAGGGCCTCCACCTTGCGGAGAAAAGGGGCTAAAAGCCCAGGCCCCGTCCCCCAGACGATGTGGAAGCGGGGGACGGAGTTCCCGTGGCCCGTGGCCAGGCCCCCGCCCCGCTCCGCCCAACCCACCACCGGGAAGAAGCGCACCCCCAAGGAGGCGAGCCAGGCCCGCTTCTCCCCCGCAGCGAACTCCAGGTAGGCCTCGGCGAACCGCCTTCCCCAATAGTCCTCCTCTCGGTCGTAGCCCGCCGCCCCCATCCAGTCCTGGAAGGCGAGCTCCACCGAGTCCCGGACCCCCAGGCGCCTTTGCTCGGGGGAGTCCACCAGGAAAAGCCCCCCGAAGGACCAGAAGGCCTGCCCGCCGAGGTAAGGCTCCTGCTCCAGGAGGAGGACCCGCTTGCCCCTTTGGGCCACCTCCGTGGCCACCACAAGGCCAGAAAGGCCCCCGCCCACCACCACGAGGTCGGCGTCCATAGGTTGGGGACATTATACCCGGTTCAAAGGTCGTACCAAGGGGGCTTGCCCCGGAAGAGCTCCAGCTCCTGCCCCACCTCCTCCTTAGGGGCTTCCTCCAGCCGGATCACCTGGGGCGGGCAGCTTTCCACGCAGGCCCCGCACCCCGTGCAGGCCGCCACCTGGAGGTAGAGGACGTACTCCTCCCCCTCCCTCACCCGCCTCACCGCCTCCGTGGGGCAGACGTTGGTGCAGACGGGGCAGAGGGTGCACCCCTCCTCCACCCGGATCCGGGGCCAGCGGACCTCCGGGGCCCGGCTTGCGGCGAGGCGCCTAAGGCGGAGCTCGGCGGGAAGCTCCCCCTCCTTCTCTTCGGAAACGGCGAGGGGAAGCTCGGGGACGAGGTCGGCGGCGGTGCGCTTGGCGCTTCCCAGGAGGGCCTGGAAAAGCTCCCGCCTTCCCACCCTCTCCCCTGGGAGTTCTCCCTCCACCACCTCCACCTCCACGGGGAAGTAGCGCCTCGCCTCCTCGGCCATCCGCGCGAGGCGCTCGGGGACCTCCGGCCCCCCGATCCGGCAGGCCCCGCACGCCCCCCGGGCGAGGACCACCTTGCCGAAGCGGCTTCCCGCCTCGGCCAATAGCCCCGGGGTGAGGCGGCCCAGGCACAGCACCTCCTCCCCCTTCCCCTCGGCCTTGGAGCACCTAAGCTTCCCCTTTCCCCGGATCAGGGCCTCCTGGATGCCCCCCAAGGGGTACTCCAGGGCGAGGCCGGGGCAGACCCCGGTGCAGAGGCCGCACCCCGTGCACAAGACCTCGTCCAGCTCCACCCGCCACCCCTCGAGACGCACCGCCCCCTTGGGGCAGACCCCATAGCACCTGTCGCACCCCCCCACGCTGTTCTTGTAGAGGAGGCAGCGGGCCTCGGTGTAGCGGGGCCTCGGGTCCGTGGCCTTGAGGAAGGCGTTCAGGAGGTTGTCCAAAAGGCCCATTACCCCTCGGGGAGGAGGTCCCTTATGGCCTCCAGGAAGCGCGCGAACTGGGCGAAGTCCATCTGCTGCTGGTTGTCGGAGAGGGCCACCTTGGGGTTGGGGTGGACCTCCACGTGCACCCCGTCCGCCCCCACGGCCAAGGCGGCGCGGGCCAGGGGGGCGAGGAGGTCCGTGCGCCCGGCGGCATGGGTCACGTCCACGACCACGGGGAGGTGGGTCTCCTGCTTGGCGAGGGCCACGGCGGAGAGGTCCAGGGTGTTCCGGGTCCAGCGCTCAAAGGTGCGGATCCCCCTCTCCGCCAGGATCACCTGCTCGTTCCCCTGGGCGAGGATGTACTCGGCGGCGTAGAACCACTCCTCCATGGTGGCGGAAAGCCCCCGCTTTAAGAGGACGGGGCGCCGGGCCTTCCCCACCTCCTTGAGGAGGGCGAAGTTCTGCATGTTCCGGGCCCCGATCTGGAGGATGTCGGCGTACTCCGCCACCACCTCCACGTCCCGGGTGTCCATGACCTCGGTGACGAAGACCATGCCGAAGGCGTCCGCCGCCTTGCGGCCAAGCTTAAGCCCCTCCACCCCGAGGCCCTGGAAGCCGTAGGGGCTCGTCCTGGGCTTGAAGGCCCCGCCCCGCAAGACCCTCACCCCCCGGGCCGCGAGGAAGCGGGCGGTTTCCATCATCTGCTCCTCGCTCTCAATGGAGCAGGGCCCGGCGATGAGGAGGGGCTTTTCCCCAAAGACCACGTCCTTGACCCGCACCCTCGTGGGCTCGGGCTTGTGCTTCCTGGAGTAGAGGAACTTCTTCTGGTCCTGGCGCTCCTCGAGGTCCAGGCTCGCCTGGAAGATCTCCTTGAAGAGCTTCCTTATGGTCTCGTCGGGGAAGGGCCCGGGGTTTTCCGCGGTGAGGTAGGCCAGCATCTCCTCCTCCCGCTTAGGGTCGTAGTGGGGGAAGCCGAGCTCCGTCTGGATGCGGCCGATCTCCTGCACCAGCCTCCCCCTCTCGGAGAGGAGGCGCAGGAGCTCCCGGTTCACCCGGTCCACCTCTTTGCGGAGGGCCAGGATGCGCTCGTCCATGGGCTATTTTAGGGGGCAAAGCCCCTTAGGGTGTCAAGCGGCCTCCTGGGGCCTTTGCCTTTCCGCCAGGCGGGCCACCAGGACGGAAACCCAGTAGAGCACGAGGAGGGGCCCGGTGACGATGGCGAGGGAGACCACGTCCACCGTGGGGGTGATGACCGCGGCCAGGGCGAGGAGGAGGACCACGGCGATGCGCCAGTTGCGGGCGAGGAAGGCCGAGGAGAGGATCCCCAGGCGGGCCAGGAGGTAGCTCACCACCGGCATCTCAAAGACCAGACCCATGACGGACATCATCATAAGCACCTGGCCCATGTAGCGGCCGATGGAGATCTGGGGGGTGATCACGTCCCCCAAGAAGCCCAGGAGGAAGGGGATGGCGAAGGGCAGGAAGCCGTAGTAGGCGAAAAGGGCTCCCAGGGCGAAGCTGAACCCCGCCCCCAGGAGGAAGGGCACGGCCAGGCGCTTTTCGTGCTCGTAGAGCCCGGGGGCGATGAAGGCCCAGACCTGGTAGACGATGAAGGGGAGGGCGAGCACAAGCCCCCCGAAGGCCGCCACCTTCAGGGAGACGAGGAAGGGCTCGGTGATGTCCAGGACGATGAGGTTCACCTGGATGCCGTTCTGCTTGGCCGCCAGGTCCAAGGGCCGCCTCAGCCACTCCAAAAGCTGGACCCTGAAGGTCCAGGCCACCCCCGTGCCCACGGCCCAGGCCAGGAGGGACCAGAGGATGCGGGCGCGGAGCTCCTCGAGGTGCTCTACCAGGGGGGCTTCCTTCAAGCCTTGGGCTCCTCCTGGGGCTTAGGCCCCGGCGCAGGCTTCTCGTCCCTCACCTCCACGCTCTTCTCCAGCTCCTCGCGGATCTCCTGGGCCCCCCGCTTGAACTCGCGGATGCTCTGGCCCAAGGAGCGGCCGAGCTCGGGGAGCTTCTTGGGCCCGAAGATGAGGAGGGCCACCACCAGGATCACCAGGATTTCCGGCATGCCCAGGTTCATGCCCTTCAGTCTACCACCCGGGGGATGAAGGGAGGGTGAAACGGCCTACCCCTCCTCCTCCCCGAGCTTTCTCAGGGCGTAGCCCTCGAGGTTCTTCTGCCTCCCCCGGGCCACGGCCAAGGCCCCCTCGGGCACGTCCTGGGTGATGACGCTCCCCGCCCCCACCAAAGCGCGCTCCCCCACCCGCACCGGGGCCACCAGGACGCTGTTGGAGCCGATGAAGGCCCTTTTGCCGATCTCCGTCTTGTGCTTCCTTTTGCCGTCGTAGTTCGCGGTGATGACCCCGGCCCCGATGTTCGCCCCCTCCCCCACCTCGGCGTCCCCCAGGTAGGCGAGGTGGCCCGCCTTCACCCCCTTGTGGAGGAGGCTATTCTTCACCTCCACGAAGTTCCCCACGTGGACCTCCTCCATGAGGACCGCCCCCGGGCGGAGCCTGGCGAAGGGCCCGGCGGAGGCCCCGGGGTGGAGGTGGGCCCCCTGGGCCACGGTGTGGGCGAGGACCCTGGCCCCGGGTTCCAGCACCGTGTCCTCGAGGACGGCGTAAGGCCCCACCTCGCACCCCTCGCCGATCCGGGTCCTCCCCTTGAGGACCGCCCCGGGCCAGAGGGTGACGTCAGGGGCGAGCTCCACGGAAGGCTCCAGGTAGATGGTCTCGGGGAGGACCATCCGCACCCCCTTCCCCATCCACTCGGCGCGAAGCCGCCCAAGGAGCACCCCCTCCACCCGGGCGAGCTCCTCCCGGGTGTTCACGCCAAGGGCCTCCTCCGCCACCCCCCGCACCGCCACCACCTTCTTGCCGTGGGCGCGGTAGATGGCCACGAGGTCCGGGAGGTAGTACTCCCGGGCGGCGTTTTCGTTCCTCACTTCTTTAAGGGCCTGGAAGAGGAGGCCGTCAAAGGCGTAGGCCCCGGCGTTTACCTCCCGGATGGCCCGGACCTCAGGAGGCGCGTCCTTCTCCTCCACGTTCCCCAAGACCTCCTCCCCCTCGCGGAGGATGCGGCCGTAGCCTGTGGGATCAGGGAGCTCCACGGTGAGGAGGGCCATCCCCGCCCCCTCCCGCACCCTCTGGAGGAGGGCCTCGAGGGTCTTCGGGGAAAGGAGGGGGGTGTCCCCCTGGGTCACGAGGAAGGGCCCGGGGAAGCCCCGGAGGAGGCCTTCCGCCTGGAGAAGGGCGTGGGCGGTGCCGAGCTGTTCCTTTTGCCACGCCACCTCCACGGGGTGGCCCTTTAGGGCCTCGGCCACGGCCTCCCCCCCGTGGCCCACCACCACCACGAGCCTTTCCGGCTTGAGGGCCAAGGCGGTCTCCACCGCGTAGAGGAGCATGGGCTTCCCCAAAAGGGGGTGGAGCACTTTGGGCAGGCGGGAGCGCATCCTCGTCCCCTGCCCCGCGGCCAGGATCACGTGGGCGTGCATAAGGCTATCTTAGCCCCTCCCCGGTGTGGTCCTGGGCCACCTCAAGCCCGAGGGTTTCCAGAAAGCGCGCCAAGGCCGCCACCGCCCCCTTGACCCCCTCGGTGATGAGGGGGCTCCCGAAGCGGCTCACCCCGGCGTAGACCCCGCGGGCGCTTCTGCGCACCTCCAGGAGGAGGTCCTGGGTGAGGTCCTCCTCCTCCAGGTGGGTGAGGACGTAAAACCCCTCCTTCCCCCGGGCCACCTCCAAAAAGACGGCCACACCCCCGGGAACGGGCACCGGGGTCTTCTCCAGGGAAAGGGTTTCCGGGAGCTCTCCTTTGAGCAGGGCGTGGGCCACAGCGTACCTCCTTATGGGGGGCCAAGGGGTGGGGTCCTCGGCCACCTTGGTGAAGACCGCGTGGAAGAAGGCCCTTCCCGCCTCCTTCCACTTGAGGGCGTACTTGGTCTTCAGGTGGGCCTCGGGGGGTGGCCCCACCTCTATGCGGTAGAGCCCGGTGCGCTCCGCTTCCTCCAGGGCGAAGCCGAAATACTCCTCGTGGTCCGTGGTGAGGAGGAGAGCCCCCCCTTCCCCAAGCCTCGTGGAAAGCCTCCGGAAAAAGGCCTCCTGGAGGAGGCGCCTTCCCTGGTGGCGCTTCTTGGGCCAGGGGTCGGGGAAGTTCACGATGACCCGGTGGAGGCTCCCTGGGGGCACCAGGTTCCTGAGGGCGAAAGGCCCCTCCCCGTGGTAGAGGCGGACGTTTTCCACCCCCTCCCGCTTCATCCGCCGGTAGGCCCTAAGGACGCTCGCCGCGGAGACCTCCGCCCCCAGGACGAGCCAGTCGGGGTGCTCCTTGGCAAGCCCCGCGGTGAAGCGCCCGTCCCCGAAGCCGATCTCCAGCACCAAAGGGCCTTCCCGCCCGAAGAGGTCCTTTAGGGCCGGGGGCCAGGCGGGCAGGAGGGCGGGGCACACCAGCACGAGGAGGGATTATAGGGAGTTTTCACACCCTTTTCAAAGGGGGGGCGTACCTTGCGTTTTACGAGGTGCGCCTAAAGGGCACAGAAGCGGGGGCCGACGACTTCCTCAACCGGCCCGTGGACCTCGCCGAGCTCCGCCTCCGGGTGAAGGGGCATTTGGAGCGGGTGCGGGCCTTCCGGTCGGGGCTTTTGCGAAACCGCCTCCTCAGGGCCTGAAGCCGTACTCCTCCCAGCGGGCGTCCACCAGGGCCTTCACCCTGGGGTCCATCCGGACCCTCTCGGGCCAGACCCTTTGGAAACCCTCCTCGGGGAGCTTCCGCGTGCCGTCCAGGACCAAAACCGGCCCCTCCACCCCCGGCATCACCCGGGCGTCCCGCTCGGGGTCTATGTTGTTGAGGACGTACCAGAGGAGTTCCTCTGGGGTGAGGGCCGTGTCCTCGTCGGCGAGGAGAAGGAGCCGGATCCCGGCGCTTTGCGGGGTGCCGAGGAGCCTCTCCGCCACCTCCCAGGCCTGGTGGGGGCGGCGCTTCGCCAGCACCACCCCCCAGAGGCCCGGCCACTGCCTCTGGGCCAGGACCTCGGGGTCTTCGGGAAGCGTGGGGTGGGCCTTGGGAATAAAGGGCGCCTCTCCCCCCTCCTCGGGAAGCTTCCGCGTGCCGTCAATGACGAGCTTCCCCCCGAAGGCGAAGGCCCGGGAGCTGTGGTCCAGGACGTCCACGGGGCCCCTTAGGAGGAGGGTGTCCCGCCCGGGAAGGGCGTGCTTGAGGGCCTCAAGCAGGGCAGCAAACCCGGGCTTGACCGGGACGTCCGCGTCCACGGCCACGAGGACCTTGGCGAACATCATCTGCCCCAGGCCCAGCATCCCGTAGGCCACCTTGTAGGCCTGCCCCGGGTACTCCTTGCGCAAAGCCACGTTCACCCAGTTGTGGGCCACCCCCTCGGGGGGCATGTGGTAGTCCACCACCTCGGGGAGCACCAGGCGGAGGGCGGGGAGGAAGAGCCTCTCCGTGGCCTCAATGAGGTAGGCGTCCTCCATGGGGGGAACGCCCACGAGGGTGGCGGGGTAGATGGCCCCCTTCCGGTGGGTAAGGGCGGTCACGTGGAAGCGGGGGTAGAGGTCCACGGGGGTGTAGAAGCCCGTGTGGTCGCCAAAAGGCCCCTCCTCCACCAGGGGCTCCTCGGGGTCAATGTAGCCCTCGAGGACGAACTCCGCCTCCGCGGGCACGGGGAGGTCCACGGTCACCCCCTTGGCGAGCTCAATGGGGGCTCCCCGGAGGAAGCCCGCCAGGTGGAACTCGCTCACCCCCGGCAAGGGAGGGAGGGGCGCGGTGGCGGCGTAGGTGAGGACCGGGTCCCCCCCCAGGGCCACGGCCACCTCCAGCCTCCTCCCCAGCCTCTTCGCCTTCTCCAGGTGGCGGCGGCCCACCTTGTGCCATTGCCAGTGCATGGCGGTGCTCCTTTTGTCCAGGACCTGCATGCGGTACATGCCGAGGTTGAGCTCCCCGGTCTCGGGGTCCTTGGTGATGACGAGGGGCAGGGTGAGGAAGGGCCCCCCGTCCAGGGGCCAGGTCTTGAGGACGGGAAGGCGGAAGAGGTCCACCTCCTCCCCCCGCCACACCACCTCCTGCACCGGGGCCTTCCGCACCCGCCTGGGGAAGAAGCCCCGAAGGAGGGGAAGCTTGGGGAGGAGGCCCAGGAGGGCGGAAAGCCCCCCCTTCCCCGGCTCCAGGGCGAGGAGGCGCTCCACCTTCCCCGAAAGCTCGTCCAGGTCCTCCACCCCTAGGGCGAAGGCCGTGCGCGCCCTCGTGCCGAAAAGCCCGATGGCCACGGGGAAGTCCTTCCCCACCACCCGCTCAAAGAGGAGGGCGGGGCCTTCCCCTTTCACCACCCGGTCCGCGATCTCGGCGATCTCCAGCTCGGCGCTCACCGGGACCCTCACCCGGTGGAGCTCCCCCCGGCGTTCCAAGGCCTCGAGGTAGGCCCTGAGGTTCCTAAACACGCCTAAGCTTACCCCTAGAGCTCCAGCACAAGGTGCTCCAGGCGGAAGTCCTCCGGGGGGCCGTGGACGAGGACGGCCTCGAGGCGCACCGGCAGGTCGTCCCGGCCCAGGAGGAAGCGGGCGCTTTGGAGAAGCCTCCGCACCTTCCCCGGGGTGATGGCCTCCAGGGGGGTGCCGAAGCGGCTGGAGGCCCGCTGCTTCACCTCCACCACCACGTAGACCCCGTCCTTCTCCAGGAAGAGGTCCACCTCGCCGAAGGGGGTGCGGCGGTTCCTCCAAAGGAGGCGGTAGCCCTTCCCCAGGAGAAAGCGCAGGGCCTCCTCCTCGGCCCACCTCCCCCTCAAGGCGCCCACTCCTGGTAAAGCTCCCCGTCCAGGTAGAGGCGGAAGCGGGCCTCCCCCTCGGCCTGGTAGGTGCCGGAAAGCCTCAAGCCCTCCTGCCCCGGCCCCTCGTAAAGCACCTGCTCCCCCCGCTCGTCCAGGAGGACCAGGCGCACCTCCTTGCCCTCCGCCTCCGGGGGGAGGTCCAAGGCCAGGCTCACCGTCCGCGCCCTCGGCTCAGGGGGCGCAGGGGGCAAAAGCACCTCCCCCCGCACCGCCACCCGGAGGCGGACCCCGCCGCCTGGGGGAAGGGGGGTGCCGGGGGCGGGGTCTTGGGCCAGCACCGTCCCCTCGGGGGCCCCCGCAGGGACCTCTTCCACCTGGGCCTGGAGGCCCGCGGCGTTCAGGAGGAAGAGGGCCTCCTCCCGGGAAAGCCCCGTGAGCCTGGGCAGGGGGACCGAAGCCTCCTCCCTCGCCCCCTGGGAGAGGAGAAGGCGTACCCCGCCCCCCGGGGGAAGGGGGGTGCCGGGGGCGGGGTCCGTGGCCAGGACCACCCCCAAGGGCTCGGGGCTTGGCAGGTAGGCCTTCCCCGCCACGGCGAAGCCGAGCTCCGCGAGCCTGGCCTCGGCCTCCCCCTCCCGCAGGCCCTCCAGGGAGGGCAAGGGGTTCAGGCGGGCCTGGTTCAGCACGAGCCGCACCGCCCGCCCCTCCCGAAGGCGGGTCCCGGGCGGGGGGTCTTGGGCCAGGACCACCTCCTTGGGCTTGGCGGGGTCGTTCCCCTCCTCCACCTCGAGGCGAAGCCCGGTGCCCTTGAGGAGGAGAAAGGCCTCGCGGGCGCTTTTGCCCACCAGATCGGGCACGGGGTACTCCGGGGGGTTGAAGTAGCGGTAAAGCCCCTGGCCGAGAAGCCAAAGCCCCAAGGCGAGGAGGAGAAGGCCCGGGGCCACCCCCCAAAGCCTTCCGCCCCTAGGCCTAGAGGCCCTAGAAGGCCCTCCCCTAAGGGGCCAGGGGGAGAGGTAGGCCACCCCGTCCGGGGCCATGGCCAGGTGCTCCCGGCCGAAGCCCAGGGGGAGCAGGGCCTCGAGGGCTTCCTTGGGCGGGGGCTTGCGGGCCAGGGGCTTTTCCGGGAAGAAGGCGTAGTGGCGCCCCGGCTTGGCCGAGACCTGGGCCTCCAAAAGCCCAAGCTCCTGGAGGCGCCGCACCGCGGCCCGGAAGCGGTAAAAGCGCTCCTTGTCCTCGGGGGTCTTCACGTCAAAGAAGAAGACCCATCCCCCCTCCACCCGGTAGAGGGTCACCCCGTCCCGGCGCTCCAGCGTCTCCAGAACGGGGTAGCGGTCGTCCAAGAGCATGCGCCGCCCATTATACCGGGCCTTCCTCGCCTATACTTTGAGGTGCTATGTGGGACGTTCTCGTGGTGGGCGGGGGGCCAAGCGGGCTTTCCGCCGCCCTTTTCCTGGCCCGGGCGGGCCTAAGGGTCCTGGTCCTGGACGGGGGCCGCTCCAAGGTCCGAGAGGTGAGCCGGGTGCCCAACTACCCGGGGCTTTTGGACGAGCCCTCCGGGGAAGCCCTTCTGGAGCGCCTTCGGGAGCACGCCCGCCGCTACGGGGCCGAGGTCCGCCCCGGGGTGGTGAAGGGGGTGCGGGACATGGGCGGGGTCTTTGAGGTGGAAACGGAAAACGGGGTGGAGGAGGCGGAAAGGCTCCTCCTCTGCACCCACAAGGACCCCACCCTGCCCTCCCTCCTGGGCCTTGCGCGGCGAGGCACCTACGTGGACACCGACGAGGGGGGGCGCACCAGCTACCCCCGGGTCTACGCCGCCGGGGTGGCCCGGGGCAAGGTGCCAGGCCACGCCATCATCAGCGCCGGGGACGGGGCCTACGTGGCCGTGCACCTCGTCTCCGACCTCCGGGGGGAGCCCTACAAGGACCACGCCAAGTAGGCTTTCCGGGGCCAGCACGGGGTGGCTCATACGGGCCGCCCCGCCATCATGAAGCTCGCCGTCATCCCCCCGTCCACGGGGAGGATGGCCCCGGTGATGAAGCTGGCCTTGGGGGAGGCCAGGAAGAGCACGGCCTCGGCCACCTCCTCGGGCCTTCCCAGGCGCCTCAGGGCGTGGAGGTCCTCCCAGTCCCTACGGGTCTTCTCCGGGTCCTCGGAGAGGAGAATGGCCTCCAAGACCGCCTCCGTGGCGATGGCCCCCGGGGCCACGGCGTTCACCCGGATGCCCAAGGGGGCGAGGTCCAGGGCCAGGGAGCGGGTGAGGTTCACAAGCCCCCCCTTGGAGGCGTTGTAGGCGGCGTTTTCCTGCTCGGCGAAAAGCCCCTGCACGCTGGCCACGTTGACGATGGCCCCGCCCCCCACCTTCTGCATCTTTCGGGCGGCCAGGGCGGAAAGGTGCATGGGGGCGGTGAGGTTCACCTCCAGCACCCTCCGCCACTCGGGAAGGGGCACCCTGAGGGCCGAGCCCGGGGCGGAGATGGCGGCGTTGTTCACCAGGACGTCCACCCGCCCCAAGGCGTGGGCCGCCTCCTCCACGAAGCGCACCCGGTCCTTCTCCTCGGCGAGGTCCGCCTGGACGAAAAACCCACCGATGGCCTCCGCCACCTCCTTGCCCTCGGGAAGGAGGTCGCACAGGGCCACCATGGCCCCCTCCCGGGCGAAGGCCAAGGCCACGGCCCGGCCGATGCCCCTCGCCCCCCCCGTGACCAAGACCCCTTTGCCCTCAAAGAGCCCCATGCCCCTAGCTTAAAAGCCCCAGGGCCTCCACCACCCGCTCCTTGGGCAAGGCCCCCTGGACCACCTCCTTGCCGCCCCCCTTGGCCCCCAGGGCCCTAAGCCGCTCCAGAACCTCCTGCCTCCTGGGTCCGAGGAGGGCGAACCGGCCCTCCGGGGAGACCAGGAGGAAGGTCTTTTCCCCCCAGGCGAGGAGGGCCTTGGCCAGCTCCCCCAAGACGGGGTCCGGCACCAGAAGGGCCCCCTCCTCCAGGGCCCGGGCCAGAAGGGCCTTCACCAGGGCCTCCTTCAAGGCCTGGTTTTCCCCCTTTAGGGCGTAAAGCTCCTCCTGGAGCTTCCTTATGGGCTTTTCCAGCTCCAGGGGGTTCGTGGAGAAGGCGAGGGCCAGGCGGGCAAGGAGGGCGTGCTTGGCGTGGTAGTCCTCCAGGGCCTCCCAGCCGGCGGTGAAGTAAACCCGCGTGCCGCCCTTGTACCGCTCCCACTTGAGGACCTTGATGGGCCCTGCCTGGGCGCTGGTCTTGAGGTGGGTCCCCCCGCAGGCGGCGAGGTCAAAGTCGCCGATCCGCACCAGGCGCACCTTGCCCCGGACCTTGGGGGGGCGCCTTAAGGGGTAGTGGGCGAGCTCCTCCTCGGAGACGTAAAAGGCCTCCACCGGGTAGTCGGCGTAGACGGCGAAGTTGGCGAGGGCCTCGGCCTTTAGGACCCCCGCTTCCTCGGCCTCCTCCTCGATGTCCACGGTGCACACCGGGGAGTCCAGGCTCACGGCCACGGTGTGGTAGCCCCCGGCCCGGAGGAGGGCCTGGGAGAGGAGGTGCTGGGCGGTGTGGCGCTGCATGTGGCGGAAGCGCCTCGGCCAGTCAATCTCCCCCTCCACCTCCACGCCCTCGGGGACGGGAGCGGAGAGCACGTGGACTACGTCCCCGAAGGCCTTCTCCTCCTCGTAGGCGTGGAGGACCTGGACCTCGCCGAAAGGCCCCCTGAGGACCCCTCGGTCCGCGGGCTGCCCCCCGGACTCGGGGTAGAAGAGGGTCTGGGAGAGCACCGCGTAGTGCCCCTTTTCGTCCGTCCAGGCCCGTTCCACCCGGGCCTGGAAGCGGGTGGCGTAGCTGTCCAGCTGGTAAAGCCTCATGCCCTTTAGGATAAGAAGGGTGGCGCCCTTGGACCGGGAGGAGTTCGCCAGGTGGGTGCGGGAAGCCTTGGGGGAGGCCCGGGGGCTCACCCCCGAGGAGTTCGCCCGGCTGAAGGCCAAAGGCGCCCTCTGGTGGCTGGAAGGAGCCTTGGAGCTATGAAAGGGGAAAGGCTGGACAGGCTCCTCGCCCGGCTGGGCCTGGGAAGCCGCAAGGAGGTGGCCCGGCTGGTGCGCCGAGGGGGGGTGCGGGTCCTGGGCCAGGTGGTGCGGGACCCCGGCTTCCACGTGCCGGAAGGGGCCTCCCTGGAGGTGGAGGGAAGGCCCCTGGAGGTGCGCCGCCACCTCCACGTCCTCCTGCACAAGCCGCGGGGCTTCGTGACGAGCCGGACCGAGGGGCCTTCCGTCTACGCCCTCCTCCAGGGCTTCCCCACCCGGGCCCTCTCCCCGGTAGGCCGCCTGGACAAGGACGCCGAGGGGCTTTTGCTCTTCACCACGGACGGCCTCCTCCTCCACCGCCTCACCCACCCCCGGCACAAGGTGGAAAAGCGCTACCTGGTGCACCTGGAAAGGCCCGTGGAGCCTAGGGATCAGGAGGCCTTCCTGGAGGGCCTAATCCTAGACGGCAAGAGGACCCTCCCCGCCGAGCTACACCCCTTGGAAGACCCCACCTGGGCCGAGGTGGTGCTTAAGGAGGGGCGCTTCCACCAGGTGAAGCGCATGTTCCAGGCCCGGGGGAACCGGGTCCTCTACCTCAAGCGCCTGGCCCTGGGCCCCCTGGAGCTTGGCGACCTCCCCTTGGGGGAGGCCCGCCCCCTCACGGAGGCGGAGGAAGGGGCCCTCTACCGGGCGGTGGGGCTTCGCCCCTAAGTGCCATGCCCTGGCGCAGGCCAGAGCAGGAGCCCCAAAAGCCCTACCCCCGGCACCCCTTGTGAAGGCGCAACCCCTTGAGGGCCTTGGCCAGGCCATACCATGTTGCAAACGCAAGGTGTAGGGGCTCGGGGTTTTTCACACCCCTTTGACTCAAGCCGTGGTACCCTCGCCCCATGAAACGGCTAAGCCTCGCCCTCCTCCTGGGCCTTTCCCTGGCGCAAGGCGGCCCTCCGGCCCTGGAGGCGCTCCTTGTGCTTCAGGAGGAGGTCATAGAGGAGGGGGAACTCCGCACCTACACCGGGGTCCAGCGCTACCCCGTGGCCTCGGAAGGGGAGCTCAAGGCCCTCCTCAAGAAGCTCGCCCGCGAACCCCGTCCCCCCCGGTTTGTCTTCCAAGAGGGGAAATGGCGGGGGGTGGAGAAGAAGGGCCTGGCCTTTGAGGAGAAGGAGGCCCTCGCCGCCTACCGGGAGGCCCGGGCGCAGGGGAAGAAGAGCTTCCGCCTCCCCGTGCGCTACCTCCCCCCAAGCCCGAGCCTGCGGGAGCTCCACGCCCTGGGGGTGCGGGAACACCTGGCCACGGGGGAGACGGACTTTAGGGGCTCGAGCCCCGAGCGGAGGCACAACCTCCTCCTGGCCTCGGCCAAGCTGGACGGCCTCCTCATCCCCCCGGGGCCCTTTTCCTTCAACGAGGCCCTGGGGCCCGTGACCGAGGAGGAGGGGTACAAGGAGGCCTTCGTCATCGTGGGGGACCGCACGGAGCAGGGGGTGGGGGGCGGGGTCTGCCAGGTCTCCACCACCTTGTTCCGGGCCTTCTTCTTCGCCGGGCTTCCCCTCCTGGAGCGGCACGCCCACAGCTACCAGGTGGCCTACTACAAGCCCCCGGGGCTGGACGCGGCGGTGTTCCAGCCCTACAAGGACCTGAAGGTCCTGAACGACACCCCAGGGCACCTCCTGGTCCAGCGCTCCGTGGTGGGCACCAGGCTCCGCTTCCACCTCTTCGGCACCAAGGACCGGGAGGTGCGCTGGGAAGGCCCCTTCGCCTCCGAGCGCAAGCCGCCCCTGCCCCCCAGGGAGATCCCGGACCCCTCCTTGCCCCCGGGGGTGCGCAAGCAGGTGGACTTCGCCGCCGAGGGGGCCAAGGTGTTGGTGCGGCGCACCGTGCGCTACCGGGACGGGCAGGTGCGGGAGGACCAGGTGGTGAGCGTCTACCGCCCCTGGGGGGCGGTCTATTTGGTGGGGCCTAAGCCGGAAGCTCCAGGAGGACCGCCCGCTCCACGGGAAGGAGGCGGTGGGGCTCCTTCACCCAGGCCCCTTCCCCCCGCCGCAGGTGAAGGTACCGCCCCTCCGGCAGGTCAATGACCAGCTCCCCTTCCAAAAGGAGGTAAAAGGCCCCTTGGGCGCGCTCCTCCCCCGCCCTCAGGGTGTAGGCCCTAAGGGGGAGGCCCGGCACCTCCACCCGGCCTTCCCGGGCCAGGCGCAGGAGGTGGAGCTTAAAGCTTTCCATTAGGCCCGGGCCACCTCCTTCTTGGCCCGGCCCTTCCTCATGCGGAGCTTGAAGAGGGCCCGCTTGGCGAGCCTGGCCTCCTCCTGGGAGAGGGGCTGGCCTTGGGCCAAGGCCTCCACCGCCTTCCTTTCGGCCTCGGGTAGCCCAGGGAGGAAGGCTTTTAGCTCGTCCCAGTCCGAGGGCGGGGCGGGGGTCTTCCCCCGGGATTTCCCCTTGGGCTGGGCCTTAGCGGGGACCAGCCTGGGGTCGTGGTCCGGGCAGGCGGGGTTCATGCAGGAGGCCTTCTTTCCCCGGCCCACCAGGGGCCAGCCGCAAGAAGGGCAGCGCTCCTCCAGGAGGGGGTAGAAGGAGAGGAAGTCGCAGGCGTTGTTCTCGCACTTGTAGTAGGGCTTGCCCCGCTTGCTCCGCTTTTCCAGGACGCGCCCCCCGCACTTGGGACAGGCGTGGCCCGTGGGCTGGCCGTCGTCCCGGGTGTAGTCGCACTCGGGGTAGCCCGAGCAGGCGATGAAGCTCCCGTAGCGCCCCGTCTTCCGCAGGAGGGGCCTTCCGCACTTAGGGCAGGCCTCCCCGATGGGCTCGGCCTCCCGCTTTTCCAGGGGCTCGGTGTAGGTGCACTCGGGGTAGCCCGTGCACCCCAGGAACTGGCCGTAGCGGCTTACCTTGAGCTCCAGCGGACGACCGCACTTGGGGCAGGTCTTCTTGGGCACCTGGGCGAGCTCGCCCAAGAAGGGCTCGTAAAACTCCCAGACCACCTTGGGCCAGGGGGCCTTGCCCTCCTCCACCTGGTCCAGCCGGTCCTCCATGCGGGCGGTGAACTCGTAGGCCACCACCTGGGGGAAGCGCTCCTTGAGGTAGTGGGTCACCTGCCGCCCCAGGGGGGTGGGGAGGAGGGTGCGCCCCTTTCTTTCCATGTAGCCCCGCTTCTCCAGGGTTTCCAGGGTGGGGGCGTAGGTGGAGGGGCGGCCGATGCCCAGCTCCTCCATGGTCTTCACCAGGCTGGCGTCCGTGTAGCGGGGCGGGGGCTCGGTGAAGTGCCGCTCGGGGATGGCCCGGAGGAGTTCCGCAGGCGCCCCCTCGGGCACGGCGGGCACGGGGGGGGCCTCCTCCTCGTCCTCCCGGCCCCAGGCCCTGAGGTAGCCCTCAAACCTGAGCACCGAGCCCGAGGCGCGGAAGGTGTAGCGAGCGCCTTCGTCCTCGAGGAGAACGGAGGTCACCTCGTAGAGGGCGTCCTTCATCTGGCTCGCCAGGAAGCGCCGCCAAATGAGTTCATAAAGGCGGTACTCCTCCGGGGATAGGTAAGGCCGGACGCTTTCCGGGGTGCGCCTCGGGTCCGTGGGCCGGATGGCCTCGTGGGCGTCCTGGACCCCTTCCTTGCGGTTCTTGTAGACCCTGGGGGCCTCCGGCAGGTACTCCGGGCCGAAGACCTCCCCGATGACCTCCCGGGCCAGGGCCAAAGCCTCCGGGGCGACGCGCACCGAGTCCGTGCGCATGTAGGTGATGAGGCCCACGGTGCCCTCCGGGAGGTCCACCCCCTCGTAGAGGCGCTGGGCGATGCGCATGGTGCGGCTTGCGGTGTAGCCCAGACGGCTAGAGGCCGCCTGCTGCAGGGTGGAGGTGGTGAAAGGGGGCGGGGGGGATTTGCGGCGCTTTTGCACCTCCACCCGGGCCACCCGGTAAGGGAGCCCGCCCACGGCCTCCGCCAGGGCCTTGGCCTCGGCCTCGGTCTTGAGGTGAAGCCGCCCCTCCTTCTCCCCCTGGCCCGTC
The DNA here is from genome assembly GCF_900102145.1 of Thermus arciformis. Classification (GTDB taxonomy): domain Bacteria; phylum Deinococcota; class Deinococci; order Deinococcales; family Thermaceae; genus Thermus; species Thermus arciformis. The sequence continues at coordinate 38,763 of NZ_FNBC01000010.1, read as the reverse complement.
CAGAGGCGCATCCCCTGGGCCTCGAGGAGGAGGGCGGGGAAGGTCTTCCCCTCCACCCGAAACTCCCCCTTCAGGGTCCAGTACTCCTCCTTTTGGAAGGCCTCAATCTCCTCCTCCCGCTCCACCAGAAGCCGGAGGGCCACGCTCTGCACGCGGCCTGCGGAGAGGGCCCGCTTGCGGAACTCCAAGGAGAGGAGGGGGGAGAGGTTGTACCCCACCAGGCGGTCCAGGACCCGCCGGGCCTGCTGGGCGTCCACCAGGTTCTGGTCAATGGGCCTGGGCCTCTCCACCGCCTGGCGCACCACCTTCGGGGTGATCTCGTGGAACTCTACCCTTATGGGCTCCCTGGGGTCGCGGCCCAGAAGCCTCGCCACGTGCCAGCCGATGGCCTCCCCTTCCCGGTCGGGGTCGGTGGCGATGAGGAGCCGCTTGCCCTGGGCGGCCTTCTTGAGCTCCTCCACCACCGGCTTCTTGTCCTTTTTCACCTCGTAGGTGGGGGCGAAGTCCCGCTCCACGTCCACCCCCAGCTCCCGCTCGGGGAGGTCCACCACGTGGCCCCGGCTCGCCCGCACCTCGTAGCCGGGCCCCAACATCTTCTGGATGCTCTTGGCCTTGGCCGGGGACTCCACCACCACCAAGGTGGCGGCCTCTTCCCCTCCCCGGGGGCGCTTCCCGGCCGCGGCCTCCGTCCTCTTGGTCGGCATCGCCCCCTATTTAGGGGCCCTGGGAACGCCCTGTCAAGAGCCCCCCTTACCCGGTGGGGGGTTTTCACAGGCCTTTCACAGGCCCCAAATACAATCCCCCAGGAGATGAGAGCAAACGCCTTCATCCGCATCCTCGGTCTCGCCCTCCTGGCTTCCTTGGCCCTGGCCCAGGCCCTCACCCTGGACCTGAGGGCCTACTTGGTCAAGGTGGCGGAGGGCAAGGAGGTCTACGAGGAGAACCCCCTGGCGGTGAAGCCTGGGGACGTGCTGGAGTGGCGCCTGGTGGCGGAAAACCGCGCCCAGGGCGACCTCCGCCAGGTGGGCCTCGTCATCCCCATCCCCAAGGAGACCTACTACCTGGAGGGGAGCGCCAAGCCCCTGCAGGTGGGAGGGACGGCCGTGCCGCCCGAGTTCAGCTTTGACGGGGGGAAGACCTTCGGCAAGCCCCCCCTCAAGAAGCGGATCCGGGTGGTGGAAAACGGAAAGGAGGTGGAGAAGGAGGTTGAGGTCAAGCCCGAGGAGTACACCCACGCGCGCTGGGTCATCCCCCTTCTTCCCAAGGGGATCAAGGTTATGGTGAGCCTCAGGACCATCGTGAGGTAAGAGGAGGTTAGAGCATGCAAAGAGCAGGTCTTATCGGTCTTCTGGTAGCCCTGGTTCTGGGGCTGGCCTACGCCATGACCCCGGCGGGCACGGCCATCCAAAACCAGGCCTCGGCGAGCTACATTGACTCGGCGAACCAGCCCCGCACCACCACGTCCAACCTGGTGACCACCCTCGTCCAGCAGGTCTACGCCTTCACCATCACGCCAGACGGCACCGAGGCTTCCCCGGGCCAGACCAAAAACGCCCTTCCCGGGGGGCAGGTGGTCTTCAACTACGTGGTGACCAACAACGGCAACGGCACCGACACCATCAACCTCTCCACCGTCCAGGGCACCGCGGACAACTTTGACCTTTTAAGCCCCACCATCTACCGGGACACCAACTGCAACGGCACCCTGGACGCCGGGGAGAACACGCCCATCACGGGCCTCACCCTGGGCATGGGCCAAAGCGCCTGCGTCCTGGTGGTGGCCACGATTCCCACAAGCGCCACGAGCGGGCAGTACGGGAACCTGAACCTCGCGGGCACCAACGCCGCCCCTAGCCCCATCACCGACAACGACAACTGGGCCCGGGCCGTGACCACCACCGCCGCCGCCCTCACCGCCAGCAAGGCGGCAAGCCCCGCGGGCAGCGCAAGCCCCGGAGGCACCATCACCTACACCATCAGCGGCCAGAACGTGGGCGGAAGCGCGGCCTACGGCATCCCGGTGACGGTGGACAGCACGCCCAGGACGGGCATCCTCATCGCCGACACCATCCCCACGGGCCTCACCGTGAACACCATGCCCACGGGCTCGGCGGGCGCGGGCACGGTGAAGATCATTTACAACAGCGGCGCGGGCTGGCAGACCCTCACCGCTTCGGCCCTCCCCCTGACCGGAAACGGCACGGTGAAGATCGGCATGCTCATTGAGGGCACGGGGGCCTTCTTCCCCGTGGGGGCCCAGTACACCTTCAGCTTCACCGCCACGGTGCCCTCCACGGCCAGCGCCGGGACGAGCTACGCCAACTCCGCCACCGTCCAGTTTGACGCCAACGGCGACGGGGACGCCAACGACCCCGGCGAGACCGTCTCCACCAACACCACCACCAACACCGTGGGGGCGAGCTACAACGTGGCCGTGGGGCCCTACGGGTACCCTGAGGCAGGGGCTTCCGGCTCCTACAGCGTGGGCGGCTACACCGTGGCCCGCAGCGGCGACACCCAGACCATCTCCAGCGCCTACTCCGGCACCACGGTGGTCTTCCGCCACACCCTGAAGAACACCGGGAACGCCGCGGACAGCTTCACCCTGAGCTTCTCCGGGGCGCCTTCGGGCTGGGCCTGCCAGCTGGTGGCGGACGACCTCACCACCCCCATCTCCGGCCCCGTGGGCCCCATCCCCGCGGGCGGCACCTACGACTTCGCCCTGAAGTGCGCCATCCCGGCGAACTACACCACCTCTTCGGCCGTGAACCTCACCGTCACCGCCACCAGCGCGAACGACCCGAGTAAGCAGGACACCACCACGGACACGGTGAGCCAGGTGCTCCTGGGGTACGCAGTGGACCTGGCGCAACGGGGCTTCGCTGGGGACGGCGACCCCACCAACGATAACCCGCCTGCCCAGAGCGCCAACCCCGGCCAGACGGTCTACTTCCCCGTTGAGGTCTACAACGCCGGGAACAACGCCGACAACTACACCCTCACCGCCAGCGTGCCCACGGGCTGGAGCGCGGTCTTCTACCCGGACACGGACTGCGACGGCACGCCCGACAGCGCTCCCGTGACCAACACGGGCGTGATCAACCCCAACCAGAAGCGTTGCTTCGTGGCGGCGGTGAGCGTGCCTAGCGGGACTGCTCCCGGGGCTAACCCCGTGTCCTTCACCGCCACCAGCACCACGGTGGGCACGGTCTCCGACACCATCAGCTCCACGGTCAACGTGAACCTCCTGGCCCAGGTCCAGCTGGACCCCGACCGCTCCGGCACCGTGACGAGCCCGGGCACCCTCACCTACACCCACACCCTCATCAACAACTCCAACGCCCCGGCCTACTGCGACATCTCCGGGGACGGCGGGAGCCACGGCTGGACCTACCAGTACTCCACGGACGGCACCAGCTGGTACAGCGCCCTGGCCGACGTTTACGCGGTCCCCAACGGCGGCACCCAGACCATCTACGTCCGCGTCCTGGTGCCCGCCGGGGAGCCCGTGGGGCGGGTGGACGTGAACACGGTGACCGCCCGGTGCGACGTGACCACGGGGAGCCCCGACAACGACTACGAGGCCACGGACGCCGCCACGGAGACCACCACCATCGTGGGCGGGGAGCTCAGGCTCCAGAAGTCCGTGGACAAGCTCACGGCCTACCCCGGGGAGACCCTCACCTACACCATCGTCGCCGAGAACATCGGCACCGGGGACCTCAAGAAGGTGATCGTCGCCGACCCCATCCCCGCCTACACCACCTTCGTGAGTGTCTCCGCCACGGCCACGGGCTTCAGCGGCACCTACACCGTCCTCTACTCCACGGACGGCGTCACCTGGAGCACGAGCGCCCCCACCTCCGTGCCCACGGGCGGCTCGGTCTACGTGGGCGTGGACACGAACGGGGACGGCAACATCACCGACGCCGACCTCATGCCCCCGGCCGCCAGGATCACCATCACCCTCCGGGTGCAGGTGCAGTAGGCCCCAAGCCCCGCCCCGGGGGCTTCCCCGGGGCGGGCCCCCCTAGGGGGGAAGGCAAAAAAGGAAGAAGGGCTTTTTAGAGGCGCTTTTTGACGAGGTTTTCACAGGGAAGGCGAAGGATGGAGGAGAGGAAGGATGAGGACGCAAGGGGAAAGGAGAGGCATCTGGGGAAGGACCTTCGCCCTTTCCCTCCTCCTTTCCTTCGCCCTCGCCCTCACCCCCGCGGGCACGGTGATCCGCAACCAGGCGGTGGCGGAGGCCTCGGGGGAGCGCTACCTCTCCAACGTGGCGGAAACCCGGGTTCAGGCGGTCTGCCGCCCTCTCCTCTCTCCCGACGGGACCCCGGAGGCCCCGGGCCTGAGGGCGAGCGCCGCCCCGGGGGGCTGGGTCTACCTCCCCTACCGCCTTAAGAACGGGGGAAACGCCCCCTACACCTTCGCCCTGGACCACGCCGTCCACCGGACCTCCTCCTGGAACCCTGAGGGGGTGCGCTTCCACCTGGACCTAAACGGCAACGCCCTCCCCGACCCCGGGGAGCCCGAGGTGGCCGAGGTGGCCCTGGATATGGGAGAGGAGGTGGCCCTGGTCCTGGCCCTGAAGGTGCCCGCCACCGCCTCGGGAAGCCTCTTCATCAGCCCCGTGGCCACCTGCCCCGGGGGGGAACGCGATGGGGAGAACTATGCCCGGGTGGAGGCCTCCCCCATCCTGGAGCCCAGCCTTTCCCTCACCAAGGCCGTAAGCCCCGCCGCCCTCCTCCCCGGGGAGCGGGCCACCTTCACCCTCACCCTGAGGAACTTGGGAAGCGGGGAGGCCGGGGGGCCCATCCTCCTCACCGACCTCTTCGCGGGGCTGGAGGGCTTCCGCTACGTGCCGGGAAGCGCCCGGGCCCCCAAGGGGACTCTGGAGTTCTTTGACGGCGCGGCCTGGCGCCCCGAGGAGCCCCCTTCCCCCCTCGGGGTCCGGCTCCGGCTGGAGAGGCTCCTCCCCGGGGAGGAGGCCACCCTCTCCTTCGGGGTGGAGGCCCTTCCCACCGCCTCCCCGGGGCCCCGGGAGAACCGGGCCCTGGCGGAAGGCCCTGGGGGGCCGGCGGAAGGGGTGGCGGTGGTGGAGGTGCTTCCCCTCTACCTCCACCACCTGGGCCCCGGGGGAAACCCCAAGGCCCTGCCAGGCGGGGAGGGGAGCGGGGACGACCTGCAGGAGGCCCGGGGGCTTGCGGGCCAGCCCTACTGCTTCCGCCACACCCTCCTCAACGAGGGCACCGCCCAGGACGGCTACCGCATCCGGGTGGAGGGCGCCCCGGTGCGCCTCCTCAGCCTCCAGGGGACACCCCTCCCCGAGCCCATCCCCCTGGGCCCGGGGGAGAGCCTGGACTTCCTGGCCTGCTTTGACCCCAGGGAGGCGGGGGTCCTCGAGGCCACCCTGGTGGCGGTCTCCCTGGCGGGGGGCGGGGAGAACCGCACCAGAGACCGCCTGGAGGTCCTTCCCCAAGGCGCCCTTTCCCTCCGCAAAGAGGCGGACCCCGCCCCGGGGACCACCCTGAAGGCGGGGGACACCCTCACCTACACCCTGGTGGTGGAAAACCGCTTCGCCCCTCTTAAGGCCCGGGTGGAGGACCGCTTGCCTTCCTGGGTGGAGTTCCTCGAGGCCAGCGGGGGAAGCTACGACCCGGAACGCCACGCCGTGGTCTTCCTCCTGGACCCCCTGCCCCTGGGGGAGACCCGCCTGTGGGTGCGGGTGCGGGTGAAGGCGGACACCCCGGACGACACCCTCCTCCAGAACCGCTTCACCCTCACCTCCGAGGCCACCCCTAACCCCCTGGTGTCCAACGAGGTGACCCACCCCGTGCTCTCCGTGAACCTGGCCCTGGAAAAGCGGGTGCGCCCCGAGGAGGCCGCCCCGGGGGACGTCCTCACCTACACCCTAAGGGTCACCAACCCCGCCTCCGCCCCCCTGGAGGTGCGCCTAAAGGACACCCCCGACCCCCACCTGGCCTACCTGGAGGGAAGCGCCCGGGGAGGGCGGTGCGGGGGAAGCCTGGGCCCCCTGGAGCCCGAGAGGGAAGGGTCCTCCCTGCGCTGGACCCTCACCCTGGGCCCCAAGGAGAGCTTCTGCCTGGAGTACCGCATGCGGGTCCTCCCCGGGGCCCCGGCCACCTTGCTCAACGTGGCCGAGGCCCAGGGCCTGAGCGCCCAAGGGGCGGCCACCGCCCAGGTCCAGGCCCGGGCCCAGGTGCGGGCGCGGCTTGAAACCCTGGGCCTGGAGCGGGGGGTGTTGCTGGGCCGGGTCTACCTGGACGTGAACGAGAACGGGCGCTACGAGCCCGGAACCGATATCCCCGTGCTCGGGGCCCGGGTGGTCCTGGCCAACGGCTGGCAGGCCCTCACGGACCGGGAGGGCCGCTACGCCTTCCGGGACCTGGACCCCGGGATATGGCAGGTGATGCTGGACCCCGCCTCCGCCCCCTTCCCGCCCCTCCCCCACCCCGAGGCCCTGGGGGAGGGGTACCGCCACGGGGTGCGGGTGCAGGGGCTTAGCGTCTCGGACTTCCCCCTGAAGGCCCCCAAGGGGTTCGTGGAGGCCTACCGGGAGACCACCCTGCGCTTCGGACCCCTCACCCTGGAAAAGCGCCTCCTTCCCGTGGAAGGGGGCTTCCGGGTGGTCCTCCTCCTCCGCTCCCAGGAGCCCCTGGAGGAGCTCACCGTGCGCGACCCTCTGCCCGACGGCACGGAGAAGACCTTCCACTTCGCCCGGTTCGGCGGGGAGGAGGTTCTGCTTTACGAGTACACCCTGGACAGGCCCTTCATGTCCGACCCCGAGGTGCGCTGGAGGTACCCATGAAGCGCATTTTGGCCCTTTTCCTCCTCTTGTTTTCCGCCCTGGCCCAAACCGGAGGTCCTACGGGGGAGGTGCACATCCGGGCGGTGGTGGTCTTTCCAGGTGGGGAAGCCCCTACCCGGGTGATCCTCCGCCTTGGGGACCTCGAGGCCCCCGTGGACGGGGAAAAGACCCTGGCCCTGCCCCAGGGCCGCTACCCCCTGGCCGTGCTCGCCGAAGGGGCCCGGGTGGAGGCCCCCAAGGAGGTGGAGGTCCTCCCCGGAAAGCGGCAGGAGGTCCTGGTGCGCCTCCTGCCGGAGGTGGCCCTGAGCCTCGCCCCCGAGGAGGTCTACCTGCGGGTGGGCGAGGAGGGGGAGGTGGTCCTCACCGCCACCACCCCTTACCCGGGCCTCCTCCCCGCCGAGCTCTCCTTGGCCCTGCCGGAAGGGCTCGCCCCCCTGGGCGCCCCCAGGGCCCAAGGGCCCCTCACCAAGGACCGCCCCTTCCCCCTCAAGGTGCGCTTCCTGGCGGAGAAGGAGGGGACCTACGCCCTCCAAGGCCTCCTCGCCCCCTGGGAGCTTAGGGCGGAGGGAAGGGTGGTGGTGGTCCGCCCCGCCACCTTCCGCCTCACCAAGGAGGCCCTCACCCCCGAGGTGGAGGCGGGGGGAGTGGCCCGCTTCCGCGTCACCGTGGTGAACGAGGGGGACGAGGAGGGGAGGGCCCTCCTCCTGGACCGCTTCCTGGGAGGGGAGGAGCGGCGGGAGGTCTTCCTGAAGGCCAAGGAGGGGCGGAGCTACGAGTTCGCCTTCCCCGTGCCCCTCGAGGCCCAAGGGACCCTGGTGAACCGGGCCGAGCTTTCCACCGGGGAAAAGGCCGAGGCGGAGGTGCGGGTCCTCAGGCCCAAGGCCCACCTGGAGCGGAGCCTCCCCCACCGGATTTACCTGCCCGGGGAGGAGGTGGCCCTCGCCCTCCGGGTGGAGAACCGGGGCGAGGCCCCCATGCGCTACGTCCTGGAGGACGCCTGCCCCGACTGGCTGAGCCCCCTGGGGCCCGCCCGCTTTGAGGGCTACCTCAAGCCCGGGGAAGGGGCCCTCCACACCTACCGGGCCCGGGTCCTCCTGGGGCCCGAGGCGGAGGGCACCTGCGCCGCCACCCTGCGCACCCCCACGGAGACCCTGCGGGCGGAGGTGGCCCTGGAGAGGCGGCTTCTCCTCCTGGGGAAGGAGGCCGACCCCCCGCGCCTCCTGGAGGGAAGCCAGGGGGGCTTCCGCCTCCGGGTGAAGAACCCCGCGGACCACCGGGTGGAGGTGGAGCTCAAGGACATCCCGGGCCAGGGCCTCGGCATGGACCCCTGGAGCGAGCGGGTGGCCCTGGAGGCGGGGGAGGAGAGGACCTTCGCCCTTCCCTTCCGGGCCGAGGCCGTGGGCGAGCTGGAAAACGGGCTTTCCGCCTTCCTCGGGGAGACCCCCGCCGCCTTCCCCGTCAAGGCCAAGGTGGCCGTCCTTCCCCTCCTCGCCCCCGAGCGGGTCTCGGTGGTGCGCCTGCCCTTCCGGGTGGAGGGGGAAGGGGACGCCCTCCTCCTGGGCTTCAGGCCGCCGGAAGGGGCGGAGTACAGCCCAGGCTCCGCCCGGCTGGACGGGAGGCCCGTGGAGGAGCCGAGGGTCCTCCCGGACGGCACCCTGGTCTGGCGCCTCCCCTTCGCCCGGGAAGGCCTCCTGACCCTCACCCTCCTCCACACCCGGGCCCTGCCGCCCCTCCCCGAGCCCGCCCTCACCCTCCTCCGCCTGGACCGGGAGCTTCCTCTAAAAGGGGAGCTTCGCCTAAGGGACTACGAGCGGGCCAAGCCCCTCTCCGCCAAGCGCAGGGGGCTCATCCAGGAGCCCATGGACGGGGCCATCGTGCAGCAGGAAGCCGTGGCCTTGAAGATTGAGGCTCCCCTTGGGCCCATCGCCGTGCGGGTGAACGGCGTTGAGGTGGAAAGCCGCCTCCTCGGGGAGGCCCAGTACGACGAGGGGCGCAAGGTGCAGCGCCTGGCCTACTACGGGGTGCCCCTCCTCCCCGGCAGGAACGTGGTGGAGGTGGAAGGCCCAGGCTTCTACGACAAGGTGGAGGTCTTCCGGCCCGGGCCCCCAAAGGACCTCGTCCTGGAGCCCGTGCGCCTCAGGGCGGACGGGCGCACCCCCCTGGAGTTCCGCCTGAAGGCGGTGGACGGGATGGGCCTCCCCACGGGCTTTGGCTTCGCCACCCTCGAGGCCACCCCCGAGCCCGTGGCCCCGGACGCGAGCCCCCTGGAGCCCGGCTACCAGGTGCTCCTGCGGGACGGGGTGGGGACGGTGATGCTTAAGCCCCTCCTCACCCCCCAGGAGGTGCGCCTCCGGGCCCGCTTCAACGAGCTGGAGAGGTCCTTCCGCCTCTTCGCCGGGGGCTCCCAGGAGGCCCTTTGGCTCGCCCAGGGGAGCGTGGGCGTGGCCTACGACCCCAAGGAGGGGCGGCCCCGCTTCTTCGGCCTCGCCCGGGGCTACGTGGAAACCCCCCTGGAAGGGGGCTTCCTCCAGGGGGCCCTGGACACCACGGGGGGGCTTTCCCGGGCCCCCGAGGCGGGCTTCTTCCCCGTCACCGGCTCGGGGGAGGAGGCCAGGCGCCCCCTGGCCTCGGACGACCCCGTGGCCTTGCGCTACACCACCCCGGAGTACACCCTCGCCTACGAGCGGGGCCCCCTGGCCCCGGGCCTTGGGGAGGCCACCGCCCTCCGCCTCACCACCCGGGGCGACGCCAGGGTGGAGGCCTTCCTGGCCCTCCTCCCCAAAGGCCAGGTGCGGGAGGAGATCGTCCCCGACGGCACCGCCTTCTACCGGCTCTCCGGAAGCCCCGCCCCGGGCTCCCTCCGCCTCTTCCTGGTGGAGGGGGGAAGGACCAGGGCCCTGGAGGCCGGGGTGGACTACACCTACGAGTTCCTGAGCGGGGAGATCGTCCTGGCAAGGCCCCTCGCCCCCTTCACCCCCGGGTTCGCCCCGGTGCGCCTCGTGGCGGAGTACGCCCCCCTCTCCGCCCCCCGGGAGGAGCTCGCCCTGGGGGCCCAGGCGGCCTACGAGGCGGGCCCCTGGCGCTTCGGGCTTGGGGGGTACCTGCGCCTGGACCTCCAGGGCTTCGCCTCCCAGGGCTACGCCCTGGGGGCCTCCTTGGCCTACGGGGAAGGGGGAAGCGGGGTGGGCCTCGAGGCCGCCTTCGCGGGGAAGTGGCGCTTCGGCCTCTCCGCCGCCCTGAGAGAGGGGCCCCTCGAGGCCCAGGGCAACCTGGCCTACGAGGAGGGCGGGGAGGTGCAGGGGGCCTTCCGGGCGGCCTACGACCTGGGCTTCGGGGCGGTGGCCCTGGAGCACACCACCCCCGCCCGCACCGGGCTCGTCTACGAGGCGAAGCTCGCCCAGGGCCTCCGCTTCGGCCTGGGGGCGGGCTACGCCTGGCGGGAGGGAAGCCTTTACCTCCTGGGCCGGGCCGCCTACCAGGAGGGCCGGGCCCGCTTCGGCCTCTCCCACGCCTACCTCCTGTCCGGCGGGCAGGAGACCCGCCTGGACCTCCTCTGGCCCTTAGGGGAAGCCCTGGAGGCGGAGGGAAGCCTGGCCTACCTCTGGGGGGAGGGCCTGCAGGGGGCCTTTGGCCTGCGCCAGCGCCTGGGGAGCGCCAACCTGGCCCTCTCCTACCAGCTCCCCACGGCGAGCGGGGAGGGGAACCGCGCCCGCTTCGGCCTGGAGGCCCCCCTTCCCCTCACGGAAAACCTCTCGGCGAACCTGGGCCTTTACGCCCTCTACGCCTTCTCCGGGGGGCAGGGGGAGCTTGGGGGAAGCCTCGGCCTCCGCTACGCCCGGGAGGGCCTGGTGGCCACCTTCGGGGTGGAAGGGGCCCTCGGCCCCAAGCTCACCCTCCGGGGCGGGGCGGCGGGGAGCCTGGACCCCGAGAACACCCTGGGCCTGGACCTCGCCCTCTCCCTCCTCCCCGAGGTGAAGGGGCGCTTCAGCCTGGCCTACGCCCTCCGCTCCCCGGTCCTCTCCCTCCTCACCTACCACCGCTACGCCACGGAGACGGGCCTTCTGGAGGGGCAGCTTGCCGCCGCCTACGCCCCTTCCCCCGCCTTCTCCGTGCGCCCGGCCTTCGGCTACCGCTACCCCTTCCCTGACCCAGAGGGGGCCACCTACGCCCTCGGGCTTTACGCCACCCTCTTCCCCACGGAGCTTCTGGGCCTCGGGGGCGGGGCCGCCTACACCTTCCAGCCCGCCACCGGGGCGGGGAGCCTAAGCTTCTCCGTGGAGGGCACCCTGCGCTTTAGCCCCCTCTGGCTCTCCTTGGGCTACCAGTTTGGGCCCAGCCTCTTCGCCCCCGAGGGGGTCTACCTGAGGCTGGACGTCTTCGGAGGGAGCCGATGAAGTTCTGGATGAGAGCCATCTTGGTCCTCCTGGTCCTCCTCCCGGGCCTCGCCCAGGCTCAGGTGGTCAGGCCCTTCGCGAAGCGCTTTGAGGCCAACGAGCGGGGCGAGATCCGCATGGTGGGCAACACCCTGATGTGCGCCCAGGGCTCAGGAACGTACGGTTGCAACACCACGGCGATGAATAACCCGAATGCGCTCAACAACACACTCAATATGATCTTCCTGAACGCCGACCCCGCCAACCCCACCTGGCCTGCGGGAAGGGGAGGCTCCAGCGCCGCCCAGCTCAGCCTTCCTCCCGGCGCCCAGGTCCTGTGGGCGGGCCTCTACTGGGGAGCTAGGGCTGGCCAGAGCGCTTCCGGGCGGAACACCATCTACCTCAAGCCCCCGGGGGCCACGGCCTACCAGGCCGTCACGGGCTCCCTTCTCGGCACCATAACAGGTGCCACCCCCAGCCCCTACGTGGCCTTCGCCGACGTCACGGGCCTGGTGCGCTCGGCGGGGAGTGGCTCTTACTGGGTGGGCGGCATCGTGGCGCAGACGGGAACAGATACTAATATTGGCTTTTACGCGGGCTGGAGCCTGGTGGTGGTCTACCGCGACCCCAGCGCCACCTTCAAGAATCTGGTGGTCTACGACGGCCTAGCGAGTGTTAGTAGCGGTAACAACGTGCTCATCACCCTCTCGGGCTTCCTCACCCCCTTGGTGGGCCCCGTGAACGCCCGGGTGGGGGCTTTGGCCTACGAGGGAGAGGGGGGCATCACCGGGGACCAGCTCCTCCTCAACAGCTCCGCCTTGAGCGACGCGCAGAACCCGGTGAACAACTTTTTCAATAGTTCCATCTCTGACCTGGGAAGTCGTTTCACCAACAAGACCCCGGACTTCGTGAACCATATGGCTGTGGACGTGGACCTGGTGGACGCCACCGGGAAAATCCCCAACGGGGCCACCTCCGCCACGGTCCAGTTTTCTTCTTCGGGAGACGTGTACTTCCCCGCGGTCATGGCCTTCGCCGTGGACCTTTACCTCCCCGACCTCGTCACCACCTTCACCAAGACCGTCTCCGACCTCAACGGCGGGGACCTCCGGGTGGGGGACCTCTTGGAGTACGCCGTGAGCTTCACCAACACCGGCCTGGACGGGGCCACCAACGTGGTGGTGGTGGACCCCATCCCGGCGGGCACCCAGTACGTCCCGGGAAGCCTCCGGGTGGTGCAAAACGCTCTGGGGGCGCCCACCGGCACCTTCACGGACGCCCCCGGTGACGACATCGCCGAGTACAGCCCAAGCTGCCCCGAGGCCGGGGGAGGGCCTTGCGTGCGCTTCCGGCTCGGCACCGGGGCGAACGCCAGCCAAGGGGGCCTCATCCCCCCCGGGCAAGGGGCGGAGGTGCGCTTCCGGGTGCAGGTCCTCCCCGAGGCCGCGGGCAGCACCCTCGTCAACACCGCCAGGGTGAGCTACAACGCCCAGACCCTGGGGACCAGCTACAGCAAGGAAGCCACCGTGAGCGCTTCGGTCACGGTGGTGGGCTTCACTCTGGCGGGCCAGGTCTACCACGACCTCGAGCCCAACGGCCTCAAGTCCCCCGGGGAGAGCTGGAGCGACGGGGCCACGGTCTGGGTGAAGCTCCTCCAAGGGGGAAGCGTGGTGGCCCAGGCCCAGGTGGACCCGGGAAGCGGCGCCTTCAGCTTCACGGGCGTGGCCCCGGGGAGCTACACCCTCTTCCTGGACGACAACAATAACCCCTCCGACACCACCCCCACCCCCCCTTCGGGCTGGCTCTTCGTCAACCCCCCCTCGGGTAGCCTCAGCGTGAGCGTGTTCCAGGACCTCTCCGGCCTGGACTTCGGCCTCTTCCACGGGGCGAGGCTCGTGGGCACCGTCTTCTACGACGACGGGGAAGGGGGCGGGGCCGCCAACGACGCCTGGCAGACGGGCGGGGAAAGGGGCGTCCCCGGCGTGGCGGTCACCGCCCAGGGAAGCGCCGCCCGCTCGGCCACCACCGACGGCCAGGGCCGTTACGTCCTCTACGTCCCCTGGAACTTCGGCCCCTTCACCCTCTCCCACCCCTTGCGCCCGGCCACGGGCTGGAACGACGGGAGCACGGCCCACAAGGTCCCCAGCTGGGCCGGGGCGCAAAACCCCGCCTTCCCCACCCTGGACGCGGCGGCCATCGCCGGAACCGAGGTGGCCCGCAACTTCGGCGTGGTGCGGGAAAGCCGCTTTTATCCGCCGCAAACAGGCCTGGCGGCAAGCCCCGGGGTGGTGGCCTACCCCCACCTCTACCGCCCGGGCACCCTGGGAAGCCTCACCCTCTCCCTGGCCAACGCCCCCTCCTGGCCGGTCCAGGTCCGGGTGGACGGGAACTGCGACGGGGACTTTGACGACCCCGGGGAGGGCTTCGCTTCCCTGCCCCAGACCCTCCCCGTGGGCCCCTCCTGGCCCCGGGAAGCCGACGGGAGTCTGAAGGCCTGCGCCCTGGAGGCCCGGGTCCTGGTGCCCCCGGGGGTGCCCGCGGGGGCCGTGGACGTGGCCCTCCTCCAAGGCGCCCTCGCCTGGGCCAACAACCCCGGGGTGGTGGACCTCCGGAGCCTCGCCGACACCACCACGGTCTCGGGGGGCGAGGTCCGCCTGGAGAAAAAGGTGCGGAACGTCACCCAGGGCACGGGCTTCGGCACCCGGGGGGAGGGGAGGCCGGGGGAGGTGCTGGAGTACTGCGTGACCTACCGCAACCTGGGCACGGCCCCCGTGAGCCAGTTCCTCCTCACCGACCCCATTCCCTTCTTCACGGACCCCCTCCCCTCCGTGCCCGACTACGGGGGGAAGGCCATCCGCTGGAGCCACGGAAGCGCCACCCTCTACCTCACCGCCTCCCCAGCGGACGACGCCGGGGAGATCTCGGGCGGGGTGGTGCGGGTGGAGGTGGGCAACGTGGGCCCGGGGGAGGCGGGGGAGGTCTGCTACCGGGTCCAGATCCGCTAAGGCCTTTTGGGGCCCCCATGCTGGCGCAAGCCAGCATGGGGTGGTGTTAGCCCCCCTGGAGGCCCACCCCAGGGTAGCTCCGGGGGAGAAGCCTCCGCTCCCAGGCGGCCTTTAGAAGCTCTTCCCGGAAGTCGGGGTGGGCCACCCCGATGAGGGCCAAGGCCCGCTCCCTCAAGGAGCGGCCGAAGAGCTCAGCCACGCCCCACTCCGTGACCACGTAGTGCACGTCCGCCCGGGTGGTGACCACCCCCGCCCCCGGCTTGAGGTAGGGGACGATGCGGCTATGCCCCTTGGCCGTGGAGGGCAGGGCGATGATGGGCTTTCCTCCCTCGCTCCTTGCCGCCCCCCGGATGAAGTCCAGCTGGCCGCCGAAGCCCGAGTAGATGCGGGTGCCGATGGAGTCCGCCACCACCTGGCCCGTGAGGTCCACCTCAATGGCCGAGTTGATGGCCACCATCTTGCGGTTTTGGGCGATGACGAAGGGGTCGTTCACGTAGTCGGCGGGGTGGAGCTCAAAGAGGGGGTTGTCGTGGACGAAGCGGTAGAGCCGCTCCGAACCCAGGACGAAGGTGCCCACGATCTTCCCGGGGTGGAGGGACTTTTTCGCCCCGGTGATGAGGCCCTTTTCCCAGGCCTCGAGGACCCCGTCGGAGATCATCTCCGTGTGCACCCCGAGGTCCTTGCGGCCCTCCAGGCTCGCCAAGACCGCGTCGGGGATGGCCCCGATGCCCATCTGCAGGGTGGCCCCGTCCTCAATGAGGCCCGCCACGTGCTCCCCGATCCTCCGCTCCACCTCGCCAAACCCCTCCCGCTTGAGCTCCGGCAGGGGCCAGTCCAGCTCCACGATGGCCGTGAGGCGGGAGACGTGGACGAAGGTGTCCCCCAGGGTTCTCGGCATCCTGGGGTTTACCATGGCGATAACGATGGGGGCGGTCTCCACCGCCGCCTTCGTGGCGATGACCTCCACCCCCAAGGAGCAGAAGCCGTGCTCGTCCGGAGGGGACACCTGGACGATGGCCGCGTCCAGGGGGAGGATGCGCCGCTTGAAGAGCCAGGGCACCTGGTGGAGCATGATGGGCACGTAGTCGGCCCGGCCCTGGTTCACCGCCTCCCGGTCGGCGGGGCCCACGAAGAGGGAGCGCCTTCTGAAGTGCCCCTCCATCTCCAAAGAGGCGAAGGGGTCTTCCCCCATCTGCAGGAGGTGGACGAGCTCCACGTTTTCCAGCTCGTCCTTGCGGGCGGCGAGGGCCTTGAGGAGGGGGGTGGGGGTGGCGGCGTTGCCGGAGACGAAGACCCGCATCCCGGACCGGATCAGGCCCACGGCGTCCTCGGGGGAGGTGAGCTTCTTGCGGTAGCTCATTCTAGGTGGCCTCCTTTCTGGCCCAGGAGGAGGTAGGCCCCCTGGCGGAGCTCGGGCACCGCCAGGGGGTCTTCCGCCATCCGCAGCAGGAAGGGCAAGAGGGTGGCGGTGAGGGCGTGGCTTGCGGTGCGGGGGACGAGGGCGGGGACGTTGGGGAGGCAGAAGTGGGTGACCCCCATCTCCTGGTAGACCCCCACCCGGCTGGTCTCGGCGATGCCCCCCTGGTCTATGGCGAAGTCCAGGAGGACGCTTCCCGGGCGCATGCGGGCGAGGAGGTCCCGGGTGAGGAGAAGGGGGGTGCGCTCCCCGGGGACGGCCACCGCCCCCACCAGGACGTCGGCGAAGGCCACGTAGCGCTCCAAGCGGCTTTGGGTGACGAGGGCGGTGACGGCCCCCGGGGCCTCCCGGGCCGCCTCCTCCAGGGCGGGAAGGGCGTGGTCCAGGAGGTAGACCGAGGCCCCGGCCCCCAGGAAGGCCTTCCCCGCCGCCCGGCCCAAGACCCCCGCCCCCAGGACCACCACGTCCGCCGGGGGGATGCCGGGCAGGCCCGAGAGGAGCACCCCGGGGCCCAAGGGGGCCTCGAGGAGCCGCCCGGCGAGCTGGGGGGCGAGCCGCCCAGCGATCTCGCTCATGGCCTTGAGCACAGGCCGCCTCTCCCCTTCCCCCACGAGCTCGTAGCCGATGGCGGTGAGGCCCTTCTGGGCCATGGCCTCCACCAGGGAGGACTCCGCCACGGCCAGGTGCAGGAAGCCGAAAAGGGTGGCCCCGGGGCGGAGGAGGGCCACCTCCTCGAGGGTGGGGCGGGCCACCTTGAGCACCACCTCGGGGCGGCCAAAGGCCTCCTCCCGGCTCACCAGCCTGGCCCCCGCCGCCTCGTAGGCCTCGTCGGGGAAGCCCGCCCGCTCCCCCGCCCCCCGCTCCACGTAGACCCGGTGGCCCAACGCCACAAGCTCCCGCACCCCTTGGGGGGTGAGGGCCACCCGCCCCTCCCGCACCTCCCCCGCGAAGAGGGGGAGGTTTTTGAGGGTCATGCGCTCCTTAGGTAGGCCGATGTCCATACGCCCCAAGCTTACGGGAAGCCGCCCAAGGCAGATGTCCCTTTCCCTTCTCATGGGCCTAGGCCCTAGGCTTTTCCCGTGGACGCCTTCGCGGACTGGCTCTTCGTGGCCCTATGGCTCCTCGGGGTCCTCCTCACCTTCCTCCCCCTGGTGCCCGCCACCTTGGTCATCCTCCTCGCCGCCTTCCTCCATGAGGTCCTCCTGGGCTTCCGGGAGCTTTCCCTGGGGGCGTGGGCCGTCCTCGGGGCCCTGGCCCTTTTGGCCATGGTCCTGGACAACCTGGCGGCCCTCTTTGGGGCCAGGCGCTACGGGGCGGGCCGGGCGGGGCTTTGGGGGGCCTTTTTAGGGGGGCTCCTGGGCCTCTTCTTTGGGGTCTTGGGGGTCTTGGCCCTCCCCTTCCTCCTCGCCTGGCTCTTTGAGTACCTCTCGGGTAGGCGGCCGGAGGAGGCCCTACGGGCGGCCTGGGGCACCCTGGTGGGGCTCATGGGGGGCGTGGTGGCCAAGGTGCTCGTCCACCTGGCCATGGGGCTTTGGGTCCTCCGCCACATCTTCCCCTAGGCCAGGGTATGCTTTCCCCCATGGAGCTCGTCTTCGTCACCCGGGAAGGGTGCGGGCTTTGCGAGAAGGCGGAAAGGGCCCTCTGGACCCTGGGGGTGCCCTACGTGCGCCGGGACGTGGACCGCGATCCGGAGCTCTTCGCCCGGTACACCTTCCGCGTCCCGGTGCTCCTTTGGGGGGAAGAGGTGCTCCTGGAAGGGGCTTTCGGGGAGAAGGAGCTCGCCGAGCGCATGGCGGCGCTTCTTGGAGGCCGGGAATGAGCCCCACCATGATCCAAATCGGCCCCTTGAGGGTCCAGTGGTACGGCTTTCTCCTCACCCTGGCCATCTTCATCGGCTTTGAGCTCGCCAAAAGGCGGCTCAAGGCCTGGGGGCTGGACACGGAGCGCTTTGAGACCGTGGCCTTCTGGGCCGTGGTGTGGGGGGTGGTGGGGGCGAGGCTCGGGTACGTCCTCACCTCCCCCGGTTACTTCCTGGAAAACCCCATGGAGGTCTTCTACATCTGGCACGGGGGGCTCTCCTTCCACGGGGCCGTGCTGGGGGGGGCGCTCACCTTCTACTACTTCCACCGGAAGCGGGGTTACCCCTTGTGGCCCTACCTGGACGCCGCCACCCCGGGGGTGGCCTTGGGCATCGTGGCCGGGAGGATCGGCAACCTCATGAACGGCTCCGACACCGCGGGCCGCCTCACCTCCTTGCCCATCGGCTTCACCTGGCCGGAGTGGGCCAAGGGCTTCCCGGGGGTCTGCCCGGGCATAGACGACATCTCCCAGGTCTACCGGTGCGCCGAGCTCCTCCGGGGCCCCGTGCACCTCACCCAGGTCTACGGGGCCCTGGTGGGGCTCATCCTCCTTCCCCTCTCCTTCTACTGGCTAAGGAAGAAGCCCTTCTACGGCTACGCCTTCTGGAACTTCCTCCTCTGGTACAGCGTCCTCCGCTCCGTCCTGGAAGAGCCCTTCCGGCTGAACCCCTTGTGGCTTCCCGTTTACCGGAACGAGGAGCTCGGCATCGGCCTCTTCACCGCCACCCAGGTGGTGAGCGTTTTCCTCGTCCTCCTTTCCCTCTACATGCTGAGGCGCCTGGGCCGGGGGGTAAGATAACCCCATGGAGCTTCCGCCCCGCCAAGACTCCCTGAAGTGGAGCGCCTACCCGGAGGACGTGCTGCCCCTTTGGGTGGCGGACATGGACTTCCCGGTGGCGGAGCCCGTGCGCCGGGCCATCCGCGAGCGGGCGGAGGGGTTTTTGGGCTACCCGCCCCGGGAAGGGGACCCGGAGCTCAAAGCCCTCCTCCTGGAGGGGGTGGGCCTCGAGGGGGAGGTGGCCTTCATGCCCGGGGTGGTGGTGGGGCTTTACGCCGCCGTGGCCGCCTTCACCGCCCCCGGGCAGGGGGTCTTGACCCAGGTGCCCGTCTACCCCCCCTTCCTCGCCGCCATCCGCGAGCAGAGGCGCACCCTCCTGGCCAACCCCTTGCGGGAAACGGAGGAGGGCTACCGGCTGGACCTCCCGGGCTTGGAGCGCCTGGCCTTCGCCACAAGGCTTCTCCTCTTCTGCCACCCCCAAAACCCCACGGGCCGGGTCTTCACCGAGGAGGAGCTAGAGGGGGTGGCGGCCATCGCCCGCAAGCACGACCTCATCGTGGTCTCCGACGAGCTCCACGCCCCCCTCACCTACGAAAGGCCCCACGTCCCCCTGGCCCGGTTCCTCCCCGAGCGCACCCTCACCCTCCTGGGGCCGGGCAAGGCCTACAACCTGGCGGGCCTGCCCATAGGGGCGGTGGTGGGGCCCAAGCCCCTGGTGGAGGCCTTAAAGCGCCACCTCCCCCACACCTTCCCCAACGTCTTGGCCATGGCCGCCTGGAAGGCGGCTCTGAGGGAAGGGGGGCCCTGGCTGAAGGCCACCCTGGAGCGGCTTAAGGCCAACCGGGACCGGGTGGCGGCCTGGGCCAAGGAGGTGGGCCTCGGCCACTTCCCCCCGGAGGGCACCTACCTGGCCTGGCTCAAAACCCCCATCCCCAAGGCGGCGGCCTACCTCCTCCGGGAGGCCCGGGTGGCCCTGAACCCGGGGGAGACCTTCGGGGAGGGGTACGACCGCCACGTGCGCCTCAACTTCGCCACCTACCCCGAGGTGTTGGAGGAGGCCCTGAGGAGGCTCCAAGGGGCCCTAAGCCAAAGCCGATAAGTACCCCATTCCTTCGCCCGGCTGGCCCGAGGACCCTTTGCCGGGGCCTCCAGGCTGGCTTGGGCCAGCCCGGGGTGGCACAAGAAAACCCCCCTGGGAAGACCCAGGGGGGTTTTCAGGGCGAGGCTACTGGACCACCTCAATGGGGATCCGCTTGGCCCGGGCCTCGGCCACCTTGGGCAGGGTGAGCCGGAGGATGCCGTGGCGGAACTCCGCCTTGGCCTCGTCCGCCTTCACCTCCACGGGCAGGGTGAAGGTGCGCACGAAGGAGCCGTGGGGGATCTCCTGGAGGTAGTAGCGGCGGGCCTTGGCGTCCTCCTGGGGCTTCACCTGGCCCCGGACGGTGAGCTTGGTGCCCTCGAGGCTCACCTCCAGGTCCTCAGGGGAGAGGCCGGGCACGGCCATCTCCAGGACCAGGGCTTCGTCCGTCTCGTAGAGGTCCGCCGGGGCCACGTAGGCGGTGGCGAGGGGCCGGGCGAACTCGCCCATCACCTCCTCAAAGAGCCGGTTGGCCTCCTCCAGAAGGGAAAGGGGTCCCCAGGTCCGGAAGGGGGTGATCTCCGTGGGGCGTGCGTCCCTGCGCACCAGAGCCATATCCATCACCTCCAGATACACTTATAACATCTGCGCGCCCTTTTGTCAAGTACCCTCACTTCTTCCCGCTTACCCATGCGCCCCTTATAATCAGGCCCATGGACCTGCCCAGGGACGCGGTCCTGGTGGACACCCGCCCCCGGTCCGCCTACGAGGCGGGCCACCTCCCGGGGGCCCGGCACCTGGACCTCTCCGCCCCCAAGCTCCGCCTGCGGGAGGAGGCGGAGCTTAAGGCCCTGGAAGCGGGGCTCACGGAGCTCTTCCAGACCCTGGGCCTCAAAAGCCCCGTGGTCCTCTACGACGAAGGGCTCACCAGCCGCCTCTGCCGCACCGCCTTCTTCCTGGGCCTGGGGGGCCTCGAGGTGGCCCTTTGGACCGAGGGCTGGGAGCCCCAGGCCACGGAGAGGGAGGAGCCCAGGCCCGAGCGGACGGACACCGTGGCCCG
Source organism: Thermus arciformis (assembly GCF_900102145.1). Lineage (GTDB taxonomy): Bacteria > Deinococcota > Deinococci > Deinococcales > Thermaceae > Thermus > Thermus arciformis. The sequence continues at coordinate 18,367 of NZ_FNBC01000010.1, read as the reverse complement.
CCTGCGGCGGGACTGGCTCCTCACCGCCGACGAGGCCGCCCGCCACCCCCTCCTCCTGGACGTGCGGAGCCCCGAGGAGTTCCGGGGGGAGGTCCACCCCCCCTGCTGCCCCCGGGGCGGGCGCATCCCCGGGAGCAAAAACGCCCCCCTGGAGCTCTTCTTAAGCCCAGGGGGGCTTCTTGAAAGGCTCGGGCTTCAGCCGGGGCAGGAGGTGGGGGTCTACTGCCACTCCGGGGCCCGGAGCGCCGTGGCCTTCTTCGTCTTAAGGAGCCTCGGGGTCCAGGCCCGGAACTACCTCGGCTCCATGCACGAGTGGCTCCAGGAGGGCCTGCCCACCGAGCCATGAGGGTCTTCCCCCTTACCCTAGGCCCCTTGGGGGAAAACGCCTACCTGGTGGAAACCGGGGAGGGGGCGGTTCTCATTGACCCCGGGGACGAGCCGGAAAAGCTCTTGGCCCTCTTCCAAAATACGGGCCTCACCCCCAAAGCCATCCTCCTCACCCACGCCCACTTTGACCACGTGGGGGCCGTGGCCCCCCTGGTGGAGGCCCTGGACCTCCCCGTCTACCTCCACCCCCTGGACCTCCCCCTGTACGAAGGGGCGGACCTCGCCGCCCGGGCCTGGGGCTTCGCCATCCCCAAGCCTCCCCTTCCCGTGCGGCCTTTGGAGGAGGGCATGGCCCTTTTCGGCTTCCAGGTCCTCCACCTTCCCGGTCACAGCCCCGGCCACGTGGCCTTCTACGACCCAGAAGGAGCCCAGGTCTTCTCCGGGGACCTCCTCTTCCGGGGCAGCGTCGGCCGCTACGACCTCCCCGGGGCCGACCCCAAAACCCTTTTTCGCTCCTTGAAGCGCCTCCTCGCCCTCCCCCCAACGACCCGGGTCCACCCGGGGCACGGGCCCGGGACCACCCTGGGCCTCGAGGCCCGGACGAACCCCTTCCTCGCCGGGTTAGAATGGGAGGCGTGAACGGGGCGGAGGCACTGAGGGCACTCTACGCGCTTCAGGAGAAAGACCTGGAGATAGACCGATTGCGCAAAGAAGCGGAGAGCCTCCCCGAGGAGCTCGTCTCCGTAAGGTCCCAGGTGGAGGCCCTGGAGGCCGAGCTCGCCGACCTCTTGGAGCGGCAGGCGGAGCTGCGCAAGAGCTACACCCGGCACAGCCTGGACATAGAGGACCTCACCGCCAAGGAGAAGCAGGCGGAAGCGGAGCAGCGCCAGGCCCAAAGCGCCCGGGAGCAGACCCAGTACGAAAACCGCATCCAGCAGATCAAGGACCGCATCCGGGAACTCCTGGAGCTCTCCACCCCCATCATGGAGGCCATGGAGGAGGTGGAGGCCGAGATCGCCCGGGTGGAGGAGGCCCTGGCGGGCCTAAGGCCCCGTTTAGAGGAGCTCTTCCAGGAAAACGCCAAGAGGGTGGAGGCCCTGGAAGAGGAGATCCTGAGGCTAAAGGAGGAGCGGGAGGCCATGGCCCAGGGCATCCCCGCCCCCGTGCTCAAGGAGTACGAGGCCATCCGCCGGGCCCGCAAGGGCACGGGCGTGGTGCGCATGCTCCGCCAGGGCCAGGTCTTCCGCTGCGAGGGGTGCAACGTAGTCCTGCCCACCCACGTGGCCCAGAAGGTGGTCCAGGGGCAGCTCACCCGCTGCCCCTCCTGCGGCCGCCTCCTCTGGAAAGGGGAATAGCCCCTAAAGCAGGCGGGCCGTGAGGGCGATCTCCTTCACCCCCGCCAGGGCCCGGGAGACCGGGCAGCCCTCCTTGGCGGCCTCGGCGATCTCCAGGAACTTCTCCGGGCTGATCCCCGGCACCTCCGCCTCGGTCAGAAGCTCAATCCGGGTGAGGGTGGGCTTGCCGTCCACCATCTCCAGGTGCACCCGGGCCTCGGTGGAGACCCGCTTCGGGGGAAAGCCCTCCCGCTCCAGGCTGGCCGCCAGGGCCATGGAGAAGCACCCCGCGTGGGCCGCGGCGATGAGCTCCTCGGGGTTCGTCCCCTCCCCCTCCTCAAACCGGGAAGGGTAGGAATAGGGCCCCTCAAAGGCCTGGCTCCCGAGCTTCATCGCCCCTTTGCCCGAACGCAACCCGCCTTCCCATACCGCCTTGGCCTTCCTCACCGGCATAAGGACACCTCCTTCCTCAGGATACCCGGGCCTTCCCGTCCCTTTGCAAACCCCGCCACCTTCCCCGCCCCGCTTGGGGGCAGACTAAGGGGGTGCTCTTCCTCTTCGTGGACGGCCTGGGCCTGGGAGAGGCGTTGGAAAGGCTCTTCCCCCTCCTTCTGGAGCTTTCCCCCCACCCCCTGGACGCCACCTTGGGGGTGGAGGGCCTGCCCCAGTCGGGCACGGGGCAGACCGCCCTCCTCACCGGGGAAAACGCCGCGAGGCTCCTCGGCCACCACCAGGGCCCCTTCCCAAGCCCGAGGCTTCGGCCCCTCCTGGCGCAAGGTCTCTACGCCTGGGCCAAGGGAAAGGGCCTAAGGGTCCTCCACGCCAACGGCTACCGCCCGGAGTACCTGCAAAGGGCCACGGGGGGAAGGCGGCTTCTCCTCTCCGCCTTCGCCCAGGCCGCCCGCCTGGCGGGCCTTCCCCTCCTTCCCCTGGGCCACCCCCTGGCCCTTCCCCCCGGCTTCTGGGAGGACCCCTACGGGGCGGGGGCCAAGGCGGCGGCCTTAGCCCGGGCCTTTGACCTCGTGGTCTTGGAGTACTGGGCCCTGGACCTCGCCGCCCACCGCCACCCCGAAAGCCTTCGCGAGCGCTTCCGGGAGCTCACCCTTTTCCTCCAGGGCTTTCTCGCCGAAGGCGGCGTCCTCCTCCTGGCCTCGGACCACGGCAACGCCGAGGAGCCCTGGCATCCCCACCACACCCGAAACCCCGTGCCCCTGGTCTACACGGGAAACCCCCTCCCTCCCCCGCCCGGGGACCTCACGGGGGTCTTCCCCTGGTTGCAAACGATTATCGCTTCTAAAGTCCATAAATCCGACCGGAATACTTGACTTTCTCCCCGCCCCGGGGTACCCTCCTTCCCGGGAGAGGCCTCTCCTGAAGACGAAGGAGGTATCCGGTGAAGCGACTCTTCCTCACCCTGGCAGCTTTCTCGGCCCTAGGCGCCTTGGCCCAGACCCTCACGGTCTACTCCGGGCGGGGGCAGAGCCTGGTGGAGCCCCTGGTCAAGGGGTTTGAGGCGGAAACCGGCCTCCGGGTACAGGTGCGCTACGGCACCGACGCCCAGATCCTCGCCGCCCTCCAGGAGGAGGGAAACCGCTCCCCGGCGGACGTGCTTTGGCTCAACACCTCCGGGGCCCTGGGCCAGGCGGCGGCCAAGGGGCTCCTTCGGCCTTTGGGGGAAAGCCTTTTGGGAAAGCCCCTGGGCTTCGTCCCCGGCTCCAAGGCCTGGGTACCGGTCACGATGCGGCTCCGGGTGCTGGCCTACAACCCCAATAAGGTCAAGGCCGAGGAGCTTCCCCAAAGCCTCCTGGACCTTCCCCGCTTCGCCCGGGAGAAGGGGCTTCGGGTGGGCTGGACCCCCACCTACTCCAGCTTCCAGGACATGGTGGCCGGGATCCTCGCCCTCCACGGGGAGGCCAAGGCCCGGGAGTGGCTCCTCGCCATGAAGGCCCTCGCCCCCAAGGCCTACCCCTCCAACCCGGCCATGCTGGACGCCATCCGGGCCGGGGAGATAGACCTCGGCTCCACCAACCACTACTACGTGGTGCGCTTCCGCCGGGCGGGGTACAACCTGGGCCTGCACCACTTCAAGGAGGGGGACGTGGGCAACCTGGCCCTGGTGACGGGGGCAGGCATCCTGAAGACGAGCAAGAACCTCGCCGCGGCCACCCGCTTCCTCACCTACCTCCTCTCCCCCAAGGCCCAGCAGTACTTCGTGGGCAACATCGGGGAGTACCCCCTGGTGAAGGGGGTGGTGCTGGACCCCAACCTCCTGCCCCTGGAGGAGGCCCTGGCCAAAAGCCCCAGGCTGGACTTTGAGAAGCTTCCCCTGGAGCAGGCCCTGAGGCTTCTCCGGGAGCTCGGCATCCTCTAGCATGACCCTAAGGCTTCCCCACCTCCCAGGGCTTCTCCCCTTCCTCCTCCCCGCCCTCCTCACGGGGGGTGGGGTGGCCCTGCCCCTGGTCTACCTGGTCCTCCGGGCCCTCGAGGCCGACCCCCTGGCCCTTCGGGAGATCCTCCTCCGGCCCAAGAACCTGGAGCTTCTTTGGAACACCCTGGCCCTTCTCCTCGGGGTCCTCCTCCTCACCACCCTCCTCGCCCTGCCCCTGGCCTTCCTCACCACCCGCACGGACCTCAAGGGCAAGCGCCTCCTGGCCCTCCTCCTCGCCCTGCCCCTGGCCCTTCCCGGGTACGTGGGGGCCTTCGTGCTCCTGGCGGCCACGGGGCCCGGGGGGGTGCTGCCCCTGCCCCGGCTGGAGGGGTACTGGGGGGCGCTTCTGGTCCTCTCCTTCATCACCTACCCCTACCTTTTCCTCTCCCTGCGGGCCGCCTTCCTGGGCCTGGACCCCTCCTTGGAAGAGGCGGCCCGGAGCCTGGGCCAGACCCCCCTTCAGGCCTTCTTCAAGGTCACCCTGCCCCAGCTCCTCCCCGCCCTCCTCTCCGGCCACCTCCTGGTGGGGCTCCACGTCCTGGGGGAGTTCGGCACGGTGAGCCTCCTGAAGTACGAGACCTTCTCCTACGCCATCTACCTGCAGTACAACGCCGCCTTTGACCGGGTGTACGCCGCCTGGCTCGCCCTCTTCCTCCTCCTCCTCACGGGGGGGCTCCTCCTCCTGGAAGGCCTTCTCCTCCGCCGCCTCGCCCTGGCCCGCACGGGCAAGGGCTCAAGCCGCCAGGCTAAGCCCGTGCGCCTCGGGCCCTGGGCCCCCCTCGCCTACCTCCTGGCCCTGGCGCCCGTCCTTTTAGGCCTGGCCCTCCCCTTTTACGCCCTTTTCCACCTGGCGAGCCGCTTCCCCCGGGAAGGCCTAGGGGGGCTTTACGAGGCCCTCTTCCACTCCGCCCTGGCCGCCTTTCCCGCCGCCTTGCTGGCCGTGGGCATGGCCCTGCCCCTGGCCTACCTGGGGGTGCGCTACCCCTCCTTCGCCGCCTCCTTCCTGGAGCGCCTGGCCTACCTGGGCTACGCCATCCCCCCCTTGGCCTTCGCCCTGGCCTGGATTTTCTTCAGCCTGCGGAGCCTCCCCTTCCTCTACGGGAGCCTGGCCCTCCTGGTCCTGGTCCTGGCCTTCCACCTTCTGGCGGAGACCCTGGGCCCCATCCGCAGCGCCCTGCGCCAGGTGCCGAGGAGGCTCGAGGAGGCGGCGAGGACCCTGGGGGAGACCCCCACCCGGGCCTTCTTCCGCGTCACCTTCCCCCTCCTTTGGCGGGGGGTGGCGGCGGGGGGGGCCTTGGCCTTCATGGGGGCGGTGAAGGAGCTTCCCATCACCCTGCTCCTCGCCCCCATGGGCTACAGCACCCTTTCCACCCGGGTTTTCGGCTACACTCAGGAGGCCATGTTCGCCGAGGCCGCCCCCTTCGCCCTCCTCATCGCCCTCCTCTCGGCGGCCTTCGTGGGGGTGTTGCTTTGGAGCGAGCGCCGCTTCTAGAACTCCAGGGGATCCGCAAGCGCTTCGGTGGCCTCGAGGTGCTGAAGGGGGTGGACCTCCGGGTCTACCCCGGGGAGATCCTGGCCCTCTTGGGGCCTTCGGGCTGCGGCAAGACCACCCTCCTCAGGGTCATCGCCGGGCTGGAAGCCCCCGACGCCGGCCGGGTCCTCCTCCAGGGGCAAGACGTCACCCTCCTTCCCCCGGAAAGGCGGGGCGTGGGCTTCGTCTTCCAGGACTACGCCCTCTTCCCCCACCTCAGCGCCTTGGGCAATGTGGCCTTCGGCCTCAAGGGGAAGGACCGCCTCCAAAGGGCGCAAAAGGCCCTGGAGCGGGTGGGCATGACCCTCTTCCAAAACCGCAAGCCCCACGAGCTTTCCGGCGGGCAGCAACAGCGCATCGCCCTGGCCCGGGCCCTGGCCCCGGGGCCCAAGCTGGTGCTCCTGGACGAGCCCTTCTCCAGCCTGGACGCGGGGCTTAGGGCCGCCACCCGGGAAGAGGTGCGCAAGGTCCTGAAGGAGACGGGCACCACCGCCCTCCTGGTCACCCACGACCAGGAGGAGGCCCTCTCCTTCGCCGACCGCCTGGGGGTGATGCGCGGGGGGGAGCTTTTGCAGGTGGGCACCCCCGAGGAGGTCTACCTGCGGCCCAGGACCCCCTTCGTGGCCCAGTTCCTGGGCCGCACCAACCTCCTTCCCGGGGAGGGCAAGGGGGGGTATGCGGAAACCTGCCTGGGCCCGGTGCCCCTGGCCGAGCCCGCCTTCGGGCCCCTCCTCCTCTCCCTGCGCCCCGAGGCCTTGAGGCTCGCTCCCCCGGGGGAAGGCCCCTTGGGGGAGGTGGTGGCCCGGGAGTTCAAGGGGCACGACCTCACCTACCGGGTGCGCCTCTTAGGACCCGTGGACCGGGAGGTGCTGGTGCAGGAAAGCCCCGGGGCCCCCTACCGGGTGGGGGACCGGGTAGGGCTTAGGGTGGTGGGGGAGGGGGTGGCCCTGGAGGGCCACCCCTCCAAGGCCCCCGTGGGCGCGGATTAAGTGCCCCACCGCGGCTTTCGCCGCGGTGGGGGCCCCAAAAGAACCTCCCCGAGCCTTATTTCGGGCAATCCGTGTTGCGAAATCAACGTGCAACCACTTAAGTATCCCGCTCTGGCTTGTGCCAGAGCGGGGGCCCCAAGAGAGGCTTCGCAAAGCCTGACCTCCGGCGTCCCCTGTGGCGAAATCAAGGCGGGGGCACTTAAGCTTTGGGCGTGCGCCGCATCCTCCTCCTCACGGAATACGACGGCACCCGCTTCGCCGGGCTCCAGCGGCAGCGGGAGGGCCTCCGCACCGTGCAGGGCGAGCTGGAAAGGGTCCTGCCCCAAATCGGCGCCCTCCCCAAGGCCGTGGCCGCGGGGCGCACGGACGCCGGGGTGCACGCCCTGGCCATGCCCTTCCACGTGGACCTCGAGGGGAGGATCCCCGTGGCGAAGGTGCCCGAGGCCCTAAACCGCCTCCTCCCCGAGGACCTCAAGGTGGTGGGGGCGAGGGAGGTGGCCCAGGACCTCCACGCCCGCAAGGACGCCCTCTGGCGGGCCTACCGCTACCGGGTCTTGGTGAGGCCCTACCCTTCTCCCCTCCTCCGCCACCGGGCGCTTTGGGTAAGGAGGCCTTTGGACCTCCTCGCCATCCGGGAGGCCCTTCCCCTTCTCCTCGGGCGGCACAACTTCCTGGGCTTCGCCAAGGAGGAGACCCGGGAGGGCACCCGGGAGCTCTTGGAGGCCAGGGTGGAGGAGGCGGAGGGAGAAGGGGGGCTCGAGGTCCACTTCACCTTCAAGGGGCGAAGCTTCCTCCGGGGGCAGGTGCGGGGCATGGTGGGCACCCTTTTGGAAGTGGGGCTAGGAAAGCGGCCTCCAGAAAGCCTTAAGGCCATCCTGGAGACGGGGGACCGCCGCCTGGCGGGCCCCACCGCCCCGGCCCACGGCCTCTACTTCGTGGAGGCCGCCTACCCGGAGGAGAAGCTCAGCCCCTAAGCCCCTAGCCAAAACTCCTGTGCGGGCTTAAGCCCGCACAGGAGTGGCCTTAAAGGCGGCTCCTTGGGTCCAAGGCGTCCCTAAGCCCGTCCCCCAGGTAGTTGAAGGCCAGAACCGTGATGAAGATCATGAAGCCCGGCGGCAGGGCGAGCCAAGGGGCGGTGAAGATGTACTCCTGGGCGTTGGTGAGCATGTTCCCCCAGGTGGCCACCGGGGGCTGGATGCCAAAGCCCAGGAAGGAAAGGGCAGCCTCGGTGAGGATGGCCCCGCCAATCTGCAAGGTGGCCTGGACGATCAGGGGGGCCAAGGTGTTCGGGACCAGGTGGCGGAACATGATGCGGGCGTCCGTGGCCCCCAGGGCCTGGGCGGCGGTGACGTAGTCCTGCTCCCTTAAGGAAAGGATGTTCCCCCGCACCAGCCGGGCGGTGCCCAACCAGCCGAAGAGGACCAGGATGGCGATGATGATGAAGACGCTGGCCGCATCCCCAAACACCCCCTGGGCCCACTGGCCCACCTTGACTCCGGGGTCCCGCAGGAGGGCCGAGAGCACCAGGAGAAGGGGCAGGGTGGGGATGGTGAGCATGAAGTCAATGAGGCGGCTAATGGCCACGTCCAGGTCCAGGCGGATCTCCCCCTTAAGCCCAAACCAAGCGGCCCAAAGCACCAGGGCCAGGGTCAGGCCAAACCCCAGGTAGCTCCCCGGGCTTCCCGCCTGGATCCCATCCTTGGCCAGGGCCCAGGCGATGGAAAGGGCCAGGTAGAGCACCCCGTAGTAGAGGAACCAGGAAAATACCCGCCACAGGGCGAAGCTCCAAGGGTAAAACCCCTCCCGCTCCCGGCGCAAGGGGCCCAGGTAAAATCTCAAGGGGCGCCCGGAGAAGTACCCCGCCAGCGTCCCCATGATGGTCCCCAGAATCACGCTGGAAAAGGCCACGGCAAAGCCCACCAGCAAGGAGATGCGGGAGCCATAGATGATGCGGGAAAGCACGTCCCGCCCCAGGTCGTCCGTGCCCAGGGGGTGCTCGGGGGAAGGGGGCAGGAAGTAGTAGGCCCCCACGTCCTCGCCCGTGGGCTGGGCCGTGGGGTCGTAGGGGGCGATCCATGGAGCAAACAGGGCCATGAGGACGAGGAGAACGATGACCACCAGGCTCGCCATGGCCATCTTGTGCCGCCGGAGACGGCGCCAGAAGAGGCTGAAGAAGGTTCGGGGCTTAGGGGATGCGGTCGCCATAAGACACCTCTAGCTGTAACGGATCCGGGGATCCACCACCGCGTAGGCCAGGTCCGCCAGGAGGTTGAAAAGGGCGGTCATGAGGGCCAAGAAGGCCAGGGCCGCCATGGCCACGTTGTAGTCCTTCTCCACCAAGGCGTCAAAGATGGCCCGGCCCATCCCGGGGTAGCTGAAGATGGTTTCGGTGATGGTGGCCCCGCCCAATACCCCGGGAATGGCCAGACCCACCAGGGTCACGATGGGGATAAGGGCGTTCCTCAGCGCGTGCTTGTAAAGGACCACCCGCTCCGAAAGCCCCTTGGCCCGGGCGGTGCGGATGTAGTCCTGGGAAAGCACCTCCAGCAAGGAAGCCCGCATGAACCGGGTCCACTCCGCCATCTGCAAGGAGGAAAGGGCGATGACCGGCAGGATGAGGTGCCAGGCCCATTGCCCCAGGAAGTACCAAAAGCTTATCGCCCCCGAGCGCACGTCCTCCCAGAGCACCCCGGGCACCCCCCCGGTGGGGAAACGGGGGAAGCCCGGGATGTGGTCGGGAAGCCAAATGGCGAAGAGGTAGAGGAGGAGGATCCCCAGGAAGAAGACCGGCATGGAGAAGCCCACGAAGGAGAGGAAGGTGATGGCGTAGTCGGCCAGGGAGTACTGCCGCACGGCGGAGAAGACCCCCACGGGGATGGCCACCACAAGGGCCAGGGTAAGGGCCAGGCCCGAAAGGAGGAGGGTCTTGGGCAGGCGTTGCACGAAGATGTACTCCGCCGCGGGGATCCCGTAGGTGCGGCTATAGCCCAAGTCCCCCTGGACCGCCCGGGAAAGCCACTTGAAGTAGCGGATGTGGAGGGGCTGGTCCAGGCCGTAGGCCCGCTTCAAAGCCTCAAACTGCTCGGCGGTGATGCGGGGATTCTGCCGCCTGAGCTCGTCCAGGGGATCCCCCGGTTGCAGGGCCAGGAGGGCGTAGATGACCACGCTGGCCGCAAGGAGAAGGGGGATCATCTGCAAAAGCCGGCGCACCGTGTAGGCGAACACTCTTGTACCTCCCGTTTATGGCACTCAAAAAGCCCGCTGGGCTTTAGCCCAGCGGGCCCCACTATACCACCCAGGCTACTTGACGGAAAGGGCGTACTTCGCCTGGTCCCACTTCTTCACGGCCCCGCGGCTCTCCCAGCCGATCTCCCAGGCGTTCCAGCCGGGGTAGCCGTAGCCGCCGGAGTAGGCGCTGGCCACGTAGTTCACGAGGCCCTTCCGCACCACGTAGGGGTTGGCGCGGAAGTAGAGGGGAAGCGCGGGAAGCTCCTCGGCCCAGATCTCCTGGGCGCGGGCGAAGAGGGCCTTGCGCTTGGCCTCGTCAAACTCCAGGACGGCCTGGCTCGTCAGGCGGTCAAACTCGTCGTTCCGCCAGCCGCCGATGTTCTGGCCCTGGTAGTTGTTCTCCTTGGTGGGGACCATGATGGCCCCGGTGTTCAGGTTCTTGTACTGGAAGAGGCCACCGTCCTCCTGCAGGTTGGAGACCCAGGCGAACTCAAACATCCCGGTCCACTTGCACTCGCTGGCCCGCTGGATGTAGTCGTCGGCGAAGACCACGGCGGAGGGAGCGTTGTTGATCTTGACGGCGATGCCGATCTTCTTGAGGTCCTCGGCGAAGAACTGCTGGGTGCGCTCGCGGATGGCGTTGCCGGCGGTGGTGACGTACTCAATCTCAAAGCGCACGGTGCGCCCGCCCACGGTGCGCTGGAGGATGCCGTCCGGCCCCTTCCTCCAGCCCATCTCCGCCAGGAGGGCCTCGGCCTTCTTCAGGTCAAACTCGTACTTCTTCACGTTGGGGTTGAAGAGGGGGTTGACGGGGGCAATCCAGGTGTGGGCCACGGGCTGGAGGCCGTCAAAGAAGGCCTTCACCAGGCCCTCCCGGTTCAGGGCGTGGAGGATGGCCTGGCGGGTGCGCTTGTCGTTCAGGCCGAGATCGCGCACCGTCTGGCAGTTCTCAAACTTGTTGATGTCAATGTGCTCCCAAATGGCCCCGGGCACGAACCAGATGTCAAAGCGGCCGGGGGCGCGGGAGGTGAGCTGCTTGGACCGGGCCTGGTCAAAGGTGAGGGAGACGCTGGAGGTGGCGTCAATGGAGCCGCCGATCACCGCCACCAGGAGGGAGTTGGTGTTCTGGATGAAGCGGTAGACCACCTTCTGCACGTACTTGCTCTCCCCGCCCTCGGGCTTGATGGGGAAGTTGGGGTTCCGCTCCATCTCAATGGAGTTCCCCGGCACCCAGCGCTTCAGCTTGAAGGGCCCGGAGTAGACCATGGCCCCGCGGTTCAGCGCCTGGGGGGTGGCGAACTTGAGGAAGAAGTTGCGGTAGAGCTCGTTGAGCTTCTCCGCGTCCTTGTCGGAGTCCAGGCCCCGGGCCGCGGCCTTCACCTTCTCCCACTCGGGCCCCATGATGTGCTTGGGGGCGTAGCCGATGGGGGAGCCGTAGGTGTCGTAGTAGTAGGCGGGCTCAAAGATCACGGTAAAGTTGCGGGCGTCCTTAACGCGGAGGTTCACCCGCTCCCAGTAGTCGGGGTTCAGCACGGGCATCCCCTTGGCCTTGCCCACCTCAAAGTAGAACTGGACGTCCTCCGTGGTGATGGGCTTGCCGTCGGACCAGCGGGCATCGGGGCGGATGGTGAGGTCCATCTCTAGGCGCTTCTTGCCCCCGCCGATGTCCGTAACCCGCAGGCGGCCGTTTTGCTGGGTGGGCACCTGCGTGGCCAAAACGGGGAAGTTCTCGCTGTTGGCGTTGAAGCCGATGAGGGGCGCGAAGAGGTACTGCTCAATCTCGCTCTTGATGGACTGGTTGGAGATGACGCTGAGGAAGTCCCCCGCCAGCACCCTGGGCTCCTGGGAAGCCCCGATCACCAGGCTGTTGTCCTGAGGCCCCGCCAGGGCCAGGCCCAAGGCAGTTATACCGAGTACAGCCAGCTTGCCTACCTTCTGCATACCGCCTCCTTTCGTGGCACCGTCTAAGTGGCCGAGGCCATTATACGACCCGCCGGGTTAAGGTCAACCGGGAAAAAGCTAAAGGGGCCCTCAGGCAGGGCCCCCCGAAGGAACCGGGGTTTAATGGCCGCAGGCGCGGGCTTCCCCTTCCTGGTCCTTGGTGCGGAAGGAGTGGCCGCAGCCGCAGGTGCTGGCGGCGTTTGGGTTGTGAACCGTGAACCCGCCCCCCATGAGGCTCTCCACCCAGTCAATCTCCGAGCCCACCAGGTAGGGCAAGGACATGGGGTCCACCACGAGCCGCACCCCGTGCATCTCCACGAAGGTGTCCCCCTCGAGCTCCCTCTCGTCCACGGCCATGCCGTACTGGAAGCCCGAGCACCCTCCAGACTTGATGTAGACGCGAATGGCCGCGCCTTCCTTGCCGTAGCGGGCGAGGATCTCCTTGGCCTTCTCCGCCGCCAGGGGGGTGATGCGGATGACCGCCTCCTGTGCCTCTACCATGCTCCTCCCTCCCTACCCGTAAGCCTAGCACGGCAGGGGTAGGGAAAGGTGAGGCGACGCCCACTCGGGATACCATGGGGGCATGGACCTTCCCCGCGTGCAGGAAGTCTTGAAGGAGGAAGGCCTCGAGGGCTGGCTCCTCCTCTCCTTCGGAAGGAGCAACCCCCTGGCCCTCGAGGTCCTGGGCCTTTCCTCCCTCCACCTCACCCGCCGCTTCGCCTACCTCATCCCCCGGGAAGGGGCGCCCACCCTCCTCAGCCACGCCATTGAGGCAAGCCTCTTCCCTCCCCTCCCCGGAAACCGGAGGACCTACCACACCTGGCGGGGCTTCGTGGAGAGCCTTTCCGAAACCCTTTCGGGGCTTCGGCGCGTGGCCTTGGAGTACGTCCCGGGGGGGCAGATCCCCTACCTCTCCCGGGTGGACGGGGGCACCCTGGACCTCCTCCGGGGGATGGGGGTGGAGGTGGCCTCCTCCTGGCCCCTCCTCCTCCTCTTCCAGACCTGGGACGAAGGGAAGCTGCAAAGCCACCGCAAGGCGGCGGCGGGCCTCGCCCGGGCCAAGGACCTGGCCCTGGAGTTCCTGCGCCAAAACCCCAGGGCGAGGGAACGGGAGGTCCAGGGGGTGCTCGTGCGGGCCCTGGAGGCGGAGGGGCTCGTCTTTGACCACCCCCCCATGGTGGCCTTCGGGCGAAACGCCGCCAACCCCCACCACGAACCCACGGATAAGCCCTTGGAGGAGGGGGAGGTGGTCCTTTTGGACCTCTGGGCCAAGGCCCCCGGGGGGGTCTACGCCGACCTCACCTGGATGGCGGGGAAAAGGCCCCCGGAGGCGGCCCACCGGGCCTTCCGGGCGGTGGCCCGGGCGCGGGACGAGGCCATCGCCTTCGTGGAAAAGGCCTACCGGGAAGGCCGCTACCCTAAGGGCTTTGAGGTGGATCGCCTGGCCCGCAAGGTCCTGGAGGAGGAGGGCTACGGCCCCTACGTCCGCCACCGCACCGGGCACAACCTGGGGGAGGAGGTCCACGGCTCTGGGCCCCACCTGGACGACCTGGAAACCCACGACTTCCGCCCCTTGGTGCCGGGATTGGCCTTCACCGTGGAGCCCGGGGTGTACCTGGAAGGCTTCGGCGTGCGCACCGAGGTGAATGTCTACCTCCACCCCACGGGCCTCGAGGTCACCACCCCCCTTCAGGAGGCCATCACCCCCCTTTAGGGGGGCGTGGTATCTTGGGGGACGGCATGGACCGCCCCCTCCTGATCTTCTCCGGCCAGTCCAACCGCGCTTTGGCCCAGGCCATCGCCGAGGCCCTTGGCCTCCCCTTGGGGAAGAGCACCACCTTGCGCTTCGCCAACGACAACCTCTTCGTGCGCTACGAGGAAAGCCTCCGGGAAGGCGACGTCTTCATCGTCCAGTCCCTCACCCCGCCGGTGCAGGACCACCTGATGGAGCTCCTCATGATGATTGACGCCGCCAAGGGGGCGAGCGCCGCCCGGGTCACCGCCGTCATCCCCTACTTCTCCTACGCCCGAAGCGACAAAAAGGACGCCCCCCGCATCTCCATCACCGCGCGGCTCGTCGCCGACCTCCTGCAGACGGCGGGGGCCGACCGGGTCCTCACCATGACCCTCCACTCCCCCCAGGTCCACGGCTTCTTCAAGATCCCCGTGGACCACCTCTCCGCCGAACCGGTGATCGCCAACCACTTCGCCACCCGGGTGGACCTGGAAAACGCCGTGGTGGTGGCCCCGGACGCGGGGGACCTCAAGCGGGCGAGCTCCCTCGCCCGCCGCCTCCACCTGCCCCTGGCCTTCATAGACAAGGAGCGGGTCTCCGACACGGAGGTGCGGGTGCGGATGCTGGTGGGGGAGGTGAAGGGGAAGACGGCCCTCATCGTGGACGACGAGATCTCCACCGCGGGAAGCCTGGTGGAGGCGGTGGAGGCCCTCCTGCAGGCCGGGGCCAGGGAGGTCTACGCCGCCGCCACCCACGGGGTCTACGTGGGCCCGGCCCTGGAGAGGATCGCCAAAAGCCCCGTGAAGGAGGTGGCCGCCACGGACACCTGCCCCCCCAAGGAAGGCCCCAAGCTCAAGACCCTCACCGTGGCCCCCCTCTTCGCCGAGGCCATCTGGCGGATCCATAGGGGGGAGTCGGTGTCCAGCCTTTTTACCTAGATGATGCGGACCGAGCGGCTCACCTTGGCGGGGCTTTCCGTCCTCGCCCGGACCTCCGAGGCGCCCAAAGCCCTCCTCCTCGCCCTCCACGGCCTTCAAGGCTCCAAGGAGCACATCCTCTCCCTCCTTCCCGGCTACGCGGAACGGGGCTTCCTCCTCCTCGCCTTTGACGCCCCAAGGCACGGGGAAAGGGAGGGCCCTCCCCCCTCCTCTAAGAGCCCCCGGTACGTGGAGGAGGTCTACCAGGTGGCCTTGGGCTTCGCCGAGGAGGCCCGGAGGGTGGCGGAGGAGGCAGAGAGGCGCTTCGGCCTCCCCCTCTTCCTCGCCGGGGGGAGCCTGGGGGCCTTCGTGGCCCACCTCCTCCTTTCCGAGGGCTTCCGGCCTCGAGGGGCCCTCGCCTTCATCGGCTCGGGCTTTCCCATGAAGCTCCCCCAGGGCCAAAAGGTGGAAGACCCCAGGGTCCAGGCGCTCTACGAGAGGCCGCCCGCCCTCCGGGGAGAGGCCTACGGGGGCGTGCCCCTCCTCCACCTCCACGGCACCAAGGACCTCATCGTCCCCCTGGAGCGGATGGAGAAGACCTTGGAGGCCCTGAGGCCCCACTACCCCGAAGGCCGCCTGGCCCGCTTCGTGGAGGAGGGGGCGGGGCACACCCTCACCCCCCTCATGGCCCGGGTGGGCCTGGCCTTCTTGGAGCACTGGCTTGAAGCCCGCTAGGGAAGGGATCTTGGTGGGGCTAAAGGGCTACCGGGGCTTCCCCGGGGGGTTCAAGGCCTACCGCAAGGCCTTCCCCACGGTGGAGCTTTCCTGGTGGCACCGGGTGGGGGACTTAAGGACCATAAGCCGCCTAAGGGCCTTGGCCCCGGAGGGGTTCCGCTTCAGCGTGGTGGGCCACAAGCACCTCACCTTCTGCCCCACCGGGGAAGAGCGGCGCACCCTGCGCCGCTTCCTGAGGAGGTTCCGGCGCTTCGGGGACAAAGCGGGGGCGGTCCGCCTCCTGGTGCCCGAGGTGGCTCCCGAGGCCTTCGCCGCCTGGCTTGACCTTCTGGAGGAGGTGCTAAAGGAGGTGGGCCCCGTCCCCCTGGCCTTCCAGGCCCCCGGGGACCTAAAGCCCCTCCTGCGCTCCCGGGGCCATGTCCTGGTCAACGAAGGCGGGGGGCCTTTCCTCTACCTGGTGGACCCGGCGGAGGTTCCCGAGGGGGAGGGGTACCTTTACCGAAGCCACCCTTCCCAAGAGGAGGCATCCGCCCTACACTCATAGCGGAGGTTGACCCGGGTTGCGAACGGCCAAGCGCTTCACCCCCAAGGAGGCGGAGGAGATCTACCTGGTGCCCCACTGGAGCGCGGGGTTTTTCCGCGTGGGGCGGGACGGGGAGATGGAGGTGACCCCCCTGGGCCCCGGGGGGCCTTCGGCCTCCCTCCTGGAGATCGTGGAGGCCCTGAGGGACGAGGGGAGGCCCCTGCCCCTGGTGCTCCGCTTTCCCCAGATCCTCGAGGCCCGGATCCGGGCCCTCAACGAGGCCTTCCGGGAGGCCATGGCCAAGTACGGCTACCAGGGCGCCTACCGGGGGGTCTACCCGGTGAAGGTGAACCAGCGCCGCCTGGTGCTGGAGACGGTGGCCAAGGCGGGGAAGGCCTACCACTACGGCCTCGAGGCGGGGAGCAAACCCGAGCTCGCCCTCATCCTGGCCCAGGACCTCTCCGAGGAGGCCCTCATCACCACCAACGGCTTCAAGGACGACGACTTCATCCGCCTGGCCCTCATGGGGAGGAAGCTCGGCCGGAACGTGGTGATCACCCTGGAGAAGTTCGCCGAGCTCTCCCGGGTGGTCCGCCTCTCCCGGGAGCTCGGCGTGAAGCCCCTTCTGGGCATCCGCTACAAGCTCAAGGCCAAGGGGGCGGGGCAGTGGGAGGCCTCTGGGGGCGAAAACGCCAAGTTCGGCCTCACCACCCCGGAGATCGTGCAGGCGGTGGAAATCCTCAAGGAGGCGGACCTCTTAGACGCCCTGGTCATGGTCCACGCCCACATCGGCAGCCAGGTCACGGACATCCGCAGGATCAAGGCGGCGGTGCGGGAGGCCGCCCAGACCTACGTGCAGCTCAGGAAGCTCGGGGCTCCCCTCCGCTACCTCAACCTGGGCGGGGGCCTGGCCGTGGACTACGACGGCTCCAAGACCAACTTCTACGCCTCGGCCAACTACACCCTCTCCGAGTACGCCGAGGACCTGGTCTACGTGACCAAGGAGGTGGTGGAAGGGCACGGGGAGCCCCACCCCATCCTGGTCACGGAGTCGGGCCGGGCCGTCACCGCCTACCACGAGGTCCTGGTCCTGGAGGTCATTGACGTCATCACCCCGCCCGGGGAGAAGAAGCCCCCGGCCCCTCCCGAGGAGGCCCACCCCCTGGTCAAGGAGCTTTGGGAAGGGCTTTTAAGCCTCGGCCCCAAGAACTTCCGCGAGGTCTACCACGACGCCTTCGCGGACAAGGAGACCCTCCAGACCCTCTACGACCTCGGGCTCGTGTCCCTAAAGGACCGCGCCCTGGCGGAGGAGATCTTCTACCACATCGCCCGCAAGGTCTACGCCCTGGTAGGGGAGCTCCCCTACGCCCCCGACGAGTTTGAGGACCTGGAGAAGCTCCTCGCCGACAAGCTCGTGTGCAACTTCTCCATCTTCCAAAGCCTCCCCGACGCCTGGGCCATCCACCAGCTCTTCCCCATCGTGCCCCTAAGCCGCCTCCACGAGCCCCCCACCCGCCAGGCCACCCTGGTGGACATCTCCTGCGACTCGGACGGCAAGATAGACCGCTTCATTGACCTCCACGACGTGCGCCAGACCCTCCCCGTCCACGCCGTGCGCCCCGGGGAGCCCTACTACCTGGGGGTCTTCCTGGTGGGGGCCTACCAGGACGTCCTGGGGAGCAACCACAACCTCTTCGGCCAGGTGGGGGAGGCCCACGTGCGGGTGGACGAGGAGGGCTTCGCCATAGAGCGCTTCGTCCCCGGGGAGACCGCCGAGAAGGTCATTGAGAAGATGGGCTTCACCGCCAGGGAGCTGACCCTGGGGGTGGAGCGCCTGGTGCGGCAAAGCCGCCTCTCCCCCGCGGAGAAGGGGGCTTTTTTGGAGCGGTACGCCCGGGAGCTCCAGGGGTACACCTACCTCGAGGACTGAGGGCCTAGCCGTGGATTGGGCCGCAAGGGACCCCTGGGTTGGGCCCTTAGGCCGTTAAGCCCCGGTTAAGGGGGGCCCGGGGAAAATGCGCCCATGGCCTCCGGGGGAGTGAGGTACACTGAAAGGAGTTTGCACCCCACCCTCGAGCTCCTGGACCCCTTGAACCCGCTTCGGCGGCGGATGGCCCTTTGGCTTCTCCCCCTGGGAGCCCTCCTCGCGGGGGTAGCCTACTGGGCCTCGAGGCCGGGGGGCGTGGACCCCGTGGACCGGGTCTTCCTGCCCCTGATGGGGATAGGCTTCCTCCTCCTCGCCCTTCTCCTTTGGCGCCTTCCTTCCTCGGCCCGATGGGCCATCCCCACCGCCCACGCCCTCGTCGCCTCCTACCTCCTCTCCACCCTGAGCTACCAGCTCCTCTTCCAGCCCAACCCCCAGGGCCTTTCCCCCGCCGGGTCGTGTCAAGAGTTATGTGTAAGAGTCTGTGTACGGGGGGCATACCGCTCCTGAAGCATCTTCTCCAGCACCTCCTTCACCTCCGAGAACCCCTTTAGTTTCCGTTCTGCCCACCTCCCCTCTTGCCTCTCTGACTCCAGGTAAAGGAGCTTGTATACCGCCTCCGCCTTGGGAAACTTGTGGTCCCGCACCTTCGTCCCACGCCGCACTTCCCGGATAAACCGCTCCATCAGGTTGGTGCTCCGCAAGTACGGCCAAAGCACCTTGGGGTACCCGTAGAACCGCAGGAAGGCCCCCGA
>NZ_FNBC01000016.1 GCF_900102145.1 Thermus arciformis | reverse complement strand
GGCCCAGCTTCTTGGGCAGGCGGGTCTGCCCATCACCCGGGTGTTGCGGGTGGTGGCGTGAGGTGAGTACGCAGGTGAATATCCGAAAAGGGGGTGCTTCTTGTAAATACGAAAGGCGGCCTCCTGGATTTTTTAGGGCGGGGGCGGGCAAAGATGAGAAAAGTTAAAAGAGGCAGAATCTCTCGTCCAGAAGGGCGCTTATGGCCTCTGACCGCACGAGAATCGAATCCGTCAGGTCGAGTTTTTGATCACCCAGGAAGCGTTAGCCTTGTCTAGGACGGGAAAATCCCCGCAAATGTCGATTGGCTCGCATCGATAAGAAAGGCCATTCCTGCCCCCTCAGCGAGAGGGGAAGCAGGGCCAATGCCGTCCAAGATGAGAAAAGCTCCCTTTGATATCTACCCAAGTATATACGCAATGAGCCCAGAGGGGTGGACGCTCAAGGGGAAGGTGCAAACAGTTGAAAAATAACGCATATAAGCTAACCTAAGTTGCTACCGGTCGTGTAAGGATTTATGTGTAAGGGTCTGTGTTTAATAGGGGGACACACCTTAGCGCGAGGAGGTGCCCCGTGGACCAGGATACCTTGCGGGAGGCTGGAGACCACCTTCGGCCAGGTGGACCTGAGGGTCCCCAGGGACAGGGAAGGCCGGTATTACCCCACCTTCCTCAGGCCCTACACCCGCCGTCTGGTGGACGTGGGGGGTCAGCCGAAGGCTACGTTCCAGTGGCGGTGGCTCTTTATGCTGCCGGGGTCCGTCAGCGCAAGGCGGCCGAGATACCGAGCCTGCTCCTGGGCCACCGCTACTCCCACGAGACCCTGAGCGCCCTGACGGACGAGGTCCTGGAGGCGGCAGGTCACGCCCGAAGGGCGTATCTTGAAGCCTTCCGCACCCGGTCTTTGCCCGAGGAGATGGCCTTCGTCTACCTGGACGGGCTCTCCCTTACCTGGACGGGCTCTCCCTCAAGGTTCTTAGGGACGGTGAGGGGATTGTGCGGGAAACCGTGTACGTGGCCCTGGGGGTCACCCCTAGCGGGGAGAGCGGGTCCTGGGGTTTTGGCTTTTGCCCACGGAGAGCGCCCTGGGATGGGAGGGGGTCCTGGGGGAGCTTTGGCAGCGGGGCCTGCGGCGGGTTTTGCTCTTTGTCACCGACGGGCTGCCCGGGCTTCCTGCTGCTTCGCCGTCAGGCGAACCCCGAAAGGCGATCCGCAGGGTCTACCCTCAGGCGGAGTGGCCGCGGTGCGTGGTGCACGGGGTGCGGTGGAGCCTGTTTCAGGTGCGCTCCCGGGACCGGGCCCTGCTGGCGGAGGACCTGAGGCGGGTGTACGGGGCGGAGAGCCGGGAAGAAGCTCTTGGGGCCTTGGAGGAGGTGAAGGCCGCCTGGGGTTCGCGGTACCCGGGGGTGGTGGGGCTTTGGGTACAGGATTCGGGGGCCTTCCTGCGGTTCTACGGGTACCCCAAGGTGCTTTGGCCGTACTTGCGGAGTGAGGTCGCCCCTCAATGTCCAATGCCCCCGCTGCGGGCCTGGGCTAGAATGGAAGCCAGGCGGGGAAAGGAGGTTTTCCGTGGACCTTTTGGAGCGGCTTGGACTTGGAGGGCGGCGGGTCCTCATCCTCCACCACGACGACCTCGGCCTGACCCACGCCCAAAACGCGGCCTACCAGGCCTTGGGGTTTCCCACGGGGAGCGTGATGGTCCCCGGGGCCTGGGCGAGCGGGGTGCGGGGGAAGGACCTCGGGGTGCACCTCGTCCTCACCAGCGAGTGGCCTGCGCCCAGGATGCGCCCCCTCACGGGAGGTGAAAGCCTTAGGGACGAGGCGGGGTACTTCCCCTCCTCCCTGGAGGTCCTCTGGCGAAGGGCCAGGAGCGAAGAGGTGGAGCGGGAACTTCGCGCCCAGATAGAGGCCGCGAGAAGGCTCTTTTCCCCCACCCACCTGGACACCCACCAGGGGGCGGTCCTAAGGCCCGACCTCGCCAAGGTGTACCTGCGCCTGGCCCGGGAGTACCGGCTTCCCGCCCTGGTGCCGGAGAGCCTCGAGGACCTCGGCGTGCCCCCCGCGTTTCTCCCCGACCTCCTGCGCCTCATGGAGGAAGCCCCCTTTCCCCGGGTGCGCTTCCTGGACCCTTACGGCCTTCCCCCGGAGGGGCGGCTCGGCTTCTACCTGGACCTGAGCCGCCTGGGGCCTGGCCTCTACTACCTGGTCCACCACAGCGCCCTCCCCACCCCCGAGGGCCGGGCCCTCCCCGACTGGCCGACGCGGGAAGCGGACTACTTCGCCCTCTCCCACCCCGAGGTGCGCCGGGTCCTCGCCGAGTTCCACCCCCTCACCTGGCGGCAGGTCAAGGAGGCGCTATGAAGGCCTGGCGCTACGCCTCCGGCCAGCTCGGCTTGACCCTGGTTTCCGAAAGCTTCGGCACCTACCTCGCCTTCTTCTACCTGGAGAGGCTGGGGCTTTCCGCCGCCTTCTACGCCCTGGCCCGGACGGTCTACGCCCTCTGGGACGCGGTGAACGACCCCCTCTTCGGCCACCTCTCAGACCGCACCAAGACCCCCTTGGGGCGGAGGCGTCCTTGGCTTCTTCTGGGCATCCCCCTCTTCCTGGTGGCCTACGTCCTGGTCTTCTGGGTGCCGGACTGGGCGAGGAGCCCCGGGGTGCTTCCCTACTACTTTGCGGCGGCCATCGTCCTCTACGAGACCCTGGCCACCGTGGTCTGGACCAACTACGGGGCCCTTTTCCCCGAGATGTTCCGCACCCTTCCCGAAAGGGCCCAGACCGCAGCCCTGAAGCGGGGCACGGAGCTTTTCGGCCTTATCCTGGGCATCGCCCTGGCCCCCATGGTCTACGCCCGGCTGGGGTTTTTGGGCATGGCCCTCCTCTTCGCCGCCCTAGCCCTCGGGGCCTTCCTCTTCTTCCTGAGGGGGGTGGAGGAGGACCCCCAGGCCCAAAGCGGTCTGGGCCTCCGGGAGTCCTTCCGCCTGGTCCTGGCCAACCGGGCCTTCTGGGTGGTGGCCCTGGTGGGCCTCCTCTTTGAGTTCGGGCGCATGGTGATCCAGACGGGGATGGCCTTCTACGCCAAGCACAGCCTGGGCCTGCCCGAGGCGGCCACCACCTTCCTCTTCGCCGCGGTCTTCCTGGTGGCCCTGCCCTCGGTCTTCCTCTGGGGGTGGCTGGCCCAGGTTCTGGGGGGCAAGCGGGCCTGGCGGTACGCCCACCTCCTCATGGGCCTCGCCGCCCTCCTCCTCTTCCTGCCCCAAAGCCTCCCCGCGGCCCTCCTCGCCGGGGCCTTGGTGGGGGTGGGGTTTGCAGGGGTTCGGGTCACGGGGGAGGTGGTGATGGCCAAGGTCATAGACCTGGACGCGGAGAGGACCGGCACGCGGAGAGAGGGGGCTTACTACAGCCTGGTGGGGCTCTTGGGCCGGGCCTCGGGGGCCCTGGTGGGGCTTTCCTTCGCCCTCCTCGGGCCCCTCTTCGGCTACGTGAGCGGGGAGAACCCAGGGCCGAACCCGGGGCTCGCCTTCCGCTTCCTCATCTCCGTGGTGCCAGGGGTGGCCATTCTCCTCGCCTACCTCCTCACCGCCTTCTTTCCCCATGAGGTGCGGGAATGAGGATGGAAAAAGCTCGCTTCCTCGCCCATCCTGCGGAGGGTCCGGAGGAGCTTCCCGGGGAGGGGTGGCGGGAAGTGGCCCTCCCCCACCAGTGGAGCCTGGAAGGGATTGAGGCGGAGGTGGGCTGGTACAGGCTCGCCCTGCCCGAGGGAGGCCCCCGGCGCTTCCTCCGCTCCTTCGGGGACTACTACCAGGAGGCCTGGCTGGACGGGGTCCACCTGGGGCGGCACGAGGGCTACTTCTTCCCCTGGCTTTTGGAGCTTCCCAGAGGGGAAGAGCTCCTCCTAAGGGTCTCCGCCCCCAAGGAGCCCCTTGGGGTCTGGCCCCGGTTCAAGCGGCAGATCAAGGGGGTCTTCGGCCAGCACGACTGCCGCCCCGGGGGGACCACGGCGAGGGGCCAGGAGCGGGGGACCGGGGGGCTTTGGGGCGGGGTGGAGGTCCTGGTGCGGGAGGAGGTGGCCCTCCTAGGCCTCACCCACCACCTCTTCCCCCGGCCCGGGGGGTGGCGGCTTTGGGTGCGCCTCCTGGTGGACGCCACAAGGCCCTTCCGCGAGCGGGTGCGCCTCGCCCTGAGCCCGGTCAACTTCCCCGGGGAGGTCCTGGAGCGGGAGGCCCCCCTGGAGGGGGAGGCGGGGCGGGGTTGGCGGGAGGCGGTCTGGGACCTGCCGGAGATGCCCCTTTGGGAGGTGTGGGAGCGGGGCTTTCCCCACCTCTTCCGCCTCGAGGCGGACCTCCTCGGGGCGCGGCTTGGCGTCCCCTTAGGCTTCCGCACCGTGGCGGTGGACGGGGAGGGCTGGCTTCTTCTGAACGGGAGGCGGCTTTTCCTGCGGGGCACCAACGCCATCCCCACCCAGTGGCTCGCGGGCTACTCCGAGGAGATGGCGCAAAAGGACGTGGCCCTCCTCAAGGAGGCGAACCTGAACGCCGTGCGGGTCCACGCCCACGTGACCCACCCCGCCTTCTACGAAGGCTGCGACCGGGAAGGGGTCCTGGTCTGGCAGGACTTCCCCCTGCAGTGGGGCTACGCCCCGGACGAGGCCTTCGCCCAGGAGGCCCTGCGCCAGGCCCGAGCCATGGTGGAGGTCCTGGGGGCCCACCCCAGCGTCTACCTCTGGTGCGCCCAGAACGAGCCCACCCACAACCGCCACACCCTGGGCCCCCTCCTGGGAGCGGCGCTAAGGGCGGCCGACCCCACCCGGCCCGTGAAGGAGGCCTCGGACTTCCGGGAGCACCCCTACCCCGGCTGGTACTGGGGGCACTACCGGGACTTCCTCGCCCTCCCCGGGGCTCCCCTCCCCTCGGAGTTCGGAGCCCAGGCCCTGCCCCGGGCGGAGCTCTTAAGGCGGGTCCTGGGGGAGGCGGCCTGGCCCCCCAGGTGGGAGGTCTGGGCCCACCACAACTTCCAGCCCCACGAGACCTTCCGGGTGGCGGGGGTGGAGATGGGGGGGAGCCTGGAGGAGTTCGTGGAGAACTCCCAGGACTACCAGGCGAGGCTATTGGACTTCGCCGTCCACGCCTACCGGAGGGCCAAGGGGAAGGTGGTGGGCTACTTCCAGTTCATGCTGGTGGAGCCCTGGGAGGGGATCACCTGGGCGGTGGTGGACGTGGAACGGGTGCCCAAGAAGGGCTACTTCGCCCTCAAGGAGGCCAGCAGCCCCGTCCTCCTCTCCCTGGTGCCCTACAGGGAAAGGGTGGAGGTGGGCGGGCCCCCGTTGCAGGAGGCCTGGCTCATCAGCGACCTGGACCGGCCCCTAAGCCTTCGGGTGCGCCTCCGCCTCGAGGGCCCCACCACCCTCCTCCTCGTGGAGGAGGAGGTGGCCCTGGAAGCGGGGGAGGTGCGGCGGTTTTTCAGCCTGGGGGAGCTTTGGGAAAGCCCCCTCGAGGTCCAGGCTCGCTTCCTGCCCTTGCAGGAGGCCTTGGCCCGCATCCCCCCCGGGGCCTACCGCCTGGTGGGCGAGGCCCATGAGGGGGAAAGGCTCTGGTCCCGCCACATCCTCAGCGTGGAGTACCTGGAGCCCCTCCTGCCCCTGGAGGTGGCCTGGTGAGGCCACCCCACCTGGCCTTTTATGCCTGGACCGCCTGGGGATGCCCACGGCGGAACGCGGTGAACGCCCCCTTTTCGGCCACCTCTCGGACCGCACCAAGACCCCGTGGTGTCCGGGCGGAGCCCCTTGAGGACTTCGCATAAGCGGGCCGCCCTCGTGTGGCCTTCCCGGGTGGGGGTGAGGCCTTCCAGGCACTCCCCCGGAGGGCCTTCGGTAGAGGGGACGGCGGAAGCGCTTGGAGGCCGCATAGTCAAGCCCCTGCCCAAGGGGCGGGTGGCCCCGCCCCTTTCCTCTAGGATGGTCTGGGGACGGTGTGTATGCCACCTACGGGCCGCTTCTTTCTCAGCTTGGCGCTCTTCCTGCTTGGGCTTTGGGCCTTGGGCCGCCTTTACCCCTTGCTCCTCTGGGTCTTTCTGGCCTTCACCCTGGCGGCGGCCCTGGACCCCCTGGTGCGGTTTTTCCGGCGGGGCTTGCCCCATCCTTCGGCGGTCCTCGTGGCCTACCTCTTGGTTTTCGGCACCGTGGGCCTGGGGTTGTACCTGGCGGCCCCTCTCCTCCTGGCCCAGTTCCATCACCTAAGCGAGC
This sequence comes from Thermus arciformis, assembly GCF_900102145.1. Lineage (GTDB taxonomy): Bacteria > Deinococcota > Deinococci > Deinococcales > Thermaceae > Thermus > Thermus arciformis. The sequence continues at coordinate 45,354 of NZ_FNBC01000016.1, read as the reverse complement.
TGGTACCCCAGGTCCTGAACTGGCTGGAGGGCAACCTCGGGCTATCGGTGGCGGGGCTGGCCCCCTCCCTGGCCTCCTCGGCCCGGGTGGCGGGGGATTTGCTCCTCCGGATGGCGGCCACCGCCTCCGAGCTCACCTTGGCCCTGGTCCTGGCGGTGATGATCAGCCTCGAGCCCCACCTGGTGGCCCGCGTGGCCCCTTACCTTCCGGGGAGCGGGTGGGCCGAGGTGCTGGAGGACACCTGGCGGCGCATGGGGTACTGGGCCCGGGCCCAGTTCCTCATCGCCCTCTCCTTCGCCCTCCTCTTCGGGGGCTGGCTCCTCTTCCTGGGGGTCCCGAGCCCCTTCGCCCTCGGCGTCCTGGGAGGGGTGCTGGAGGTGGTTCCCTTCGTGGGGGGCATCGCCACCGCCACCCTGGCGGCCCTGGTGGCCCTCACCGCCCATGGGCCCCTGGTGGCCCTTCTGGTCTTGGCGGGGTACGGGGGCATCGCCCTCCTGGAGGGAAAGGTCCTCATCCCTTACATCTACGGCCGCACCGTGGGCTTCCACCCCGCCCTGGTCCTTTTGGCCATCTTCGCCTTCGGCAAGCTCTTCGGCTTCCTGGGCATCTTCCTGGCGGTGCCCATGACCATCCTGGGGGCGGGGATTCTCAAGCACTGGCGGCGCTAGCCGCCCACGTGGACGAAGGGCCGCCGGCTCCGGTTGGGCTCCGCCCGCCTCAGGATCTCGTGGGTGAGGGAGGGGACATCCCCCTCCCCGGAGAGGAGGAAGTCCAGGGCCAGCTGGAGGGGGCCTTCCTCCGGCCACTCAAAGTAGATGTGGGGCCGTTTCCCGGTGCGGTCCCTCAGGTACAGGAGGAAGGCGGCCAGGGTGTTGGGGGTGGCGGCCCCCAGGATGCGAAAGACCCGGGCCTGGGGGTGATCCACGCCCCAGACCCGGGCGATGGCGGAGAACTCCGAGGGATCTTGCACGAAGACCTCCACGAAGTAGACGGGGTCTTTGGGGGGGATGTGGGTGGCCTCGCGGATGCGGGCCTCCTTCTCCCAGTAGACGGCGGGCCCCCCCCGCCCCGGATGGTGGGCCACGAGGCGGACGGGCGCCTCCTGGGCCTTGAGTTCCTCCACGAAACGCTCGGCCATCTCGTCCAGCCGGAACCCCTCCACCCGAAGCTCAAAGGAGCGGAGGGCCCGGGAAAGCAGGGAGATGAAGAGGGTGGCGGCGATGAAGAAGGAGGCGATCTTCACCCCATCCGGACGCTCCAGCACGTTGGCCACGAGCACGTAGCCGAAGACGGGGAGGAGAAGGCGGTAGCGGACGGCTTCAGGCCGCCTCTCCCGCTCGGAAAGGAGGGCCACCGCCAGGGCGGCGGAGGTCATGACCACCAGGACGCCCGTGGCGTAGGCCGCGGCCTGGGCCTCCACCCGGGCGCGGAAGGTGAGGGTGACGGCGAAGGCCACCGCGGTGAAGAAGAGGACCAGAGGCCGCCTCTCCCTGGCCCACTCGGGGGCCATACCGAAGCGGGGAAGGTACCTGGGGACGATGCTGAGCAACCCGGCCATGGCGCTGGCCCCCGCGAACCAGAGGATGACGATGGAAAAGAGGTCGTAAACGCTCCCGAAGGCCTCGCCCAGGTAGCGGTGGGCCAGGTAGCTGATGGCCCGGCCCGAAACCTCCTCGCTTCCCCAGACCTCCGAGGGGATCAGGAGCGTGGTGGCGAACCCGGCCCCCATCAGGAAGGCCCCCATGATGAGGGCCGCGGCGAGGAGGAGCTTGTGGGTACCCCGGATGCGGCCCAGGGGCCGCTCCGGCGTATCCCCAGGCCGGCCCCGGATCAGGGGCATCACCGCCACCCCCGTCTCGTAGCCGGAAAGCCCCAGGGCCAGCTTGGGAAAGGCGAGAAACACCGCCAGGGCCAGGCCTAGGGGGTCGGGCTGGCTCGCGGCCACCTTCGCCCACCAGTCCTGGAGGTGCTCCGGGCGCACGTGGGGCAAGGAGGCGAGGAGGACCGCCGCGTTGAGGCCGAGGTAGCCCAGGGTGATGGGCACCGCCAGGCCGATGGCCTCGCGGAAGCCCAGGTAGAAGACAAAGCCCAAAAGCCCGATGAGAACTAGGGTGAGGCCCACCTGGTGCCCCTGAAGCCAGTCCGGGGCCAGGGGGTTGCCCAGGAAGTGGACGGCGGCGTCGGCGGCGGACAGGGTGATGGTGATCACGAAGTCCGTGGCCATGAAGCCCAGGACCACCAGCACCAAGACCTTGCCCCGCCAGCCGGGGAGCAGGCGCGTGAGGAGGCCGATGGACCCTTCCCCGTGGGGGCTTTCCTCCGCCACGCGGCGGTAGACGGGGTAGACGGCGAAGAAGGCGAAGAGGACCAGGGCCAGGTTGGCCAAGGGGGAGAGGGCTCCCGCCGCCAGGAGGGCGATCCCCGGCTGGTAGCCCAAAGAGGAGAAGAGGTCCACCCCCGTCAGGCAGAGGACCTGCCACCAGGCGTAATGTCCTTCCTCGTGATGGCTTGGGGGCTTCATGGGGCGAGGGCCAGGGCTTGCGGCGCCACGATGGGAGAATATACTACACCCGATCCGGGGGGCAAGGGGGACCGGCTAGGGCCTCGAGGGTAAAAAGATCCGGCCCCGCTTGTCGTAGCCGAGGAGGCCCGCGTACCGGCCCCACTCCAGGATCACCGCCAGGACCCTCCTGGCCTCGGGCTCCGGCAGGTGGTCCTTGAGCCAGGCCAGAACCCGCTCTTCCGGGAGCCTCCTCCGCTCCAGGAGAAGGCGGTGCAGCCGGGCCATGAGGGGAATCCGGCGCAGGAGGTGCTCGGCGAACATCACCTTGCGTTCCTCGGGGTCCGCCTCGGCCCAGGCCCGACCCGCGGGGGTGAGCTCCACGTCGCCCCGCTCCACCCGGGCGAAGCCCAAAAGCTCCAGGGCCTCCAAGAGGGGGAAGAGCTCGTCCACCTCCAGGCCCTCCTCCTCGGCCAGGACGGGGAGGTCCGCCCGCCCCCCCAGCCTGGCAATGGCCTCGGCCAGACTGGCGAGGGCCCCCACCCGGGCCTCGGGCAGGCGGAGGACCTCCTCTTCCAGGCGGCGCTCCACCGCCTCCTTGAGGGTCAGGGCCTCGTAGATCCGGTCCACCAGGTCCCGGAACCGGGGGTCGCCGGGGTCCCGGGGGTGGGCCAGGGGGATGGGGATCTCCTGGGCGATGCGGGCGGGGCTTCCCTGGAGGACGAGGGCCCGGTCCGCCATGGCCACGGCCTCCTCGATGTTGTGGGTCACCATGAGGACCGCCCGGGTGGAGAGGTGGCCCGCCAGCCAGAGGTCCAGGAAGTCCCCCCGGAGCCCCTCGGCGGTGAGGGGGTCCAGGGCGGAAAAGGCCTCGTCCAACAGGAGGAGTTCGGGTTCCACCACCAGGGCCCGGGCGAACCCCACCCGCTGCCGCATCCCCCCGGAAAGCTCCTTGGGCAGGGCCTCCTCAAAACCCCTGAGCCCGATGAGGGCGATGGCCTCCCGGGCCCGGCTGAGGCGCGCCTCCCGCCGCACCCCTAAAGCCTCGAGGCCCAAGGCCACGTTCTCCAGCACGGTGAGCCACGGGAAGAGGGCGAAGGTCTGGAAGACCATGGCCATCCCCTCCACGGGCCCTTCCACCCGCCTCCCCTTGAAGCGCACCTCTCCCTCGTCCGGGGGGATGAGCCCCGCCAGGATGCGCAAGAGGGTGCTCTTCCCGCCCCCCGAGCGCCCCAGGAGGGCCACGATCTCCCCTTCTCTCAGGGCCAGGTCCACCCCGCGCAACACCGGGTAGCCCTGGAAGCTTTTGGCCACGTTCCGAGCGGTGAGCAGCATCCTTCCTCCTAAAGCCGGAACCGCTCCTCGGCCAGGCGGTAGAGCCTCCGCCAAAGGAGGCGGTTCAGGACCACCACGTACAGGCTCATCGCCGCGATGCCCAAGAGGAGGTGGGGGCCCTGACCCTCCTTCAGGGTCCAGGAGGCGATGTAGCTCCCCAGGCCCGTGGCCTGCCAGGTGGTGTCCCCCCACTGCACCACCTCGGCCACGATGGCCGCGTTCCAGGTGCCTCCGCTCGCGGTGATGAGGCCGGTCACCAGGTAGGGGAAGGTCCCCGGGAGGAGAAGCCTTCGCCAAAGGGGAAGGCCCCGGAGCCGAAAGCTCCTCGCGGCCTCCTTCAGGTCCTCGGGCAGGGCCAGGCTCCCCGCCACGGCGTTGAAGAGGATGTACCACTGGGTGCCCAGGACCATGAGGAAGGCGGAGAAGACCTCCAGGGAGAGGTGGTGGTGGACGATGGCGTAGGCCAGGGGCGGGTAGAGGAGGTTGGCGGGGAAGGCGGCCAGGACCTGCAAAAAGGCCTGCACCCTTTGGGCAAGGCTTGGCCTTGAGCCCAGGAGGATCCCCACCGGGACCCAGACCAAGGCGGCCAGGGCCAGCACCCCCAGCACCCGGAGGAGGGTGAAGAAGCCCAGGAGGAAGACCTTGGCCACCTCCGCAAGGCCCAAGGGCGCCACCTGCCTCCAGAGGGCCCAAGCCCCCATGCCTCCCAGGAGGAGGAGGGGAAGGGCCAGGGGCCACAAGGGGAAGGCGCGGGGCCTCGGGGCAAGGCGGCGCTCGCGGGCGAGGAGGGCCTCGAGGGCCAGGGAAAAGAGAGTGCCCAGGGCCTTGCGGACCACCTGGCTCCGGCTTAAGAGGTCCAGGACCCAGCTCCTGGGGGGAGGGGGACCGGGGCGCTCCTCGTACTTGAAGCGCTGGCTCCAGGCCACCAGGGGGCGGAAGAGGAACTGGTCGTAGAGGAGGATGACGAGGAGCATGCTCCCTGCGGCCAGGAGGATGGCCTGGCCGTCCTGCTTGGCGATGGCCGTGGCCAGGTAGGAGCCGATGCCCGGGAGCTCCACCTGGGTCCTGCCCACGGCGATGGCCTCCGAGGCCACCACGAAAAACCATCCCCCCGACATGGACATCATGCCGTTCCACACCAGGCCGGGCAGGGCGAAGGGGAGTTCCAGGCGCAAGAACCTCTGCCAGGGGGTGAGGCGGTAGAGGGCCGCCACCTCGAGGAGGTCCTTGGGGAGGGTCTTCAGGGACTGGTAGAAGCTGAAGGCCATGTTCCAGGCCTGAGAGGTGAAGACCGCGAAGATGGCCGAAAGCTCAAAGCCCAAGGCCCTTCCGGGGAACAAGGCGGCGAAGGCCCCGGCGGTGGCGGCCAAAAACCCCAGCACGGGCACCGACTGGAGGATGTCCAGGAGGGAGACCAGAAAGGGCTCCAAACGGGTCTTGGCCGCCAGGGGGGCGTAGACCAGGGTGAAGGCGAGGGAGAGGAGAAAGGCCACCCCCATGCGGAAGGCGGTCCTGAGGGCGTACTCCGGGAGGTGGCGGGGGTCTAAGGAGAGCTCCGCGGGGGCAAAGGGGGCCACGGCCTCCCGGGAGGCCTCCAGAAAGAGCGCCAGGAGGATGAGGAGGAAAGCCAGGGCCAGGAGGTCGTAGCGGTTGGGTTTTTCCGGGAAAGGCATCGCCCCTCCTTATCGGGAAAAGCCCTGGGCCGCCCCTTGGGAGAGCGTGCCCAACGCCCCCCAAAATCCTAGGCGCTCCTCCACGGGTTGGCAAGGGAGCCCAGGGAGAATCCTGGGGCCCGGGGCCAAGCACCCAGGCCCTCCTTCAGGAGGCGAGGCGAAGACCTTTAAGAACCCGCTTGGGCGCGGGCTCCCGAGAGCCTATCCCGGAACCAGAGGGCGCTCCTTTTGGGGATACGCCTCTGGCTGGGGAAGTCCACGTAGTAGAGGCCGAAGCGCCGGGTGTAGCCGAAGGCCCACTCAAAGTTATCCATGAGGCTCCAGACGAAGTAGCCCCGGAGGTCCACCCCCTCTTCCCGGGCCCGGAGGGCGGCCTCCACGTGGGCCTCGAGGTAGGCCACCCGCTCGGGGTCCTCCACCACGGCCTCCCCCGTCCAAAGGTCGGGGTAGGCGGCCCCGTTTTCCGTGAGGTAAAGGGGCCAAGGCACCTCCCGTCCGAGGCGCTTCAAGAGGTGGTAAAGCCCCTCGGGGTAGACCTCCCACCCCATGGCCGTGACCGGCCCCTCCGGGGGAAGGTAGCGCACGGGCAAGGGCCCCGTCCCCGGGGCCACGCGGACGGGGGCGTAGTAGTTCACCCCCAGGAAGTCCAGGGGCCTGGCGATCGCCTCCAGGTCACGGGAGAGGATGGGGGCGGGCGGGGGGTCTTGGAAGGGGCTTTCGGGATACCCCCTGCCCAGGATGGGGTCCAGGAAGTAGCGGTTGTGGTAGCGGTCGGCCACGTCCACCGCCTCGGGGTCCTCCCCGTACACCGGGGCGAAGTTGAGGACGATCCCCACCCGCTTCGCTCCCGCCGTCCTCAGGGCCTCCACGGCGAGGCCGTGCCCCAGGAGGAGGTGGTGGGCGGCCCGGAGGGCCGCTTCCAGGTTCCTCAGGCCGGGGGCGTGTTCCCCCGTCCAGTGCCCCAGGAAGGCCGAGCACCAGGGCTCGTTCAGGGTGGCGAAGAAGGGCACCCGGTCGGCGAGGGCCCGGGCCACCGCCTCGGCGTACTCGGCGAAGGCGAAGGCCGTCTCCCGGCTCCGCCAGCCTCCCCGGTCCTCCAGGGCCTGGGGCAGGTCCCAGTGGTAGAGGGTGAGGAAGGGCGTGATCCCCGAAGCGAGCAGCCGGTCCACCAGGCGGTCGTAGAAGGCGAGGCCCTTGGGGTTGATCCGCCCTCGGCCCTCGGGGAGGATCCGGGGCCAGGCCACGGAGAAGCGGTAGGCCCCCACCCCGAGGGATTGCATCAGGGCGATGTCCTCCTCGTAGCGGCGGTAGTGGTCGCAGGCGGGCTCCCCTGTGCTTCCGTCCCGGATGGCCCCCGGGCGGCGGGCAAAGGTGTCCCAGATGGAAGGCCCCCGCCCGTCTTCCCGCGTGGCCCCCTCAATCTGGTGGGCGCTGGTGGCCACCCCCCACAGGAACGTTTCCGCGTTCTCGGTCATAGGCGTTTCTCCTCCAAGCACCTAGCCCTTCACCGCCCCGGCGGTGAGGCCTTGGATGAGCTGGCGCTGCACGAAGAAGAAGAGGACGAGGACGGGCAGCGTGGCCACCGTGGCGGCGGCCATGACCAGGTCGTAGCGGTTTTGGTAGTTGCCCACGAAGTTGCGGATGCCCACGGGAACGGTGGCCGTGGCCTCGGTGGTGAGGACCTGGGCGAAGAGGAGCTCGTCCCAGGCGGTGAGGAAGATGTAGACGGCCGTGGCCGCGAGGCCCGGGAGGGCCAGGGGCAGGATCACCCGGTAAAAGGCCTGGAAGGGCGTGGCCCCGTCCACCATGGCCGCCTCCTCCAGCTCCTTGGGAATGGAGGCGAAGAAGCCCCTGAGGATCCAGATGCTCAGGGGAACGAAGAAGGCGGTGTAGGTGAAGACGAGCCCCCCGTAGCTGCCCACGAGGCGCACCTCGAGGCCCAAAGCGGAGCGGGCCCAGTTCTGCACGTAGATGTACATGATGTAGATGGGGATCAGGAAGAGGATCCCGGGGATCACCTGGGTCACGAGGACGCTTCCCGCGAAAAGCTCCGCTCCCGGGAAGCGGAACCGGGCGAGGGCGTACCCGGCGAAGGTGGCCACGGCGAGGGCGAAGGCCGTGGTCAGGGAGCAGACCAGGAAGGAGTTCTTCAGGTAGTGGAAGAAGGGCAGGACGCGCCAGATGTCCAGGTAGTTGCCCCACTGGGGCGCCTTGGGGAAAAGGCTTCCCGTGGCCGCCTCCAGCTGGGTCATGAGGGAGGTGTTCACCATCCAGAAGATGGGGAAAAGGTGGAAGGCGAGCACGAAGAAGAGGAGAAAGCCCGCGCCCCACTTGAGCCATCTTTCCTCACGCATCGTTCACCTCGCGCGCAGGTCCTCCCGGAAGACCCGGTACCAGAAGAGGATGAGCCCGAGGGAGAGGAGCATGTAAAGGGTGCTCGCCGCCGCCCCCAGGCCGAAGTTCCACATGCCGAAGGTGTTGCGGAAGAGGTTGGTCATGAGGAGGTCCCCCCACTCCCCGGGGTAGCCCGCCCCGTGGCCGAACATCATGTAGACGATGTTGAAGCTGTACATCGTTCCCAGGAGCCCGTAGAGCAGGAGGACCGCCGTCACCGGGCGGAGCATGGGCCAGGTCACGAAGCGGAAGCGCTGCCAGGGCGTGGCCCCGTCCACCTTGGCCGCCTCGTAGAGCTCCTGGGGGACGGTCTGCAAGGCGGCCAGGTAGGTGACCATGACGAAGGGCCAGCTCCGCCACACCGTGGGCAGCACGATGGCCACAAAGGTGAGGGGGCCAATGAGCCAGTGGGGCTTTTGCGGAAGGAGGCCGAGGACGTCCACGAGGAGATGGTTGATGACCCCTTCCTTGAGCCACATGAACCCCCAAAGGAGCCCCACCACGTAGCTCGGCACCACCCAGGGGAGGAGGATGAGGCTCCGCCAAAGCCCCCGGAGGAAGAGGGGGCGGTTCAGGAGGTGGGCCACCAGGAGGCCCAGGGAGAGGTTCAAGGTGTTGACCACCAGGGCGTAGAGGAGGGTGGTGCGCACGGCGTAGAGGAACCCGGCGCGGAAGGTGGACTCGGGGTTCAGCAGGATTTCCCGGTAGTTCTCCAACCCCACGAAGGGAGCCTGGAGGTAGAGCCTGAGGGTCTGGAGCCTGAGGTCCAGGAACCCCATGTAAACGCCCTGGACCATGGGGCCGTAGTGGACGAGGAGCATCCCCAGAAAAGCGGGGGCGATGAAGAGGTAGGCGAGGCCGTATTTACGCCAGAAGGTCCTCATGAGAAGAAGGGGGGCCTCGAGGCCCCCCATACGCCTCACCTCAGGGCCTGGTTGATGGCCACGGAGGCCTTGTCCATGAGGTCCTTAAGGGCCTCACGGGTGAGCCTGCCCTGGGCCACCAGGTCCCAAGCCATGCCGATGTGCTGCACCGCCAGGTTCTCCACCCCGCCCCAGCCCGCCAAGGAGGGGTAGGTGCGGCCGAACTGGGCGGCCTGGATGAAGGTGCGGAGCAAGGGGTTCTGCTGGAAGCTGGGCTCGCCCCAGGCGGAGCGCAGGCCGGGGAGCATCCCCGCCATCTGGGCGTAGCGGACCTGGGCCTCGGGGCTTCCCAGGTACTTGAGGAGCTCCTTGGCCAGGGGCTTGTTCTTGGAGAAGTTGAAGAGGGCGAGGTTGGAGCCGCCGAAGAAGGTGTACCGCCCCTTGGGCCCGGCGGGGTACGGCGCCACCCCCAGGTTCTTGGCGGCGGGGCGCTCGGCGAAGCCGCCCTTGGCCTCGGGGACCTGGGCCCGCTGGACCATCCAGGGGCCGCTGGCGAAGACGGCGCACTTCCCGGCCTGGAAGTCGGCCTCGATCTGGGCGGTGTTCTTCTCCAGGCTTTCCGCCGGGACGTAGCCCTTCTGGGCCAGGGAGAGGAAGAAGTAAAGCCCTTCCAGGCTCTCCGGGCCATTGAGGGCGCTCTGCCAGCGCCCGCCCGCCTGGCGGACGATCTCCCCGCCCGCGCCCCAGATCCACGGGGCGGCGTTGTGGAGCACGTCCCAGGAGTTCTTTCCCGGGGTGCAGAGGGGGGCTAAGGGGGCCTTGGTCTCGGGGTCGCGGAAGCTCGAGGCCTTGAGCTTGGCCAGGCCGGCCTCAAAGCCCTGCCAGCTGGCGAACATCTCCGCCGGGTTGACCCCCGCGGCCTTGAGGGCGTCGGTGCGGTAGTAGAAGGCCCGAAGCTCCGAGAACCAGGGCACGGCGGTGGCCTGGCGGGCGCCCTCTAAGCGGGTGGTGCGCCAGACGGCGGGAAGGTAGGCCTTCTCCCCGCCCAACGCCTTCAGCACGTCGTCCACCGGCTCCAGGACGCCCATGGCGCTGATCGCCCCCACCCAGGTGGTGCCGAGCTGGGTGAGGTCCGGCCCCACCCCGCTCGTGGCGGCGGTGGTGATCTTGGTCCAGGCCACGCCCCAGTCCAGGACGGTGACCTTCACCTCCACGCCGTGGGCCTTCTCAAAGGGGGCCACCAGGGCCTTGAAGTCCTCGGCGGGCTGGGGGCTGTTGGGCATGATCCAGACCTCGAGGGTCTTCTGGGCGAAGGCCAGGGAGGCCAGGACGAGAAGGCTTGAAAGCGCTTTCTTAACCATGAGAACCTCCTTTCGCGTCCTCCACCCCTTTTCGGAGTGGGCCAAGGGCCTAAGGCCTAAGGGCCGCCGTTTTTCTCAGGCTCCCACCTCCCTTACCGAGGCCCTTTCCACCAGCGTCAGCTCCAGGCGGGGCGGGGTGGGCACCTCCCCTGCGAGGACCGCCCGGAGAGCGCGGCCCAGGGCTATGCCGATCTCCTGGATGGGCTGGCGCACGGTGGTGAGCGGGGGGATCTGGTAGGCGCTTAAGGCGATGTCGTCAAACCCCACGAGGGAGACGTCCTCGGGCACGCGAAGCCCTTGCTCGTAAAGGTAAAGCCGGGCGCCGAAGGCCGTCTGGTCATTGGCGGCGAAGAGGGCGGTGGTGTCGGGGTAGCGGCGAAAGGCCTCCGCCGCCGCGCGGTAGCCCCCCTCCTCCTCCAGGTCGCCGTAGACCACCCGGGCCTCGAGGCCCGCCTCCCGCATGGCCTTGCGGTACCCGAGAAGCCGCTCCCGGACGTCCATCCCTCCCCGGTGGCTGGAGACGTGGACGATGCGGGTGTGCCCCCGGTCCATGAGGTAGCGCGTGGCCTCGTAGGCCGCCTTTTGGTTGTCTAGGCAAAGGGACCAGGCCTTCGGCCCCTCTACCCGCTGGCCGAAGGCGAGGACGGGGATGCCCAACTCCCCCAAGGCCTCCCCGTCCAGGGCAGTGCCGAGGAGGACCAGGGCCTCCACCCGGTGGGCCTTCAAAAACTCCAGGGCCTCCAGCTCCCGCACCAGGCTCCAGTGGCCGGGCACGGCGATGGGGCGGTAGGGGGTGGCCTCCAGCTCCAGGGTGAGGGCCTCGAGGATGGGGCCGAAGAAGGGGCTGGCGAAGTCCGAAAGGAGGATGCCCACGGCGTAGGAGCGCCCCGTGGCCAGGCCCTGGGCCAGGGGGCTCGGGGCGTAGCCCAGCTCCTCCACCGCCTGGAGCACCGCCCGCACCTTCTCCTGGGAGACCCGGGCGGTGCCGTTGAGCACCCGGGAAACCGTGGCCGGGGAGACGCCCGCGCGGCGGGCCACTTCGGCGATGGTGGGATGCGCCTTGGTCATCTTTGCCCGGGAGTATAGCATCCGTTGAAAGCGCTTGCAAGAGGGGTCCTGGCCCCCAGACCTGAGGCCTGAGCGCCCTCTTTTGCACCTCCCGGAGCTTCTTGCCGGATTCCTTCATGACCAGATACAATGACCCTGGTCATGAAGGTCTCCAAGTCCTACTTCAAGGCCCACGCTCTGGAACTCCTCCGCCGGGTGGAAGCCACGGGGGAACCCCTCCTCCTCACCCACCGGGGCCGCCCCGTCCTGGAGGTGCGCCCCTACCGGGAGGAGGACCCCAGGGAGAAACTTTTGGGCACCCTCCTCCGCTACGAGGACCCCACGGAGCCCACCGGGGAGGCCTGGGAGGCCCTAGGGTGAAGGGGCCCCTGGTCCTGGACACCCACGCCTGGGTCTGGTACCTGGCGAGCCCGGAAGTCCTCCCCAAGGGGCTGGTGCGGACCCTGGACGAGGCCCGGGCGAGGGAAGCCCTCTACATCTCGGCCATCACCCCCTGGGAGGTGGCGGTCCTCGCCCAAAAGGGTCGGGTCGCCTTTTCCCTGGAGCCCCGGCGTTGGCTGGAGGAGGCCTTGCGGGTGCGGGGGATCGGGGTGGTTCCCCTGGACGCGGGGGTCGCCCTGGAGGCGGCCTACCTGGACCTGCCCCACCCGGACCCGGCGGACCGGTTCATCCTGGCCACGGCCCTGAGGCTCGGGGCGGTGCTGGTGACCAAGGACGAGCGCCTGAGGCGCTACGCCAGGGCCAGGAGCCTCTGGGGTTGAAAGCTGGGCTTCCGGGAAAAGGGGGTGGGGGCGCAGCCGGGGGAAGGAGGCTCTTGGCGGAAGGGACCCGGGTGGAGGCCTCGAGGAAGGCCCACCTCTGTAAGGCCCGGGCCTCCCCCCTCCCCCACCCGGACCTCCTCTTGAAGGAGCTGAACCCGGGGATGACCACCCCACGCGGACGCAAGCCCGCAGGAGGCTCACCCCCACCCGAGAAGCCTCCGGGCCTTCTCGGAAAGCCGCGCCGGGGTCCAGGGGGGCTCAAAGGTGACCTCCACCTCCACCTCCTCCACCCCGGGAAGCCGGGAGAGGGCCTGGCGCACCGCGTCCCCCATGCTGTCGTGCAGGGGGCAGCCCGGGGTGGTGAGGGTCATGCGCACGTAGGCCCGGGGCGGCTCCACCACCAGCTCGTAGACCAGGCCCAGGTTGACCACGTCCAGGCCCAGCTCCGGGTCGTAGACCGACTCCAAAAGCGCCCAAGCCTGCGCTTCCAGCGGGTTTTTCGCCGTCATCGCCGCATCACCTCCCAAAGGGCGTAAAGGTGGGGAAGGGCGCCCAAGGCGTAGGCCCAGGCCGCCCAGGGAAACCAGGGGGAAAGAAGCGCCCCGAAGGCCAAAAGCCCCCCCGCCAGGTAGCTCGCCCCCTCGGGGAGCATCTCCTTGAGGAGGGGCACCTTCTCCTTGCCCGCCCGCTTGGCGTAGCGGTGGGTCCAGACCAGGAAGGGCAGGACCTTGTAGAGCATCCCCGTGACCACCAGGCCCACGAAGCCCAGGGCGAACCAGAGGGCGGCGGCCACGGGGCGTAAGGGCAGGGCAAGGAGGGCGAGGCCGAGGAAGAAAAGCCCCGCCAGGTAGTGCCGCACCCCGATGTCCAAAGCCCGCTTCATGCGGTTTTTCAGGATGCGGTAGGCGTCGTAGAGGGCGAGGCCAGCGGCGAGGAGGAGCAGGAGGTAGCCGAGCCCCTCCCCAAAGGCGAGCCCCCAAAGCCCCAGGTTGGCGGCCCAGAGGAAAAGCCCCAGGGCGCTCTCGTCCACCCCGTGGGTGAGGGTGAACATGGAGACCAGCTTGTACCCCACCCCCACGATGGAAAGGAGGAAGACCCCGCCGAGCCCGGCAAGGAGGTGCCAGGTGAGCCTTTCCGGGTCGTAGAAGCCATAGCGCTGGGAAAGGGCCTGGAAGAGGCCGAGGAGGGGGGTGAGGGCGAGGTAGAAGACCACCCAGGCCAAGGCCGTGGCCACCCGGTTCCAGCGGGGGGCCTTTAGGAAGGTGAGGAGCATGTGAAGGGCGAAGAGGAAAAGGGCCGCAAGGGCCAAAGCCCCGCCCCAGGGGACGAGGGCCGGAGCCCAGGCGAAGCCCAGGGCGAGGAGCCCCACCCCCAGGGCCCAGAGGAGCATCACGGGGTAGCCGAGCTCCTGCCGGTAAAGGGGCGCCTCGAGGACCACGGGCACGAGCTGGTGCATGGCCCCTAGGAGGACCCCCACCCCGAAGCCCAGGAGGAAGAGGTGGGCCAGGGCCAGGCCCAGGGGGTGCCGGGGAGAGGCGAGGGCCTCCGGGTGGAGGGCGAAGAGGAGGGCGAAGGCTAAGAAGAAGGCCTCCCCCAGGAAGAAGAAGCCTGCGGGGAGGCTTAAGGGGATCGCGCGGTTCTGGGCCGTGACGATCACGGCCTAATCCTGAGGAAACCGATCGGGAATCGCCATGACCTGGGTCATGGCTAGCGCCCCGGGGGGAGGAGGGTGAGGCGCTCCCTGGACTTGAGGGGGGTGGCGAGGCCCTGAAGGTAGCGGACGTCCCGGCCCTCGAGGAGCACGGCCCAGCGGGGCCTCAGGCGGTAGAGGGTTTTGGGCTCAAGCCAGAGCCCCACCTCCTCCTCGGAAGGGACGGCCTCCAGGGCCAGGTCCCGCAGGGCCGGGTTCACGGCGAAAGTCTTCCTCAAGGCCTCCCCCACGGTCTTTGCCCGCAAGAGGAGGGGCTCGGGCTGGGCCGAGTAGGCGAGGCCCAAGGCCTGGAAGCGCACCTCGGCCCCTCCCTCCTTCAGGGCCAGGGCGGCGTCAAACCCCTTCCGCATCACCTCCTCCTGGGCCGAGAGGTAGACGAGCCAGGGGCGGGCGTCCCGCACCCGTTCCGCCACGTACCGCCCCACCATGGCGAAGGAAAGGCCCACGTACTCCGGGGGGATGTGGGCCCGCTTGGGCCCGAGCCCCCCGTGCCAGAGCCCCGCCCGGTAGACCTCCCGGGCGAACTCCGCCGAGGTGTCCACGCCGAGGGTGCGGGCGAGCCAGGCGGAGAAAAAGGCCCGCCTCAGGTAAAGCTCCTCCTCGGGCACCCGCCCCTCCCAGCCCAGGGCCTTGGCCGTCCCCGGGTGGCGGCTCAGGTGGTCGTAGACCCCGGCCACGAAGGAAGCCGCCCCCTCCAGGAGCCGCTCCGCGTCCAGGCGCATGGCCCGCTTGTCCTCTTCCCGCAGGCCCCCGAAGGCGAGGAGGTCCCGGAAGACCTCCTCGGGCAAAGGGGGCAGGTCCAGCACCAGGGTCTCCTCGGCCAAAAGCGCTTCCACCGCTAACCCCTCCTTTCCCGCTCCTCGCGCATTTTCCTCAGCATATCCGCCGTGACCACCCGCTTCGTCATGGCGTAGGCGAAGACCAGGGTGGCGGCGAGCTGAAGCCCCCCGGAAAGCCCAAGCCAGGGGCGAAGGCCGGCGTGACCCGAGAGCACCCAGGGCTCCAGGAAAAGCCGCAGGAGGAGCCCGGCGTTCAGGAGGACGAAGGTGAGCCCTTCCAGCCGGTCCTGCCGGAGCCCCCCGGGCCTCGGCATCATCCAGTAGGCCACCCCCATGACCATCTGCAGGAAGAAGCCCACGAGCCCGGCGTGGACGTGGCTTGGGCGGAAAGGCCCCACCAGGGAGGGGAAGAGGTGGAAGAGGGTACCGAGGAGGGCGGTGTAGACCAGGTAAAGGAGGGCCGCCCGCACGAAGAGGTAGTGCCAGAAGCCCACTAGCCCCCCTTGCGGATGAGGATCTCCACCCTCCCGGGGCCGAGGTCCTTGAGGGCGTAGGCGTGCCCCTCCTCCTCCAGGCGGGCGAGGAGGTGGATGGGCCTGCGCACGTGGTGGACGAGAAGCCTCTCCCCCGGTTTGAGGGCGGCCAGGGCCTCGAGGACCCGCATCATGGGTAAAGGAGGCTCCAGGTTCTCCTCAATGAAGACCTCGGCCTGATAGTCCTCCCAGTCCGCCTCGGTGAGGGGGACCGCAGGACCCCTCCCCCCTTCCCCCGCCCCCTGGCGGTAGAAGTGGGCCCGGTAGTGCCGCTCCCCCACCTTCTCGCACCAGGCGAGAAAGCCCTGCTTGGCCAGGACCCGGTAGAGGGGGACGGGCTCAAAGAGCACCTCCAGCACGAGCCGCTCTCCTGGAGCCACCTCCTTGGCGGCGGCCATGATGTTCGGGAAGGGCTCCCCGCCTCCTTCCAGGATGGGCCGCACGTCCAGGTGGAAGCCCACGGGGGCGGAAAGCCAGGGAGGGGGCGGGGCACCGAGGAGGCTCTCCTCCGCCCCCGCCACGGGGAGCCTGGCCTCCACCCCCAGGGCCCGGTTGAGCCTTGCCACGAGTTCTTCCGGCGTAAGCCCCCCGATCCTCGCCGCCTGGGCCACGGTGACCAAGTTGGGCATGGTGCGGCGGAGGAGGGGGTTTTTGAGCTTTTGGAAGGCGGGGCTCGCCGCCACCAGGACCTCGAGGAGGTGCGGCCAGCGCTTTAGGACCTCCGCCACCTTCATCTCGGGGCGGACTACTTCTTCCCGATCCGCACCCGCCATACCTCCGGGCCCTCCTCCAAATAGGTCCAGTCCACCTGGCCCGGGCGCTCGGCCAAAAGCTGGTAGTAGAGGGGCTTGGGGTCGTGGTCGTTGACGAGGACGAAGCTCTCGCCGGGGGCCAGGGCGTCAAAGACGCCGAAGATCTTGGGGTGCCTTTCCCTAGGGGGGATCGCGCGCACGTCCAGCTCCATAGCGCCCTCAGTCTCCCTAAGCCCGGGGGCCTTGGGCCATGACCTGGGTCAAGGAGAGCCCCGGGCGGGGCTTCCCCACCCGGGGCATGGGCACCTCCTTTTGGGGCCCCTGCCGAGGCGAAAGCCTCAGCAGGGCATTTAGCAGGGCTTCTCCGCTCCCTTACGGGCGTAGTAGTACCAGTTCAGGAAGAGGTTGAGGGCGTAGAAGACCATGAGCCCATAGAAGAAAGCGGTGAAGCCCCCCGTGGCCCGCTGGGTGTAGGCGGCCAGGGTGGAGAAGAGGAAGGGCCCGTAGGCGGCGATGGCCGCGGTCCAGCCGATGACCCCCCCCGCCTGGCGGGGCGGGAAGATCATGGGCATCTGCTTGAAGGTGCTGGCGTTCCCCACCCCGCTGAAGAAGAAGACCAGGAGCATGGCCACCACGAACATGGGGAACTGGTCCAAGGAGGTGGGCCGGGTGTAGAGGGTGACCAGAAGGGCGGAGAGGAAGATGCCGATGGCGGAAACCTGGGTGACGATGGCCCCGCCCAGGCGGTCGGAGATGGGCCCCGCGATCACCCGGGCCAAGGAACCCACCAAAGGCCCCAGGAAGGCGTACCGCAAGGGATCGGGAGCCCCCTCAAACTTCCCGTAGACCTCGCGGATGAGGAGGGGGAAGATGGCGGAGAACCCGGAAAAGGACCCGAAGGTCATGATGTAAAGGCTGGTCATGATCCAGGTGTGTTTGTCGCGGAAGATGTCAAACTGCTCCCGGAAGTTGGCCCGGATGGGCACGCTCCTCAGGTAGACCCAGGCCACAAGCGCCCCCAAGAGGACCAAGGGCACCCAGAGGAAGGTGGCGTTCTGGAGCCAGATGGGCTGGGACACCCCAGGCTTGGGGGTAAAGGTCTGGGGCCCGCCCAAAAGGGAGCCGAAGAGGGCGAAGCCGATGACCCAGGGGGTCACGAACTGGACGATGGAAACCCCGAAGTTGCCGATCCCCGCCTGCAGGCCCAAGGCCGTCCCCTGGAGGCGCTTGGGGAAGAAGTAGCTGGTGGAGGGCATGAACCCCGAGAAGTTCCCTCCCCCGATGCCCGCCAAGAAGGCCAGGAGCAGGAGAACCCAGTAAGGGGTCCCGGTGTTCTGCACGGCGAAGCCCCAGCCCAGAAGCGGGATGAGAAGGAGGAGGGTGGAAAAGGTGACCAGGTGGCGGGTGCCCAAGATGGGGGGCAAGAAGGTCCAGATGATGCGCAGGGTGCCCCCGGCCAGTCCCGGCATGGCCGTGAGCCAGAAGAGCTGGGTGGTGGAGAGCTCAAACCCCACCTTGGGCAGGCGCACCACCAGGGCGCTCACCACAAACCAGGTGATGAAGGCCAGGGTGAGGTTGAAGGTGGTGATCCAGAGGGTGCGCCAGGCCAGGGCGGGGTCCCAGCGCTTGGGGTCCTCGGGGTTCCAATCCGTAATCCAGGTCCCCTTGGCGGACTTCAGCATGGACGGTCTCCTTTCAGCTCAAAGTCGTTCTTGAGGTGCTGGGCCTCCTGCTGCAAGAGCTTTAGGACGGTGAGGTGCATCCAGAGGAAGCTGATGGCGGTGAGGAGGAAGAGGACGAAGAAGGTCATCTGGGGCAGGCCGGTCCAGGCCTGGGCGTAGGCGAAAAGGGGCGGGAGGAAGAAGCCCCCCAAGGCCCCCAGCATCCCCACGAGGCCGCCCACCGCCCCCACGTCCTGGGGGAAGTAGGTAGGGATGTGCTTGTAGACCGCGGCCTTGCCGATCCCCATCCCCACGCCGATGAGGAAGACCAGGAGGGTGAAGAGCCCCACGCTCATGGTGAACTGCATCACCTCCTTGGCCCCTTGCTTGGTGTAGAGGACGATGTGCCCTTCGGGCATCATCAGCACCCCCGAGGCCAGGAGGATGATGCCGAAGGTCCAGTACATGATGCGCCGCGCCCCGAAGCGGTCAGAGAGGTAGCCCCCCACCGGCCTAAGGAGGCTCGCGGGGAAGATGAAAAGGGCGGTGAGCAGGGCCGCCTCGTGCAGGGGCAGGCCGAAGACGTCCACGTAGTATTTAGGAAGCCAGGCGCTAAGGGCCACGTAGGCCCCAAAGACCACCACGTAGTAGAGGCTGAAGCGCCACACCCGTATGTGGCGGAGGGGCCTTAGCATGTCCAGGAAGGGCCTTCCCTGCCCCGGGCGCTTGTCCTTCTGGGGGGTGCCGAACCACAGGACGAAGCCCATCAGCACCAGGAGCACCGCGTAGAGGAAGGGGATGAAGCGCCACCCCCCGGGAATGAGCCCCCCCAAATACCCCGAGGCGGGAACGCTGGCGATGAGGGCCGGGCCGATGAACTTGGTGACGCTGGCCCCCACGTTGCCCGCCCCGAAGACCCCCAGGGCAAAGCCCTGCTGGTCCTTGGGGAACCAGGCGGAGTTCCAGGCGATGCCCACGCTGAAGCTGTTCCCGGCAAAGCCCACCAGGAAGGCGTAGAGGAGGAGTTCCTCGTAGCTCCCCGCCCGGGAAACCAGGTAGGCGGGAATGGCGGTGAAGAAGAGCATGAGGGTGAAGACCAGCCGCCCCCCGTAGCGGTCGGCGAGAACGCCCGCCAGAAGGCGCCAAAGGGAGCCATTGAGGATGGCCAGGGCGGAAATCCAGGAAAGCTGCACGTCGGAGAGGCCGAACTCCTTGCGGATGGGCACCCCCAGCACGCCGAACATGAGCCAAGCGGCGAACATGAGGGTGAAGGCCAAGGTGGAAAGCCAGAGCACCCTTAAGCGGTCGGGACGCTCCTTGTCCAGTTGGGCAGGATCGTGGACCATGGCTCACCTCGCCAGCTTGCGCACCCAGACGACAATCTGCCAGGGCCGCACCACGTACCCCAGGGGCACGGTGACGATGTGGACCAGGCGGGAGAAGGGGAAGAGGGCCAGGAAGAGCCAGAAGTTGAAGACGTGGAGCTTAGTCCAGAAGGGGAGGTCCTGGAGAAGCTCGGGCCTGGGGTTCAGGGTGAGGACGGACCAGAGGTAGGGGGTCATCACCGCGGGGAACCAGAAGGAGCCGTAGCGGTAGAGGACCGCGGTGAGAACCCCGGTGAGGGCGGAGACAAAGACCACCACCAGGACCAGGTAGTCCATGGGGGTGGAGGCCGCCCGCACCCGGGCCACGGAGATGCGCCGGGCGAGGAGGACGTAGGTGCCGAAGAGGGCCCAAAGCCCGAGGCCAAGCCCGGTGATCTCCAAGAGGTAAAGCCTGAGGGGCACGGCGTTCCAGAGGAGGAGCCCCTTGGGCAGAAGCAGCGCCAAAAGGTGCCCAAGGAGGACAATCACCAGGCCCCAGTGCATGGCGGTGGAGCCGAAGAAGAGGCGCTTCTGCTCCAAGAGCTGGCTGGACTGGGCCGAGACGGAGAAGGGCCTGTAGACCATGCGGTAGGCGGTCACCGCCACCGCCAGGGTGAGGGCGATGTAGGGGAAGACGGCGAAGAGAAGGGCGTTCCAGTTCATCCTTCACCTCCTTGCCAAGTCCCCCTGCAAGGCCTCCTGGACGGCTTCCAAAATCAGGAGGTAGGGGTTCTTGGCGTCCAGGGTCTTGAGGGTCTTGTGCATCTCGGAAAGGGCCCGGGGAAGGATCTCCGCAAGCTCCGGCAGGGGCTCCTCCACCCGGGCCAGGTAGCGGAGGACGTTCGCCAGGTGGTCGGGAAGCTCGCTCCCCGGGTCAAGCTCAAGCTCCCGGAAGGCCCGCACCAAAGCGGCGAGGAGCTCCCCCCGCTGGTAGCTCTCCCCGTACACCGCGAAGCCCACGTAGGGGGCGGTGGTGGGGGTGAGGTCCAGGGTGCGGGTGTAGAGCTCCTCCCACTCCCCTAAGGAGAGGTCCTCCACCTGGCGCAAGAAGCGCTCCAGCTTCTGCTTGGCGGGGCCCCTCGGGCACCCAATCCAGCGCCGCCAGAGCTCCTCTAAGCGGCCCGGCATGGGGTAGTCCAGGGCCAGGGCCAGGGTTTCCAGGAGGTTAGGGTTTCCCGGCATGGCGCCCTCCTACTCGCCCCGCAAGGGGGGCTGGATGTAGCCCAGGCCCGCCTCGCCCTTGTGGGCCAGGGGGTCCTTCCAGACCTCGGCGGCCATCTCCCGGTGGTAGGGGGGAAGCACGAAGCGCTCCTCTAAGGTGGGCAAGGTGGTGAGCCGGTAGATGGCCTCGGCCTCCTCCAGGGTGAGGCCCGCGTCCGCCAGGACCTTCAGGGCCTTCTCGGTGGGGCGGCCCTCGAGGCTCTCCTGCCGCTTAAGGATGCGCACCGCCAGCATCTTCTTGAGCACGGGGACGATGTGCGCCTCGTTGCCCGCGGCGAAGAGGTTGGCGAGGTACTTTACGGGCATGCGGGCCTTCTCCAGGGCCGCGTAGACCTCAAAGTCCAGGTCGGTCTCCGGAAGGTCCAGGCGCACCAGGCCCCCGTTCCCCTGGCTGGCCCTGAAGGCCTTCTCCACCGTGGAGACCACCGGGGAGAGGGGTGGGACGTAGAACATCATGGCCAGGGTGCGGTACTCGGGGTGGAGGGGCAGGGCCAGCCGCCAGACCTTCACGAACTTGTAGATGGGGGACTTCTGGGCGGCCTGGATCCACCCCTCGTCAATCCCCTCGGCCTTGGCGGCGGCGATCACCTCGGGGTCAAAGGGGTCCAGGATGAGGGAGAGCTGGGACTCTACGAGCTCCTCGTCCGGCACCATGGCCGCCTCGGGGATGCGGTCGGCGTCGTAGAGCAAAACCCCCATGTAGCGGATGCGCCCCACGCAGGAGTGGGCGCAGGCCGGGGCCTGGCCCGTCTCCAACCGGGGGAAGCAGAGGATGCACTTCTCGCTCTTCCCCGTGGCCCAGTTGTAGTAGACCTTCTTGTAGGGGCAGGCGGCCACGCACATGCGCCAGGCCTTGCACTTGTTTTCGTTGACCAGCACCACCCCGTCCTCCGCCCGCTTGTAGATGGCCCCCGAGGGGCAGGCGGCCACGCAGGCGGGGTTCAGGCAGTGGTTGCAGATCCGGGGGAGGTACTGGAAGACCACCCCCTCGATCTCCTCAAGCTGGGCCCGCACCTCGGGGTCCAGGGCCTTCAGGTTGGGGTCGTTTTTGGCGTAGAGGGGGCTGCCCGAGAGGTCGTCGTCCCAGTTGGGGCCCGCCTCCGGGGTCATGGGCTCCCCGGTGATCATGGACACGGGGATGGCCGTGGGCTGGTCCTCGCCCTCAGGGGCGGTGAAAAGGTCGGAGTAACGGAAGGTGAAGGGCTCGTAGTAGTCGTCCAGGGAGGGCAGGGCGGGGTTGAAGAAGAGGCGGAAAAGCCCCTGGGTCCGGGAGTGGAGGCGCAGGTCCAGGTGGCCGTCCTTGTACTCCCAGCCGCCTCTAAAGCGCTCCTGGTCCTCCCAGCCCGTGGGGTAGCCGGCCCCGGGCCGGGTCTCCACGTTGTTCCACCACATGTACTCCGCGCCCTTGCGGTCGGTCCAGAGGTTCTTGCAGGCGATGGAGCACGTGTGGCAGCCGATGCACTTGTCCAGGTGGAAGAGCATGGACATGTGGGCTCTAACCTTCATGGGTTCCCTCCTTACCACTCCGGCGGGGCCTCCAGCTTGCGCACGTAGACCCAGGTGTCCCGGTTCACCCCCACGGGCCCCCAGTAGTTGAAGGCGTAGGTGAACTGGGCGTAGCCGCCCGACATGAGCACGGGCTTGAGCCGGGCGCGGGTGATGGAGTTGTTCATCCCCGCCCGCTTGCCCCTAAGGGGGCTCTTGGGGATGCCCACGGTGCGCTCGGTGGCGTGGTAGACGAAGACCGTGCCCCTGGGGATTCGGGCGGAGACGATGGCCCTTTGCACGAAGACCCCGTTGTCGTTGAAAAGCTCCACCCAGTCGTTGTCCCGGATGCCCAGTTCTGCCGCGTCCTTGTCGTTCAGCCACACGGGGTAGCCCCCCCGGGAGAGGGTCATCATGCGGTGGTTCTCCGAGTAAGTGGAGTGGATGGACCACTTCCCGTGGGGGGTGATGTAGTTCATGAGCTTCCCCTGGGCCTCCTTAGCCGACCTTTCCGTCTCCTGGAGCATGTGGACCTCGGGGCGGGGCTTGTAGGCGGGCAGGTGCTCGCCCCAGGCCAGGTAGTTCGGGTGGTCCAGGTAGAAGTGCTGCCTCCCCGTGAGGGTGCGCCAGGGGATGAAGCGCTCCACGTTTAGGGTATAGGGGCTGTAGGCGCGGCCGTGGTTGATGATGGCGCTCCAAGTGGGGGTGGTGAGCTGGCGGCGGGGCTGGGCCACGATGTCCTTGAAGGAGATGCGCACGTGGCGGTTGCCCTCGGCGAGGTCGGTAAGCTTCACCCCGGTCTTCTTCTCCTCGTCCAGGAAGGCCCGGTAGGCGAGCTCCCCGTTGGACACGGGATCCAGGAAGAGGATGGCCTCGGCCACCTGGCGGGCCTCCTCCAGGGAGGGCCGCTTCTCCCCCTCGTAAAGGCGGGGCTGGCGCTCGGTGAGCTCCTTGTAGAAGTCCTCCACGGGGATGGTGAGGCCGTGCATCCCCACGCCCACCTTCTCCACCGTGGGGCCCAGGGTGACGAACTTCTCGTAGAGCTTGGTGTAGTCCCGCTCCACCACCCGGAACTTGGGCATGGTCTTGCCGGGGATGGCCTCCACCTCGCCCCGCTTCCAGTCCCGGTCCTCCGGCTGGGCGAGCTCGTCAGGGGTGTCGTGCTGGAGGGGGATCATGACCAGGTCCTTCACAGGCCTCGGCAGGTGGACCCGGGCGAGCTCGGAGACCTTCTTGGCGATGGCCTTGAAGATCTCCCAGTCGGGCTTGGACTCCCAGGCGGGGGGCACGGCGGCCTGGAGGGGGTTGATGAAGGTGTGGAGGTCGGTGGTGTTCAGGTCGTCTTTCTCGTACCAGGTGGCGGCGGGGAGGACGATGTCCGAGTAGAGGGCGCTGGTGTCCATGCGGAAGTTGAGGTCCACCACAAGGTCCAGCTTCCCTTCAGGGGCGGGCTTCCTGTAGACCACCTCCGTCACGTGCCCCTCGGCCGCCTCCTCGGCCACGGTGTTGGTGTGGGTTCCCAGGTAGTGCTTGAGGAAGTACTCGTGCCCCTTGGCGCTGGTGCCGATGGCGTTCCCCCGCCAGATGAACCAGACCCTGGGCCAGTTCTCCGGGGCGTCGGGGTCCTCCACGGCGAAACGGAGCTCTCCCCGCTTCAGGGCCTCCACCACGTGCTGGACGATCTCGGCCTCGGTCTTCGCCCCCTTGGCCTCGGCCTCGGCCACCACCTCCAGGGGGCTCTTGTTGAACTGGGGGAAGAAGGGAAGCCACCCCTTGCGCACCGCCCGCACCTGGTGGTCTATGGTGTGGTCGGAAAGCCCCTTGGCCGTCTTGTCGTAGGCGGCGAAGCCCCGCTCGTAGCGCCACTGGTCGGAGTGGACGTAGTGGAAGCTCGGGGTGTTCTGCTGCCTGGGCGGGTAACCCCAGTCGGTGGCGAAGGCGATGGGCCCCCAGGAGGCCTGGTTGGCCAGCTTCTCCTGGCCCACGTAGTGGGCGAGGCCGCCCCCGTTCACCCCCACGCTCCCCGTGAGCATGAGGGCCACGATCCCCGCCCGGTACATGAGGTTGTTGTGGTACCAGTGGTTGATGCCCGCCCCGATGATGATGAGGTTCTTCCCCTTGGTCTTGAGGCCGTTCTCCCCCCAGGCCCGGGCGTAGGCGAGGAGGGTGTCCCGGTGGATCCCCGTCCACTTCTCCTGCCAGGCGGGGGTATAGGGGAGGTCGTCCTCGTAAGAGGCGGGGTAGTCCCCCGGGAGGCCCCGGCCCACGCCGAACTGGGCCATGAGGAGGTCAAAGACCGTGGCCACCGCCACCCTTTCCCCGTCCTTGGTGGCCACGTACTTGACCGGCACCCCCCGCTTGAGCCTGCGGTCTGCGGCGAAGTCGTCAAACTCCACCAGGACGACCTCGTCCTCCACGCCGAAGAGGCTCAGCCGGGGGTTCAAGGGCTCGCCCGTTTTGGGGTCCTCCAGCTTCAGGTTCCACTTCCCCTTCTCCTTCTGCCAGCGGAAGCCCAGGGTCCCCATGGGCATCCTCGGGCCCTTGGCCTCGTCAAAGACGAGGAGCTTGAAGTCGCCGTTTTCCTCCTCGGCGTACTCGGCGAGGCGGTTCGCCCTCAGGTAGCGCCCCGGGCGGCCGTCCTTGATCTCCACCAGGAAGGGGCTATCCGTGTAGCGCTTCAGGTAGTCCTGGAAGTAGGGCACCTCCCGCTCGGCGTAGAACTCCTTGAGGAGGACGTGGTTCACCGCCATCCAGAAGGCCCCGTCCTGGCCGGGGTGGACGGGGATCCACCAGTCGGCGTACTTGGACACCTGGGAGAAATCGGGGCTGAAGACGGTGAGCTTGGCCCCAGCGTGCCGCACCTCGGAGATGAAGTGGGTGTCGGGGGTGCGGGTCATGTTGAGGTTGGAGCCCATGACAGCGATGAAGCGGGCGTTGTACCAGTCGGCGGACTCGTGGACGTCGGTCTGCTCCCCCCAGATCTCCGGCGAGGCGTTGGGCAGGTCGCAGTACCAGTCGTAGAAGCTCATGGGCACCCCGCCCAAAAGGGAGAGGAAGCGGCTTCCGGCGGCGTAGGAGATCTGGCTCATGGCGGGGATGGGGGAAAAGCCGATGACCCGGTCCGGCCCGTAGCGCTTCACCGTGGAAACCACGGCGGCGGCGATGAGCTCCAATACCTCGTCCCAGCTCGCCCGCCTGAAGCCTCCCTTTCCGCGGGCCTTCTGGTAGCGCTTGCGCTTATGAGGATCGCTCTGGATGGCCTCCCAGGCAGCCACGGGGTCGGGATGCTGCTTCTTGGCCTCCCGCCAGAGGTCCAGCAGGGCCCCCTTGGCGTAGGGGTACTTCACCCGGATGGGGCTGTAGAGGTACCAGCTGAAGCTGATGCCCCGCTGGCACCCCCGGGGCTCGTAGGGGGGGAGGCCCGCCTCGAGGCTCGGGTAGTCCGTGGCCTGGAGCTCCCAGGTGACGATCCCGTCCTTGACGAAGACCTCCCAGGAGCAAGACCCCGTGCAGTTCACCCCGTGGGTGGTGCGCACCCGCTTGTCGTGCTGGAAGCGGTTGCGGTAGAACTCCTCCCACTTCCTCTCCGCCGGGTTTTCCACTTCCTTGATCCAGTCCCTCATGTTCACCTCCTAAGCTGGGCGCGGATCCTTTCCGCCAGGCTTCTCGGCCGAAGCTGCCAGAGGATCGCTTGGTAAAGGAGCAGGAGCGCCAAAACCAAAAGCCCCGCCACCAGGAAGCGCCCCAGGTAGAGGGAGGCAGGCCTCGGGGCCTCCTGGGAGACCTGGGCCAGGAAGGCGGCGATGGCGCTCGCCTCCTCCTTGGTCAGGGGCTTCCCCTTGTAGGCCTCCCGCATCACGGGGAAGGCGGGGTTCTCCAGGAGGGCGGCGAGGCCCGCCTCCCCGCCCAGGCGCTTGGCGGCGTCGGTCAGGTCCTTGCCCAAAGCGCCGCCCCCGAAGAAGCCCACCCCGGCCACGGTGTGGCAGGCCTGGCAGGGGGCGCCGCCGTTCTGGAGGGCCTTCTGCCCCAGGTAGAGGGCCCGTCCCAAGGCGGGGTCCCCCTGGACCTGGGGGGCCGGGGCCGCCTGGGCCGGGGCCCCGCCCAACCCCTGCAGGTACCGGGCGATGGCCCGGGCCTCCGCCTCGGAGACCTGGGGCAGGGGGGGCATGACGCCCTGGTAGGTCACCCCTCCCACCTCCAGCGGCCCGGAAAGGCCTTCCCGCACCGCCTTCACCACGTAGGCCTCGTCCTGGACCCTGGGGTTCCCCGCCAGGGGCGGGATGGCCCCGGGAATCCCCTGGCCCTCTGCCCCGTGGCAGCTGGCGCAGTGCTGGCCGTAAAGGGCCTTCCCGTCCTGGGCCAGGGCCAGGGCCAGCCCCAGGACCAGGGCTAGGGGAATCAGCCTTGCACCCTTCATCCTCACCTCCGGCTCCCAGTGTGGGGGCGGGTCCTGGCGGCCACTTTCCCTTCTTGGGACATCTGTCCTAAGAGATGGGCTTACCCTGGGAAGCGATGAAACCCCTGGCCCGCCTGCGTCTGGACCGGGAGGGGCGGGTGACCTCTGTGGAGGCTGACCCCGCCTTGGGGCTGGAAGGGACAAACCTCCCCTGCGCCGCCCTCGTCCAAGGGCAGGACCCCTTTGGCCGCCCCCTCTGCGCCCGCTGCCCGGTCCAGCGGGAGCTAAGGCGGGGCGCCTACCGGGCCAGCACCCCCCTCCTCCTCAAGGGGAGGCGCCTCCGGTGCCAGGGCTACCGGGAGGGGGAGGGCTTTCGGGTGGAGCTTTACCCCGAGCGGGCCGAACCCCCGGACCTCCTCCTGGAGCTCTCCCGCCTGACCCAGCACCTCCTCCGCCACCCCGAGGGGTTTCCCCAGGCCCTGGAGGGCTTCCTCAAGACCCTGCGCCAGGCCCTTTCCATGGAGGCCGCGGAGCTCTTCCTGGCGGACCCCGAGGGGCACCACCTGATCCTCACCGTCTACGAGGGCCTGCACCGGGAAGCCTTCCTGGAAAAGCCCTGGTTCCAGCTGGGGGAAGGCTACCCGGGCATCGTGGCCTTGAGGCGCGAACCCCTCGTCACCCACACCCTCCGGGAAGACCCCCGCTACCTGCGGCAGAAGGTGAAGCAGCTGGGCTACCAGACCTACATCTGTGTTCCCCTAGAGCTTCCCCAAGGCCTCATCGGGGTCCTGAACCTGGCCTCCCGCAACCCCCAGGCGGACCACGAGGAGGTCCTCGAGGCCCTCTCCCGCATCGGTCCCCTCTTCGCCAGCACCCTCTACACCCTCCTCACCCGCCTGGGGGAGACGGGGCTTTTCGCCCTGGGGGCGCACCTCGGGCGGGGAGAGGTCTCCGAAGCCCGGCACACCTTCTTGCACCAGCTCCGGCGCTTCACCGAGGCCACCGGGGTCCGGGTGGTGGGACGCTCCGGGGAGCGGCTGGAGGTGGGCCTGGTCCCCCCCTGCGCCATGCAAGACTGCCCCGCCTGGCGGGGGGAGGTGGTGGGGTTCAAAAACGGCCTTCCCCCTTGCCCCGAGGCCGAGGGCCGGCCCAGGGTGTGCCTCCCCCTCTGGGCGGGCGGGGAGGTGGTGGCGGTGGGCACCCTGTTCCACGCCCGCCCCCCCAAGCCCCCCACCGGCCCCGCCGCCCCCGCCCTGTGGTTCGCCCGCCTGGCCACCCCTCTGCTCTTCACCGCGGCCAAGGAGGCCCCGCCCGAGCTGGAGGTCTACGCCTTGGGGGGCTTCCGGGTGCGCCACCGGGGGGAGGAACTCTCCCCCAAGAGCTTTGGCCGGAGCGGGGCCTACCGCCTCTTCAAGTTCCTGCTGGCCAACAAGGACCGGGCCCTCTACGTGGACGAGCTTCTGGAGACCTTCTTTCCCGACCTCCCCCCGGAGAAGGCCCGTCAGGAGCTCTACGCCCTGGTCTACCACCTGCGCAAGACCCTTCCCGGGGTGGTGGAGCGGGAGGGGGAGTACTACCACCTGCGGTTGCCGGAAAAGCGTTTCCTGGACTTTGAGCGCTTTGAGGAGCTCATGCGCAAGGCGGACCTCGAGGAGGGCCTCTCCGCCTTCAAGACCCTGCGCCAAGCCCTGGAGCTCTACAAGGGCCCCCTCTTCGGGGACGACCCCTACGGGGAGTGGGCCGAGGCGGAAAGGGCCTACCTGCAGGAGAGGGCCCTCTCCGGGCTTTTACGGCTTGGGGAGCTGGCGGAGGCCTTGGGCTACAAAGAGGTGGCGAAGGAGGCCTACGCCCGCGCCCTGCGCCTGGAGCCCCTCCTGGAAGAGGCCCGGGAGCGGCTTTCCGCCCTGAGGGGGTGAGGCGTGGAGCTCACCCAGGTGGCCCTGTTCCGCGAGTTGCCCTCGGAGGACGCCGAGGCCCTGGAAAGGGAGGCCAGGGCCCTGCGCCTGAGGAAAGGGGAGCTTCTCTTCCTGGAAGGGGAGCCCGTGCGGGCCCTCTTTGTGGTGAGAAGGGGGCTCATCAAGGTCTACAAGCTGGACCCCGAGGGGCGCAAGCAGGTGGTGCTCCACGTGGAGGGCCCGGGAAAGGTGCTGGCCGAGGTGGCCCTTTTCCTGGACCGCCCCACCTACCCGGCGAGCGCCGAGGCCCTGGAGGAAAGCGAGGTCCTGGCCATCCCCAAGGACCGCTTCTTCCAGCTCCTGGAGGAAAGGCCCCCCCTGGCCCGGGCCTTGATCCGCTACCTGGCCCGCCGTCAGGGGCAACTCCTCCACCTCCTGGACCGCCTGGTCTTCCACGAGGTGCGGGAGAGGCTCTGCGAGTTCCTGCTGGAAAGGCTTCGGGAGGAGGGGCAGGGCTTCCGCCTCCCCACGAACCCCGAGCTCGCCGCCCTTCTGGGCACGGTGCCCGAGGCGGTCTCCCGCAACCTGGGGGAGCTTTACCGCCGGGGGCTCATCCGCCTTGCGGGAAGGCGGGTGGAGGTGCCGGACCCCGGGGCCCTCGAGGGCCTGATCAAGCGCTGAGGAAGCCGCCCCTCTCCCGGGCAGGGCCTTTTGCGGCCCCACACCCTCTGGCAGCCCGCAGACCAGGCCAAAGTCCCCTCGGCGCGGGCATCCTAACCTTCCAGGACGTGCACGTTGGGCAGGGTCCTCGCCCACTCCCGGTTCTTCTCTATGTAGACCCTCCACTCCTCGGGGACGTCCTCCTCAGGGTAGATGGCGTTCACCGGGCAGGCGGGCACGCAGGCCCCGCAGTCAATGCACTCGTCGGGGTGGATGTAAAGCTGCTCCCCGGCATCGTAGATGCACTCTACCGGGCAGACTTCCTGGCAACTCCTGTCCTTCACGCCGATGCAGGGCTCGCAGATCACGTGCGGCATCCTTCACCTCCACCTCCCAGGGTGGGGGCGAGGCCGGGGGCGGTCCATGACCGGGGTCAAGGGGTAAGGCAAGGGACCGGCACACCTGGGGGACTCGCCGACGTGATGTATAATTGCGCTGTATGTTACGCAAGCAGGTCTACCTCACCCCTGAGGAGGAGGCCAAGCTGAAACGCCTGGCCCGCGCCACGGGGCGCACCGAGGCGGAGATCCTCCGCCTGGCCTTGGACCTCCTCCCGGAGGAGGAGGCCCCCTTGCTTCTGGCCCTGGCGGAGGAGGGGCTCTTGGAGGTCCCCGAGCGGGCCGTGACCCCGGCCCGGATGGAGGAGGCCTACCGCCGCTACCTGGGGAAGGTGGCCGGGCGCGGGCTCGGCCTCTCCGGGGCGGTCTTGGCGGACCGGGAGGGGCGGTGATCCTCCCCTACCTGGACACCTCCGCCTTGGTGAAGCGCTACGACCCGAAGGAGCCGGGAGCGGAGGAGGTGAGGACCCTCTTCGCGGAGGTTAGGGCGGTGCTCACCAGCTCCCTGGCCGTGGTGGAGGCGGTGTCCGCCTTCCGCATCAAGGAGCGGCAAGGCGTTCTTACCCCGGAGGAGGTGCGCTTGGCCGTAGAAGCCCTGGAGGCCCACGCCGCCTTGCAGTACCGCCTGGTGCCTCCCAAGCCCCCCGTTCTCCGGGAGGCCAAGCGCCTCCTCCTCCGCCACAAGCTCCGGGCCTACGACGCCTTGCACCTGGCCACGGCCTTGGTGGTGGCCCGGGTGGGAGGGGTGGCACCTTGGGAGCTACCTTTCTGGACGGCAGACGAGGAACAGGCGAGGGCGGCGGAAGCCGAGGGGCTGGCGGTGAAGCGGGTGTGATGCCTCTGGACTTACGCGGCGTCCACATTTACCGATAATAGTGGGCTCAAATCTAGCCGCAGCTTGCCTGCGATGAGTCTTCTTCGGCACCCGTAGAAGCTCAACCCCAGCCTCTCCCGCTGCCGCTCTATCAGCCCGTAGGCCACCAGCCCCAGCGCCAAGTGCGCCAGTAGCTTCCCCCTCCGCCAGTGCCGGTGCCCCCTCCACCCAAGCTCCTGCTATAGCCCCCGGAAGATCTCCTCTTGCTTACGCAAATGTGTTGGCCCGAAGGGCCAAGCATCTATGGCCTGCCGTAACCGGTAAACCTCCCGCATCCCCGAGTCCCACCACCCCCCCGGTCCGTCCCGTAAAACTTCCCCCCGCGCTTGAGGACCCCCACGGCAAAGGCCAGGCCCCTAAGCCTCCCCGTCTTGACCCAACGGGTACCCCCATGCCTCCTGAGCTGGACACCGTCCAGCACACGGTTAGACCTGAGCCTTGTGATACCCCTTCTCCCTGTTTCCTTCGCTTGGCTGACCCGGGGAAGTCCCCTAGGAGCCTTTTGCCGGGGCCCCCATGCTGGCGCAAGCCAGCATGGGGTGGTATGACAAAGTCACGCCGTAGGCGTAGCTTGGGGCCAGCCGTGGGCATGGAGCCACTCCAGGACCTGCCGCGCCGCGTACCAGGCGTCAAAGAGCACCCCCTTCGGACGAAAGCCCGCCTCCTTGGCCTACTCCAGCAGGGCCAGGGCCAGGTCCAGCTTGCTCTCCTCCCCGAAGTAGGGCAGGAAGGCCAGGGGAATCCGCCGCTTCCCGTCCGTCCAGGCTAGGACCACCAGGGACAGCCCAAACACCCAAGCCCCCGTGGAGGTGTCCCGGGCCTTCTTCGTCACGGGCGAAGCCCGTATCTTGGGGCTCAGCTTGCCTGAGCGGTAGCGCCCGATGAGCACGTCGTCCAGGATGTGGATTCGGTGACCGTGGGCCAGGGGGATGGGCTTGGTCACGGGCGAGGCCCGTAACTTGGGGTCCACCACTTGCAGAAGACCTTGCCCCCCGGAGAGCCTTATGGCCAGGTGAGCCAACAACCCCTGGGCCTTCTGGCTGCTTCCCCCTTAGGGAAACACCTTGAGGACCCGATAGAAGCGGGAACTGCTTCCCCGCAGGGGAACATCTTGGGGTGGGGGAGGGAGGGGAAGTAGGCCTTGAGGGTGGTCTTGGCGGCCAGGGTAGCCTTCTGGTGCTTTTGCTTTGGGGGGGCTTGAGGCCCTGGACCTGCAAGGCTTTCAGCTCATCATCTACCCAGACGTAGATAGCCACGAGGGTCAGCTCCGAAGGAGCTATCTTGCGGGTTTCTGCGTCAAGATGGTAAGTCAGCCGAAGGTTATGTTCTGGGGGTGCTCACGGTTTGAAAGCATACCACCCCGGGGGTCCAGATCAAGTAGCAGACGAGGGCATGCGGCATCCTCCACCTCCCAGGGTGGGGGCGAGGCCGGGGGCGGTCCCTGACCAGGGTCAAGGGGAAAGGTGAAGGACCTCCAGCCCGGGAAAGCGCAGAAAGTCCTGGTCAAAGGTCACCAGGCGGTGGCCCCCCGCCAGGGCGAAGGCCGCCAGGTAGGCGTCCGTCCAAAGCCGGGGAGAAAGCCCCCCGCGGACCAGGTCGGCCAGGGCCTCGTCCAGGCCCCCGGGCTCTTCCAAAAGCGGAACCCCCGAGCTCAAGCGGAGCTCCCAATAGACCTTCCAGGCCTCCCCTACCCCCAAGGGCTTGCCGTCCATGGCCTTGGCGTTCGTCAGGAGGCGGAGGAGGCCCAAGGCCGTGACCCGGACCAGAAAGGGATCGGAGGCCCTCTCCCAGTAAGCCCGGGCCCGGGGGTGGAAGGGGTGCTCGGGCACCAAGAGGGCAAACCAGACGTTAAGGTCCAGCAGGTCCACCCTCGTCCTCCAGAAGGGCCCAAAGCTCCTCGTGGGTGCGAACGGGGATGCGCCGCCCAGCCTCGGGGACCCGCGGCAGGGGCCTAGGCCCGGGAGATCCCCCCCGCCTCAACCCCTCCTCCAGGTAGCGGATCACCAGCTCCCGGAGGGTCTTCCCCTCCCTGGCGGCCTGGAGCTTCAGCCGCCGGTACAGGGGGTCCGGCAGGTCCAGGGTGGTGCGCATACAGCCATATTAGCATTCGGAGCCCCTAGACCGGCGAAGGTGAGAACGGCTGTTGACGCCCAGGCCCCACGCCGCCTAGGGTGAGGCGTGGTCCGCCTGCGTAAGCCCCTTCCTCCGTACACCCTTAAGATCCCGGAGGGGGGCAGGGTCTACCTCCCAGACCTCAAGGGGAAGCCCCTCGTCCTCCTGAGGAGCGAGGCCCTGGCCCAAGGCCTCGCGGCGCGGGAGGCGGAGCTCAAGGCTCTGGGGGCCCAGGCCTACCTCCTGGCCCAAGCCCCAAGGCCAAGCCCCCTCCCCCTCCTTCTGGACCCGGAAGGCGCCCTCCTCTCCGCCATCCCCGAAGGGGGCGCCCTGGTGGCGGACGCCTTCCTCGAGGTCTACCACCTGGGCCCCGTGGGGGGCGAGGAAGAGGTCCTGGACTGGCTCCGCTTCGTGGAGGCCCAGTGCCCGGAGTGCGTCCTACCGGAGGCGGACTGGCTTTGAGGAGGTGGGCATGCCCTTCCGCGCCAAGCGGGTCTACGATCCCCCTTCCCCCGAGGACGGCCTCCGGGTCCTGGTGGACCGGATCTGGCCCCGGGGGCTCCCCAAGGAAAAGGCCCGGGTGGACTGGTGGGCCAGGGAGCTCGCCCCCTCGGACGGCCTCAGGCGCTGGTTTGCCCACGACCCCGGAAAGTACCCGGAGTTTGTCCGCTTCGGCGCCAAGGAGGCGCGCTACAACAACGCCCAGGCCATCCTGGAGGAAGGGGGCCTCATGGGCGGAGAAGGGGCTTGAACGCCTTCCGGGCCTTCTCCAGCTTGGGGGCGATGACCAGGCGGCAGTAGGGGGCCTCGGGGTGGCGGGCAAAGTAGTCCCGGTGGTACTCCTCGGCGGGGTAGAAGTTGGTAAAAGGGAGAAGCTTGGTGGCGATGGGCTTCGGGTAGAGGGGGGCGAGCTCCCGCATCACCGCCTCCGCCACCCGCTTTTGCGCTTCCGAGTGGTAGAAGATGGCGGGGCTATACTGAGGCCCCACGTCGGGCCCCTGCCGGTCCTCGCTCGTGGGGTCGTGCACGGCGAAGAAGTAGCGCAGGAGGTCGGCGTAGGGGAGGACCTCGGGGTCAAAGCGCACCTGCACCGCCTCCCGGTGCCCCGTGGCCCCGGTAGAGACCTCCTCATAGGTGGGGTGGGGCACGTGCCCCCCGGCGTAGCCCGGCACCACCTCCAACACCCCTTTGAGGAGTTTGAAGGCCGCCTCCGTGCACCAGAAGCACCCGCCCGCCAAGGTGGCGATCTCTTCAGGCATAGCCTCAGGTTACCTGGCGGAGAGGGCCAGGAGGCCGGCCAACGCCACAAAGGCCACCTCGAGGGCTAATCTTCGGGGAAGAGAGGCCCGATGCCTTTTGCCATCCCACGCTGGCCTAGGCCGGTACGAGGTGGCCAGGCCTTCCGGGGTTGACAGGCGGAGGGACTGAAAGGTAATATTTAGGAGTCCTAAAGGAGGTGACCGTGGTCCTACCCGGTTATACCTACGGCGACCCCGGCCTTCCACCCTCACCGGTTTCCCTCGAGGCTCTCCACCAGCTCAAGGCCGCCCTTCTCTGGTCAGAGGAGGACGAAAAGGCCCTAAAAGAGGCGGGCGAGGTCCTCAAAGACCAGGTGGAGGAGGTTTTGGACCTCTGGTACAGCTTTGTGGGCAGCCACCCTCATCTCCTCCACTACTTCACCGACGGCCAGGGCAACCCCATCCCGGAGTACCTGGAGCGGGTGAGGAAGCGCTTTGGCCAGTGGGTTTTGGACACCTGCTTCCGGCCCCACGACGAGGCCTGGCTGGCCTATCAGCACGAGATCGGCCTGCGCCACCACCGGACCAAGAAGAACCAGACCGACGGGGTAGCCTCCGTACCCCACATCCCCTTGCGCTACCTTATCGCCTTTATCTACCCTATCACGGCCACAATCCGGCCTTTCCTGGCCAAGAAAGGTCACCCCCCGGAGGCGGTGGAGCGAATGCACCAGGCCTGGTTCAAGGCCGTGGTCCTGCAGGTGGCCCTCTGGAGCTACCCCTACGCCAAGGAAGGCGACTTTTAAATACCCCGCCGAGGCGGAAGCCTCAGCGGAGGGCCCAAAAAGGCGCCATGAAAGAAACGCCAAGGAGGTGGAGGATGAAGCGGTACGGACCTTGGTTGGCCGTGTTGGCCCTCATAGCCTTGGGGCAGTACGGGGAAACGGGCTTCCCCTACCCCGAGGGCTACCGGCTCTGGACCCACGTGAAAAGCATGGAGCTCAAGCCCGGCCATCCCCTCTACGAGAGCTTCGGGGGGCTCCACCACGTCTACGTGAACCCCGTGGGCCTCAAGACCTACCTGGAGGGCAAGAAGGCCCCCTTCCCTAGGCGTACGGTCATCGTCTTTGACCTCCTCGAGGCCAAGGTGGAGGGGAACGCCCTCATAGAGGGCCCAAGGAAGCTCATCGGGGTCATGGTCAAGGACCCGGAGCGCTACCGGGAGACGGGCGGGTGGGGCTACTACGCCTTCGGCCCCGACAAGAAGCCCCTCGCCATAGACCCCAAGGCCTGCCACGCCTGCCACCAGGGGGCGGCGAACACCGACTACGTCTTCAGCGCCTTCCAGCCCTAAGCTAGAGGGGTGGAGGAGAAGCTCCTCGCCCTCCTGGAACGCCTG
Organism: Thermus arciformis; assembly: GCF_900102145.1. Taxonomy (GTDB): domain Bacteria; phylum Deinococcota; class Deinococci; order Deinococcales; family Thermaceae; genus Thermus; species Thermus arciformis. The sequence continues at coordinate 10,921 of NZ_FNBC01000016.1, read as the reverse complement.
GCCCAGGCGGAAAGGGCCCTCCTCACCCGGGAAGCCCACCGCCTGGGCCTCACCCCTACCCAGGCGCACCTTCTCCTCCACCTGGCGGAAAGGCCCCAAGGGGTGGTGGACCTGGCCGCCCTCTTCGCCCTCACGCCGGCCACGGTGAGCGAAGCCCTGGCCGCTTTGGAGCGCAAAGGGCTTCTCCGAAGGGAAAAGGACGAGAAGGACGGGCGGCGCTGGCGCCTTAAGCCCACGGAGGAGGGCCAGGCCCTGGCCCAGGCCCTGAAGGGCTACGCCGCCCCCCTGAGCCAGGCCCTGCGGGAGGTGGAAGACCCCGAAGGCCTCCTCCTCGGCCTCATGCACCTCCTCGCCGCCCTAGTGCGCCAGGGGGTGATGGCGGAGACCGGCCTCTGCCTCACCTGCCGCCACCTGCGGCAGGAAGAGGGATTTTTCTGCGCCCTCCTCCAGATCCCCCTGGCCCCCCTAGACCTCCGCCTCGCCTGCCCGGACCACGCCCCGGCCTAAGTACCCCGCTCTGGCTTGCGCCAGAGCGGGGGCCCCAAAAGAGCCTTCGCAAAGCCCTACCCCCGGCGTCCCATGTGGCGAAATCAAGGTGCGGACACTTAGGGGCGGCCCTTGGCCACGTCCTGGGGCTTCACGGGCTTAGCCCGGACCTTCTTGACCTCCTCGGGCGTGATCGGCTTCGGGTTCTTGTTGCCGAAGGAGGAAAGGGCGTGGTTGAGAAGGGCGGCCACCTGCTCGTCGGAGAGCTGCCCGCCGAACCCCGGCATGAGGCCGTTGTACGTGGCGCTCCCCACCTTCAAGGGTCCCTGCAGGCCGAAGAGCACCGCGTGGATCAGGTAGACGCGCCCCTCGTCCGTCTGGGCCAGCTGGTCCAGGCCCTTGAGGGCGGGGAAGGCGTTCGGGATCCCCAGCCCCGTGGACTGGTGGCAGCTTGAGCAGTACTGGGCGTAAAGCTTGGCCCCGTCCTGGGCCAAGGCCAGACCCCAAAAGCCCAAGGCCAAAAGTGCACCCACCATCAGCCTTTTCCTCACCATACCCTTCACCTCCCGATCGCCTTCTTTCCCACCTTCTCCAGCCAAGCCGGGGGCACGTAGGCGCACCGGGGCTCGCTTTGCAAGTAGTCCCCGGTCTCCGCCCAGGCCCGGGCCCGGCTGCCCCCGCAGGCGTAGCGGTACTCGCACACCCCGCATTTCCCCTTGAGGAGGTCCTTGTTCCTGAGCTCCTGGAAGAGGGAGCTATTCCGGTAGATCTCCAGAAGGGGCTTCTCCCGGACGTTCCCGGCGTAGATCGGCAAAAACCCCGAAGGGGCCACGTCCCCGGTGGCGGAGACGAAGACGAAGCCGTTCCCGTCCGTGACCCCCAGGCGGGAGTGCTCCATGCCGTCTTGGAAGTACTCCCGGTGGAGGCTCTCCCCTGCCGCCAGGGCCCGGTCTCCCCCACCCTCCTCCTTGCGCCTTTGCAGCACCACCCGGCGGAAGTGGTGGGCCTCCGTGGTCTTGACGTGGAAGGGATACGCCTTGGAGACCTGGTAAAGCCAGTGGAGGACCTCCTCAAACCCCCTGGCGGAAAGCTGCCTAAGAAGCGCCCCCCGGCCCACCGGCACCAGGAAGAAGAGGCTCCAGAGGACCACCCCCTTTTCCGCCAGGAGGTCGGGGAGGGCCCGGATCTCCGGCCAGTTCTCCCGGGTGACGGTGGTGTTCACCTGGGTGGGAAGCCCGGCCTCCTTGGCCCAGGAGAGGGCCTCGAGGGTCCTCTGGAAGGTGCCCTCTTCCCCCCGGAAGGCGTCGTGGGTTTGGGCGCTCGCCCCGTCCAGGGAGAGGGCGAGCCGGGTGACCCCGGCCTCCTTCAGGCGGAAGACCATCTCCCGGGTGAGGAGAGGCGTGGCCGCCGGGGTGAGGCCCACCTTGAGGCCCAGGGCCCGGGCGCGTTCAACGAGGAGAAAAAGGTCTTTCCGGGCCAAGGGGTCCCCCCCGGTGAGGAGGAGGAGGGGCTTCGGGCGATAGGTGGCGACCTCCTCTATGAGCCTTAAGCCCTCCTGGGTGGAAAGCTCCCCCGGCAGGGGGTGGGGCATGGCCGAGGCCCGGCAGTGGCGGCAGGCGAGGAGGCAGGCGTTCGTCACCTCCCAGGCCACCAGGTAGGGGTATTGGGCGAAGTCGGGGCGTTCCATGGAGTTATCCTCCAAGCGGGTGAGGGCGCGTTTCTATGACCGGGGTCAAGGGGCCGGGGACGAACCCCGGCCCCAAGGGCTTCAGTAGATGTCGTAGGCGGTGTTGTAGACGTTGAACTTGCCCGTGGGGGTACGCACCCAGTCCCCGGTGATCCGGGCCTTTTCCTTGAGGGTCAGGGCGTCGTAGACCACGATGAAGGTGGGCGTGTCCTTACTCCCCCAGGCGGAGACCCAGATCTCCGTGCCTCCCTTGTTGAACTCGGGGTGGACCATGCGGGCCTTGAGCTCCTGGGCCCCCGGTACCTCCCAGCACTTGGTGACCTCAAGCTTCCGCTTGTCAATGGCGCAGAGGCTGGCGGCAGCCTGGGGGCTTGGGCTCATGGGGAAGTCCACGATCACCCAGGGGCTGTTGGGGTGGGTCTTGATGAAGAGGGTACCCGCGTAGGGAAGCTGGATCCTTTTCACCACTTTCCAGGCGTACTGGGGGTGCTTCTCGGGGTCCACGCCCACCACCGTCACCTCGGGACTACCGATGTTCCCCGTGGCCCAGACCGGCCCGTAGGTGGGGTGGGTCCAGTTGGACCCCCGGCCCGGGTGAGGACGCACCCCGGCCTCCACCTCGGCCACGAACTCCCGGGTCTTGGTGTCGATGACGATGAGCTTGTTCACCGCGTTGGCCGCCACGATGAAGTAGCGCTTCAAAGCCCAGCCCCCGTCGTGGAGGAAGCGCTCGGTGTCGATCATGGTGATGGGAAGGGGCCGGCCCTGCTTGGAGAGCTGGGAGTAGTCCACGAGCCAGGTCTGGCCCGACTCCTTCAGGTTTACGATCCACTCGGGGTTGAACTGGCTGGCCACGATGGCGGCCACCCGGGCCTCCTGCACGAACTCCCCCGCCCCCTTGGTGTAGGACATGGTGGAGACCATCTTCAGGGGCTCGAGGGTTTGGCCGTCCAGGATGACCATGGTGGGCGGCCAGTAGCACCCCACCACCGCGTACTTGTCCTCAAACCCCTTGAACTTGCTGGACTCAATGGAGCGGGCGTCCACGCAAGGCTTGGACTCCGCCACCACCTGGGGCGGGTTCATCCAAAGGTCTATGAGGCTCGCCTTCCCGTCCCGGCCGATGGCCATGAAGTAGCGCCCGGTGGCGCTGGAACGCAGGATGTGGGTGGCGAAGCCCGTGGGCACGATGGTCACCAGCTCCTTCTTGTCCCCGTCGATGATGGCCACCTGGCCCGTGTCCCGGAGCACCTGTCCGAAGAAGTTTTGCCAGTTGCGGCTATGCTCGGGCTTCTTGGGCCGCTTCTCCGGGGGCACGTAGACCTTCCAGGTCTTGCGGATCTCCTCGTAGGAGGGGATGGGAGGCGTGGGCGGCTCTTCCAGGAGGAAGCGGGCCATAAGCTCGGTGTCCTTCTCGCTCAGGATGCCCTGCCGCCCCCAGTCGGGCATGCCCCCGGGAAGCCCGCCAAAGATGACCGCCTTCAGGTACTCAACCCCCCGCTCCGCCATCTTCTTGGGGTCCAGGGCCGGGCCCGTGGCCCCCTTGCGCAAGACCCCGTGGCACCCGGCGCAACGGTCAAAGTAGATCTGCGAAGCCCGCTCCTTCTCCGCCGGGCTCAGGGGAGCGGGAGCCTGGGCCAAGGCCAGGGCCCCCAACACCAACATGCCTAATAGACCTAACCCTCGTTTCATGGACTTCACCTCCACGAACTAAGATATAGGTGTCCAAGTAGGACAGATGTCCTAAGGCAAAAGTCCCTACAGGTAAAGAAGCCCCCGAGGTCCTTTGGGACCCCGGGGGCCTAGGCCAAGCCTAGTGGGCGTGCTCCCGCTCGTGGAAGGTGGTCACCACCCACCACATGCCCTGGGGGACGAAGAGGTACACCAGGGAGCTGAAGCCGATGAGGTACCTCCAGAAGGGGTCCAGGTAGGGAGGCAGGATCATGCCCAAGGCCCCCACCGCCTGGAGCAGGGCGAAGACATAGGAGAAGGCCACCACGGAGGGCCTTCCCCACATGCGCCCCAGGGCGTAGAACATGGCGTAGAACCCGGCGGCGGAGACCATGAGCATGCCGTAGAGCATGAGGTCGCGCACCGCCTCGCTAGTCATGGGGCCCCCACCTCCTTCACGGCCCTGGCCTCGCCTTTGCCGATGGTGGCGAGGTCCCAGAGGAGGACCAGGTAGCTTACGAAGAAGAAGACGCCAAACACAAACCGCCAGACCATGCCGTTCTGGAACCAGGGGTGCTGCTGGGCATCAATGTAGGCCTGCCAGGTGCTCCCCCCGATGGCCCGCTCCACCATGGTCTGGGTGAAGCCCGCCACGGTCATGGCCGCGGACATGCCGAAGATCCCCACCACCATCAGGACGAAGGCCCACTTCCAGAGCTTGGAGTCAAACCGGGGCAGGTCCGGCCTGCGCACCTGGTGCAAGGCCATATAGATGACGGTGAGGATGGCGGTCACGTAGGCCCCGAAGAAGGCCAGGTGCCCGTGGGCCGGGGCGAGCTGGGTGCCGTGGGAGTAGAGGTTGATCTGGGGCAGGGTCTGCATGAAGCCCCACACCCCCGCCCCGATGAAGTTGCCGAAGGCCTGGGCGATGGCCCAGAAGAGGGCGGGCTGGTTCACGGTCTGCATGCGGTGGACCCCGGCGTCGTAGACGGCGTGGACCACCATGGCCACGAGGGGGATGGGCTCGAGGGCGCTGAAGAAGCCGCCGAGGCCGAGCCAGTACTCGGGGGTGCCGATCCAGAAGTAGTGGTGGCCGAGGCCCAGGATCCCGGTGCCGAAGACCAAGGCGACCTCGAGGTAAAGCCAGGTCTCCACGATGCGCCTCGGCGTCCCCAAAAGGTGCATGAGGGCCATGGCCATGATGGAGCCCACCAGCACCTCCCAAGTGGCCTCCACCCAGAGGTGCACCACCCACCACCAGAAGTACTGGTCCATGGAGATGTTGGGGGTGTAGTGCATCCCCGCCGTGTAGAGCCCCGCCAGGGCCACGAGGTCAAACATGAGCACGGCCACCACCCCGGTGATCCGCTGCGCCTTCAGGGCGGTGGCCACCACGTTGTAGAGGAAGATGGCCATCACCGCCACGATGCCGATGTCCGCCCAGCGGGGAGCCTCGATGTACTCCCTTCCCTCGGTGATGAACCAAAGGGTGAAGGCGTTGCCAGGTCCGTACTGGACCAGGAGGTAGACCAGGACCACCACCGCCACGGCGCCCACCAGGGTGAAGAAGGCGGCCTTGGCGAGCCGGATGCCCACCACCTCGCGCCCGAGCTCCATGGGCAGGAACCAGTAGACCCCACCCATGAAGCCCAAAAGGAGCCAGACGATCATGGCGTTCACGTGGAGCATCCGGTTGGTCATGAAGTTGAGCTTGCCGTAGAGGAAGCCAGGGTCCAGGTACTGCCAGGCGGCCAGAAGGCCGAAGAGGACCTGCGCCCCGAAGAGGGCGAGGGCCACCCAGAAGTACCAGAGGGCGAGCTTCTGGGACTCGTAAAGCTTTCCCTGCGGTAAAGCCTGGGTCATGCTTCACCTCCTACTCCGCCGCCGCAAAGCGGTCGGGGAAGCCGTTCGTGTCTATGGCCGACATCCACTTCAGGAAGGCCACCAGGGCCTTGGCCTCCTCCTCCGTGAGGCGGAGGTTGGGCATGCGCCGAGCGAAGGTGGGGTAGCGGTCCGGGTGCTGCAGCCACTCGGCCATGGCCTCCTCCCGGGTGGCCTTCCCGGTCATGGGCATGACCATGGCCTCCCACTTGGGGTCAAGCCAGGCCCGGGTGAGGTCCGGAGCGAAGTAAGCCCCGTTGCCGAGGAGGGTGTGGCAGTCCATGCAGTTGCGGCTCTGCAAGGTCATCTTGCCCTTGTTGACCAGGGCGTAGGCCTCCGCCTCGCTCCAGACCTTGCCGAAGAAGCCCACCTCCTCGCCGATCACGGGAACGTCCCGGCGCTTCTCGTAGTCCCGCTTGAGGCCGATCTCGTGGTTGATGACCGTGTAGGCAGGCACCCGCGCTGAGCCCTCGCGGATCTGGTTCACGGAGTCCACCGTCAGGTAGACGAGGATGCCCGACATGATGAGGGAGCTCACCACCGCGGCGTTCCGCCAGAAGCGGGGCTCCAGCCAGCCCGACCCTCGGGAGAGCCACAGGGTGAGGACCACGGTGGCGAAGAGGGCCCCGATGGTGGTCTCTATCCAGCCGATCTCCATAACCTTACCCTCCTTTCACCTCCAGCTCATAAACTCGGACCTCGGGGGCTTGGTTTCCATGACTCAAGTCAAGGGCAAATGTCCCCAAGTGCTTCCTTGGGAACATTTGAGCCAGGCCGCGGTGCTCCTCCTCGCCTACGCTTTGGAAGCGGGTCCGCCCCACGGGAAGGCCAGGGAGGAGGCCTTTTGCCCGGTTACCATGGGGTCATGGCCCTGCGCAGCCTCCTCAAACGGGAAGAGTCTTACGCCCTCCACGCCCTTCTCCTCCTGGCGGAGGAATCCGGCCTCTCGGCCCAGGAGATCGCCCAGAAGCTCAAAGCCCCTCCCGCCTTCATGGCCAAGGTGCTCTCCAAACTGGCTAAGGCAGGCCTCGTGGAGAGCCGCATGGGCCGGGCAGGAGGGGTGTGGCTGAAACTTCCCCCAGAGGAGATCACCCTCCTCAAGGTGATGGAAACCCTCTCCGGCCCCGTGGTCCTGGACCCCTGCGCCACGCTGAAGCGCTGCCCCACGGAGGAGAGGCGGGGGTTTTGCCACCTGAAGCCGAACCTGGTGCGGCTGAACCAGGAGATCCGCAAAGCCTTCGCCTCCCTCACCCTGAAGGACCTCCTGCCCCAGGCCCCAGAGGGGGCATGACCCAGGTCATGGCCGGGAAACCCCTCTGACGGCGAGGCTTAGGGGCATGGAAGGGATCACCCTGAAGACCTCGGTGAACGAGATCCTCAAGCGCTTCCCCGAGGCGGTGAGGCTCCTCAATGGGCTCGGCCTGGACACCTGCTGCGGCGGGGCCGAGCCCCTGGAGGAGGCGGCCAAGGCCGCAGGGCAGGAGCCCGAGGCGGTGCTTCGCGCCCTGGAGGCCTTTCTGGAGGGAAGGGTATGAACCTCTTGGAAAAGGCCCGCTACGGGGCGGTGCGGGGGGTGGAGCTCCTCGCCGACCACCCGGAGGTGCGCCTGGTCCTCTTCAGCTTGCAAGCAGGGCAGGAGGTGCGGGGCAAGGGGGAGCCAAGGGTGCACCTCCTTTGCCTCGAGGGGGAGGGCACCCTATGGGCCGGGGAAAGGAGCATCCCCGCCACCCCCGGTACCCTCCTGGCCGCAGAGCCCGGGGAAGCCCACGGGGCCAAGGCTGGGGAAGGAACCTTTTTGGTGCTTGGCATCATCACCCCTAGGCCATGATCCCAGCAAGTCGGCTGGCCCTCACCACGGCCCTCCTCTGGTTCCTGACCGGTAGCCTGGTGGGCCTGCTCCTAGGCCTGGGCCTCCTTCCCTATACCTGGCGGCCCGCCCACGCCCACATGCAACTTCTGGGCTTCGTTAGCCTTATGATCTACGGAGTGGCCTACCACGCCCTGCCCCGCTTCCGAGGGGTGGTCTTCCGCAGGGCCGGGGTGGCCCTCCTCCAGGTGGCCTTGGCCAATCTTGGGCTTTTGGGCATGGCCCTCGCTTGGGGCCTCAACCTAGGGCCCAGCGTCTGGGGCTTCTTCGCCGGGGTCTCCTTCCTGGCGGGAGCCCTCTTCGCCCTCCTGATGTTGGAGGTGCTCTGGGCCTAAGGGACCTCCGTCCCGGGCCCTCTCCCCTACCCTGGAGCAAGGTATGCGCGCGGCAAGCGTTCCCCTCAAGTCGGTGGCCCTCCCCACGGAGCACGGGGGCTGGGGGTTCACCCTCGAGCCCCTCCTCTTAGGCCTCCTCCTCTCCCCCGGCCTCCCCACCCTGGGGCTTTTCCTCCTCGGCCTCTTCGGCTTCCTCGCCCGGCACCCCCTGAAGCTCCTTTACCAGGACCTCGCCCGGGGCAAGCGCTATCCCCGGACGGAGCTCGCCCTGAAGGTGGCGGGGGTCTACCTGGTCCTGGCCCTCTTGGGGTTCCTCCTCACCCTCCTCACCGCCCGGGGGCCCTTCCTCCTGCCCCTCCTCCTCGTCCTGCCCTTGGGGGCCTATGTGGCCTGGGCCGACGCCCAAAACCGCGCCCGGGACCTCTTCCCCGAGATCGGGGCCGCCCTCTTCATGGCCGCCTTCGCCCCCGCCGGGGTCCTCGCCGGGGGGCTTCCCGGGGAGATGGCCCTTGGGAGCTTCCTCGCCCTGGCCCTAAGGGACGTGGCCGCCCTCTACTATGCCCGTAGCCAGGTCCTTCGGGCGCGGGGCCTTAAGCCCAAGCGCTACCCCGCTCTCCTCGCCCTCTGGGGGAGTGCCCTCCTGGCCTTCCTCCTCGCCCAAGGCCGCCTCCTCCCCTACCCCGTCTTCCTCGCCCTCCTCCTCCTCGCCCTCTACGGGAGCCTCACCCTTTTCCGCCCCCCGGTGCCCGCCCGGGTGGTGGGCTGGACCCAGATGGGCTTCGGCCTCCTTGTGGTCCTGTCCGCCGCCCTGGGCTATACCCTCCAGGGCCTCCCCACGGCCCTCCTCGGGGTGCCCTCCTTGCACCGGCTCTTAGGGTTCGCCCTCGTGGCCCTCGCCTTCCTCGTGGGCGCCTATCTTCTCGTGAAGCAAGAGGTGCCCCGCTTTGTCCGGGCCCTCCTCGGCCTCTACGACTTGAACGCCCTCCTCGGCCTCCTCTACCTGGCCTTCGGGGGGAAGCTCCTCCCCCACCCCCTCCTCGCCCTCCTCGGCGTGGTCCTTCTCCACGCCCTGATCAAGCGGCCTTACCCCTGGCCCGGGATCGGCTTTCTCCTCCTCGGCCTTCTCCTCCTTTGGCACTAGGGGGGCCAGGCGCCTCGCCCGGGCCTAGGGCGGGAATCCGCCCCCTAGAGCTGGAACCGGGCCGCCTCCGCCTTCGGGCGGTAAGCAGGGTCCAGGAAGCGCCCGGGGGCGAAGGCCCGGGCCCAGGCGGGAACCCCTTCCCCCAGGGCCCAGGCCGCCAGGGCATTCCCCGCCCCGAGGGCGGCCATCACCCCGTACCCCGACAAGGCCCCGAGGACCCACACCCCCTCCTCCAGGGGCCCGAGGAGGGGGCGGTTCTCGGGGGTGCGGACGTAGTACCCCCCGTCCACCCGGGGCCGGACCCCAAGCAGGGCCCTAAGCCGGGGAAGGAGGGGGAAAAGCCCCCGCAGGGCCACCTCCCCGGCAAAGAGGGGCGGGGAGGGCAGACACCCCGAAGGGGCGGCCTCCTCCCGGGGCAGGGGGTTGTAGAGGGCGAGGAAGCCCTCCCCCTCAGGCCGGCCGTGGGCCCCCGGGGGAAGGGGGCCAAGGAGGGGAGCGAGCTCCACCTCCCCTTCCAGAAGGGCCCGCTCCTCGGGAGCGAAGATTTCCTGAGGCTCGTTCCAGATAAGGAGAGGCGCCTCCCGGGGGAAGCGCCCCTCGGGGTCGGGAAACCAGGCCTTGAAGTGGGGCTCCGCCGTCAGGGGAAGGGGGTGGCCCAAGGCCCGGAGCGCCCGGGGAAGGCCCGGCCCCAGGGCCAGGACCAAAAGGCCGAAGGACCACGCCTCTTCCCGCCCCTCCCGCCGCACCCGGGCGGACCGGGCCCGCCCCCCTTCCCGCTCCACCCCCAGGAACTCCCCGGACACGAGCCGCCCCCCGAGGGCCCTGAGCCCTTCCAAGAGGGCCATGCCGAGCCCCTGGGCGGAAAGCCACCCCGCGGGGCGCACGTGGAGGCCGCCCAGGCCCCGGAGGTGGCCCAGGTAGGGGAAGACCTCCACCAGGGCGCCGGGGAGGAGGAGGTCCAGGCCGCTCGCCGCTTCCTTGGGGTAGGTGGCCGCCTCCCGGTGGACCCGGAGGGGCCCGGCGTGGGGGGCCTCGAGGGCCATGGCCTCCAGGGCCTCGAGGCGGCCCACGTACAGGTAGCCCCGCCGGTTAGGGCGGGCCACCCCGGCGAAGGGCGGAAGGAGGTCCAGGCTCTCCCGGACCAGGGCGGCCAGGTCCTCGTCCCCCGGCCAGAAGAGGCGGTAGGCCTCCGTGGACTTGTCGCTGGTGCAGGAAAGGGGGGCCTCCCGCTCCAGCACCCAGGGCCTAAGCCCCCTCCGGCCCAAGAAGTAGGCGGCGGAAAGGCCGGCAAGGCCCCCGCCCACCACCAAAGCCTCCACGCGCCGCTCCACGCCTCTAACCTCCTTCCGGGTCTATGCCCATCCTACCCCAATGGGGATAGGCCGGGCAACCGGGCCTCCTGGGGGTCAAAATCCCCCACCCCAGCGGCCAAGGCCTCAAGCGGGAGGTCGTGTAAGGAATTCTGTGTAAGGGTCTGTCTTGGAGCTTGGCGGCGGGGCGCCCGTCCTGATCTTCGCCGACGCCGACCTGGATAGGGCGGTGGAGGAAACGCTTCGGGCCAAGTTCCGCAACGCCGGGGAGTCCTGCGTGGCCGCGAACCGGATCTTCATCCAGGCGGAGGTGGCCGAGGCCTTCGCCGAGGCCTACGCCCGAAGGGTCCAGGCCCTGAAGGTGGGGGACCCCCTCTCCGAGGAGACGGACATCGGCCCCCTGGTGAACGAGGCCGCCCTCCGGAAGGTGCAGACCCACGTGGAGGACGCCCTCGCCAAGGGAGCGAGGCTCGTGGCGGGAGGGGAGGCCAAGGGGCTCTTCTTCGCCCCCACGGTGCTTCTGGACGTGAAGCCGGAGAGCCT
>NZ_FNBC01000049.1 GCF_900102145.1 Thermus arciformis | reverse complement strand
ACGAGGCCGCCCTCCGGAAGGTGCAGACCCACGTGGAGGACGCCCTCGCCAAGGGAGCGAGGCTCGTGGCGGGAGGGGAGGCCAAGGGGCTCTTCTTCGCCCCCACGGTGCTTCTGGACGTGAAGCCGGAGAGCCTCCTCTTCCGGGAGGAGGAGGCGGTGCGCTGGGCCAACGGCTTCCCCGTGGGGCTCGCCGCCTACGTCTTCACCCGGGACCTCTCCCGGGCCTTCCGGGCGGCCGAGGCCCTGGCCTACGGCATCGTGGGGGTGAACGACGGGGTACCCTCCACCCCCCAGGCCCCCTTCGGCGGCGTGAAGCGCTCGGGGCTCGGCCGGGAAGGGGGGAAGTGGGGCCTTTTGGAGTACCTGGAGGTCAAGTACGTGTCCCTAGGGCTTTAGCGCCACACCCCCTTCTCCTGGAAGTAGCGGACGGCCCCAGGATGGTAGGGCACCTTGCCTCCCCGGGAACGCACGGCGTTGTCTAGGGTGGTGTCCCGCGCCGGGGCCACGGCGGCGTGGAGGGCAGGGAGGTTTTCAAACAAGGCCTTCACCATGGCGTAGGCCACCTCCTCGGGGAGGCTCGCCGGACAGGCGAAAACATTCCAGAAGGTAAGGCTAGGGGTGTCGTAGCGGGTGTTGTAGACCCCCTTGGGAATCACCCCGGTGTCCACCACCCCGGGAAACCGCCGCCGGAGCACCTGCACGGGGGTGCTCTCCGGGGGAAGAGGGACCAGGTAAAGGCGTTTGCCCCTCCGGGCAAGCCCCCCCGCCAGCTCCAGGATGCTCCCCGTGGGCAGTCCTCCTGACCAGAAGAAGGCATCAAGGTTCCCCTCCGCAAGGAGGGAGGCGCTTTCGGCTACCCGCACCCGCTCCCACTTACCGAAGTGGACCTTGGGGTCAAAGCCGGGGACGGCGGCGGACATGAGGATCCGGGCCTCGTACTCAATGATGCCCCCGGGCACCTCCGTGGAAACCCGCTTCCCTCTTAGGTCCTGGAGCACGCGGATCCCGCTTTCTTCCGTGGTCACCACGTGGAAATAGTTGGGGTACATCGTAAAGAGGATGCGTACCGGCACAGGCTTGCCCTGGAACCGTTCCTCTCCAGAAAAGGCCATCAGGGCGGCGTCGGGAAGCACCGTACCGCAGTAGTAAAGGCCGCGGGCAGGGTCCGTCCGATCCCTGAGGAGCATGAGGTTTTCTATGGAGCCTCCAGATTGGATGGCCTGGGCTTGGACGACGCCCGCTTTGCTCAAGATTTCCGCTACGGCCGTGCCGTAGTAGAAGTAGACCCCGCCCACGCCCCCCGTGCCGATAACCACCTGGGGTTTCTGCGCCAGGGAAGGGCTCAGGATCAGCCAGACTAAAGCCCCAAGACCCACAAACAGCCTTGGGAAAGTTCCTAGCCGACGGGCGAAGCGAGCCCAGGACCACTTCTCCATACCCAACCTCCGGGTGCCATCACTATAACCCAAACGCCCCCCCGGGTCACCCAGTGGACGCGCCTCGCCGCGGAGCTACGCCAGGGGGGGCGGAGATTGGCTTGCAAGTTGGCCGTCAGGCCTTAGAGTAAGGGCAAATGCAACGCTACCGGGCGATGCTGGACCTCTCGGGGCAGGGGGCGTTGGTGGTGGGGGCGGCCTCGGGGATCGGCCGGGCCTCGGCGGAGGCCCTCGCCGCCTTCGGGGCCAGGGTCCTTCTGGCCGACCGGGACGAGGGGGGCCTCGAGGCCGCCCTCAAGGCCATCCGCGAGGCCGGAGGGGAGGCGGAGGCCATGGTCCTGGACGTGACGGCGCCGGGGGCAGGGGAGCGGGCGGTGGAGGCCGTCCAAAAGCGCTTCGGCCGGCTAGACGTCCTCGTCTCCACCCCGGCCATCAACGTCCGCAAGCCCCTTCTGGAGTACACCGACGAGGAGGTGGACCGGGTGGTGGACCTGAACCTCAAGGCCACCCTCCGCCTCCTCCGGGCGGGGGGAAGGGCCATGCGGGAAGGGGGCGGGGGAAGCCTCATCGCCCTGGCCTCCATCCGCGCCCTGGTGGTGGAGCCCGGCCAGGGGGTCTACGCCGCCACCAAGGCGGGGATTCTTCAGATCGTCCGCGCCTTGGCCGCGGAGCTCGGGCCCTACGGGGTGCGGGCGAACGCCGTGGCCCCGGGGCCCATAGAAACCCCCCTCACCGCCCCCATCAAGGCCCACCCCGAGTGGTACCGGGCCTACGCGGAGAAGACCGCCCTCCTGCGCTGGGGCAGGCCCGAGGAGGTGGCCATGGCCGTGGTCTTCCTGGCCTCCCCCGCCGCGAGCTACATCACCGGGACCCTCTTCCTGGTGGACGGCGGCTGGACGGCGGTGGACGGCCGCTTCACCCCGCCCTTATAGGAGGGAAGCGTGGAGCGGGCCCTGCTCGCGGCGGAGGCGGTGGAGGCGGAGGAGGTGGTGGGCCTCCTTAGGGCCCTGGTGCGGATCCCGAGCCACTACCCGGGCCCCGGGGAGGAGGGGGTGGTGGACTTCCTCGAGGCCTTCCTCAAGGAGCGGGGCCTTAAGCCCTTCCGCCAGGAGGCCGCCCCCGGGCGGCCCAACCTGGTGGCGGACCTGGGGGAGAGGGATGGGGGGCTCCTCCTGGAGGGGCACACGGACGTGGTCACCCCCGGGGACGAGGCCCTCTGGCGCTACCCGCCCTATGGGGGCGTGGTGGAAGGGAAAAGGCTCTACGGCCGGGGGGCCTGCGACATGAAGGGAGGCCTCGCCGCTCTGGTGGGGGCCATGCTTGCGGTGAAGCGGGCTTTGGGGAAGCCTCCCCGCCCCTTGCGCCTCGCCGCCCTGGCGGACGAGGAGGGGATGATGCTCGGGGTGAAGGCCTTCGTGAAGGCGGGCCTCGCCCGGGGCTTCCGGGGGGCCTTGGTGGCCGAGCCCGAGGAGATGGAGGTCTGCCTCTGGCAGAAGGGGGCCCTCCGCCTCCGGCTCCGCTTCCCCGGGAAGATGGCCCACGGGGCCATGCCCTACGCCGGGGAGAACCCCATCCCCAAGGCGGCCCGCTTCGTCCTGGAGCTAAAGGAGGTGGAAAGGCGCCTGCAGGAGCGCTTCCCCCACCCCTACCTGGGGCCCCCCTACCTCACCCCCACCCGCTTCCTGGCCACGGCGGGGGAAGGCCAGCTCAACGTCATCCCCGCCGAGGCCGAGGTGGCCCTGGACGTGCGCACCACCCCGGGGGTGGACCACGCTGGCCTCGTGGCGGAGCTCGCCGCCCTCGCCGGGACCGGGGTGGAGGTCCTGGAGGACCGCCCCCCCGTGGAGACCCCAAAGGAGGACCCCCTGGTCCAGGCGGCGGAGGAAGCCCTACGGCTCCTCGGCCTTCCCGTGAAGCACGGGGGGGTGCCCGGGGCCACGGACGGCACCTTCCTCCGGGCCTGGGCGGGGCTTCCCGTGGTGGTCATGGGGCCCGGGCGGAAGACCCTTCCCCACCAGGTGGACGAGTGGGTGGACCTGGAAGAGGTGGTCCAGGCCGCCCGGGTCTACGCCGCCCTGGCGGTGCTCTACCTGGAATGAGGCCTTTCCACGCTTCCAAGGCGTGGTAGAGTGCTCAGCAAAGGAGGGAGGAAGATGCGCAAGCTGGCGGTTTTGCTTCTCCTCGGCCTGGCCCTGGCCCAAAACCGGGGCGGGGAGCTCAGGGTGGCGGTTCTGGCCGAGCCCCCCGTGCTGGACCCCACGGCCTCCACCAGCCAAGAGATCCCGCGGATGCTCTACGACAACGTCCTCCAGGGCCTGGTGAAGTTCAACGAGAAGGGGGAGATCGTCCCCGCCCTGGCGGAGCGCTGGGAGGGGAGCCCCTCGGGGCTCACCTGGACCTTCCACCTGAGGAAGGGCGTGCGCTTCCACAACGGGAGCCCCTTCACCGCGGAGGACGTCCTCTTCAAGTTCAACCGCGCCCGTGACCCCAAGTCCGGCCACACCCACCCCGAGTACTACCAGGACATCGGGAGCGTGGAGGCCAAGGACCCCTACACCGTGGTCTTCCGCCTCCGCCAGCCCAACCAGGACTTCCTCTTCAACCTGGCCCGGCCCGATTCCGTAATCGGGCCCAAGGGGAGGGTGGAGGAGCAGAAGACCCAGCCCATCGGCACCGGGCCCTTCCGCTTCGTGGCCTGGGAGCGGGGCGTGGGGGTGAGGCTGGAGCGGTTTGAGGGCTACTATGAGCCCGGCCTCCCCTACCTGGACCGGGTCTTCTTCCGCTTCCTCCCCGACCAGAACGCCCAGCTCGCCGCCCTGCGGGCCGGGGACATCCACGTGATCGGCCTCGGGGTGAGCCCGGAGACCGCCCTGGTCCTGCAGAAGGACCCCAACTTCAAGGTGATCACCGGCTTCACCACCACGGAGATCACCACGGGGATGAACAACAGCCGCCCCCCCTTCAACGACCTCCGGGTGCGCCGGGCCATCCAGCACGCCGTGGACAAGAAGGCCCTAGTGGAGGGGGTGATGCTGGGCTTCGGCACCCCCATCGGCAGCCACCGCTCCCCCGGGGAGGGCTGCTACGTGGACCTCTCGGGGTTTTACCCCTACGACCCGGCCAAGGCCAAGGCCCTCCTCCAAGAGGCGGGCTACGGCCCGGGCAACCCCCTGCGCTTCACCTTCACCCTGGCCGCCCCCTACCCCTACGAGCGGCGGCTTGGGGAGGCTATCGCCGCCCAGCTCGCCCAGATCGGGGTCCAGGCCCGGCTGGAGGTGGTGGAGTGGGCCACCTGGCTCTCCCGGGTCTTCAGGGGGGCGGACTACCAGATGACGATCATCGGCCACTCGGAGCCCAACGACATCGGCATCTACGCCAACCCGAACTACTACTTCCGCTACGACTCCCCGAGGTTCCGCGAGCTCTACACCCAGTACCTCCGCACCCCGGACGCGAAGAAGGCCTGCGACCTGATGAAGGAGATGCAGAGGCTCCTCGCCCAGGACGCGGTGAACCTCTGGGTGATGAACGCCCCCTACCTCGCGGCCATGCGCAAGGAGGTCATGGGCTGGTGGCCGAACCAGCCCACCCCGAGCCTCAACGTGACCCGGGTCTACCTGGCGCGGTAGATGGGGCGGTTCCTCCTAAGGCGGCTCCTCCTGGCCCTGGTCACCCTGTGGCTCGCCTCCAGCCTGGTCTTCGCCTTCCTCCTCTTCCTGCCGGGGGATCCGGTGCAGGCCATCCTGGGCCTCGAGGCCTCCCCCGAGGCCCGCGCCGCCCTGGAAAGGGCGCTGGGCCTGGACCGGCCCCCCGGGAAGCGCTACCTCCGCTGGCTTGCTGGCCTCATGCGGCTTGACCTCGGGGAGTCCATCCGCTACGCGCGGCCCGTGGCCTCGCTCGTGGGGGAGAGGCTGGCCCTCAGCCTCGCCCTGGTCCTCCTGGGGCTCGGGGGGGCCCTCCTCTTCGCCCTGCCCTTGGCCCTGTGGGCGGCGCGCTTTCCCCCGGTGGACCTGGCCCTGAGCGGCCTCATGGCCTTTTTGCAGTCGGTGCCCACCTTCTTCCTGGGGGTGGTCCTCCTCTACGCCTTCGCCGTCCACCTCCCCCTCCTCCCCGCAAGCGGCTTCCCCGGGTGGCAGGACCCCCTCGCCGCCCTCCGGCACCTCCTCCTCCCTGCCCTCACCCTGGCCCTGGCCCGGGCCGCGGTCCTCTTCCGCATGGCCCGGGGGAGCCTCCTGGAGGTCCTCTCCCAGGACTACATCCGCACCGCCCGGGCCAAAGGGGTGCCGGAGGGGTGGGTCCTCCTCAAGCACGCCCTGAGGCCCGCGAGCCTACCCGTGGTGACCCTCCTGGGCTTGGAAGGGGGCTTCCTCCTCACGGGGGCCGTGGTGGTGGAGGCGGTCTTCGCCCTGCCCGGGCTCGGCGGCCTGGCCCTCACCGCCCTCGAGGCCCGGGACTACCCCCTCCTCCAGGGGCTCGTCCTGGTCATGGCGGCCCTCATCGTCCTCTTCAACCTGGCGGTGGACCTCCTCTACGGGCTTCTGGACCCCAGGGTGGAGTATGCGTAGCCTGAGCCTCCGCCTCGGAGCCTTCCTGGTGGGCCTCTTCCTGGCCATGGCCCTCCTTTCCTTCCTCTACCCCGTGGACCCCAACGCCCCCGACTTCCTCAACCGGCTCAAGCCCCCTTCCCCGGAGCACCCTCTGGGCACGGACCCCCTGGGCCGCGACCTCCTGGCCCGCCTCCTCCACGGGGCGAAAAACGCCCTCCTGGTGGGGGTCATCGCCGTCTCCGTGGCCTCCACCTTGGGCGCCCTCCTGGGGCTTCTGGCCGGGTACCTGGGGGGGCTTTGGGACGGGGCCTTAAGCCTCCTCATGGAGGCCCTCTACGCCCTCCCGGGGCTCCTCCTCGCCCTCCTCTTCGCCGCCCTCCTGGGCCCGGGGGCGGTGAGCAGCACCCTGGCGGTGGGGCTTTCCATGATCCCCGCCTTCTTCCGGGTGGCCCGGGCGGGCGCCCTAAGCCTGAAAACGGCCCCCTTCGTGGAGGCCGCCTTGGCCCTCGGAGCCTCCCCCACCCGGGTGCTCCTCCGCCACCTCCTCCCCAACCTCCTGGGGCCCCTTCTGGTCCAGGCCAGCCTGGCCTTCGCCGCCGCCCTCCTGGCGGAAGCCGCCCTCTCCTACCTCGGCCTGGGAACCCAGCCCCCAGAGCCCAGCCTCGGACGGATGCTCCGGGAGGCGCAAAGCTTCCTCCCCCTCTCCCCCTACCCCGCCCTGGTGCCGGGCCTCGCCCTCTCCCTGGCCGTCCTCGGCTTCAACCTCCTGGGGGACGGGCTCCGGGACCTGCTGGACCCCAGGCGGTAGGCCGCCCTACCTGGGCCGCCAGAGCAGCAAAAGAGCGAGGGCCGCGGCCTGGAGGGCGAAAAGGACCAGGAGGGCACCCCTATACCCGAGGCCCTCCACGAGAGGGCCCATGCCTGCTTGTAAGGCAAAGATGCCCACCACCCCCGCCAGGTTCACCCAGGCCATGGCCCGGCTCGAGGCCTCGGGGAAGAGGGTTGCCGTATGGGCCAGGACCAGGCCGTTGAACCCTCCCCCGAAGCCCACCAAAAGGTAGGCCAGGCCCAGCCCTATCCCCCCTCCCCAGGCGAGGAGGCCTGCGGCGAAAACCCCCATGCCCAACGCCAGGGCCCTTCGCGTCCCCAAGGCCGCAGCCAGACTCCCGCTGGCGAAGGCCCCCAGCACGGAGGCCAGGTTGAGGAGGGCAAGAAGCTCTCCCACCCGGTCCCCGGGAAAGCCCCGCGCGTAGGCGTAGGCCCCTACCCAGAAGGTCTGCAAGGCGAAGAAGGCCCCCACGTACACCGCCGAAACCAGGGCCAAGGGTCCCACCCCCAGGACAGCCCGGCCCTCCTGCCCCCGCCCACCCGGCCCCGGCTTCCCCCCGACGGAAGCCCTCGCCACCCAAAGGGCCAGGCCCAAGGCCAAAACCCCCAAGGCCCCATAGACCCCCCGCCAGCCCCAGACCTCGCCAAACCGGACCAGGGGCCAGGTGGAGAGGAGCCCCCCAAGCCCACCCAGGGCCACGGTGAGGCCGCTCAGGAACCCCAGCCGCTCTGGGGCGAGGAGCTGGTAGGCCCGCAGGGCCCCCACCAGGGCCAGGGCCACCCCCGCCCCCATAGCCAGCCGGCCCAAGGCCAGGAGGGCCAGGCCTGGCGCCGCCGCCACCAGACCGCACCCCAAGGCGGCGAGGGCCAAGAGGGCCGCGAGGGTCCGGGAAGGGCCCCACCGCTCCAGCACGTGGCCGAGGGGAACCTGGGCCAAGGCAAAGGCCAGGACCCCGGGGACAGGCCAAGGTCCCTGGTCATGAGAGCTCCCGCCAAGCGCAGCGGATAGCCGCCATTCCGCACTCCTCCTAGGGTGAAGGGGGTGCGGAATGCGGGTTCCCCGACCCCGAGCTCAGGTAAATGTGAGCGAGGGCGCAGTCTTTTTCCCTGCTTTCCTACCTACTGGTAGGTATGGACACCCGGACCCGCATCCTCCAGGCGGCCCGGCGGGCCCTGGCCGAGCGCGGCTACGCCGCCACCCGCCTGGACGAGCTGGCCGCGGAGCTGGGCCTGACCAAGGGGGCCTTCTACCACCACTTCCCCAGCAAGAGGGCCCTCCTGGAGGCCCTTCTGGAGGAGTCCCGCTCCCGGGCCGCCTCGGCCCTGGAGGCGCCCGGCTCCCTGGAGGAGCGCCTCTTCCGCTACGCCCTGGCCTACCGGGAAGGCGTGGAGCCCCTCTCGGCCCTGGCCACGGCCCACGGGGGAAGGGGGGGCGAGGAGGAGGCCAAGGCCCTCGCCCAGGAGGCCATGCGCCGGGAGATGGCCCACCTGGAAGCCTTCTTTGAAGAGCGCTTCCCCGGGGAGGGCCGCTCCTTGGCCGGCCTCTTTAGCTCCTTGGTGCACGGGGCCTTCATGCTGGAAAAGCACCTGGGGGGCTACCGGGCAGAGGAGCTCCTAAGGGACTGGATCCGGGTGTTCATCAGGGGACTGCCCCAAAGGGAGGAATAGGTATGAGAACCGTTTGGATGACCCTCGCGCTGGCCCTGAGTTCGGCCCTGGCCCTAAGCCCCGAGGAGGTGTGGAAGGCCCTCGAGGCCCACGCCAAGGTGGAGGGCTACCTGGCCCAGGCCCGCCAGGGCCCGGTGGTGTACCAGGTGGCCTTCCGCCGCCCCTGGGTGCGCATAGACTGGCTGGAAGGCCCCGAGTACCTGAAAGGGAGCGCCCTCGTCTCCGACGGGCAACGGGCCTGGAGCCGGGGCCCCAAAGGCCCCTGGCAGGAGGGCAAGGCCACGCCCCCCGACGACCCCTTGCAGCTCCTCTTCACCGACTTCCCCAAGGTGGCCCAGGAGTACGCGGTGCGGGACCCTCAAGAGGAAGGGGGCCTCTGGCGCTTCCTCCTGGTGAAAAAGAACCCTCCCAAGGACGAGCGCCAGCCCGCCGCCTGGCGGATCACCCTAAACCCCAAAGGGCACCTGCCCTTCCGCGTGGAGGTCCTCTCGCCCTCCGGGAAGCTCCTCTCGCAGGTGGAGTACCTGAAGCTGGACCTGAACCCGCCCCCGCAGAGCCTCTTTGAGGTGAAGCGATGAACGGAAGGCTGCTTTTGGCCCTCATGCTGGGCGTCTTCATGGGCGCCCTGGACAACGCCATCCTGGCCCCCGCCCTGCCCGCCATCGCCGAGGACCTGAACACGGGCGTGGACCGGATCACCCTGGCCTTCTCCATCTACTCCGTCTTCTACGCCGTGGCCGTGCCCATCCTGGGGAGGCTTTCCGACCTTTTGGGCTACGGGCGGATCTACGCGCTCTCCATGGCCCTCTTCGCCGGGGGAAGCGCCCTGGCGGCCCTTTCCCAGAGCCTGGAGGTGCTGGTCTTCGCCCGGGTGGTCCAGGCGGTGGGGGCGGGGGGGCTTTTCCCCGTGGCCCAGGCCATCGTGGGGGTGGTGGCCCCCGAGGAGCGGCGGGGCGCCTACCTGGGCCAGATCCTCGGGGTCTTCGCCCTGGGAAACGTGCTGGGGCCGAACCTCGGCGGGTTCATCGTGGAGCGGGCCTCCTGGCACTGGGTCTTCTGGATCAACGTGCCCATCGGGGTCCTCGGGGTGCTCCTCCTCTTTGGGGCCCCCCTGCCCCGGCCCTCGGGCCAGGCCAGGCTGGACCTCGTGGGAGGGGTGCTCGTGGCCCTGACCTTCGGGAGCCTGGTCCTAGGCATCCAGGGCCTGGAGCGCCTCGAGGAGCTGGGCTTCCTCTCCTGGCGCATCGGGGGGCTCTTCCTCCTGGCGGGGGTCTCGGGGCTCGCCCTGGTCCTCTACGAGAGGCGGCACCCCGCCCCCCTCCTGGACGTGCGCCTGGCCCTTTCCCCTCCCTTCCTGCCCCTTTGGCTGGTGTCCACCCTGGTGGGCTACGCCCTCCTGGGGGGCATCGTCTTCGCCCCCCTCTACGGCCAGGTGGCCTTCGCCCTTTCCCCCTTCGCCTCCGGGACCATCCTCAACGCCCTGGCCCTGGCCTTAGGCGGGGTGAGCGGGGCGGCGGGGGCCCTGGTGGGCCGGGTGGGGGGCAAGCGGCTCGTGGTGCTCGGCATGGGGCTCACCGCCTTGGGGCTTTTCGTCATGGCCTACCTGGCGAGCGCCCTCTGGCTCCTCCTCCTCGGGCTTTTCCTCCTGGGGGTGGGCCTGGGCCTGGTGCAGGGGCCCCTCTCCTACCTGGCCCTGGGCCTCGCCCCCCAGGGGAGCCAGGGGCAGGTGTCCAGCCTGGTCTCCCTCACCCGGAGCCTCGGGGCGGCGGCGGGGATCACCGTCTCGGGGGTCCTCCTGGCCCGCAGGAGCCAGGAGCTGGCGGCCCTCACCGCCGGGGGCCCCGTGGGGTTCAGCGGGGGAACGGGGAACCTCGCCGAGGCCCCGGCCTTCGTGAGGAGCCTCCTCCAGGGCACCCTGGGAGAGGGGGTGCTGGACGGGTGGAGGCTCGCCTTCCTGGCGGCCCTCCTGGGCTTCGCCGCGGCCTTCCTCCTCCGGGAGCGGCCCGCCGGAGCCGGGGAACCCGCGGCGAAGGCCCCCCGCTGAGGCAAGCGCCCGCACCCCGGTTCCCCCTCCCGATGGGGTGCGGGCTTTAAGGCTTTCGCCGAAGCGGGGTAGGCCCCAGGCCCGCACGGGGTGCCCTCAACCCTCCGCCTCCAAGGCGATGCGCTCAATCTCCCGGAGGCCCTGGCCCCGGGCGAGCTGGAGCCGCCGGTACCGCTTCTGGAACTGGTCCACGGCGTAGCCCACGAACTCCCCCACCTCAAGCCCCAGGGGAAACCCCTCGGGATAGGCCGCGAAGATCTCCTGGACCACCCCGAGGGCGAGGGGCAGGAGCTGGTCCATCCGCCGATCGAGGACGCCCCAGAGGGAGGGGTCCTGGGCGAGGTGGCGGGAAAGGAGGTAGAGGCCGTAGGCGATGTGGCGGGACTCGTCCCGCTGCACGTACCCCACCCCCTCCAGGGTCCCGGGAAGCCCCAGGCCCCGCTCGCCCACCACCTCGGCGGCCCGGCGGTAGGCGTGGTAGCCGGTCTCGGCCAAAACGCCTTCCACGATGACGTTGTAGGTGACGGCGGCCTCCACCTGGGCTTCGGGGGAAGGGTCTTGCAGGAGGCGGTTCATGGCCCGGGGCAGCTCCTCGTAGAAGATGCGCCGATAGCTCTCGCCGTGGAAGCCTTCCAGATCTCCCCCTTGGGCCACCTCGTGGGTCAGCACGTGGAAGAACTCTACGTGCTTCGCCTCGTCCAGGAGGAAGGTGGTGAGAAACATCTCCTCCTCGAGGCGGCCCTCCCGGGCGATGACCTGGACGAGGGGCAGAAGGTCCAAGGTGACGGCCTCTTCCCCGGCGAGGAAAAGGGAGGCGAAAGGAAGGCCCGCCTCTGGGCCCCGCCCATGGCGGCGAAGCTTTCCTTGTCCACGGAGAAGTCTATGCCCTGAGGGTCCCAAAAGTGCCGTTTGGCCTTGTGGTAAAGCCTGAGCGGGAAGGAGGCCTCGAGGCCTTCCCGCACCGTTTTGACCCCCTGACGGACCATAGCCCCTCCTTTCTCCGCCTCTCCCCCATTCTACGCCCAAAGGCCCTTTACCTCCCCGGGCCCCCTTCGGGAGGAGGGCTGGCCTCCGCCAGGAACACCCCGGCGAAGGCCAGGGCCCCGAGGCCCAGGAGGCCGAGGCTGAAGGGGAGGGGCGCCCCGCCCGAGGCCTGGCCCACCAGGGTGCCGAAGAGGGCGGCGAGCAGGGTGGAGAGAAAGCCGGTGAAGCTCGCCGCGAGGCCCGCCACCCTCCCTAGCCCCTCCAGGGCCCGGGCCTGGGCGTTGGGAAAGGTGAAGGCCACGAGGAAGAGGACCAGGGTGAGGTGGAGCCAGAAGGGGAAAGGCCCTGGGGCCAAGGCGTGGAGGGGGAGGAGGAGAAGGAGGAGCAAAAGGGCCCCCACGGCCAGCCTGAGGGCCTTCCCGAGGCCGAGGCGGGCCACGGCCCTGGGCCCCAAGAGGTTCGCCCCGGCGAGGGCGAGCCCCGTGGCCCCGAAGGCCAGGGCGAAGGCGGGGTTGGAGAGGCCGAGGTGGGCCTTGTAGAGCTCCGCCGAGGCCGCCAGGTAGGCGTAGAGGACGCCGAAGACGCCCCCCAGAGCCAGGGCGTAAAGCCCCGCCCGGCGGTCCTCGAGGACGAGGAGGGCCCCTTCCCCCAAGGAGGCGAGGCGCAAGGGGCGGCGCGCCCCCTCGGGAAGGGTCTCGGGGAAGCGCCCGCTCCAGAAGAAGGCGAGGAGGCCGAGGAAGGCGGGGAGGGCGTAGGGCGCCCAGGGGCCCAGGGCGAGGAGGCCCACCCCCAGGGCCGGGGCCAGGACGGGGGCCACCATGAGGACGAGGAGGGCGTAGGAGAGGCGCCGGGCCATGGCCTCCCCCCGGTAGCGGTCGCGGACGCTGGCGGTGACGCCGATGCGGAAGCTCGCGGCGAAGAAGCCCTGGACGAGCCGGGCCGCGAGGAGGAGGGAAAAGCCCGGGGCGGCCACGGTGGCCAGGGCCGCGAGGCTGAAGCCGAGGAGCGCCCCCCTAAGGACCCTCCTCCGCCCCAGGGCGTCCATGAGGGGGCCCCAGAGGAGCTGGCCCAGGGCGAAGCCCAGGAAGTAGAGGCCCACCACGAGCTGGGCCGCCGTGGGGCTCGTGTCGTAGCGGTGGGCGGTGGCCTCGAGGGCGGGGAGCATGACGTCTATGCTGAAGGCCCCAAGGGCCATGAGGGTGCCGAGGAAGAGGGTCTCCTCCAAGGGTCCCATCCCGGGCCACGCTACCACAAAAGGGCGGGAGCGGCGTGTTGGGCGCTCCACGAGCCCTTGCTCTAGACCCGGTCCCCTGCCCAAAACCGGAAAGGAGCTCGCCAAGCGCCCCAGGCCCCGGCCGCGGAAACCCCCGTCCAAGCCCTGGGTTCTGGAGTGGAGGTTTGGGGCCTACTGGCCACGGGGGTCCAGGGCCTCGCGCACCGCACCCCAGGCCCTAAGTGTCCGCACCTTGATCTCGCCACATGGGACGCCGGAGGTAGGGCTTTGCGAAGGCTCTTTTGGGGCCCCCGCTCTGGCGCAAGCCAGAGCGGGGTACTTAGTCCCGCCAGCCCGGGAAGAGTCTTGCTATGCCGGAAGCATACGGCGGCCAGCGGCTCTCCACTTGAGCTCCGCTCTCGAAGTTGTAGAGCCCCCTTTTCGGATATTCACCTGCGTACTCACCTCACGCCACCACCCGCAACACCCGGGTGATGGGCAGACCCGCCTGCCCAAGAAGCTGGGCCACCACGCTCCAGGCCATCACCCAAGCTTCCACTTGCAGGGCCACCGCCTTCAGCCCCCGTACCCTCCCCACCGCCCCCACCAGCCCCATCGGTCCCTTCAGCAGACCAAAGACCGTCTCCAGCTCCCACCGCCGCCCCAAAAGCCTCCGGTACGCACCTCTCCCCCGCCGCCGCAGGTTCAAAAGCCGCCCCCTCCCCTTTGGCCTTCCCCGTCTCCGGTTATGCCCCGTCACCAGAAGC
>NZ_FNBC01000061.1 GCF_900102145.1 Thermus arciformis | reverse complement strand
AAGCGGCCCGAGCGGGTGATGGCCCTGGGGATGGTGATGGCCCTGGCCCTTTTGGTGTACGCCCTGGGGGAGTGGGCGCTGAGGCGGAGGCTTTGGGAGACGGGGTCCAGCCTGCCGGACCAGAAGGGGAGACCCACAGCCAAGCCCACCTTGCGCTGGGTGTTTCAACTGTTCATGTGGGTCCGCCTGGTGGAGCTGGGGGGCAAGTGGCTGGTTCTCAACCTGGCGCCCCATCACGAGACCGCGGTGCGCCTCCTGGGGGCCGGGCGATATTACCTGCTGGAGTAAAGGGGGTGCGGAATGTGGGCCTGGGGGCATGAGGGGCAAAGTCTTTTGGCTTTTGCTCTTGGCCTGGCTCTTCCTCCTGGCCCGGCCTTCCGGGCCCGCTTTGGCCTGCTGGGACCCCAACTGCGTCCCCCCGGCCTCACACCCCGTACTCCCGGCGGAGCCTTTCCACCCGGGCCCGGGCGATGGGAAGGCGGGGGTCCTTGGGGGGTAGCCTCTGGCGAGGAACAGGCCGAATCCTAGGGAAGTAGCTCTACCCCGGCCCGCCTTCGCAGCTTGCGGTCCAAAGTCCAAAGTGGCGAGCCCGGCCCCTTGCCTGCGGGCGCGTTGAGCCAAGAAGGCGTCCACCAGGCTGAGCCCTCCCTTCCCGGCCTCCTCCAGGGCGGGGCGGAGGTCCTCCTCGTCTTCCAGAAGGACCCCCTCCCGGTCCAGCAGGTCCGAGAGGGCCCCCGCCGCCTCGGCCCGCCCCACCCCGTAGAAGGAGACCAGGGTGTAGAAGGCCTCGGCCACCGCCAAGGGGTGGACGGCCAGGGTGTAGCGCCCCTCCTCGGCCCCGCGAAACACCTCCAGGGCTTGGGCGGCAAGCTCCGGAGGGTCCCCGGTCAGGAGGCGGAGCATCAGCCAGATAGTAGGGCTTCAAGCCCCTTCCCTCCACGCCTCCTCCCGCGCCCGCCTCTCTGCCTCTTCCCCGGGGAACCCCCGCTTGCCCTTCAGGCGCCCGAGCAGGGCTTCCAGGGGTACGCGGCGCCGGGGGCGGAGGAAGGCCCCCCCTTCCCGGAGCTCAAAGACCACCTCTTCTCCCGGGCGGAGGCCAAGGGCCTCCCGGATCGCCTTGGGAAGGGTGATCTGCCCTTTACTGCTTACCCTGGACTTTACCATTCCCTTCTCACTTTACCACGGCCCCCATTCCGGCGCCACAAAGCCGCGTTTGCCGGCGAGACCTAGCCTCCTTTCACCGCCACCCCCTTCCCGCCGGGGGGCGAGGGGGAGGAGGAGGGGAAGACTCACGGGGACCTCCCCTCCCTCAAGGCGAGGAGCCGCCCGCACCCTATGGGCCCCAAGGCCAATGGCAGGAGGAGAAGGAGGCCCAGGAGGGCGGTAAGGAGGGGCACCTGGGGGCCAAGGGTCCCCAAGCCCCCCGCCAGGAGGGTGCCGAGGAGGCTCCCCAGGGAGAGAAGGGCTACCGCCCCCGCCTGCACCCGGCCCAGGAGGGCCTCCGGCGCGAGGCGCTGCCGGTAGGCCCGTAGGTGGACCCCGCTTAAGGCACCGCCCCCGCCCACAAGGAAAGCGCCAAGAGGCCCGAAAGGAAAGGGCAGGAGGAGGAGGGCAAGCCCCAAGACCCTCAGCCCGTGCCCGCCCCAAATCCCCAGGCAAGGCCCTACCCTCCCCGCCGCGAGGCTTCCCAGGAAGCCCCCCAGGGAGAGGCCCAAGGGGTAGAGGCCGTAGAGGGCAGGGGGCGTCTCCTGGGCCAGGGCCAGGAGGGGCAGGAGGGCCAGAGCTAGCCCGGAGAGGAAGCTCAGGGCCAGGGCGTAGAGGGTAAGGGGAAGGAGCCGCCTGTCCTCGAGGAGGAAGGCGAGCCCCGCGAGAAGGGCCCTCAAGGTAAGACCCTCCCCCTTCGCCGCCCGTGGGGGCGGGTAGGCGGGGAGGTCCCGGAGGAGAAGGCCCTCCCCCGCGAGGAGGAGGCCTCCCAGGGCGAAGGGTAGGGGCTTGGCCAGGAGCAGGAGGGGAGGGGCCAGGAGGTCCCCCAGGCCGTCTCCGAGGAGCTGGGCCGCTTGAAGCCTCCCTCCTTCCCTTTCTAGCCTGCCCTGGGCCAGGCGGACCAGGAGGGCATGCCAGGCGGGGAGGTCCAGGGCCAAAACGGCTTGGAAGAGGAAGGCCAGGGGGAGGAGGAAGAGGGGTTCTTTGGGAAGGAGGGCGAAGAGGCCCAGGATCCCAGCTCTAAGCCAGACCCCTGCGAGGAGGAGGGTCCTGCGGTCCAGCCGGTCCAGGAGGAGGCTGGCGAGGAGGTCCAGGGGCAGGGTGAAGTAGGGGAGAGCGGCCAAGAGGGCCAGGGTCCAGGTCGTTCCTTCAAGGCCCAGGAGGAGCCCGAGGCCTGTGAAGGCCAGGCTCCCCCCGAAGACGCCTAACGACTCGGCTAAAAGGTACCTCGCCCGCAAGCTGAAAGGCTCCAAGAAAAGGACCTCATGTGGCCCTCCTGCGTCCGGCCGCCGGCCTTAACCTCCTGCACCTCCTTGCATCCGCGTCGCCCTCTAATGGCTGACCCTCAATTTAGGCCCTCCGGAGCCACTTTCCTGGCTTTCGTACCATTCTCTTGCCGTTATCCCGTAGATTTCCATGTCTTCCCACTGCCCGGATTTCCAAACGGCGGCCCTCCGCTTCCCCTCCCACGTAAAACCGACCCGTTTTAGCAGGCGGATAGAGGCTTCATTAGAACTGAGCACATTGGCTTCCACGCGGTTTAAGTTTAGCCCCTCAAAGGCGTACCGAAGCGCCAGGCGCGCGGCCTCGGTTCCCAAGCCTTCACCCCGCCTAGACTCTTCGCCTAGGATGACGGCAAAAAAGGTGGAGCGGTTTCGCCAGTCTATCGGTTGAAGGGCGACCTCGCCTACGATCTCCTCTGTTTCGCGGTAGACCACGGCAAGGACCCTGGCGTGGGGGTTGCTTCGCAATTGCTGGAGCCAGGCCTCCATCTCTTCTAGCGATCTGGGTAAGGGGTCACCGAAGAAGGCGCGTGCGATGACCTCTTCTTTGTACATCCACGCGATAATTTTTTTGTAGATGGGCCCGCTGTACCGGATCTAAACGGACTCTTTCCCCCACGAACATTCCTACCCTCCTGGGGCGATGTAGCGGCGCAGGCCTAGCCAAAAGGCCAGGCTTCCCAGGGTGAGGAATCCCAGACCGAATCCCCAAAGCGTGGCGAGACCAGAACCTTCAACAACGGCCCTTGCCGGTAGCGGTCCCAACCAGAGGGCCGGGATCAGGCTGAGAAGGAGCGCCTTGATGGCGGGTTTGTACACGCTAGGCGGCCAGGTGGCAAACTGGACGAGCCCAGCGTAGGCCACCGGAAGCAGGTTCTGGACCCTGAGGCCCCAAAGGGACATGGAGGCCAGGGCGAGGAAGAAGCCCAGAGCCACAAGCGAAGCGCCCACCAGGGCACATAGGGCGTAGAACCAGTTCACGCCGAGTAACGCCAGAACGCTCAGGGACCAAAGGAGGTCGCCTAGGCCTGTGGGCTGCAGGCGAAGGGAAAGGAGGTAGGGCAAGAGAGGAACGGGAAGTGGAAGGTGGACTTCCAGCTCTCCCGTTTCTGCCAAACGAGCCAGGCCCAACACCCCGCCCCAAAGCGCCTGTAGAAGCCCCAAGGCACCAAAGGCCATCGCCCAAGTGAGTACCAGGTCCTCAAAGCGGAATCCCCGGACCTCCGGGAAACGCAGGAAGAAGAGGTAAAAGACCAAAAGCCAGAGGCTGTTGTTGACCACCCTGGCCAAAATGCTTGCCCAGAACCCCAGGGGGTCCTGCCATGCTTCTAGAAAACGGCTCCGTAGCACAAGTGGCCAAGCTCTAAACCACCGGGACCAGGCCCCCATCTACACCTCCCCCCTTCCCGACAAAGTGGCCAGGGCTCGAGGGAAAAGGCGGGCCAGGAGACCCAAGAAAACTAGGCTCCAACCCAGGCTAGCCAGAAGCCAAACCGGCTCGCCTCCGGCGGCTACCCGGGCCGGCAGGTAAAAGGTCGCGGCGAGAGGCTGGAGTAGAAGGAGCGCTCCGCCCTGCGGCCAAAATTCCAGGGGCAACACTACAGCCCCCCCTAAGAGCCGTAACATCTCCAGGAGAACCCCAAGGGCCATGGGAGAGGTGGACCTAAAGGTCAGCAAAGCGAAGCTCAGCTCCAGTAGGAAGTTCAGGATGAGGCCCAGAGCCAGGGCGGGAAGGCTCCAAAGGCTTAAGGAGGCGGATAGGCCCAAAGCCCAGATGACCGCGCCCCCCACGGCGACCACCAAGGGGACCTGTAGGAGGGCGGTGGCTAGGTAACGCTGAAAGCTGAGGAGGACAAAAGGATAGGGAAGGGCCAAGCGAAGGGCTAACTCTCCCATCCGGGCCTCCTGGTGAAGTTGGCTCCAGAACCTGGGCACTCCCATGTAGAGGGCCTCTGCCGCCCAGAGGTACCCTAAGATCCATGGTGGCCCTTCTAGGCTTCCCCAAAGGGAAAAGAGCACCACGTAGACGACGAGGGTGTAGCCGAGATACAGCGCCATCCCCGGCCAGCCTCTCCAGGCCTCCCTGAGGCGAAGTCCCAGGACGGCTAGGTGCGAAGCCAAACCTCCATCACCTCCTCTAGGCTGGGTTCCTGAACGGAGACTTCCCGCACCCTTCCGAGGGCCAGCATCCGCGACAGAAAGCCTGGAATTTCCTCCGGGGAAACCTTGGCCTCCAGAACATACCCACCTTCGGAAACCGTGGCTCCTGGAGGGGGATTTTCCTGGAAAGGTTCGTGGAAGATCACCTTGACGCGGCGGAAATCTAGACCCGTTCGGAAGGCAGAAAGGTCTCCCAGGAAGGCTACCTCTCCGCGCCGCAGGACCAGGGCTCGCTCCAGGACCCCTTCCACTCCCGAGAGTTCGTGGGATGCCAGGATGAGGGTGACACCCCGGTGGGCTTTGAGGGTTTCTAGAAGATTTAAAACCGACTTGCGCCCTAGCGCATCTAGGCCAATAAAGGGCTCGTCCAAAAGGAGGAGTTCCGGTTCGGGCAGGAGGGCCAGGGCCAGTTCTGCACGGTTGCGTTGTCCCAGGGAAAGGCGGGAGGCGGCGACCCCAAGGATAGGGTTGAGGTCCAGGGCCTCTGCCACCTCCTGGATCCTGCGCTTGGCGTGTGCCCCGACAAGCCCGTAGAGCGCTCCCCAAAGTTTGAGGTTTTCCTCCACGGAAAGCAAGGGGGAAAGACGAGACCGCCCACCTAGGACAAGCCCATAGCGTTGGGCCAGCCGGGTGCGGAAACGCCAGGGGTCCAGCCCCCAAAGCCGGACCTCGCCTTCCCGAGGCAGGAGGATTCCGGCCAGAACCTTGATCAGGGTGGACTTGCCGGCCCCGTTTCCCCCCAGAAGGGCCAGGCCCTCTCCAGGGCCAAGGCTAAACGTAACCCCCCGGAGGGCCTGCACTTCTTCCTTTGCCCTCCGGAAGATCACAGTTAAGCCGCAAGCTTCTACGACGGGCTTGATCTCGTGGTGGATCACCGGACTAGGGCTTTAGCGTCTGCGAGAGCGAAGGCTTCTTCACGGGCAATGCAAGGAGCGCATACCCCACACGGGGCTTCTCCCGAGGCAACGCAGCTCCACGTCTCCTCAAGGGGTACTCCGAGCTCGAGGCCTAGGGCCACCACTTGTTGCTTGGTAAGTCCCGCAAGGGGCATCTTAAGCTGGACTTGGTTGAACTCCAAGAATTCCCCCACGAGGGCAAGGTACGCCTCCAGCTTGGGGTGAGAGGCGAAATCGTCCTTGATGACCCCCAGGTAGACTTCCTCCACGCCCATTTTGGCCGCCAGGGATCCCGTAATGGGGGTCATCGTACAAGGGTCTGTCCAACCGGCCCGTATCTGCTCCCTCCCGGGGAAGGCCAGCTCCGGTGGGCTGAAGAGACGATCGCCAAGCTCAAAGTGAGGCACGCGGTTCCGGTAAACGGGGACACCAAGGCGGGAAGCCACCTTTTCCGCCGCCCTCCACTCCCTTTCGGCGGGAGGGGTACCCAGGTCCAGGTAAACCGCCAAGAGGCCTTCCAGCCTGTCCTGCTTCTTGAGCTTGTACAGGAGGACGCTGGAATCTACACCGCCGCTGAGCATCACCAGCCTTTTCATGCCTTATCCCTCCTCTAACCCGGAGGGAGCTTTCCTTCCGGGTTAGCCCCAGGGTAGCAGGGGGAAGATTACGCGGGGTTACGTGGAAGGGGTTCCACGCCTGGCCTCCCGCGTAACCTCGCGTAACCTCAGGCCCTCCGCGTAACCCTCCCCGTGGCACCCTGGGGGCATGAGGGGCAAAGTCTTTTGGCTTTTGCTCTTGGCCTGGCTTCTCCTCCTGGCCCGGCCTTCCGGGCCCGCTTTGGCCTGCTGGGACCCCAACTGCGTCCCCCCGGCCTCGTACCCTTTCTTCCGGTTTCCTTCGCCCGACTGGCCCAGGGAAGCTCCTTAGGGACCTTTTGCTGGGGCCCCCATGCTGGCGCGAGCCAGCATGGGGTGGTATCAGAGGCTGTCGTAAAAGGATGGTATCCTTGAGGGGTGAGCTCTAGACGATCTTACCCCAGCGACCTCAGCGATGCGGAGTGGGCCCTCCTGGAACCCCTCATCCCAGCCCCCAAGCCCGGCGGCCGCCCCGCCAAGGTGCCGAGGAGGGAGATTGTTAACGCCATCCTTTACGTCCTGGAAAACGGCATCAAGTGGCGGGCCATGCCCCATGATCTGCCCCACTGGTCCACCGTCTACCACTACTTCCGCAAGTGGCAGAAGGAAGGCATTTGGGAGAAGGCCGTCCAGGCCCTGGCCCGCCAGGACCGGGAGCGAGAAGGGAGG
>NZ_FNBC01000005.1 GCF_900102145.1 Thermus arciformis | reverse complement strand
CGGGGGTACGAGAGCCATCTGTACGAGGACCTCCTCCGGGAGGCCCAGGAGGTTGTTCCCATGGTCATCCGCAGGAGGAACAGCCGGCGGTATCTCCCTTGGATGCAGTACCTGGCCATCGTGGGGCGGAGGGTGGTGGAGACGGTGGGGAGCATGCTCCATCACCTCTTCCCCAGGCGCATCCACGCCGTGACCCAGGAGGGTTTCGTCATCAAAGTTCTCACCTTCGTCCTGGCCCATAACATCAGTCTCCTGACCCAGAAGATGGCTGGGTAGCAACTTGGGTTATCGTAGACGGAAAGGTGGTTGCCGATGTTGGTGAGCATCTGACCGAAGCGGTTCGGGTCCCCGAAGTCCAGGTGGTAGACCACGGCGATGGGGGTTTCCTTCTTGAACTCCTTGTACTCCACCCGTTCGTTCGCCTGGGCCCGCAGGAAAGCCCCCGCGCCCAAGGCCGCCCCCAGCTTAAAGAGAAACCTCCGGTCTATACCTCTCCCCTCCTTTGGGGTGAGGGGAGGATATAGGGCTTAGCCGAGCCCTGTCAAGGGTTTAGGCCTGGCGCCTCTGCAAGAGGTAGAAGACCCCATAGCCCACGGCGGCGATGAGGAGCACAGGGATGGCGTACTTGAGCAGGGTGGCGATGAGCCCGGAGAGGCTTAGGAGCACCTTGCCCAAGAAGGTGAAGACCCAGCCCCCCACCCAAAGGGCGAGGAGAACCCCCACCACCACCAGAAGGCCCAGGACCACCCACTCCAAAAGGTCGCGTAGCGTCCGCTCCATGCTTTCAGCATACTAGAAAGGTGGAGCGCTACCGGCTGGAAGAGGGCATCGTGGTGGGCCGGAAACCCCTGCCCCAGGGGGACCTCCTCCTCCGCCTGGTGACGCCCAGGGGGAGCCTCGAGGCGGTGGTCCGGAAGGGGCAAAGGCCCACGGGGCGTACGGGGAGGCTCTCCCTCTTCCACCACGTACGCTTCCAGCTCTACGACAAGGGGGAAGGCCTCCCCACCCTGACCCAGGCGGAGCTTTTGGGCAGGCTCCACGGCCTCGAGGCGCCCCGCCGCTTCCTCCTCGCCGCCTTCCTCGCCGAGCTCGCCTACCGCCTGGCCTCCCCCGAGGCCGCCCCCAGGGTCTACCCGGTCTTCGTCTCCGGCCTCCGGGGGATCGCCAAGCACGAGAACCCCCTCCTCCCCCTGGTCTGGGCGGGCTGGCGGGTGGTGAAGGCCGGGGGCATCGCCCCCAACCTCCTGGGGCCCGGCCTCCGCCTCAGGGAAGGCCGCCTGGGAGAGGAAGGGGTCTACCTGGGGGAGAAAGGGGTGGAGGCCTTGAGGGCCATCCTCCACCTCCCCGGGAGCGAGGCCCTGCCTTACCTGGAAGAAGCCCCTTTGGAAAGGCTTTTGCAGGCCCTCAAGGTCCACGCCGAGGAGGCCTTAGGGCCTTTGCGCTCGGCGGAGGCTATAGGGATTTGATCTCCAGGATGGTGTAGACCTGGGCCCCCTTCTTGCCCCGGATCTCCACCACGTCCCCCACCTTCTTGCCCAGGAGGGCCTGGCCCAGGGGGGACTCGTCGGAGATCTTGCCGCTGAAGATGTCCGCCTCGTGGCTCCCCACGATGGCGAGGGAAAGCCTCTCCCCGGTCTCGGTCTCCAGCTCCACCTGGCAGCCCAGGGCCACCTGGTCGTAGGAGCCGTTCCCCTCCACGATGACCGCCCGGGCGAGGAGGTCCTCAAGCTGGGCGATGCGGGCCTCGTTCTGCCACATGGCCCGGCGGGCCTCGTCGTAGCCCGCGTTCTCCCTGAGGTCCCCCTCCTCCAGGGCCTGCTCAAAGTCGGCGGAGATCTCCTGCCGCTTGGTGGTCTTGAGGTGGTGAAGTTCCTCCTGAAGGCGCCGGTAGCCTTCCGGGGTCAGGTAGACGGGCTTCTTCATGGTTCCTCCCGCGTAAAAGGGGACACCAGCCCAAAGGCCTTGGGCTGGCGGTACCGCTATTCAGTATAGCAGGTGGGAAGGAAGCGCTCCATGAGGGGAAGGAGCTCCCCAGGGGGCGGCCCCACGGGGAGGAGGCCCACCCCGCTTCCCGCGAGGAGGAGGTGGCCCCGAAGCCCTTCCGGGCCCAGGCGAACCCGCTCCACCCGGAGGCCCAAGCCCCGGGCGGCCTCGGCCACCTTCTCCCGGGTGATCCCCTCGAGGCCCCCCTCCAGGAGGAAAAGCGTCCCCTCCCGGAAGAGGAGGGGGCTCGTGCGGCTCCCGTCCACCACGTGGCCGGAGGCGTCCAGGAGGAGCCCCTCAAAGGCCCCCTCCCTCCGGGCCTCCTCCAGGGCCAGGCGGTAGGGGAGGTAGTTCCCCGTCTTGTAGCGGGCGAGGTCGGGGTGGACCCGGTAGCCCGTGAGGTGGACCCGCACCCCCTCCCGGTAGAGGGATGGGAGCAGGGGGGCGTAGGGCCTCGCCTCGGAGAGCCACACCCCCTCCCCCACGGTGAGGCGGAGGCGGAGGCAGGGCGCCTTGGGAAAGGCCTGGAGAAGGGCCTCGAGGTCCTCGAGGAAGGCCTCATCCCCCGGGTAGGGGAGCCCCAGGGCCAGGGCGTGGCGGCGCAGGCGGTCAAGGTGCTCCTCCAGCCAAAGGGGTTCCCCCCTTTCCGCCCGAAGCGTGGTGAAGACGCTCGCCCCGTGGTAGAGGAAGGCCTCGGGGAGGTCTAGGGCGAGGGGCGTGCCGTTTAAAAGCCTCATCCCACCTCCAGGAACCGGGCGAGAAGGAGCATGCCGTAAGGGGAAAGCAGGCTTTCGGGGTGGAACTGGACCCCATAGGCCCGCCTCCCGTCCCAGATGGCCATGGGCACGCCGTCTTCCGTCCAGGCGAGGAGCCTAAGCCCCGGGGGAAGGCGCCTTAAGGCCAGGGAGTGGTACCGGGCGAAGGGGGCGGGGGTCGGGATACCCCTAAAGAGGCCCTCCCCGGTGTGGAAGACGGCGTGGGCCTCCCCGTGCACGGGGGCCTCCCGGTAAAGCTCCGCCCCCAGGGCCACCCCCAAGGCCTGGTGGCCCAGGCAGACCCCGAGGAGGGGAAGCCCCGCCGCCAGGGCCTTCTCCGTCCACTCCAGGACGCGCCCCGCGGTGAAGGGGTCCTTGGGCCCGGGGCCCACCAGGAGGTGGGTGAAGCCCTTGAGGTCCGGCTCCTCCTCCTGGTCCACCACCGCGACCTCGGCCCCCAGGGCCCGCAGGTAGTCCACCAGGTTGTGGCTGAAGGAGTCCCGGTTCTCCAGGAAGAGGACCCGGGCCCCAAGGCGCCGGGGCGGGGGAGGCGGGCTCCAGGCCGAGGTGGGCTTGGGGGGAAGGGGCCTCTGCCCCGGCCTTCCCCTCTCCAGGGCCAGGAGGAGGCTTTGCGCCTTGTGGAGGGTCTCCTCGTACTCCCGCTCCGCCTCCGAGGCGATGACGACGCCCGCCCCCGCGGAGAAGAGGACCTCCTCCCCCACCCTCTGGAAGGAGCGGATGAGGAGGTTGAAGTCCGCCCCCCGCCCCGAGACATACCCCAGGCTCCCGGTGTAGGCCCCCCGAGGCACGGGCTCCAGCTCCCTTATGGCCTCCATCACCGTCCCCTTGGGGGCCCCGGTGATCGTCCCCCCGGGGAAGAGGGCGGCGAAGACCTCCCCCAGGGAGGCGCCGGTGAAGCCCTCCACCTCGGAGACGAGGTGCATCACGTGGGCGTAGCGCTCCACGGTGAAAAGCTCCCGCACCCGCACCGTGCCCGGGCGGGCCACCCGGGCGAGGTCGTTCCGGAGGAGGTCCAGGAGCATCACGTGCTCCGCCCGCTCCTTGGGAGAGGCAAGGAGTTCTCCCTCCAAGGCCAGGTCCTCCGCCTCCGTCCTCCCCCTAGGCCGCGTGCCCGCGATGGGCCGGGCCAAGACCCTGGGGCCCACCTTCTTAAAGAGCCTTTCCGGGCTCCCCGAGACCACGGCCCACCCCTCCCCCTCCAAAAGCCCCATGAAGGGGGAAGGGTTCAGGGCGCGAAGCCTGGCGTAGAGGAGGAGGGGGTCCACGGGGCCCAAGAGGCGGAAGCGGTGGGAGAGGTTCACCTGGTAGACCACCCCAGCCCGGATCCTCTCCCGCACCTCCTCCACCCCGCGCAGGAAGGCCTCCCGGGGGAAGTCCGAGACCAGGGGGTGGCGGGGAAGGGGCGGGGGGGCGTAGGGAAGGGGCCGCAAGGGAAAGGAAGGGGCCTCCACGAGCCTCCCCTCGAGGAGGGCGAAGCCTTCCGGGTAGTAGAGGAAGAAGGCCTCGGGGAGGCCGGGGAGGGGTTTGTGGGTGGGAAGGCCCAGGTGGCGGGCGAACTCGTAGGCGAAAAACCCGATCCAGGCGGGGAAAAACCCCTTGTTTAGGCCCCTTTCCAGGTAGAAGAAGACCTCCAAAGCCTCCCCCACCCGCCTGCCGTCCAGGTAGAGCCTGCCTTCCCAGACCTCGAGGCGGTGCCTGGGCCGAAGGCCCAGAAGGGAAAGCCGGGAGAAGGGCGCCCTAGGACCCAGGGACTCCAAAAGGGCGGGCCTCCACCCCAGGGTCCGGGCCGCGTGGTAAAGGCCCAGCACGCTAGCAGTATAGGGGCCTTGACCAAAGGGAGCGCTTCCCTTAGGCTAAGGGCCAATGCGGCGGAGCGCCCTTCTACGCCTAAACCGGGCGGGCCCGGTTTAGGGAAAGGCTTCGCCGCCTACCCCCCGGGCCACAAACCCCGGGGGATTTTCGTAGGGAGGGAGCCCATGGGAAAGACGCTTTACGAGAAGGTCTGGGAAGCCCACGAGGTCAGGAAGCTCCGAAGCGGCCAGAGCCAGCTCTTCATAGACCTCCACCTCCTCCACGAGGTCACGAGCCCCCAGGCCTTCGGGATGCTCAAGGACCTGGGCCTTCGGGTACGCTACCCCCACCGCACCTTCGCCACCGTGGACCACATCGTCCCCACCCACGACCGCACCGAGCCCTTCCAGGACCCTCTGGCCCAGAGCATGCTGGAGGCCCTGAGGGCGAACACCAAGGAGCACGGCATCACCTTCTTTGACCTGGGAAGCGGGAACCAAGGCATCGTCCACGTCATCGGGCCCCAGCTCGGCCTCACCCAGCCCGGGATGACCATCGCCTGCGGGGACTCCCACACCTCCACCCACGGGGCCTTCGGGGCCGTGGCCTTCGGCATCGGCACGAGCCAGGTCCGGGACGTCCTCGCCACCCAGACCCTCGCCGCCCAGAAGCTCAAGGTGCGGCGGATCAACGTGGAGGGGAGGCTCGCCCCCGGGGTCTACGCCAAGGACGTGATCCTCCACATCATCCGCCACCTGGGGGTGAAGGGGGGCCTGGGCTACGCCTACGAATACGGGGGAAGCGCCGTGGAGGCCATGGACATGGAAAGCCGCATGACCCTCTGCAACATGTCCATTGAGGGCGGGGCCCGCATCGGCTACGTGAACCCCGACGAGACCACCTTCCAGTACCTGGAGGGCCGCCCCTACGTCCCCAAGGGGTCCGAGTGGGAGGAGGCCAAGAGGAGGTGGCTCGCTTGGCGCTCCGACCCCGACGCCTCCTACGACGACGTGGTCACCTTCCGCGCCGAGGAGATCGCCCCCACCGTCACCTGGGGCATCACCCCGGGCCAGGCCATCCCCATTGACGGCAGGATCCCCCTCCTGGAGGAGTTGCCGGAGGAGGAGCGCCCCGTGGCCGAGGAGGCGTTGGCCTACATGGGCTTCAGCCCGGGCCAGCCCATCAAGGGGGTGCCCGTCCAGGTGGCCTTCATCGGAAGCTGCACCAACGCGAGGCTTTCCGACCTCCGGGAGGTCGCCCGCTACCTCAAGGGGCATAAGGTGAAGAAGGGGGTGCGGGCCCTGGTGGTGCCGGGCTCGGAGTGGGTGGCGAGGAAGGCCGAGGAAGAGGGGATCGCCGAGGTCTTCCGCGAGGCGGGGTTTGAGTGGCGGATGCCCGGCTGCTCCATGTGCCTCGCCATGAACCCGGACCGGCTGGAAGGGGACGAGCTTTGCGCCAGCAGCTCCAACCGCAACTACAAGGGGCGCATGGGAAGCCCCAGGGGCCGCACCGTCCTCATGAGCCCCCTCATGGTGGCGGCGGCGGCCGTGGCCGGGGAGATCGCCGACGCCCGGGAGGTCTTTGGCGTCGGCGCCCGTTAAGGAGGTAGGTCATGCTGGAGAAGTTCACCGTGATCCGCGGCAGGGCGGTGCCCTTAAGGGGCGAGGACATTGACACGGACCGGATCATCCCGGCCCGCTTCATGAAGGCCCTCACCTTTGAGGGGTTAGGCCAGTACCTCTTCTACGACGAGCGCTTTGACGAGAAGGGGAACCCCAAGCCCCATCCCTTAAACGACCCCCGTTACCGGGGGGCCACGATCCTCCTGGTGGAGTCGGGCTTCGGCTCCGGCTCTAGCCGGGAGCACGCCCCCCAGGCCATCAAGCGGGCGGGGTTTAAGGCCATCATCGGGGAGAGCTTCGCCGAGATCTTCTTCGGCAACGCCACCGCCATCGGCCTCCCCTGCGTGAGCCTTTCCCCCGAGGACCTGGGCGTCCTCTTCCGAATGGTGGAGGAGAACCCCGAGCTGGAGGTGGAGGTTGACCTGGTGAACCAAGAGGTGCGCTTCGGGGACCGCACCGCCCCCCTCTTCATCCGGGAAGAAGCCCGGGAGGCCCTGGTGGAAGGCCTCTGGGACCCCATCGGGGAGCTTTTGGAGGCTGGGGAGCTTCTGGACCAGTTTGACCGCAAGCTCCCCTACCCCAGGAGGACGGAATGAAGGTGGCGGTGCTTCCCGGGGACGGCATCGGCCCCGAGGTCACCGAGGCCGCCCTGAAGGTCCTGAGGGCCCTGGACGAGGCCGAGGGCCTGGGCCTCGCCTACGAGGTCTTCCCCTTCGGCGGGGCGGCCATAGACGCCTTCGGCGAGCCCTTCCCCGAGCCCACGCGAAAGGGCGTGGAGGAGGCGGAGGCCGTGCTTCTGGGAAGCGTGGGCGGGCCCAAGTGGGATGGGCTTCCCCGGAAGGTCCGCCCGGAGACGGGGCTTCTGGCCTTAAGAAAAAGCCAGGACCTCTTCGCCAACCTCCGCCCGGCCAAGGTCTTCCCCGGGCTGGAAAGGCTTTCCCCCCTGAAGGAGGAGGTGGCCCGGGGGGTGGACGTCCTCATCGTCCGGGAGCTCACCGGGGGGATTTATTTCGGCGAGCCCCGGGGGATGTCGGAGGCGGAGGCCTGGAACACGGAGCGCTACAGCAAGCCCGAGGTGGAGCGGGTGGCCAAGGTGGCCTTTGAGGCGGCGAGGAAGCGCAGGAAGCACGTGGTGAGCGTGGACAAGGCGAACGTCCTCGAGGTGGGGGAGTTCTGGCGCAAGACCGTGGAGGAGGTGGGGCGGGGCTACCCCGACGTCGCCCTGGAGCACCAGTACGTGGACGCCATGGCCATGCACCTGGTCCGCTCCCCCGCCCGCTTTGACGTGGTGGTCACGGGGAACATCTTCGGGGACATCCTCTCGGACCTGGCGAGCGTCCTCCCAGGCTCTTTAGGCCTCCTCCCCTCCGCCTCCTTGGGAAGGGGCACCCCGGTCTTTGAGCCCGTGCACGGCTCCGCCCCCGACATCGCCGGCAAGGGCCTCGCCAACCCCACGGCCGCCATCCTCTCCGCGGCCATGATGCTGGAGCACGCCTTCGGCCTGGTGGAGCTGGCGCGGAAGGTGGAAGACGCCGTGGCCAAGGCCCTCCTGGAGACCCCGCCCCCCGACCTCGGGGGAAGCGCGGGCACGGAGGCCTTCACGGCCACGGTCCTCCGCCACCTGGCCTAACATGGGAGTATGATCCGGCACCGCTTCAGCGCCGAGGACTTCCACCGCATGGCCGAGGCGGGGATCCTGGGGGAGGACGACCGGGTGGAGCTCATCCGGGGGGAGGTGGTGGAGTTGAGCCCCGTGGGCAAGCGGCACGCGTACGTTGTGAATACCCTCGTAGACCTTTTAAGCCCCCTGCGGGATAGGGCCGTGCTCTCGGTGCAAAATCCCCTGGCGCTTTTCCCGGACACCGAGGTCTACCCCGACCTCGCCCTTCTCCGGCCCCCGAGGACCCGGTACCGCGACCGCCTGCCCGAGGCCAAGGACGCCCTCCTGGTGGTGGAGGTGGCCGAGACCAGCCTGGACCACGACCTCAAGGTGAAGCTCCCCCTCTACGCCCAAGCCGGCATCCCCGAGGTCTGGGTGGTGGACCTCGAGGGGAAGCGGGTCCTCCTCCACCGGAAGCCGGAAGGCGGGGGCTACCGGGAGGTGGAGGCCCTGGGCCCCGGGGCCAGGCTTGCCTTCGGGGGCGTGGAGGTCCCCGCGGAGGAGCTTCTATGAGAAAGACCCTGATCCTCACCGGGGCGAGCCGGGGCATCGGGAAGGCCCTCGCCCTGGAGCTCGCCAAGGCGGGCTTTGACCTGGTGCTCAACGCCCGCAAGGAGGTCCCCTTGAAGGCCGTGGCCGAGGAGGCCCAGGCCCTGGGGGCCAAGGTGGCCCACGTGGCGGGAAGCGCGGGGGAGGCCGAGGTGGCCCAGGCCCTGGTGGAAAGGGCCGAGGCCTTGGGAAACTTCGCGGGCTACATCCACAACGCCGGGGTCCTCCACCCGGGGCCCCTCCTCTTTGAGCTCGCGGAGGAGCTATTCCTGGAGGTCCTCGAGGCCAACCTCCTCGCCGGCTACCAGCTCGCCCGCTTCGCCTACCCCGTCCTCAGGCGCAAAGGGGAGGGCCTCGCCGTGTACCTGGGCTCGGGGGCGGCGGAGAGCAACCTCCCCGGCATCGGGGCCTACGCCGTGGCCAAGGCGGCGGAGGAGCACCTGGCAAGGCAGCTCGCCGCCGAGGCCCCGGAGGTCACCTGCTTCGTCTACCGCCCCGGGGTGGTGGAGACGGAGATGCAGCGCCAGGCCCGGGAGGCCCAGGGAAGCGCCGCTCCCGTCCTTCACCGGGTGTTTAGAGGTTACAAAGAGGAAGGCCTCCTCCTCACCCCGGAGGAGGCCGCCAAGGCCCTGGTGCGGCTTCTCCCCAAGGCCAGGGCCTTCCACGGAAAGATCGCCACCTGGAGGGACGCATGAGGTCGGACCAGATCAAGAAGGGACTCAAGCAGGCTCCCGCCCGCGCCATGCTCCGGGCGGTGGGGGTGGGGGACGAGGACTTCGGAAGGCCCTTCGTGGGGGTGGTGAACACCTTCACCGACGGGATGCCCTGCAACTTCCACCTGCGAAGCCTCGCCCTTTACCTCAAGGCCGGGCTCAAGGAGGCGGGGCTTTTCCCCTTTGAGTTCGGGGCCCCCGCCATCTCCGACGGGATCAGCATGGGCACCCCCGGAATGCGGGCGAGCCTCGTAAGCCGCGAGGTCATCGCCGACAGCGTGGAGCTCATCGCCCAGGGCTACCTCTACGACGGCATGGTGGGGCTTTCCGCCTGCGACAAGACCATCCCGGGGACTGCCATGGGGGTGATCCGTAGCGGCATCCCCGGCATGGTCCTCTACGGGGGGACCATCGCCCCCGGGGAGTGGCGGGGCCGGAAGCTCACCATCGTGGAGGTCTTTGAGGCGGTGGGGCAGAGGGCCGCGGGGAAGATCTCCGAGGAGGAGCTTTTGGAGATTGAGCGCCGGGCCATCCCCGGCCCCGGGGCCTGCGGCGGGCAGTACACCGCCAACACCATGGCCATGGCCCTCGAGGCCTTGGGCCTCTCCCCCTTGGGCTACAACGCCATCCCCGCCGTCCACCCCGAGAAGGAGCGGGCCACCAAGGAGGCGGGGAAAATCCTCGCCTGGGCCATAGAAAAGGACTGGAAGCCCAAGGACTTCCTCACCCGGAAGGGCTTCCTCAACGCCATCGCCGCCGTGGCCGCCACGGGGGGGAGCACCAACGCCGTCCTCCACCTCCTCGCCCTGGCCAAGGAGGCGGGGGTGGAGCTCAGCCTGGACGACTTTGACCAGATCTCCCGCAAGACCCCGGTGATCGCCGACCTCCGCCCCTGGGGCACCTACACCGCCTGGGAGCTCTACGAAGCCGGGGGCACGGCCCTCGTCTTCAAGCGGCTTTTGGAGGCGGGGCTTCTTTACGGAGAGGAGAAGACCCTCACGGGCCGCACCCTGGCGGAGGAGGTGGAAAGGGCCTACCGGGAGGCGGAGGGGCAGAAGGTGGTCTTCCCCGTGGAGAAGGCCCTCAAGCCCCACGGGGGGC
Organism: Thermus arciformis; assembly: GCF_900102145.1. GTDB lineage: Bacteria > Deinococcota > Deinococci > Deinococcales > Thermaceae > Thermus > Thermus arciformis. Next base: position 87,318 of record NZ_FNBC01000005.1, on the reverse strand, counting down.
TCGTGGTGCTCAAGGGGAACCTCGCCCCCAAGGGGGCCGTCCTCAAGCTGGCGGGGACGGAGCGCACCTACTTTGAGGGCCCGGCCCGGGTCTTTGACTCCGAGGAGGCGGCCATGGAGAAGGTCCTAAAGGGGGAGATCCGCCCCGGGGACGTGGTGGTCATCCGCTACGTGGGCCCCAAGGGGGCGCCGGGGATGCCCGAGATGCTCTCGGTGACGAGCGCCCTCGTGGGGGAGGGTCTGGGGCCGGAGGTGGCCCTCCTCACCGACGGCCGCTTCTCCGGGGGCACCCGGGGCCTCATGGTGGGCCACGTCGCCCCCGAGGCCTTCGTGGGCGGGCCCATCGCCCTCCTGGAAGAGGGCGACCCCATCCGGATTGACGTGGAAGGCCGCCGCCTCGAGGTCCTCCTCCCCGAGGAGGAGCTGGAAAGGCGGAAGGCCCGCTGGCGGCCCCGCCCCCCCGCCTTCACCCACGGCCTCTTCGCCCGCTACGCCGCCCTGGTGCGCCAGGCGGACGAGGGGGCGGTGCTGGAAGACCCCCTCTAGGGCCTTTGGATCCGGTCTGGGGCCAGGTTCTGGCCCCGTTCCTTCTTCACGTCCTCCGGTTTAAAAGCCTCCCCCTTGGCCTTGAGGAGGGCCATGAGGTGGTTCAGGAGGGCGGCGAGCTCCTCGTCCTTGAGCTGGGCGAAGCCCGGCATCAGGCCCGCCTCCCCCTTCTTGCCGTAGAGGACCACCAGGACCAGGTAGCGCCGGCCCTCCGGGGTGGCGAAGAGGGGGGCCACCCCCTGGAGGCCAGGGTAGGGCCTCACCCCCTGGGCCTTCTCCCCGTGGCACTGGGCGCAGGCCCTGGCCCAAAGGCCCTCCACCCCCTGGGCCAGAGCGGAAAGGGCCAGGAAGAGAAGGAGGAAGGCCCGCTTCATGCCCCAAGTATAGGGCCTGAAGGCCAGGCCTTCCTTTAGCGGGCCTTCACCTCGGTCCAGACCCGGTCAAAGAGGGCGATGTCCGGGCCCAGGTCCTTGAGGTACTCAAGCTTAGAGCGCACCTCCTCCGGCGGGAAGACCACGGGGTCGTTCCGCATCGCCTCGGGCAGGAGGGGGATGGCCTTGGCCACGGGGGTGGCGTAGTGGGTGTACTCCGCTAAGGCCGCGGCGTTTTCCGGCTCCAGGAGGAAGTCCATGAAGCGGTAGGCGAGCGCTTGCGCCGGGCCCCGCTTCAGCACCACCATGGCGTCCGTCCAAAGCGTCCCCCCCTCCTTGGCCAGGGCGTAGCGGAGGCGCTCGTCCTCTCCCCGGGCCTGGAGGACGTCTCCCGAGTAGGCGAGGGCCAAGGCGGCGTCCCCCGCCAGGATGCGGTTCAGGGCCTCCACCCCCCCGGCGAAGCCCACGGAGCGCCTCTTGGCGGCGATGAGGAGCTCCTTGGCCTTCTCCAGGGCCTCGGGGTCGGTGGTGTTCACGGAGTAGCCCAGGTACTTCAAGGCCGCCCCGATGGTCTCCCGCATCTCGTCCAGGAGGAGGAAGGGCCCCACCTGGGCCTTAGGGTCAAAGAAGACGGCGTAGGAGTCCACGGGGCCCTTCACCAGGTCCTCCCGGTAGGCGATCCCCGTGGTGCCCCAGAGGTAGGGCACGGAATAGCGGAGGCCCGGGTCATAGGGGGGGTCTAGGAAGAAGGGGTCCAGGTTGGCCAGGTTCTTCAGCCTCCCCTTGTCCAGGGGGGCGATGAGGCCCTCCCGGGCCATCTGGAGGACGTAGTAGTCCGGGGCCACCACCAGGGAGAACTCCTGGTCCGCCCCCGCCTTGAGCTTGGCCAGCATGGCCTCGGGGGACTCAAAGGTGTCCAGGACCACCTTGGCCCCCGTCTCCCGCTCAAACTTCCTTAGGAGCTCCTCGGGGATGTAGTCGGCCCAGTTGAGGAAGTAGAGGGTGCCCGCCCCCGCGGGCGCCTTGGGCCGAAGCCAAAGCCACCCGAGGAAGGCCGCCGCCACCAGGACCAAGAGCCATCCGATCCGCCTCATACCCTCCTCCGGCTGAGAGCATACCCCAAAGCCAGGAAGAAGGCGCTAAGCCCCACCACCAGGGTGGAGAGGGCGTGGACCTTGGGGCTCACCCCGAGCTTCACGCTGGAGTAGATGTAAAGGGGCAGGGTGGTGGCCCCAGGCCCCGCGGTGAAGAAGGTGACCACGAAGTCGTCCAGGGAGAGGGTGAGGGCGAGGAGCGCCCCCGCCGCCACCCCCGGCCAGGCCAGGGGAAGGGTCACGTGGAGGAAGGTCTGGAGCCCCCTCGCCCCCAGGTCCCGGGCGGCCTCCTCCAGGGCGGGGTCCAGGAGGAGGAGCCTCGAGCGCACCACCAGGGTCACGAAGGCCACCTGGAAGGTGATGTGCCCCAGGATCACCGTGAGGAGGGAAAGCCGGGGAAAGCCCAAAAGCTCGCGGGAAAAGGCGAAGAGGAGGAGGAGGGAAACCCCCATGACCACGTCGGGCACCACCACGGGGACGTAGAGGAGGTAGCGCAAAAACCCCTTGCCGGGGAAGCGGTAGCGCACGAGCCCCAGGGCGAGGAGGGTGCCGAGGACCGTGGAGACCAGGGTGGAAACAAAGGCCACGGTCAGGGTGTTCAGGAAGTATTCCAGCACCCGTGGGTCCTGGAAGAGGGCCCGGTACCAGTCCAGGGTGAAGCCGGTGAAGCGCACCCCCCGGCGGCTCTCGTTGAAGGAGAGGGCCACGATGACCAGGATGGGCAGGTAGAGGAAGAGGTAGACCAACAAGGCGTGGAGGGAGAGGAGCCGCCTCATACCAGGTCCTCAAGCCCCCTTTCCCCCTGGAGGCGGGCGTAGAGGTAAAGGCTGAGAAGAACAAACCCCATCAGGAACACGCTCAAAGCCGCCCCGAAGGCCCAGTCCCGACTGACGCCGAACTGCTGCTGGATGAGGTTGCCGATGAGGACCACCCGCCCCGCCCCCAGGAGGTCCGCCACCACGAAGGTGCCCATGGCGGGGATGAAGACGAGGACGCCCCCCGCGAAAAGCCCGGGGTAGGTCTGGGGAAGGACGGCGTGGAGAAAGGCCCTAAAGGGCCTCGCCCCAAGGTCGTAGGCCGCCTCCAGAAGCTGCCAGTCAATCCGCTCCACGCTGGCGTAGACGGGGAGGACGAAGAAGGGCAAGAAGGTGTAGACCGTGGCCAGGAGCACCGCGAGGAAAGAGGGGTAGAGGCTTAGGGGCCCGAGGCCAAAGGCCTGCAGGAAGGCGTTCACCAGGCCCTCCTTCTGCAAGAGGACGAGCCAGGCGTAGACCCGGATGAGGAAGTTGGTGAGGAAGGGGAGGAGGAGCAGGAAGAGGAGGAGGTCCCGCCGGGGGTGGCGGGCGATGTAAAAGGCCAAGGGGTAGCCCAGGAGGGCGGAGAGGAGGGTGGCCAGGGACCCCACCCAGAGGCTTTGGGCGAAGGCCTCGAGGTAAGGGGGCTCCAGGAGCCGCAGGTAGTTCTTCAGGGTGAGGGGCCCCTGGAGCTCCCCGTAAGGCCCCCGGCTCATGAAGGAGGCCAGGAGTACGAGGAGCGTGGGCAAGAGGACGAAGAGGAAGAGCCAAAGCGCCCCCGGGCCCACGGTGACCAGAACCCGGAAGAGGCGCTGCAGGGGGGTAGCCGCCTCATTCATGGAGCACCACCAGGTTCTCCGGGGGAAGGTAGCAGAGGACCTCTTCCCCGTACCCGAACTCCTCGGCCCCCGGCTCCTGCAGGTCCTGGTTCAGGGTGTAGGCCAGAAGCCGCACCTCCCCAGAGCGAAGGTAGTACTGGTTCTCCGCCCCCGTGTAGACGATCTCCTCCACCACCGCCCGCACCAGGTTTTCCCGGGCGGGAAGCCCGTTCCCCAGGGGGTAGAGGCGGATCTTCTCCGGGCGGATCGCCAAAAGGGCCTCCCGTGCCAAAGGGGCCCTGAGGCGCAAAGGCCCCAAAGGGGTCTCGGCCCCCAAGGGGTGGGGCCTTGCGGGGAGGAAGTTGGAGCGGCCGAGAAAGGCCGCCACGAAGCGGGTCTTGGGGCGCTCGTAGACCTCGTCGGGAAGCCCCACCTGCTCAATGCGGCCCGAGCGCATCACGGCGATGCGGTCGGACATGACCAAGGCCTCCTCCTGGTCGTGGGTGACGAAGATGAAGGTGGTGCCAAGCCGCCTCTGGAGCTGCATGAGCTCCACCCTGAGGTCCTGGCGGAGCCTCGCGTCCAGGGCGGAGAGGGGCTCGTCCAGGAGGAGGACCTGGGGCTCCAGGACCAAAGCCCGGGCCAGGGCCACCCGCTGCTTCTGCCCCCCGGAAAGCTCCCGGGGGTAGCGCTTCTCCAGGCCCAGGAGGTCCACGAGCTCCAACGCCCAGGCCACCTTCTCCCGGATGGCCTCCTGGGGAAGGCCTTTCATGCGGAGGCCGAAAGCCACATTGGCCTCCACGGTCATGTGGGGGAAGAGGGCGTAGTTCTGGAAGACGGTGTTCACCGGGCGCTCGTAGGGGGGGACCCCGGCCATGTCCCGCCCGGCGATCTCTATGCGGCCCGCATCGGGGGTGTCAAACCCCGCCAGGAGGCGGAGCAACGTGGTCTTGCCGCAGCCCGAGGGCCCAAGGAGGCTGAAGAACTCGCCCCTATGGACCTCGAGGTCCACCCCGTCCAAGGCCAGCACCCCGCCGAAGGCCTTGCGCACTCCCGAAAGGCGCACCAGCACGTCCCCGGCCACGGGGCCCAGTTTAGCAGCCTAGGGCGCCAGGCGGTCCCGGTGCACCAGGAGCACGAGCCCCAGGGAGAGGAGGGTGGCCACCAGACTGGACCCCCCGTAGGAGAAAAGGGGCAGGGTGAGGCCGGTCACGGGCATCACCCCCAGGGCCACCCCCAGGTTCACCACCACCTGGAAGCCCAGCATCCCCCCTACCCCGGCAAGGAAGAGGCGGTCCGCCATGCGGGGGCACTCCAGGGCCAAGGAGAAAAGGCGCAGGAGGAGGAGGGCGTAGAGGCCGAGGAGGGCCACCGCCCCCACGAACCCCCACTCCTCCGCCCAGACGGCGAAGACGAAGTCCGTGTGGCGGAAGGGCACAAAGCCCAGCTGGGTCTGGGTCCCCTGGCCGTAGCCCTTGCCGAAAAGCCCCCCGGAGCCGATGGCGATGGTGGACTGGATCACCTGAAACCCCTGGCCCAAGGGGTCCCGGTAGGGGTCCAGCACGATGAGGACCCGCTCCCGCTGGTAGGGCTTGAGGTTGGGCCAGATCACCGTGGGCACCAAAAGGGCCAAGGCCAGCGCCCCCACCAAGAGGTGCTTCCCCGGCAACCCCCGCACCCATAGGACCGCGAAGGCCCCGAAGAGCACCACCAGGGTGCCCCCAAGGTCGGGCTGGAGCAGGAGCAGGGCCACCACGGGCAGGGTGAGGAGGCCGGGAAGGAAGTAGTCCCAAACCCGGAGGATGGGGCGGTGTTCCAGGAGGCGGGCGAGGGCCAGGACGAGCCCCAGCTTGGCCACCTCCAGGGGCTGGAACTGCAGGGGGCCCAGGACGAACCAGGCCTTGGCCCCGTTGATCTCCCGGCCCACCACCAGGACCAGCCCGAGAAGGAGCAAAGAGAGGCCGTAGAGGGGGTAGGCCAGGGCGAAGACCGCGCGGCGGGAAAGGAACTGCACCCCCACCGCCAGGGCCAGCCCCAGGAGGAAGGCCGCCCCCTGCCGGGGAAGGAGGCCGGGGTCGGGGGCGGCGCTTCGCAGGTTAAAGAGGCCGAGGACCACCAGGGTCAGGGCCAAGAGGATGAGGCCCCAGTCGTAGGCCAAAGGGTTGGGCCGGGTCAGGGTCACCGGGACCTCACCTCAGGGGGATGTCGGCCACCAGGATCATCTTCTCCCCCCGCTCCTCCAGGGCCACGGAAAGCCCCTCCTCCTGGGCGGGGAAGTAGCGGCGCAAGACCTCCAGGAGGTCCTTCTTGAGGTTTTCCACGAGCCCGGGGGAAAGCTTGGCCCGGTCGTAGGCCAGCACCAGCTTCAGGCGCTCCTTGGCCTTTTCCTTGCTCTTTCTGCGCCACCACATCAGCGACCTCCGAAGAGCCTCCTCAGCACCCCTAAAAGCCCCTGGGGGTCCTCGAGGGCGCGGAAGGGCACCTCCTCCCCCCGGAGGCGCCGCGCCGTGTCCATGAAGGCCAAGGCGGCCGGGCCCGTCCCCTTTAAGACCAAGGGCTCCCCCTGGTTGGTGGAGATGAGCACCCCCTCGTCCTCGGGGATGATGCCGATGGGCTTCAGGCCCAGGATCTCCACCACGTCCTCCACGGAGAGCATGTCCCCCCGGGCCACCATCCGGGGCCGCAGGCGGTTGATGACGAGGAAGTTCTCCCGGATCTCCCGGGCTTCCAGAAGGCCGATGATCCGGTCGGCGTCGCGGACGCTAGAGACCTCGGGGTTCACCACCACCAAGGCCCCTTCCGCCGGGGTGGCCGCCGTCTGGAAGCCCTTCTCTATCCCGGCGGGGGAGTCTATGAGCACCCGGTCAAACCCCTCCTCGGCGAGGAGGTGTTGGACGAGGTCCCGGAAACGCTCGGGGTCCAAGGCCTCCTTGTCCTTGGTCTGGGAGGCGGGGAGGAGGTAGAGGTTCTCCACCCGCTTGTCCCGGATGAGGGCCTGGCGGGGTTTGGCCCGGCCCTCCAGGACGTCAATGAGGTCAAAGACCACCCGCCCCTCGAGGCCCATGACCACGTCCAGGTTGCGCAGGCCCACGTCCACGTCCACCACCGCCACCTTCTCCCCGAGTTTGGCCAAGGCCGCCCCCAGGTTGGCGGTGGTGGTGGTCTTGCCCACCCCTCCTTTGCCCGAAGTCACCACGATGGCCCGTGCCTTCACCGCGTTACCTCCCGGGTTTCCAGAATCTCCTCCAAATCCTGAAAGAACTCCAACACGCGCTTCCCCTTCGCCGTCAAGGTGTATTCTACCCGAGGCGGCACCTCGGGGAAGGCCCGCCGCTCCACGAAGCCCAGGGCGTGAAACTCCCTGAGCCGTTCCACCAGGGTGCGGGGGGAAAGGAGCAAGGCCGCCTGGAGGTCGGAGAAGCGGGAAGGCCCCCGGCCCAGGGCGAAGAGGACCTCCGGGGCCCCCCGGCGGGCCATGACCTTGAGCACCTTCCGGGCGCTTTTGGAGAGGGCCATGGGCCAATGCTATCAAAAAGGCTAGCAAGAGGGAAAGCCTTGCCCCGGGAAGGCCAAGGGGCCTATCCTGGAAGGGTGAAGGAGGAGCCCAGACCCGACTGGAAGGACTTCTTGGCCCTCGTCCTCGCCGCTTACAGCCTCCTCCTCCCGCCCCTTCTCCTCCTCCTGGGGGTGCTTTTCGCCTTCCTTCTCCTCCTCCGGCTTTTCCTGTAAAACTAGGGTATGGAAGGCCTCTTTGAGTCCCTGCCGGAAGGCTACCGGGAGAAGCTCGGCCGGCCCGGGGAGTACCCCTTCACCCGGGGCATCTACCCCCGGATGTACCTGGATAAGCTCTGGACCATGCGCCAGTACGCGGGCTTCTCCACCGCCGAGGAGTCCAACGCCCGCTACCGATACCTCCTCGCCCAGGGCCAGACGGGCTTAAGCGTGGCCTTTGACCTCCCCACCCAGCTCGGCCTGGACCCCGACCACCCCATGAGCGTGGGGGAGGTGGGGCGGGTGGGGGTGTCCATCGCCACCCTCGAGGACATGCAGAAGCTCTTTGACGGCATCCCCCTGGACCAGGTCTCCACCAGCATGACCATCAACGCCCCGGCCATGATGCTCCTCGCCCTCTACCTCCTCGTGGCCGAGGCCCAGGGGGTGCCCTGGGACAAGGTCTCGGGCACGGTGCAGAACGACATCCTCAAGGAGTACTTCGCCCGGGGCACCTACATCTACCCCCCCGGCCCTTCCATGCGCCTCGTGACCGACATCTTTGCGTTCTGCGCCGAGCGCGTCCCCAGGTGGAACACCATCAGCATCTCCGGCTACCACATCCGCGAGGCGGGGGCCACCGCCGCCCAGGAGATCGCCTTCACCCTGGCGGACGCCAAGGCCTACGTGCGGGCCGCCTTGGAGCGGGGCCTGGACGTGGACCGCTTCGCCCCCAGGCTTTCCTTCTTCTTCGCCGCCCACGGGGACATCTTTGAGGAGGCCGCCAAGTTCCGGGCGGCAAGGCGCCTTTGGGCGAGGATCATGCGGGAGGAGTTCGGGGCCAAGGACCCGAAAAGCTGGATGCTCCGCTTCCACACCCAGACCGGGGGCTCCACCCTCACGGCCCAGGAGCCCCTGAACAACGTGGTGCGCACCGCCTACCAGGCCCTGGCGGCGGTCCTCGGGGGGACGCAGAGCCTCCACACCAACGCCTACGACGAGGCCCTGGGCCTGCCCACGGAAAAAAGCGCCCTCCTCGCCCTAAGGACCCAGCAGATCCTGGCCTACGAGAGCGGGGTCACCCGGGCCATAGACCCCTTGGGGGGAAGCTTCTACGTGGAGCACCTCACGGACAAGCTGGAACGGGAGGCGGAGGCGATCCTGCGGGAGATTGACGCCCTGGGGGGCGCGGTGGCCGCGGTGGAGGCGGGCTACTTCCAGAGGGCCATTGAGGAGTCCGCCTGGCAGTTCCAGAAGGAGGTGGAGGAGGGCAAGAGGGTGATCGTAGGGGTGAACCGCTTCTTTGACCCCAATAGCCCCCTGAACGAGCCCGTCCCCGTGCAGCGGATTGACCCCGAGCTTCACGAAAGGCGCAAGCGGGAGCTCGCCGCCTTCAAGGCCAAGCGGGACGGGGAGAGCGTCCGCATTGGCCTGGAAAGGCTAAGGGAAGCGGCCAGGGGCCAGGAGAACCTCTTCCCCTACGTCCTGGAGGCCTTCCGCCGCCGGGCCACCCTGGGGGAGGTCTGCGGGGTCTTAAGGGAGGAGTGGGGCGAGTACCAGCCCCCCCGGTGAGGAGGGCCATGGAAGGCGAAGCCGAGCTCTGGAACTTTTTGGAGAGGCACCTGAGGAGCATCTACGAGGGCGACTGGGCCACGTACGAGGCCACCACCCACGAGGAGCTTTCCCTCTACGAGTGGTTCGTGACCCCCCACCGCCTGGACGGCCTCCCCTTCCACCGCTTCATGGTGGAGAAGAACTGGGCCACGAGGGGCCGGCCCTACCGCCTGGACCTCCTGGAAAAGCGCCTCCAGCGCTATGGGGACGTGGCCATCTTCAGCTACACCCTCCTCCTCACCGTGGAGGAAGAGGCGGGCCTCCGCCACCGGGCGGTGAACGAAAGCCGGGTGGCGGTGCGCTTCCCCGAGGGGTGGAAGGTGGTGCACGTGCACAAGAGCCCGGCGGGGTGAAGGCCACCCCGCCGGGGCGCGGTGCCCGTACTAGGCCCCCTCCTTCAGCCGCTCCACCACGGAGCGGTCCTCGAGGGTGGAGGTGTCCCCCTTGATCTCCTTCTCCCCGGCGGCGATCTGCCGGAGGAGGCGGCGCATGATCTTGCCGGAGCGGGTCTTGGGCAGGGCGTCGGTGAAGCGGACCTCGTCCGGGCGGGCGATAGGGCCGATGACCTTGGCCACGTGGGCCTTGAGCTCCTCCCTAAGGGCGTCCGAGGGCTGGTACCCCTCCTTAAGGGTCACGAAGGCCACGATGGCCTCCCCCTTCAAGGGGTCAGGACGGCCCACCACCGCCGCCTCGGCCACCGCGGGGTGGGAGACCAGGGCCGACTCAATCTCCATGGTGCCCAGGCGGTGCCCCGCCACGTTCAAGACGTCGTCCACCCGGCCCAGGATCAGGTAGTAGCCGTCCTTGTCCCGCCGGGCCCCGTCCCCGGTGAAGTAGACCCCCGGGTGCTGGCTGAAGTACTGCTTTAGGAAGCGCTCCGGGTCGCCCCAGACGGTGCGGAGCATGCTGGGCCAGGGGCGGGTGATGCAGAGGTGCCCCCCTTCGTCGGGGTTCTCCACGGGGCGGTGCTCGCTGTCCAGGATCTCGGGCTTCACCCCGAAGAAGGGCTTCCCGGCGTGCCCCGGCTTCATGGCGTGGGCCCCGGGCAGGGTGGTGATCATGATGCCCCCGGTCTCCGTCTGCCACCAGGTGTCCACGATGGGGCAGCGGCCCTTGCCGATGACGTTGTAGTACCAGAGCCAGGCCTCGGGGTTGATGGGCTCCCCCACGGTGCCGAGAAGCCTGAGGGTGTCCAGGCGGTGCTTCAAGGGCCAGCCCTCCCCCCACTTCATGAAGGCCCGGATGGCGGTGGGGGCGGTGTAGAGGATGGAAACCCCGTACTTGTCCACAATCCGCCAGAAGCGGTCGGGCTCGGGCCAGTTGGGGGCCCCCTCGTACATCACCGTGGTGGCCCCGTTGAGAAGCGGCCCGTAGACCACGTAGGAGTGCCCGGTGATCCAGCCCACGTCGGCGGTGCACCAGTAGACGTCCTCGTCCTTGAGGTCAAAGACGAGCTTGGTGGTGAGGTACACATAGGTCATGTAGCCGCCCAGGGTGTGCAAGACCCCCTTGGGCTTCCCCGTGGAGCCCGAGGTGTAGAGGATGAAGAGGGGCTCCTCCGCCTCCATGGGCTCGGCCTCGCAGCGGTCGGAGGCGGCCTCCATGAGCTCGTGCCACCAGTGGTCCCGGCCCGGGGTCCAGGGCACCTCCTCCCCGGTGCGCCGCACCACCACCACGTGCTCCACGCTCGTGGCGTCCTTTAGGGCCTCGTCGGCGTTTTGCTTGAGGGGGACGATCCCCCCCCGGCGGTAGCCCCCGTCGGCGGTGATGAGGACCTTGGCCTCGGCGTCCTTGATCCGGTCCGCCAGCGCCCCGGCGGAAAAGCCGCCGAAGACCACGGAGTGGACGGCCCCGATGCGGGTGCAGGCCAGCATGGCGATGGCCGCCTCGGGGACCATGGGCAGGTAGATGGTGACCCGGTCCCCCTTCTTGACCCCAAGGCGCTTCAGGACGTTGGCGAACCTCTGCACCTCGCGCCAGAGGTCGTGGTAGGTGAGGACCCTCTCCTCCCCCGGCTCCCCCTCCCAGATGAGGGCCGCCTTGTTGCGGCGCCAGGTCTGCACGTGGCGGTCCAGGGCGTTAAAGGCCAGGTTGGTCTTCCCCCCCACGAACCATTTGGGGTGGGGGAGGTCCCCTTCCAGGACCTTCTGCCAGGGGGTAAACCAGTGGAGCTCCGAGGCCACCCGCCCCCAGAAGCCTTCGGGGTCCTCGAGGCTTTCCCGGTAAAGCCTTTCGTACTCCTCCTCGCTCCCGATGTGGGCCTGCTTCCGGAAGGCCTCGCTGGGGTAGAAGACCCGCTCTTCCTTGAGCACGCCTTCAATCCGGTCCATACATCCCCTCCCTTGGCCTTGAGGATAGGCGGGCTCCTTCCGCGGGGTCAAGAAAAGGGGGGTTTTTCACCATTCGCCAAAGCCCGCCTTTCTTGACAGGGATCGCCCGCCCCACAGAAGATGGGCGCAGATGGCCAGGAAGAGGAGCCTCTCCACGGTTCAGGCCGCCTTGCGCATCCTGGCCTACCTGGCCGAGCACCCCGAGGGGGTGGAGGTGAAGGAGGTGGCCCGCCTCCTGGGGAAGAGCCTCTCCACCGCCTACGCCCTCCTCAACAGCCTCGCCGAGGAGGGCTTCGCGGTGAAGACGGAGCGGGGCTACCGCCTGGGCACGGCCAAGCCGGTCCCGGCGGAAGGGCCCAAGGACCCCTACCTGAACGAGGCCCTGGAGGAGCTTTACCTGCGCACCCGGGAGCGGTGCTACCTGGCCCTCCTCACCCCCGAAGGGGTGCGGCTCAAGACCCGAGGGCGGCAGGGCCAGCCCCACCCCCTGGGGGAGACCCTGCCGGAGGAGGCCCATGCCCTGGCCCTGGGGAAGGTGCTCCTGGCCTTCGGGGCCCTGAACCCTCCCCCCTTGCGCCCCCGCACCCCCTACACCCTCACCGAACCCCTGGCCCTGGAGGAGGAGCTCAGGCGGGTCCGGGAGTCGGGCCTGGCGGTGGAGATGGAGGAGTACGCCCCGGGGCTTTCCGCCTTGGCCGCCCCCCTCTTCGGCCCCCGGGGGGAGCTTTTGGGGGCTTTGGGGGTGGTGGTGCCCGCGCGGCGTTTCCCCTTCGCCTTCAGCCGCCTGGCCCGGGCCCTGGCCGAGGTGGCCCAGGTCTCCCCCCACCTATCCCCCCCGAGCCCTCCTCCCCTTCCCCCGCCCGTGGAGGTGGCCGCCCCCATCCAGGCCGTGGACCCACCGCCAGACCTGGCCCGGGAGGCCAATTTGCGGGACTTCCAGGGGGCCTACCGGGAAAGCCTCGAGGACCCCGAGGCCTTCTGGGGAGGCTTCGCCCGGACCTTCGCCTGGGAGAAGCCCTGGGACAGGGTCTACGACCCGGAGGCCCGGGCCTGGTTCCCGGGCGGGCGCACCAACGCCGCCCTGAACGCCCTGGACCGCCACCTCCCGGAAAGGGCCCAGCAGGTGGCCCTCCTCACCCTGGACGGGGAAGGGAACCTGGGCAAGTGGACCTACCGGGAGCTCCACGACCTCTCCGCCCGCCTGGCGGGGGTGCTCCGGGGCCTGGGGGTGGGCCCGGGGGACCGGGTGGCCCTCTACCTGCCCACGGGCCTCGAGGCCGCCCTAAGCCTTCTGGCCCTCGCCCGCATCGGGGCGGTGCACGTGGCCCTGCCCGTGGGCCTTGGGCCCGAGGCCCTGCGCCAGCGCCTCCTCACGAGCGGAGCCCGCCTCCTCATCGCCGCCGACGGCCACTACCGCCGGGGGCAGCTCGTGCCCCTGCGCCCCGTGGTGGAGTCCGCCCTCTTCGGCCTGGACCTCCCCGTCCTCTGGCACGCCCGGGGCACCACGGAGTTCCTGGAAAGGGCCACGGAGGGAAAGCCCCAGGAGCCCCTTCCCGTCCCCGCCTCCCACCCCCTCTTCGTCCTCTACACCTCGGGCTCCACGGGCACCCCCAAGGGGGTGGTCCACGGCCACGGGGGGTACATGGTGGGGGTGGCCTGGGCCCTCCGCCACCTCTTTGACCTGAAGCCGGGGGAGGTGTTCCACACCACCGCGGACCTCTTCTGGGTGGTGGGCCACTCCTTCGGCCTCTACGCCCCCCTTTTCCTGGGGGGCACGAGCCTCCTCCTGGAGGACCGCCCCGACCACCCGAGCCCCGCCGCCTTCTACGAGCGCTTAAGGCGCCTCGGGGTGGACCTCCTCCTCACCTCCCCCACCTTCTTGCGCACCCTTCGCCGCCACGGGGAGGCGAGGCCCACGGGGCTTCGCCTGGTGGGGAGCGTGGGGGAGGCCCTGGCCCCGGAGGTCTGGACCTGGACCAGGGAGAACCTGGCCTGGCCCCTGGACAACTGGTGGCAGACGGAGCTGGGGGCCCCCGCCCTGGCCACCCCCCTCACCCTCCCCGCCAAGCCCGGGTACGTGGGGGTGCCCCTCCCCGGGGTGGAGGCCCGGGTGGTGGACGGGGCGGGGAACGTCCTGCCCCCCGGGGAGAAGGGCCACCTGGTGCTCCTACGGGCGGGACCGGCCCAGATGGTGGGCCTTCTGGGAGGGGAAAGCCCCTGGCGGGGAGGGCTTTACTGGACGGGGGACCTGGCGGCCATGGACGAAGAGGGGTACTTCCGCATCCTGGGCCGCGGCGACGAGGTCATCAAGGTGGGGGACGCCCGCCTGGGCACCGCGGAGGTGGAGGCCGCCCTCCTCACCCACCCCCAGGTGGCCGAGGCCGCGGCCATCGGGGTCCCGGGGGAGGAGGGGGAGGAGGTGGCCGTCTTCGTGGTCCTGCGGAAGGAGGTGCCGGAAGAGCTCAAGCCCCTCCTGGCGGAGAAGCTCAAGGCCCACCTCCTGCGCCACCTGGGGCCCTTACCCCCTCCCCGGGTCTTCTTCGCCGAAGGCCTCCCCCGCACCCGTAGCGGCAAGATCCTGAGGCGGCTCCTTAAAGCTGAACTCTTGGGCATGGACCCCGGGGACCTCTCGGGGCTGGAGGAGGAGTATGGCGGTGGAAAAACTGCTTAAAGAGGAAGAGCGGCTCCTTGCGCCGGAAAGCCTGAGGGAGAGGGCCAACCTTCGGGACCTCGAGGCGGAGTACCGGAAAAGCCTCGAGGACCCCGAGGGCTTTTGGGGCGCTTGGGCGCGGCGCTTCTACTGGGAAAAGCCCTTTGAGAAGGTCCTGGAGTGGAACCTCCCCGAGCACCGCTGGTTCCTGGGCGGCACCACCAACGCCGTCTACAACGCCCTGGAGCGGAACGTGGAAAGGGGCCTAAGGAACAAGGTGGCCCTCCTCTACCTCGCCGAGGACGGCCGGGAGGAGAAGCTCACCTACGGGGAGCTTTTGGACCGGGTGCGCCGCCTGGCCACAGGGCTTAGGCGCCTCGGGGTGGAAAAGGGGGACCGGGTGGTGATCTACATGCCCCTCACCCTGGAGGGCGTCATGGCCATGCTGGCCACGGCCTACCTCGGGGCCATCCACAGCGTGGTCTACGCCGGGCTTGGGGTGGGGGCCCTGAGGGAGCGCATCCTGGACGCCGGGGCCAAGCTCCTCATCGCCGGGGACGTGAGCTACCGCCGGGGCAAGGGGGTGGACCTCAGGAGCATCGCCGAGGAGGCCATCCGCGACCTCCCCCTCAAGGTGGTCTGGTTCCAGCGGGCCTACAAGGCGGAGCTTCCCGAGGGGCACCACGACTTCCACGAGCTCCTCTGGGAAAGCCCCCCGGAGGCCCGGGCGGAGATGGTGGACGCCGAGCACCCCCTCTTCATCCTCTACACCTCGGGCTCCACGGGGAAGCCTAAGGGCGTGGTCCACGTCCACGGGGGGTATATGGTGGGCACCACCTACCACCTCCGCACCTTCTTTGACGTGAAGGACGAGGACGTCTTCTGGGCCACGAGCGACATCGGCTGGATCGTGGGCCACTCCTACATCGTCTACGCCCCCCTCCTGGAAGGGGTGACCTCGGTCCTTCGGGAAGGAGCCCCCGACCACCCCGACCCCGGGGCCTTCTGGCAGGCGGTGGAGCGGTACCGGGTGAACGTGATGTTCACCGCCCCCACGGCGGTGCGCATGTTCATGAGGTACGGCCCCGAGTGGCCCGGGAAGTACGACCTCAGCTCCTTGCGCCTTTTGGCCGTGGCCGGGGAGCCCTTGAACCCCGAGGCCATGAGGTGGGCCTACGAGCACCTGGTGGACGGGGGCAGGCGGGGGTTCGTGGCCGACAACTGGTGGCAGACGGAGCTCGGCGGCCCCACCATAGGGACGCCCCTCGTCCTCCCCGCCAAGCCCGGCTTCGCCGGGGTGGCCCTCCCCGGGGTGGAGGCGGCGGTGGTGGACGAGGAGGGGAGGCCCGTGCCCCCGGGGCAGGGCGGGCTCCTCGTCCTCAAGCGGCCCTTCCCCCACATGATGCGCACCGTCTGGGGGAACCACGAGCGCTACCTCCAGTACTGGCGGGAGATCCCAGGCGGGGTCTACGCCAGCGGGGACGTGGCGAGCCAGGACGAGGAGGGGTACTTCAGCGTCCTGGGCCGGGCGGACGACGTCTTGAACGTGGCCGGGCACCGCATCGGCACCGCCGACGTGGAAAGCGCCCTGGTCTCCCACCCGGCGGTGGCCGAGGCCGCGGTCATCGGCGTCCCCGACCCCCTGAAGGGGGAGGCCATCAAGGCCTTCGTGGTCCTGCGGCTGGGGCACACCCCTTCCGAGGAGTTGAAGGATAACCTCGTCCAGCACGTGCGCCGGGAACTGGGGCCCATCGCCACCCCCTCGGAGGTGGTCTTCCTGGACAAGCTCCCCAAGACCCGCTCCGGCAAGATCCTGAGGCGGCTCCTCAAGGCCAAGGAGCTGGGCAAGGACCCCGGGGACCTGTCCACCCTCGAGGAGTAGCCCCGGCCCGAGGAAGCCCGCCGAGCCCCCCACCGCGGCCTTGGCCCCCGTGGGGTACTTGGCTTTCGCCTCCTCCCCTCTTCAGGGAAAACCGCTCCTTTTGCGCATACCCGCAAAGCCCCCTTTTCTTGACAACGCCCCTTGCCCCGACTAGCTTCAGGTCTAACCGCTAGGCAGAAACCCCTTGGGGCCAGGCCCCATACCCAGGCCTAGCGGGGGAGGTGTAGAATGCAGGAGAAGGAGCTGGAAACCCTCGTGGCCGAACGGTGGCGCATGGCCCTCACCCTAACCGGGGTCATGCTCGCCATCTACCTGGGCTTCGTCCTCCTCGTGGCCTACGCCAAGGAGCTCATGGGGAGGCAGATCGTCCCCGGCCTCAGCTTGGGCATCCTCCTCGGGGCCTTGGTCATCGTCTCGGCTTGGGTGCTCAACTGGATCTACACCCGCTGGGCCAACACCTACTACGACGAGCGGGTGAGGCGGCTCCTCGGGAGGTGAAGCATGCCCACGACCGCGCTCGGCCAACCCAACGCCGTCTCCATCCTCTTCTTCTTCCTCTTCATCGCCATCACCTTGGGGATCACCTACTGGGCGGCGAGGAGGACCAAGACCACGGAGCACTTCTACGCCGCCGGGCGGAGCATCACCGGGTTCCAAAACGGCCTGGCCCTGGCGGGGGACTACATGTCGGCGGCGAGCTTCCTCGGCATCGCCGGGCTCGTGGCCCTCTCGGGGTTTGACGGCCTCCTCTACTCCATCGGCTTCCTGGTGGGCTGGCCGGTGGTCATGTTCCTCATCGCCGAGCCCCTCCGCAACCTCGGCAAGTACACCTTCGCCGACGTGGTGGCCTACCGCCTGCGCCAGGTGCCGGTCCGGAGCGCCGCCGCCATCAGCACCCTGACGGTGGTGGCCCTCTACCTCATCGCCCAGATGGTGGGGGCGGGCAACCTGATCAAGCTCCTCTTCGGCCTCCCCTACGAGGCCGCGGTGGTCCTCGTGGGGGTGGTGATGATCCTTTACGTCCTCTTCGGGGGGATGGTGGCCACCACCTGGGTGCAGATCGTCAAGGCCGTCCTCCTCCTGGGTGGGGCCTTACTCCTCGCCCTTTTGGTCCTCGCCCGCTTTGGCCTCAACCCCATCGCCCTCTTCCACGAGGCGGCCCTCAAGTACGGGGACCAGGTGCTCGCCCCGGGCAAGCTGGTAGCCAATCCCATTGACACCGTCTCCCTGGGGCTTGCCCTCATGCTGGGCACCGCCGGCCTGCCCCACATCCTCATGCGCTTCTACACCGTCCCCGACGCCAAGGCCGCCCGGACCTCGGTCACCTGGGCCACGCTCTTCATCGGGTTCTTCTACCTCCTCACCTTCGTGATCGGCTTCGGGGCCATGGTCCTCGTGGGGCCCGACCCCATCAAGGCCATTGACAAGGGCGGGAACATGGCCGCGCCCCTCTTGGCCGAGGCCCTCGGGGGGACGCCCTTCCTGGGCTTCATCGCCGCCGTGGCCTTCGCCACCATCCTGGCGGTGGTGGCCGGCCTCACCCTCTCCGGGGCCGCCGCCCTCTCCCACGACCTCTGGGTCAACGTGATCCGGGGAGGGCACGCCCCCGAAGCAGAGCAACTGCGGGTGGCCCGGATGGCCACCCTGGTCCTGGGAGCCTTGGCCATCCTCCTCGGCATCGCCTTCAAGGGGCAGAACGTGGCCTTCACCGTGGGCCTGGCCTTCGCCATCGCCGCAAGCGGCAACCTGCCCGCCATCGTCTACTCCGTCTTCTGGAGGGGCTTCACCACGGCCGGGGCGGTGGCGGCCATCCTGGTGGGAACCCTCTCCGCCGTGGTCCTCATCTACCTCTCCCCCACCATCCAGGTGGACATCCTGAAGCACGCGGCCCCCATCTTCCCCCTGAAGAACCCGGGGATCGTCTCCATCCCCCTGGGCTTCCTGGCGGGCTGGCTCGTCTCCTTGGCCACCCGGGAGAGGGAAGCCGAGGAGAAGTACCTGGAGGTGGAGCGTCGCCTCCACCTGGGCGGGGGGGACTAAGCACCCCGCCGCGGCTAAAGCCGCGGCGGGGGCCCCAAAAGGGGTTTCTCAACTTCTCAGGTGCTCCTTGCGAAAACCGGCATGCGGACCCTTAGGTCAGAGGAAGGGGCACCGGGGGCCGGGGCCTCCCTCCCCGTGGGGGCCCTGGCCACCCGCGCCCCCCTTTGGGCCCCGGGGAGCCTGAGCGTCCGGGAGGCCGCGGCCCGGATGCAGGCCCACGGGGTTTCCAGCCTCCTGGTGGAGGGAGACCCCCCGGGCATCTTCACCGACCGGGACCTGAGGCGGTGGGTGGCCGAGGGCAGGCCCCTGGAGGCGCCCCTGGCCGAGGCCGCCTCCTTTCCCCTCCTCGCCCTCCCCCAGACCACGCCCCTCCTCGAGGCGGTGGCCTTCATGGTGGAGCGGGGGATCCACCACCTGCCCCTATTGGAGGGGGGGAGGGTGGTGGGGATGGTGACCCACACCGACCTGGTGCGGCGGGAGGCCCAGCTCCCCCTCCTCCTCCTCCGGCGCGTGGAGGGCCTGGCCCTCGAGGGCTACGCCAGGGAGGTGGCGGGGCTCGTGCAAACCCTCCTGGAGGCGGGGGCGGGGGCCCTGGAGATCGGCAGGCTGGTGGCGGGCCTCAACGACGCCCTGGTGCGGAGGCTCCTGAGCGAGGCGGAAAAGGCCTTGGGCCCGCCCCCCACGCCCTACGCCTTCCTGGTCCTGGGCTCCGAGGGGCGGCGGGAGCAGGCCCTCCTCACGGACCAGGACAACGCCCTCCTCTACGCCGAATCCGGGCACGAACCCTACTTCCAGGCCCTGGCCGAGCGGGTGGTGGGGGGGCTCTTGGCGGCCGGGTTTCCCCCCTGCCCCGGGGGCTACATGGCCACCCGCCTGCGGATGGACCTCGAGGCCTTCCTGAAGGCCTTCTGGGGCTGGACCGAAGCCCCGGAGCCCGAGGCCCTCCTCAAGGCCCAGGCCTTCCTGGACCTGCGCCAGGTGGGAGGGAAGCTGGACTTAAGGCCCCTCGAGGCCGAGCTCCTCGCCCGGGCGCAAAGGGGGGTCTTCCTCCACCACCTGGCCCGCTCGGCCCTAGCCTTCCCCCCGCCCCCCACCCCCTTCGGGCGCCTGCCCCCCTCCCTGGAGCCCAAACGGCACGGCCTCTTCCCCATCGTGCTCCTGGCGCGCTTCTACGCCGTGTACACCGGAAGCCCGGAGCGGCACACCCTGGACCGCCTGCGGGCGGCCTCCCGGGCGGGGGCCCTGAGCGAAGAGACGGCCGAGCTCCTGGGGGAGGGCTTCGGCCTCTTCTTCCGCCTGAGGCTCCGGGCGGAGCTTGGGGGGCAAGGGGCCCTCTCCCCCAAGGCCCTCTCCCCCTTGGAGAGGTGGCGGGTCCTGGAGGCCTTCCGGGCGGTGCGGACGGCCCAGGGCCACCTGCGCCTGCGCTTTGGCCTGCGATGAACCCCAAGACGCCCCTGCAACGCCTGGTCTACACCGCCTTGGACCTGGAGGCCACCGGCCTGGACCCCACCCGGGACCGGCCCGTGGCCCTGGGGGCGGTGCGGCTGGTGGGAGGAAGGCTCGGGGCGGAGCTGGAGCTCCTCCTGGACCCCGGCCGCCCCGTGAGCCGGGAGGCCCAGGCCCTCCACGGCCTGAGCCGCGAGGCCTTGAGGGGCAGGCCCACCCTGGAAGAGACCCTCCCCACCTTCCTCGCCTTCCTCGAGGGCACGGTCCTCCTCGCCCACCAGGCCCACGTGGACCTGGCCTTCCTCCCGGCCCTCAAGGGGTTTCCCCTCCTGGACACCTACCTCCTCGCCCGCTTCCTCCTCCCCGGGACCGACCCCCGCCTCGAGGCCCTGGCGGCGCGCTTCGGTCTCCCCCTCTCGGGAAGGCACACCGCCCTCGGCGACGCCCGGCTGGTGGCCGAGGTCTTCCGCCACCTCCTCCCCCTTCTGGAGGCGGCGGGGGTGCGCACCCTCGAGGCGGCGCGCCTGGCCTGCCTTCGGACAGCGGAGGGGCTCAGGCCCTGGAGCCTTTGAGGGCCCTAAAGCCGATGTCCCTCCGGTACACCGCGCCGGGAAAGCCGACCCGGGGGATGTAGGCGTAGGCCCGCTCCAGGGCCTCCCTGAGGTCCTGTCCCAACCCCACCACGTTGAGCACCCGCCCCCCGGCGCTCACCAAGACCCCACCCTCCCGCCTTGTGCCCGCGTGGAAGACCAGCACCCCCTCTGGAGGCTCGGGCACCTGGAGGGGAATCCCCTTCCGGGGGCTTTCCGGATAGCCCGGGGCGGCCAGGACCACGCAGGCCGCGGCCCCCGGCTTCCAGGAAAGCTCTACCCCCCCCAATCTCCCCTCGGCCACCCGCAGGGCCAGCTCCACCAGGTCGCTCTCCAGGAGGGGCAAAAGGGCCTGGGCCTCGGGGTCGCCGAAGCGGGCGTTGAACTCCAGCACCTTGGGCCCTTCCCGGGTGAGCATGAGCCCGGCGTAGACCACCCCCCGGTAGACCACCCCCTCGGCCCGCAGGCCGGCGATGAGGGGCTTGAGGATCTCCTCCTCCACCCGCCTTAAGGTGGCCCCGTCCATGGGGTAGGGGGCCACCGCCCCCATCCCCCCGGTCATGGGCCCCTGGTCTCCGTCCAGGAGGCGCTTGTGGTCCTGGGAGGGAAGGAGGGGCAGGATGGTCTCCCCATCGGTGAGGGCTAGGACCGTGGCCTCCTCCCCCTCCAGGTACTCCTCTATGACCACCTCCCCCCCCTCGGCCCGGTTCAGGATGTTGGCCACGGCCTGCTTGGCCTGGTGCAGGTCAAAGGCCACCGTGACCCCCTTCCCCGCAGCGAGCCCGGAGTCCTTGACCACCACGGGCACCCCCACCTCCTCCAGGTACTCCAGGGCCTCCAGGGGCTCCCGGAAGACCCGGTGGCGGGCCGTGGGGATGCCGTAGCGCTCCATGAGGCCCTTGGCGAAGGCCTTGGAGCCCTCAATCATGGCCGCCTTCTGGGTGGGGCCGAAGACGAGGAGGCCCCGCTCCAAGAAGGCGTCGGCGATGCCCTCCACCAAGGGGGCCTCCGGGCCCACCAGGGTGAGGTCTATGCCCTCGGCGAGGGCCCAGTCCGCCAGGGCCTCCACGTCCCCGCCCCAGGGGACGAGCTCCGCCAGGGCCTCCATCCCGGCGTTGCCGGGAGCGGCGTAGAGCCTTTCCACGAGGGGGCTTTGCGCCGCCTTCCAGAGGAGGGCGTGCTCCCGCCCCCCGCCACCCACCACGAGGACCTTCATAGGGAGGATTCTACCCGCTTTAGGCTCGCCTCCACTTCCCGGCGCACCGCCTCCGGGAGGGAGGCCACCTCGGCCCTCAAGGCGGGGTGGTCCTGGGCCAGGAGGTGGGCGGCGAGGAAGGCGCCCCGGCCCCACTCCCCCCCTTGGCCCAAAAAGGCGGGGGCCACCAGCGCCTCCCGCCCCCAGGCGCGAAGGAGGGCCCAGGCCCTGAGGTATAGGGGCTTCTCCCGGGGGGAAAGCCCTTGGAAGACCCCCGCCGCCTCCTGCCCGAGCCGGGCCTTCAGGTCCTGGGGCGGGGGAAAGGCGAGGCCGGAAAGGAGGAGGGCCACGGCCCTAGGGTAAAGCCCGTGCTCCAGGCGGAGGACCCGGGCCTCCAGGGTCTCCGGCGTGTCCCCGGGGAGGACGGGCACCCGGCCTTGGAGGAGGATGGGCCCCGTGTCCATCCCTTGGTCCACGAAGTGGACGGTGGAGCCCGTCTCCTTTTCCCCCGCCTCCAGGACCCGCCGGTGCACGTGAAGCCCCGGGTAGTCGGGGAGGAGGGAGGGGTGGACGTTGAGGAGGCGGCCGTACCAGGCCTCCACGAACCGGGGGGAGAGGAGGCGCATGAACCCCGCGAGGAGGACGAGGTCCACCCTCCTCTCCGCCAACAGCCCCAAGGCCTCCTCCTCAAAGGCCCGCCGCCCCCGCCAGGGGAGGGCCACCGCCTCCACCCCCCGCCTCCTCGCCCGCTCCAGGGCGAAGGCCTCGGGGTTATCGGAGAGGACCAGGACCACCTCCCCCAAGGGGTGCCCCTTGGGGAAGGCCTCGAGGAGGGCCTCGAGGTTCGTCCCCCGCCCGGAGGCGAAGACAGCCATCCGGGCGGGCCGCCCCAAGGGAAAGGGCGTCACCTAACCCTCCAAAGCCTCGGGGTGGTGCTTCTGCCAGTAGCGCACGAGGCCCTGGAGGTTCATGAAGGGGGGATCGGCGAGGGCGTACAGGCGCATGCCCGCCTCGTCCACCCCGGCCCCCCTAAGGCCCTCGTGCCAGTAGGCCTCAAAGCGCCGGACCATCTCCTCCTCGGAAAGCCCTTCCTTCAGGCGGTGCAGCACCCAGCCCGCCCAGGCCTCCAGAGTCTCCCTGAGGGCCTGGAGGTGGGCCTCCACGTCCCCGTAGGGGCCGAAGTGGGTGAGGTAGAGGGCCTTGGGCCTCAGGGCGAGGAGGCGGTCCAAGGAGGCGTACCAGCTTTCCAGGTGGATGTCGGGGGGTGGGGTGGGGGGGAGGACCGGCCCGGGGGCGATGCGCACCCCGGCGATGTCCCCGGCGAAGACGAGGTCCCCCACCCGGTAGGCGTGGTGGTGGGAAGCGTGCCCCAGCGTCTCCACCGCCTGGACCTCGAGGCCGCCCACGGCCACCACCTCCCCGTCGGCGAGGGGCCGCACCCTCTCCTCCGGAATCCCCCGGACCTTGCCCCAGAGGGCCTTGAGCCCGTCCCCGTAGATCCTTTCCGCCGAGGCGAGGAGCCGGGAGGGGTCCACGAGGTGGGGGGCGCCCCTGGGGTGGACGTAGACCGTGGCCCCAAGCTCCGCCAGGCGCCAGGCCGCCCCCGCGTGGTCCAGGTGGATGTGGGTCACGAAGACGTGGCGCACCTCCTCGGGGGCCACCCCTCGCTCCCCCAAGGCGGCCACCAGGCGGGGATAGGTGCTCTCAGGGCCCGTTTCTATGAGGATGGGGCCCTCCTTCGTCCTGAGGAGGAAGCTGGCGATGACCCTTTCCGAATGAAATCCGAGATCCAGGACCTCTACCACGGCTTTTCCTCCTTGGGGCCGATGCGGGTGTGGAGGGTGCCCACGCCCTCCACGGCCACCTCAATCCGGTCCCCGGGGTTCAGGGCCCCCACGCCGGAGGGGGTCCCGGTGAGGACCACGTCCAAAGGCTCCAGGGTCATGAAGCCCGAGATGTAGGAGAGGATCTCCGCCACGCTGAAGATCATCTGGGAGGTGTGCCCCTCCTGGCGGAGCTCCCCGTTCACGTAGGTGCGGACCCAGGTGTTCTGGGGGTCCAGATCGGTTTCCAGCCAGGGGCCCAAGGGGAGGAACTTGTCGGCGCTCTTGGCCCGGACCCACTGGAGGTCCTTCTTCTGGGCGTCCCGGGCGGTGATGTCCACGGCGATGGTGTAGCCCAGGACGTGGTCCAGGGCCTTCTCCGGGGGAACGCGGCGCATCCTGTCCCCGATGACCACGGCAAGCTCCCCCTCGTAGTGAAGCTCCTGGGTGAAGAAGGGGTAGGGCACCCTGTCCCCGGTGTTCTCCGGGTCGCGGGGGTTGGCGGGGTGGGCCAGGGTGTTGGGGGCCTTGAGGAAAAGGCCCGGCTCCTGGGGCAGGTCCTCCCCGAAGTCGTGCCCCATCTCCCGGATGTGCTCCCGGTAGTTCCGCCCCACGCAGACGATCTTGCTGGGGGTGGCGGGCACCAGGAGGCGCACCGAGGCGAGGTCGTACCGCCTGCCCGTGGGGTTGCCCCCCGGGGCGTCCGTCTCCAGGACCAGCTCCCCTTCCAAAATGCCCCAGCGGCCCTCGTTAAAGCGCAGGATCTTCATGCCCTAAAGCTACCACCTTCCCTTAAGGATTTGCAGGCCCCTTAGGGCCACCACCCCCGCCACCCCAAGGGCCCCCCAGCGGCCTTCGGGGGGAGCCAGGAGGAGAAGGGCCAGGTAGCCGAAGGCGGCCCCAAAGGGGATGGGGTAAATCCCCTTCCGCCCCTTCCGCCAGTAGGCGAGGTGGTAGACCCCCGCCACCAAAAGGCCCAGGGCCGTGGCCCAAAGGGTCTCCCGGGGGAACCAGGCCAGGAAGAAGCCCAGGGAAGGGGCGATCCCCCCGCCTCCCCGGAAGCGGAAGAAGAGGGGCCAGTTGTGGCCCGCCACCAGGGCCACCCCCGCCCAGGGGCGGAGGGCGGGCGGGGTGAGGAGGGCGGCCAAGACCCCTTTCCCCAGGTCAAAGAGGACCACCAGCAAGGCGGCCCAGGGGCCCTTCCGGCGGAAGACCCCCGAGCCCCCGGGGAGGTCCTTCCCCCGCACCTCGGGGAAGAGGAGGAGCCCCCCCACCAAGGAGCCCAGGAGGTAGGCCAGGAGGAGGTAGACCATGCCCCCATTCTTGCAAAGGCCCGGGCCCTGGGGTATCCTCAGGGTGGAAGTTTCCATGAAGCGCTTCCACACGCCATGAGGAGAAAGCAACCCACCATCCACGAGGTGGCCGCCCGGGCAGGGGTAGGGCTCGGCACGGTGAGCCGGGTGCTCAACAACCACCCGGCGGTGCGCCCCGAGACCCGGGCCCGGGTGCTTAGGGCCATGGAGGAGCTGGGCTACACCCCAAACCCCCACGCCCGCAGGATCGCGGGGGGGCGGAGCTACACGGTGAGCGTCCTCCTCCCCTTCGTGGCCACGGAGTTCTACCGCAGGCTTTTGGAAGGCATAGAGGGCGTCCTCCTGGAAAAGCGCTACGACCTCGCCCTCTTCCCCATCCTCTCCCAGGCCCGGCTCAGGCGCTACCTGGAAAGCTCCACCCTGGCCTACCTCACCGACGGCCTCATCCTGGCCTCCTACGACCTCACGGAGCACTTTGAGGAAGGCCGCCTCCCCACCGACCGCCCCGTGGTCCTGGTGGACGCCAAAAACCCCCGGTACGACTCCGTCTACCTGGACAACCGCCTGGGGGGGCGGCTTGCGGGGGAGTACCTGGCCCGCTTTCCCGGGGCCATCTTCGCCATCAAGGTGGAGGAGGAGCCCGACAAGGCCTTCCGCCACACCGTCTTCTCCGAGCGCCTGGCGGGCTTCCGGGAGGCTTTGGAGGAGGCGGGCCGCCCCTTCCCGGAAGACCACCTCTACGTCACCCGCCTCTCCCAGGAGGGGGGGCGCCTCGCCCTCCGCCACTTCCTGGAAAAGGCCTCCCCGCCCCTCAACGTCTTCGCCGGGGCGGACCAGGTGGCCTTAGGGGTCCTGGAGGAGGCGGAGCGCCTGGGCCTCGCTGTGGGCCGGGAGGTGCGGGTCCTCGGCTTTGACGGCCACCCCTTCGCCGAGGAGGTGGGGCTTTCCACCATCGCCCAGCCCGTGGAGGCCATGGGGGCCCGGGCGGCCCAGCTCCTTCTGGAGAGGATGCAAGGCTACGCGGGCCCGCCCCGGGAGGTGCGCTTTGAGCCCCTCCTCGTGGAGAGGACCTCCACCCTGACCCCAGGTCCCGCGCCCTACGTGCCCTAGAATCGTCCCATGGGCCTTTGGAACACCCTGGCCAACCTGGCGCGCTGGACCATGGTCCTGCCCGTGGTAGGCCTCCTCCTCGGGGCCTTTTACTTCGCCTGGCACGCCCTGTTGGAGGCGGCCTCCGCCCTGGGGCAGGGCCTCGAGGCCGCCCTCCCCGCCCTGGTGGGCGCCGTGGACCTGGCCCTTCTCTCCGCCGTCTTCCTCATCTTTGGCGCGGGTCTTTTTGAGCTCTTCATCGGCAAGCTGGAGGTGCCCCTGGACAACGTCTTGGCCGTGGAGAGCCTGGCCGACCTCAAGAACAAGCTGGGCCAGGTGATCGTCATGATCCTGGTGGTGAAGTTCTTTGAGAAGGCCCTGGCCTTCAAACCCCAGGCGGCCCTGGACTTCCTCCTCTTCGCCGGGGGGGTGGCCCTTCTGAGCGCCGCCCTCTGGCTGGCCCGGGCCAAGGAGTAGGTGCTGGTCTACCTGGACCAAAACCACGCCAGCCGCATGGCCAAGCACCTCCTGGGCCAGAAGGGGCACGAGGCCTTCGGCCAGCTCTTTCTGGCCCTCAAGGGGAAAGCCCTCGCCCCCCCAAGCCCCTTCCACGTCCTGGAAACCCTCTTTCCCCAAAGGGGCCCGGAGGAGAAGGCGGGCTACCTCCTCCCCGCCCTCCAGGAGGTCTTCGCCGCCCTCTCGGGGGGCTACTGGGTCCGGCCCTGGCAGGAGGTGGCCGCAAGGCAAAAGCGGGGGGTGTACCGGGAGGACCTCCTCTCCGAGGAGGGCAGCTGGGAGCACCCCGCGGACCTCTCCCCCTTCCTGGGGCTTCCCGAGGCCCTTTGGGGGCTTCCCTACGGGGAGGCCCACGCCCTGGCCCTAAAGGAGGTCAAGGCGCGCGCCGGCCTCGAGGAAGTGCCCTTCGTCAGGCTCCTCGCCCACCTCCTCGCCCGGATGGCCTCCGACAGCCACCGCAGGCCCCGCCCCTCCGACCTCCTGGACGCGGTGATGGCGGCCACGGTCTACCCCTACGTGGACCTCCTCCTCACCGACCGCTACCTGCGAAACCTCCTCCCCGAGAAGAGCGTGGGGGGGCGGAGGAAAGAGGTGGAGGCCCTGGTCCGGCGCCTCTTAGAGGAGTAGACTCCGGGGCGTGAGAGGCATCCGGGACCCCCGCCTCCTCCCCATCGCCGAGAAGGTGATGGAGGGGAAAAGGCTTTCCTTTGAGGACGGCCTCGTGCTCTACGAGACCCGGGACCTCCCCACCCTCATGCGCCTCGCCAACCTGGTGCGGGAAAGGAAGCACGGGCACAAGACCTACTTCGTCCACTCCATCCGCGTCTCCCAGACCAACATCTGCTACGTGGGGTGCACCTTCTGCGCCTTCCAGAGGCGCTTCGGCGAGGAAGGGGCCTGGGACTTTGAGGTGGACGAGGTGGTGGCCTGGGTCAAGGAGCGCTACCAGCCTGGCCTCACCGAGATCCACATGACCGCGGGCCACCACCCCAAAAGGCCCTTCTCCTACTACCTGGACCTGGTGCGGGCCCTGAAGGAGAACTTCCCCGGGGTCCAGGTGAAGGCCTGGACCGCGGCGGAGATCCACCACTTCTCCAAGATCGCCCGCCTCCCCTACCGGGAGGTCCTAGAGGCCCTGAAGGAGGCGGGCCTGGACGCCATGCCGGGGGGTGGGGCGGAGATCTTCGCCGAGAGGGTGCGGAGGAGGATCGCCCGGGCCAAGGTCTCGGCGGAAGGGTGGCTTGCGGTCCACCGCACCGCCCACGAGCTCGGCATCCCCACCAACGCCACCATGCTCTACGGGCACATAGAGACCCTGGAGGAGCGCCTGGACCACATGGACCGCCTCCGCCGCCTCCAGGACGAGACGGGGGGCTTCATGAGCTTCATCCCCCTGGCCTTCCAGCCGGACGGGAACCTGCTCGCCCGGGAGCTGGGCAAGAAGGAGTTCACCACGGGGCTGGACGACCTTAAAAACCTGGCCGTGGCCCGGCTTTACCTGGACAACTTCCCCCACATCAAGGGGTACTGGGCCACCTTAACCCCCGAGCTCGCCCAGGTCTCCCTGGACTGGGGGGTCACGGACATTGACGGCACCCTCATTGAGGAGAGGATCGTCCACATGGCGGGAAGCCCCACGCCCCAGGGCCTCACCAAGCGGGAGCTCGCCCGCATTATCCTTATGGCGGGCCGCCTCCCCGTGGAGCGGGACGCCCTCTACCGGGAGGTGCGGGTCTGGGACCGGGTGGAGGCGTGAGCCCACCCGGCTTCCCCGGACCAAGGAGGGGAAGGGAGGGATGAGGCCCCTGCGGGTGGGGTTTCCCCCCTACGCCAACGTGGCCCCCCTGGTCCGCTTCCTCAGGCCGGAGGGCTTCTCCGTGGTCCACGCGCCCCCCACCACCCTCAACGCCTGGCTCCTGGAGGGGAAGCTGGACCTGTCCTTGGCCTCCAGCTACGCCTACCTCCGCCACCAGGAGGCCCTGGGCCTATTGCCGGACTTCTCCGTGGCGGTGCTCGGGCCGGTCTACTCCGTGAACCTCTTCCACCGCGTGCCCCTGGCCGACCTCAAGCGGGTGGCCCTCACCACGGAAAGCGCCACCAGCGTGGCCCTTCTAAAGCTCCTCCTGAAGGAGGCCGGGGCCGAGCCCCGCTACGAGCAGACGAAGGGGGAGCTGGAGCTCCTTTCCGCCCACGACGGCGTTCTCCTTATCGGCGACCGGGCCATAAGGGCCTACGCCGCCCTCCTTCCCGAGATCCCCGAAACCCCCCACGCCCTCCCCACAAGCCTGGGCGGGGTCCAGGTGGCCGACCTCTCCGTCCTCTGGTTCCGGAGGACCCGCCTCCCCTTCGTCTTCGCCGTCTGGGCCTACCGGAGGGAAAACCCGCCCCCCAAGCCCTTGGTCCAGGCCCTGAGGCGGGCCCGGCGGGAAGGCCTGGCGAGGCTCGGCGAGGTGGCGCGAGGGGAGGCGGAAAGGCTTGGCGTCCACCCCGCTCTCATGGAGCACTACCTCTGGAACTTCCGCTACCACCTGGAGGAGCCGGACCGCCTGGGCCTCGAGGCCTTCGCCGAGGCCCTGGGGCTTCCCTTCCGGCCCCTTTACTATCCCGAATAGCGCTTGACATTTCATAGCGGTTGAAGTAGCGTAGCCTTGGGCCCTGGGCCCAAGGAGGTGTAAGGATGCGTTGGAACCTTGACCCGACCCACACCAGCGTGGAGTTCGCCGTGCGGCATATGATGATCGCCACGGTAAAGGGGACAATCAACCTCAAAGAGGGGTACGTGGAAACCGACGAGACCGGGAAGCCCCTCCGGGTGGAGGCCCGCCTGGACGCGGCGAGCATCCACACCGGCGTGGCCGACCGGGACAACCACCTCCGCTCCCCGGACTTCCTGGACGTGGCCAACCACCCGGAGATCGTCTTCCGGGGCGAGAGGATCACCCCCCTGGGGGAGGGCCGCTACCGGGTGG
The DNA here is from genome assembly GCF_900102145.1 of Thermus arciformis. Lineage (GTDB taxonomy): Bacteria > Deinococcota > Deinococci > Deinococcales > Thermaceae > Thermus > Thermus arciformis. The sequence goes on along the minus strand of NZ_FNBC01000005.1, from coordinate 58,528 downwards.
AGGGAGAGGTGACCATCCGGGGGGTGACCCGGCCCCTGGCCTTTGAGGTGGAAACCCACGGCCCCGTGAAGGACCCCTGGGGGAACGAGCGCATCGCCGCCCACTTTGAGGGGAAGCTGAACCGCAAGGACTTCGGCCTCACCTGGAACATGCCCCTGGAGGCCGGGGGGCTTCTCGTGGGCGAGGAGGTGCGCTTCAGCGTGGACACCGAGGCGGTGAAGGCGAAAGAAGAGGTAAACGTCTAGATGGTGCCCGCCTCGCTTCGGCACGCCCTCCGGGCCACGGGCCTGGCCCTCCTCGTCTTCGTCCTCTTCCTTTTCCCGCCCTTCGCCGCCACCCCACGCCCCGACACCCGGGCCGTCCTGATCCTCCTGCACGTACCCCCGGTGGCGGCCTACCTCTGGGGCCTGTGGAGAATGGAAGGGGAAATCCGCCCGTGAGGCGGCTTCTCGGCCTCACCCTCAGGGTGCGGGACCTGAAGGCCCAGCTGGGCTTCTACCAAGGCCTTCTGGGCCTAAAGGCGGAGGCCGACCCGCCCCGCTACCGGCTTTTCCCCGAGGGGAAGGGCTTCGTTCTGGAGCTTCTCCACGACCCCGAGGCCCCCTTAAGGCCCTACCCCTCCTTAGGCCTCTACCACTTCGCCCTCCTCCTGCCCCACCGCAAGGCCCTCGCCGGGGTCTTCCGCAGGCTCCTGGAGGCTAGGGCCCACTTTGAAGGGGCGGCGGACCACGGGGTCTCGGAGGCCCTCTACTTCCGCGACCCCGAGGGGAACGGCCTGGAGCTCTACCGGGACCGCCCCCAAGGGGCATGGCCCAAAGGCCCCCTCATGTTCACGGCGCCCCTGAACCTGGAAAAGCTCCTCGCGGAAAACCCGGACCCCACCCCCCTTCCCCCCGAAACCCTTCTTGGGCACCTCCACCTCCACGTGGAGGACCTGGCGGCGGCGGAGGCCTTCTTTAGCGGGAAGCTCGGCATGGAGGTGACCTTGCGCACCTACCCCGGGGCCCTCTTCTTCGCCTGGGACGGCTACCACCACCACGTGGGGGCGAACACCTGGGCGCCAAGGCGCAAGGCGCCCCCTGGGGCCACGGGGCTTTTGGGCTACACCCTCCTCGCCCCTCCCGGCGTTCCCCCCGGGGAGCACCCCGACCCCACCGGGGCCTTGGCCCGGGTCTTGACGGAGCCCCCGCCTTCCCCTTAGACTCTAGACCAACTATGTGGACCCTAGGGCGCTACTTCGGCTTTTATTACCCCGCCGGGGGCGCCCTGCGGTCCGCGTAGGCCATACCGCGAAAAGGGCGCCCCCTAAAGGGGGCGCCCAAGGTTTTTGGGAGGGAAGCCATGCTGATCGTGATGAAGCGGGGGCACACAGAAGAGGAGCTTCAGGAAGTGGTGCGGGAGATTGAGAAGGTGGGCTACCGGCCCCACGTCTCCCGGGGCGTGGAGACCACCTTGGTGGGGGCCATCGGCCGGGGGCCCACCCCGGAGCTCATGGAGCACTTCCGGGCCCTGCCGGGGGTGGCCGAGGTCATCCCCATCTCCAAGCCCTACAAGCTTGCGAGCCTCGAGGTCCAGCCCTTCCCCACGGTCCTGGAGTTCCCCACGGGGAAGACGGGGGGCGGCCACGTGATGGTGGCGGCAGGCCCTTGCGGGGTGGAGTCCCGGGAGCAGACCCTAAAGGCCGCCCGCTACGTGAAGGCCCACGGGGCCCACATGCTCCGGGGGGGAGCTTTCAAACCCCGCACGAGCCCCTACGCCTTCCAGGGCCTGGGCCTCGAGGGCCTGAAGATCCTCGCCGAGGCCAAGAGGGAGACGGGGCTCCCCATCGTCACCGAGGTCCTCTCCCCGGAGCAGGTGGAGCTCGTGGCCGAGTACGCCGACGTCCTCCAGATCGGGGCGCGGAACGCCCAGAACTTCGCCCTCCTCCAGGCGGTGGGGGAGGCGGGCAAGCCCGTCCTCCTCAAGCGGGGGATGAGCATGACCCTGGAAGAGTTCCTCATGAGCGCGGAGTACATCCTCTCCCGGGGCAACATGCGGGTGATCCTGGTGGAGCGGGGCATCCGCACCTTTGAGAAGGCGACCCGCTTCACCCTGGACGTCTCCGCCGTGCCCGTCCTCAAGAGCTGGACCCACCTCCCCGTCTGGATAGACCCCTCCCACCCGGCGGGCAAGAGGGACTGGGTCATCCCCTTGGCCCTGGCGGGCCTGGCGGCGGGGGCCGACGGCCTCATCGTGGAGACCCACCCCGAGCCGGAGAAGGCGCTTTCCGACGCCGCGCAACAGCTCCACGAGCACGAGTTCGCCGAGCTCATGGACAAGGTGCGCCGCCTGGTGGCCGCCCTGGACAAGACCCTCGCCACCCCCGTCCTGGGATGAGGCCCCTCTTCGGCAAAGTCGGGGTCTTCGGCGTGGGCCTTTTGGGCGGGAGCGTGGCCCTGGGGATTAAGGAGCGCTTCCTCGCCGAGGAGGTCCACGCCTACGACCAAGACCCTCTGGCCCTGGAGAAGGCCCTCTTTCTCGGCGTGGCCGACCGGGTGCACACCGAGGTGGGCCCCTGGGTGGGGGAGCTTGACCTCGGGGTCCTCGCCGCCCCCGTGGGGGCACTGGCCGAGCTGGGGGAAGCCCTCGCCCCCTGGGCCCACCCAGAGAGCCTCTGGACCGACGTGGGAAGCGTGAAGGCCAAGGTGGTGGCCGCCCTGGAAGGCCTCCTCCCCCACTACCTGGGGGGGCACCCCATGGCGGGAAGCGAACGGGCCGGGGTGGAGAACGCCCACGCCGGGCTTTTGCAGAACGCCGTCTGGGTCCTGACCCCCACGGAACGGACGAGCCCCAGGGCCCGGGAGGGCGTGCGGGGGCTCGTGGAAGCCCTGGGGGCCTACCCCCTGGAGATGCCCCCCGGGCTTCACGACGAGCTCGTGGCCCGGGTCTCCCACCTCCCCTACCTCCTCGCCGTGGCCTTGAACCGCATGGTGGCGCGAAGCCCCCACAAGGACCTCCTCATCTTCCTGGCGGCGGGGGGCTTCCGCGACCTCACCCGGGTGGCCTCCGGCTCCCCCAGGATGAGCCGGGACATGGTGGTGGAAAACAAAGAGGCCCTGAAGGAGGCCATAGAGGAGCTCCGGGAGGTCCTCCTGGAGCTGGAAGGCCTCCTGGAGGAGCCCGAAAGGCTTCTTAAGGCGGCGGAAGAGGCCAAGCGCACCCGGGACAGCCTCCCCATCGTGCGCCGAAGCCTCCTCCCCGAGATGCACGACCTCGTGGTCCAGGTCCCGGACCGGCCCGGGGAGATCGCCAGGATCGCCACCGCCTTGGGCGAGGCGGGGGTAAACATCAAGGACATAGAGGTCCTCACCATCCGGGAGGCGGCGGGGGCCCTCCGCCTCTCCTTCGCCACCCGGGAGGAGCGGGAAAGGGCCCGGCGCGTCCTCCAGGAGGCGGGCTACCGCTTGCCCTGAGGCGGGGCAAGGACCACCCGGCCCTTCCCCAGGGCCTTGGCCCGGTAGAGGGCTTGGTCGGCCCGTAGGAAGAGGTCCTCGAGGTCCCCCGCGTAGACGGCCACCCCCAGGCTCGCCCAGACCCCCTCCTCCTGGAGGCGGCGCCAAAGCCGCTCCGCCACCTCCACCGCCTCTTTTTCCCCCGTCCCCGGGAGGAGGACGGCGAACTCGTCCCCGCCCCACCGGGCCACGAGGTCCCCCCGGCGCACCCCCGAGACCAGGACCCGGGCCACCCGCCTGAGGTACCGGTCCCCCTCCTTGTGGCCCCGCTCGTCGTTTACCTGCTTGAAGCCGTCCAGGTCCAAAAGGACCAGGGCGAAGGGGGGCCCGCCCCGCTCCACCCGGGCCGCCTCCCGCTCCAAGGCCATCTCCAAGGCCCTGCGGTTGGGGAGGCCCGTGAGGGGGTCGGTGAGGGCCTGCTCCTTCCAGAAGCGGGCCTGGCCGTAGAGCTCCCGGAAGCGGGCGAGGAGGAGGGCGAGGGCGAGGAGGACGGGCTGGCTTAAAGCGAAGTGCCCCCAGAGCCAGGTGGGCTTTCCCACGGCCCAGAGGGCGAAGGCGGAAAAAAGCCCCGCCCAAAGGAGGCCCAGGCCGAGGGCCACGGGCAAGGGGTAGGCGAAGGCCAGGAGGAGGTAAAGGGAGGGAGACCAGAAACCCACCGCCCAAGGGAAGTCCCTTCCCCGCCAAAGCTCAAAGAGGAGGTAAGCCCCCAGGGCGTGGGCCAAGAAGCGGGGGGCCCGCCTGGGCCCCTGCCCGAGGGCGAGGAGGAAGAGGAAGGCGAAAAGGGGGTAAAAGGCCCACTCTCCGCCTTTTGGAGGCCTGGCCCAAAGCTGGAGCCCCACGCCCAGGGGCAAACCCACCCAGGCCAGGGCGTAGAGGAGGCGGTAGGCACCCTCCATGGGTCCATTCTCCCTAGACCCCTGTAAAAACCGCGTGAAAAAAGCCCATCGCCCCTAGGGAAGCACCTTGCCGGGGTTGAAGAGGCCCGTGGGGTCCAAGGCCTCCTTGACCCGGTGGAGCGCCCCCAGGGTCTCGGGGTCCACCGCCTCCGGCATGAAGCCCCGCTTCATGAGGCCGATGCCGTGCTCCCCGGAGAGCACCCCCCCGTGCCTCAAGGCCACCCGGGCGATCTCGTGGGCGAGCTCCCAGACCCTTTCCTCGCTCTCCCTCCTCGGGTCAAAGAGGATGTTGGGGTGAAGGTTTCCGTCCCCGATGTGGCCGAACTGCACCACCACCAGGCCGAAGGCCCTTCCCAGGGCCTCAATCTCCCGCACCACCTGGGGCAGGGCCGAGCGGGGCACGGCGATGTCCTCGTTCACCCGCTTGGGGCGGATGCGGCCCAAGGCGGGGCTCACCGCCCGCCGGGCCCGCCAGAGGGCCTCGGCCTCCGCCTCACCCGCCGCGCGGACCACCTCGGCCCCATGACGGCGGGCGCTCGCCTCCACCAGGGAAAGCTCTTCCTCCACGAGGTCCACCTCCTCCCCGTCCGTCTCCACCAGGAGGAGGGCCCGGCCCCGAGGCAGGCCCATCCTCAGGTAGTCCTCCACGGCGCCCGCGCAGGCGGGGTCCATGAACTCCATGCGGGCGGGCACGGCCCCCGAGGCCACCGCCTCGGAAACCGCCTCGGCCAGGGGCTCCACCCCGGGGAAGTGGGCCAGAAGGGCGGCCCGGTGCCGGGGCAAGGGAAGAAGCCGCACCCTGGCCCCGGTGATGAGGCCCAAGGTGCCCTCCGAACCGATGAGAAGGCCGGGCAGGTCGTAGGCCCCGCGGCCCAGGCGGTGGACCTCGCCCCAGGCGTCCACGAACTCCAGCTCCAAAACGTAGTCCCCGGTGACCCCGTACTTGAAGCAAAGGGGCCCCCCGGCGTTTTCCGCCAGGTTCCCCCCTAAGGTGCTGGTGCGGTAGGAGGCGGGGTCCGGGGGGTAGAAGAGGCCGAAGGGCCTCGCCGCCTCGGAAATCCTGGCCGTGGTCACCCCGGGCTCGGCCCAGGCGGTCTGGGTGTGGGGGTCCACCTCGAGGCGGGTCATCCGGGTGAAGGCCACCACGATGGCCCCCTCCTCCGGGACCGCCCCGCCGGAGAGGCCGCTTCCCGCCCCCCGGGGCACCAGCGCCACCCCGTGCCGCCGGGCCAGGCGGACCAAAGCGGCCACCTCCTCCCGGCTTTCGGGCAGGACCACGGCCAAGGGTTCAGGCCCCACCAGGATGGCGTCGTAGCGGTAGACCTCCTTCGCCGCCCGGGAAAGGAGGGCCCGGGGGCCGAAAAGCGCCTTGAGCTCGTCCAAAACCCCTTGCGCCCGGGAAAGCGCCATGGACCCAGCCTACCAGGAAGGGTCGCAGAAAGAGGAGGCATCCCCGCGCACGGGGTTGGCTGCGGCCACGTAGGGCCCGGCGACCCCCCCAGTGAACCCCCGAAGCCAGAGCCTGCGGTCAGGCAGGGCGGGCTCCACCCCGATGCCCTGGGGGAGGGAGGCGCCTTGGGGGGAAACCAAGGAGACCGCCTGGATGCTCCCATCCGGGGTCACCTCCACGAAACCCCGGACATGGCCCCCGTAGATGGGTCCCCCTAGGGCCGAACGCTCCTGCGGCGCTGCCTCCCAAGGGGCTTTCCCCTCGGGGACCCAGTAGAACTCTAAGCGGTCCACCCTTCCCTCCAGATAAAAGCGGTAGTCCACCCGCGTGTTGCCGTAGGCGCAGTAGGTGGGCTGGGTCTCCAGGCGAGCGATCCGGTGGCCCGGGTAGACCACCTCGAGGGTCAGGGAACAGGCGGCGAGAAGAGGCAGGAGCAGGGCTAAACCACGCACCCCCTAAACGTAGCTCCTCCCCCCTAAAGGGGGCTTTGCTGGGGCTAAAGGGGGCTTTAGACTTCCCCCATGGCCTACTGGCTCTTGAAGTCCGAACCCGAGGTCTACAGCATTGAGGACCTGGAGCGGGAAGGCCGGGCCGTCTGGGACGGGGTGCGGAACTACCAAGCCCGGAACTACCTGATGCGGATGAAAGAGGGCGACCTCTGCTTCTTCTACCACTCGGGCACCACCCCCCCGGGGATCGCCGGGCTTTGCCGGGTGGTGCGCACCCTCCTCCCTGACCCCACCCAGTTTGACCCGGAAAGCCCCTACCACGACCCCAAGGCCACCCCGGAGAAGCCCCGCTGGTACACGGTGGAGGTGGCCTTCGTGGAGAAGTGGCCCCTCCTCCCCCTCGCCGAGCTCAAGGCCCTCTTCCCCCCGGACCACCCCCTGGTGCGAAGGGGGAACCGGCTTTCCGTGATGCCGGTTCCCCCGGAGGTGGCGGAGAAGCTTATTGCACGGAGAGGGTCCCGATGATCTTGAAGAGGGGCAGGAACATCCCGGCCACGATCATGCCCACGATGACGCCCAGGAAGATGATCATGAGGGGCTCAATGGCCGCGGTGAGGCTCGCCACCGCCTCGTCCACCTCCCGCTCGTAGAAGTCGGCGATCTTGGAGAGCAGGGTGTCCAAGGCCCCCGTCTCCTCGCCGATGGCCACCATGGAGCTCACCATGGGCGGGAAGACGAAGGGGTGCTGGGCCAGGGTGAGGTTCAAGGGGTCGCCCTGCTGGATCTTCAGCTTGGCGGCCTCCACGATCTCCTCCACCACGCTGTTGCCCGCGGTCCCCTTGGTGATGTCCAGGGCCTCCACGATGTTCACCCCGCTGGAGAGGAGAAGGGCCAGGGTGCGGGAGAAGCGGGCCACGGCGGTCTTGCGGTTGAGGTTGCCGAAAACCGGCACCCTGAGCTTGATGCGGTCAATGACCCTACGCCCCTGGGGAGTGCCGTAGTACCAGCGGTAGGCGAAGAAGAGGACCACGGCGAGGAGGAGGAGGGGCAAGGTGGCCGCCCGGAGGAAGTCGGAAAGGGCGATGAGGAAGCGGGTGAGGAGGGGGAGCTCGGAGCCTAAGTCGGTGAGGATCTGGGCGAACTGGGGCACGATGCCCGTGAGGAGGAAGTAGGCCACGCCCACGGCGAAGACGAAGACGATGACCGGGTAGGTCATGGCGCTGCGGATCTTGCCCCTTAGCTCCAGCTCCTTCTCCAGGAAGCTTGCCAGGCGGTCCAGGATGACGTCCAGGCCGCCCGAGGTCTCCCCGGCCCGCACCAGGTTCACGTAGAGGCGGGAGAAGAGCTTGTGCTTGGAGAGGGCCTCGGAGAAGGCCATGCCGCCCTCTATGTCCGCGCGCACCTGCTTGAGGATCTCCCGGAACTTCTTGTTCTCCGTCTGGCGCTCCAGGATGGCCAGGGACTGAAGAAGGGTGAGGCCCGCCCCCAGCATGGTGGCGAGCTGCCGGGAGAAGATGGCGAGGTCCTTGAGGCCGGGGCCCCTCTCCAAGGCGGGAAGGCGCACCTCGGCCTGGAGGCCCTTCCCCGGCTCCTTGATCTCGGCCACGAAGAGGCCCCGGTCGCGGAGGAGCCTCGCGGCGGTGCGGAGGTCCTCGGCCTCAATGGTGGCCTCCACCAGACGGCCCTGGCGGTCCCGGGCCTTATACTGGTAGATCGGCATGGAAGCAGTATACCAGGAGGCCCTGGCCAAAGCGGCGGAGATCCTCAAGGGAGGGGGTTTGGTGGCCTTCCCCACGGACACGGTCTGGGGAGTGCTGGCCCGCATGGAGGACGAGGCCGCTTGCCTAAGGATCTACGAGGTCAAGGGGAGGCTCGAGGACAAGCCCCTCCAGGTGCTAGTGGCGGACCTGGAAAGCGCCCTGAGGCTTGCCGACCTCGGCCCCCTGGAAGGGAAGTTTTTGCGCCTGGCGGAGGCCTTCTGGCCCGGGGGGCTCACCGTGGTGGTCCCTGGGAAGGCCATCCCCCCCTGGATCAGCAAGGACGGCTCCGTGGGCCTCAGGATGCCGGACCACGCCCTTTTGCGGGAGCTCCTCCGCCGGGTGGGGGGCCATGCCGCCGCCACGAGCCTGAACCGAAGCGGCGAACCCCCCGTGCGCACCGAGGCCGAGGCCCGGGCCTTCCCCGTGGACTTCGTCTTTCCGGGGGAGGCCGGGGGGCTCGCCTCCAGCGTGGTGGACCTGCGCACAGGCCAGGTGCTTCGGGAGGGGGCCATTCCCAAAGCGGCCCTCCTCCCCTACCTCACCTAGGCCATGGAAGGCCCCGGGCTCAAGGCGGAAATCCTGGCGGTTCTCTTCGCCGCGGGCAGGCCTGTTTCCCTGAAGGAGCTCAAGGCCCTGGGCCACCCCGAGGAGGCCCTTCTCCGGGCGCTCAAGGCCCTCGAGGCCGACCTCCAGGAAGGCGGGCTCGGCGTGGCCCTGGAGCGGGTGGCGGGGGGGTGGCGGCTCGTGGTGCACGAAAGGTCCCTCCCCGCGGTGGAAAGGGTCCTCAAGCCCACCCCGCCCCGCCTCTCCAAGGCGGCCCTCGAGGTCTTGGCCCTCATCGCCTACCACCAGCCCATCACCCGGGCGGAGCTCGAGGCCATGCGGGGGAAAAGCGTGGAAGGCCTCCTGGAAAGCCTCCTGGAGCGGGGGCTCATCCGGGTGGTGGGGGAGAAGGAGGCCCCGGGCCGCCCCAAGCTCTACGGCACCACGGAGCGCTTCCTGGAGGTCTTTGGCCTGGAGAGCCTAGAAGACCTCCCTCCCCTCCAGGACGGCCCACCCCTCCTCCTCCGGGGCTAGGGCCTCCCGGGCAGGGACGGGGAGGGGGCTAAAGAGCTCGTTCTGCCGCACGAAGGCGAGGAGAAACCGCCCGAGGAGGCGCATCTGGCTCCGGTGGGCCCGGATGGCCTTCTCCTTGAGGCGCACCTCCTCTTCCTCCAAGGGAAAGCGCCGCCAGGGAAGGCCCCTTCCCCGGGGAGGGGGGTAGAGGGGCAGGCGGGGGTGGAGCCCCTTGGGCAGGGGGTACTGGTACCCCCCGTGGATCACGTAGTACTCCAGCCGCCCCTCCAGGCCCAAGGCCGCCGCCGCCCGCATCCCGAAGTAGGCCGCGGCCTGGTGGTCCCGGTGGGCGTCTAAGGGGCTTGGAAGGAGGATCCGGGTGGGCTTAAGCCGCTCCAGAAGCTCCACCAAAGTGGCCTCGAGGGCCTTTCCCGTGTAGGGGAGGCCCGCCCGGTAGCACCCCGGGTAGGCCACGGCCTTGAGGCCGGTGTAGGGGCTTTCGTAGGCCAGGTAGTAGTGGGTGGTGAAGAGCTGAAAAAGCCCCTGGTCGGGAAAGCCCAGGAAATAGGCGCTCTCCCGGGGAAGGCCCAGGGCCTCGAGGCCCCGCCAGGCCTCCACCATGCGCCTAAGGGCCAGGCGGCGCAGGGCCTCCCGGGAGGGCAGGGGGCTCCCCGCCGCGAGGTCAAAGGCGTCCCCCGAGGTGAGGTAGACCACGCTCACCCGCCCCCCCCGGGCCCAGGTGCGGCGCATGAGCCCTGCCGCCGCCAGCACCTCGTCGTCGGGATGGGGGGCCAGGACCAGGAGGTGCTCCCCCCCACCGGGCCCGGGAAAGAGGGGCAGGCGGCGCACCCGGGCCCCCGCGAGGAGGGCGTGGTAGGTGGCGAAGACGAAGCGGCCGTTGACGAAGGCCCAGACCCCTAAGGCCGCCAGGAGGACAAGGAGGCGCTCCGTCCACAAAAGGCCAAGCCAAAGCCTTAAGACCTCCCCTACGCCCAGATAAAGGAGGAGCAAGAGGAGAAGCCACTGCCAAGGGGCCAGGCGGCGCACAGAGGCCATTCTAGACTGGAGGCGTGGCCCACCTGCGCCCCGCTCGCCCGGAAGACCTCCCCGCCATCGCCCGCCTCTCCCACCAGACCCTCCTCCTGGGCCGGGAAGGCCCCGGGGTCTTCCCCAGCGAGGCCCTGTGGGGAGAGCTCTTCGTGGCCCCCTACCTAAAGGGGGGGTGTTGCGCCTTGGTGGCCGAGGAGGAAGGCCGGGTGGTGGGCTACATCCTGGGGGCCTGCGCCTACTTTCCCCTGGCTTTGGCCCTCTCCTTACGCTTGCCGAGGGTGCTCTTGGGCTTTCTCCTGGGAGGCTACGGCCCCAGGCTTCCCCACCTCCGCTACCTCCTCCGCCTCCTCCTCTTCCCCGGGCCCAAGGCCCCCCGGAAGGCCTACCCCGCCCACCTGCACATCGCCGTGGACCCCAAGGCCCAGGGCCGCGGCCTGGGCCGGGCCCTCCTCGCGGCTTTTCTGGACTGCTTAAAGAAAAGAGGGGTTAAAGGGGTGCAGCTTTCCACCACCCGGGCCAACGAGGCCGCCCGGAGGCTTTACCGGAGCCTGGGCTTCCGGGTCTACGCCAAGCGGGCGAGCCCCTTCTGGGCCCCCTACCTGGGCCATCCCCTGATCCACGAGGTGTGGGTGAGGGAGCTTTAGGGAGCAAGCTTCACCGCGGTGCCGCTGGCCGTGACCATGAGCATGGAGTTCGCCTGGCCCAAGACCTCGTAGTCCAGGTCCACGCCTACCACGGCGTCCGCCCCAAGCCTCCTGGCCTCCTCGGCGAGCTCCTCTAGGGCCATCTCCCGGGCCCGCCTCAGCTCCGCCTCGTAAGCCCCGCTCCGCCCCCCCACGATGTCCCGCACCTGGGCGAAGAGGTCCCGGAGGAGGTTGGCCCCCACGATGGCCTCTCCGAAAACGATGCCGAGATACGCCTGTATGCGGCGCCCTTCCACCTGGGGAGTGGTGGTGAGGATCATGCCCCCATAATAAGGGGGTGCTGCCCGAGGCGCTTCGGGGCTTTTCCAGCTACCGGGAGTGGCTGGAAAGCGAAGAGGAGTTCCGGGGACGCGTCGTCTTCGCCCGCCTCCTCCCGCGAAGGCCCCCAAGGGCCGCCCCCTACCAGGGGGCCTTCGCCGGGGTGCTGGCCGCCTTGGGCCTCTCCCCCTTCGCCCACCAGGTGGCCGCCCTGAAGAAGGTGGAGGCCGGGAAGAACGTGGTCATGGCCTACTCCACCGCCGCGGGGAAGAGCCTGGTCTTCCAGGTCCCGGTGCTCAAGGCGGCCCTGGAAGGGGGGACGAGCCTCCTCCTCTTCCCCACCAAGGCCCTGGCCCACGACCAGCTGAAGCGCCTTAAGGCCATGGCCCAAACCCTGGGCCTCGAGGGGGTCTTCCCCTACGACGGGGACACCCCGGGCCCCACCCGCCGGGCGGCCCGGGAGGGAGGGCTTGTCCTCCTCTCCAACCCGGACATGCTCCACCACGGCCTCCTGCCCCGGCACGGGGAGTGGGCCTCCTTCCTCTCCCGCCTGCGCTACCTGGTCCTGGACGAGCTCCACGCCTACCGGGGGGTCTTCGGCACCCACGTGGCCCTGGTCCTCTTCCGCCTCCTCCGCCTGGCCCGCCGCTACGGGGCCAACCCCCAGGTGATCGCCGCCAGCGCCACCATCCAAAACCCCAAGGCCCACGCGGAAACCCTCACCGGCCTCCCCTTCGTGGAGCTCCGGGAGGAGGTGGCCCGCTCGGAGAAGGAGCTTCTGGTCCTCCTGCCCAAGCCCCTAGACCGCAAGGGGGAAAGGCGGAGAAGCCCCCTCCTCGAGGCCGCCCACCTGGCCCGGGCCCTGGCGGAGAGGGGCCTTAAGGCCCTGGTCTTCGCCAACGCCCGCAAGAGCGCCGAGCTCATCGCCCGCTACGCGGCCCACCCCCTGGTGCGCCCCTACCGGGCGGGGTACACCGCCAAGGACCGGAGGCGGCTCGAGGAGGCCCTGAAGCGGGGGGAGGTGCGGGTCCTGGTCTCCACCAGCGCCCTGGAGCTCGGGGTGGACATCGGGGAGCTGGACGCGGTGGTCCTGGTGGGCTACCCGGGTTCGGTGGCCGCCTTCTGGCAGCGGGCGGGAAGGGCCGGGCGGGGGGAGAGGCGGGCCCTGGTGGTCTACATCCCCCGGGAAGACCCCCTGGACGAGTACTTCCTCCACCGCCCGGAGCTCCTCCTAAGAAGCCCCCCGGAGGAGGCGGTGGCCGACCCCAAGAACCCGGTGCTCTGCCCCCTGCACCTCCACGCCGCCGCCTGGGAGTGGCCCCTCGCCCGGGAGGAGGTCCTCTGCCCCCAGGCCCTAGGGGAGCTTCGGGAAAAGGAGGGCCGCTACTACACCCCAAGGAGGCACCCCCACCGGGAGATCAGCCTCCGGGGCCTGGGGGCGACCTTCACCTTAAGGGGCCCCGAGGGGGAGGTTCTGGGCCACCTGGACGAGCGCCAGGCCTACTGGGAGGCCCACCCCGGGGCGGTCTACCTGCACGGGGGGGAAAGCTACCTGGTGCGCAACCACGACCCCGAGAGGCGGGAGATCTGGCTTCTCCCCGCCCTGGAGGACTACTACACCGAGCCCCGGGCGGAGACCCACCTGGAGGTCCTGGAGGGAGAACCCGTGGGCCACGGGGTCTGGGTGGGCCGGGTGGTCCTGAGGGAGCGGGTGGTGGGCTACGTGAAGAAGCGCTTCTTCACGGGGAGCGTCCTGGAGGAAGTGCCCCTGGACCTCCCCGAGATCGCCTTCCCCACGGAGGCCCTCTGGTTCCACCCCAAGGAGGCGGTCCCCCCCCACCGGATCCCCGGGGGGATCCACGCCCTGGAGCACGCCATGATCGGCCTCCTTCCCCTCTTCGTCCTGGCGGAGCGGCAGGACATTGGGGGGCTCTCCTACCCCTTCTACCCCAGGCCCCTGCCCTCGGGAGAGGGGCCCACCGTCTTCATCTACGACGGCTACCCGGGGGGCGTGGGCTACGCCCGGGCCGCCGCCCGACGCTTCCCCGAGTGGCTCCGGGCCGCCTTGGAGCTCCTCAAGGCCTGCCCCTGCGAGGAGGGGTGCCCCCGGTGCGTCCTCTCCCCCAAGTGCGGCAACGGCAACCAGTACCTGGACAAGGAGGCGGCCCTTCACCTGGCGGCCCACCTGGTCCTCTCCCTCCCGGCCCGGGTGGTGCACTAAGTGCCCGCACCTTGATTTCGCCCCATGGGACGCCGGAGGTAGCTTAAACACCCCACCGGTTGCCAGGCCCGGTCCTCCGCGCGTAAACTCTTCCCCATGAGCCCCAAAGAGGCCCTAGAGGAAAGCCCCGAGGCCTTCTGGGGCCGTTTTCGGGAGTACGCCCTCGAGGTCTGGCTCTCCCCCGAGCCCTGGGGAAGCCCCCTGGTGGAGGTCCTCCACGGGGAGGGGGTAGTCTACGCCTTTGACCGGGGCGCCCCCCCGGCCCCCGCGGGGCGGGTGCGGGCCCTCCTCCACGGGGTGGTGGCGGAGGCCAAGCCCCTGGAGGGGGAGGCTTTCTTGCGCCGGGAAGGCCCGAGGTACCGCCTGGGAGGAAGGGCGAGGGCCCTGGGGGAGGGGTTTTACCTCCTGGAAGCCCCCGTGCCCGTGCTGGTCTACGGGGAGACGCCCCTGCCCGAAGCGGCCGAGGTCCTCTTGTGGCCCCCCCTGATGCTCTTTAGGGAGTGAGATGCGCTGCGCCTGCGGGCAGAAAAACCCCCCGGAAGCCCGGTTCTGCATGGCTTGCGGCCAGGCCCTGGAGGCGCCCCTGCCCGAGGAGAGGCGCCACGTGAGCGTGGTCTTCTTTGACCTGGTGGCCTCCAGCGAGCGCTTCCGGGAAGGGCTTGGCCCCGCCTACCAGGGCCTGAGGGAGGCCCTGGAGGAAGCCGCCCGGGTGGCCCGGGCCAAGGGGGGGTTCGTCCACCGCTTCCTGGGGGACGGGATCCTGGTCCTCTTCGGGGCCCCCCGGGCCCGGGGACGGGAACCCTGGCGGGCCCTGGAGGCGGCTTTGGAGATGGTGGCCGCCTCCCCCCTCCCCGGCCGGGCGGGGGTGGCGAGCGGCCTCGCCCTCTGGGCCCCCCTGGGAAGCGGCCAGGCGGGGGAGCCCACGGCCGTGGGGCCCCCTGTGGTCCTGGCGGAAAGGCTGAGCAAGCTGGCCGCCCCCGGGGAGGTCCTGGCCGACGCCGCCACCCTGGCCCTGGCCCCGGGGGCGGAGGCCGAGCCCTTAAGCCCCCTGGAGGTCAAGGGCCTGGGAAGGGTGGAGGCGGCCCGGGTCCACGGGGTGCGCCCTGAGCCGGGCCCTGGGGGCAGGGCCCTTCTGGCCCAGGTCCGCCAGGCCCTGGCCAGGCCCCCGGGCCGCCTCAACCTGGTGGGCCCGCCGGGAAGCGGCAAAAGCTTCCTCCTGGAAAGGCTTCTGGAGGAGCCCTTCCCCTTTCCGGTGGTGGTCCTGGAGCGCATGGGCCCGGAGACCCCCCTGCGGGCGAGCCTCCGGGAGGCGGTGGAGCGGGCCTTCGGAACCCCGGAGGCCCTCCTGGACCGGGCGGGGCTTCCGGAGGGCCTGGCCCTGGCCTGGCGCTACAGCCTGGGCCTGGCCCAAAGGCCCTCCTGGGGCCGGGAGGAGCTGGAGGAGGCCATCCTCGAGGCCTGGCGGCGGGTGCTTTGGCGTCTGCCCGGGCCCATGCTCCTGGTGCTCAAAGACCTCCACCTCCCCGACCCCACCCTGGCCCGCCTCCTCCGCCACCCCTTCCCCCGCCTCCTCCTGGTGGCGGAAAGCCGCAAGCCCCTCTTCGCCCCCACCCTGGCCCTCCCCGGCCCCCAAAAGCCCCTCCTCCTCGCCCTTCAGCCCGCCCTGGACGCCCTGCCCACCCGGGAGCGCCAGGCCCTCCTGGCCTGGGGGGTGCTGGGCGAGGTCCCGGAGGAGGTCCTGGAGGCCCTTGCGGGGCGCTTCTCCCGGGAGAGGCTGGAACGGGAGGGCCTGCTGGAAGGGGGTAAGCCCCTCCCCGAGGTGGCCCAGGCCGCCCGTCTCCTGGTGCCCGAGGAAAGGGCCAAGGCCTGGCACCTGGCGGCGGCAGACCACCTCCGGCAAAGGGGCGACCTCCTGAGGGCGGCCCGCCACCTGAAGGAGGCGGGGGAGGCCCGCCAGGCGGCCCAGGCCTACCGCCTCCTGGCCCAGAGGGCCTGGCGGGAGGGCCACCCGGAAAGGGCCCTGCCCCTCTACCAAAAGGCCCTGGAGGCCGACCCCTCCCTAAGGGCCTTCCTGGAAAGGGAGCGCCAGGACGCCCTGGCCTCCTTGGGCCTCGCGGAGGAGGCCGAAGGGGGCCCCCGCTCCCAGGACCCCGTGCTTGCGGCCTTCAAGGAGGCCCAAAGCCCCTGGGCGCTCCTGCCCCTCCTTCCCGGGCTCAAGCCCTACCCCCTGGAGGAGGCCCAGGCCCGCCTGGCCCTGGCGGGGGCCTTCTGGCGGGCCTTCAAGCCCCGGCAGGCCCTGGAGGTCCTCAAGGGCTTCCCCGAAGGGGCCCCCCCCTCCCTCCGCCTCCACGGGAAAAGCCTCCAGGCGGGCCTCCTGATGGACCTCGGCCGCTACCCCGAGGCCGAGGCCCTCCTGAAGCCCGGGGAAGGGGACCTCGAGGCCCAGGTCCGCTTCCACGCCACCCGCCTCCGCCTCCTCCTGGAGACGGGCCGCCTGGAGGCGGCCCTGGAGGAGGGGGAGGCCGCCTACCGGAATGTCCCCCACCCCTGGCTCGCCGCCGCCCTCCTCACCGCCTGGACCCTCAAGGGGAGGTTCCGGGAGGACCTCTTAGAGGCGGCGAAGGCCCACCCCGACGGCCGGGGGCTCGCCCTCTTGGCCCTGGCCCACCACCGCTGGCTCCGGGGGGAAAACCCCAAGCCCTTCCTCAAGGAAGCCCTCCGGGAGGCGAGAAGGCTCTCCAACCCCTACGTCCACCACCTGGCCCTCACCTCCTTGGCCCTCTACCACTGGCCCCGAAGCCCGCAAAAGGCCCGGGTCCTCTCCCAGCACCTCCTCTACCAGACCCACCGCACGGGCTTTTCCGTCCACCTGGAGCTGGCCCGGCTCCTCCGGGCCCAGCTCCTCCTGGAGGAAGGGGAAAGGGTGGACCACCTCCTGGGCTTCACCCCCTCGGTGTCCCTCACCGCCGCCTGGAAGGCGGCCCTGGCCGGGGAGGGGCCCTGGGACCTCCGGGGGTACGGTATGCTGGGAAGGTGGGTCCGCCAGCTTTGGCGTAGGCGGAGGGGAGCATGGACGGGGAGGCCATAGAGGCCATCAAGCGCCGCCTCTCCCTGAAGGAGGTGGTTTCCCGCTACGTGGCCCTGAAGCCCGCGGGCCGCGGGCGGTGGAAAGGCCTTTGCCCCTTCCACCAGGAGAAGACCCCCTCCTTCTACGTGGACGAGGAGAAGGGCCTCTTCCACTGCTTCGGCTGCAAGGCGGGGGGCGACCTCATCGCCTTCGTGGAGAAGATAGAAGGCCTGGACTTCCAGGCGGCCCTGGAACGCCTGGCGGAGGAAGCGGGGGTGGAGCTTCCCAAGCGGGGGGGTGTCCCGAACCGCAAGGAGCTCTACGAGGTCTTGAAGCTGGCCCAGGCCTACTTCCAGGAGGGGCTCGCCGCCCACCCGGAGGCCCGGGCCTACCTGGAGGGGCGGGGCCTCACCCCGGAAAGCCTGGCCCGCTTCGGCCTCGGCTACGCCCCCCCTAAGGGGGATGGCCTCCTCACCCACCTCGCCCGCCACGGGGTGAGCCCCGAGGAGGGCCTGAAGGCGGGGGTGCTGGGGGAGAAGGGCGGCCGGTACTACGACTACTTCCGAGGACGCGTCACCTTCCCCATCAAGGACCACCTAGGGCGCATCGTGGCCTTCACGGGGAGGGCCCTGGGGGACGAAAACCCCAAGTACCTGAACTCCCCGGAGACCCCCCTTTTCCGCAAACGGGAGGTGCTCTTCGCCTACCCCGAGTCCAAGGCCAAGCTCCGGGAAGGGCGGGCCATCGTGGTGGAGGGCCTTTTTGACGCCATCGCCCTGCACCAGATGGGCTTCCCCGAGACCGTGGCCGTCTTGGGCTCGGGGCTTTCCGAGGCGCAGGCCCGCCTCCTCAAGGCCCAGGAGGTGCGGGAGGTCTACCTGGCCTTTGACGCGGACGAGGCCGGGCAGAAGGCCACCCTGCAGAGCCTGGACCTGGAGATGGCCCGGCAGTTCCTCTTCTACGCGGTGCGCCTCCCCGCCAAAGACCCCGGGGAGCTCCTCCTCCACCCCGAGGGCCCCGCCCTCTTCCAAAGGGCCCTGGAGGAAGCCCTCCCCGAGGTGGACTTCCGCTTCCAGGAGGCGGCCAAGGGCCTGGCCCTCTCCCGGCCCGAGCACAAGCGGAAGGTCCTCGAGGCCCTCACCCCCAGGATGCTCTCCCCCGAGCCCTTTGACCCCGTGGCCGAAAGGCTCAAGGCTTTGGTGGTGGAGCGTTTGGGCCTTTCCCCGAGGGAGCTCAACGAGTACCTGCAAAGCCGCCGCCGGGGCAAGCCCCCCCCGCCCCCGCCCCCCAAGGCCGAGCCCAGAAACCGGGCCCTCCTCCTGGAGCTGGACGTCATCGCCCTCCTCCTCTCCCTCCCCCAGGAACGCCTTCTGGAATGGGTCCGTTATGTGGCGGACCACGTCTGGCCCCCGGAAGGCTCCCTCCTGGCCGAGTTTCTGGAGCTCGCCCAGAAGGAGCCCCGCAAGGACTACCTGCGCCAGGTTCTGAGCCGCAAGGAGGCCGGAGGAATCCTCTTTGAGCGGCTCATGCTGGCCCCGGAGGTGGAGGAGGCCCGCCTCCCCGAGGTGGTGGAAAAGGCCCTGGCCCGCCTGCGGGAGGCCTACTACCTGGAAAGGAGGTCCAAGCTGAAAGAGCTTCTGCAGCAAAGCCCAAGCCTTGAGCTTCTGCGGGAGATCCAGGAGCTGGACCAGGCCATAGAGGCGGAAAGGCGCATCTACCGGGGCCTCTAGGGGTAAAATCCCCGGTGGGCGTAGGCCCGAAGGAGGTACGAGGATGAAAAGCCCCGTTCGCGTGGCGGTGACCGGCGCCGCAGGCCAGATCGGCTACAGCCTCCTCTTCCGCATCGCCGCGGGGGAGATGCTGGGCAAGGACCAGCCCGTGGTCCTGCAGCTTCTGGAGATCCCCCAGGCCATGAGAGCCCTGGAGGGGGTCATCATGGAGCTGGAGGACTGCGCCTTCCCCCTCCTGGCCGGGATAGAGGCGAGCGACGACCCCCGGGTGGCCTTCAAGGACGCGGACTACGCCCTCCTGGTGGGGGCAGCCCCCCGCAAAGCGGGCATGGAGCGGCGGGACCTCCTGGAGCTAAACGGCCGGATCTTCACCGAGCAGGGCCGGGCCCTGGCCGAGGTGGCCAAGAAGGACGTCAAGGTGCTGGTGGTGGGGAACCCCGCCAACACCAACGCCCTCATCGCCTACAAGAACGCCCCCGGCCTCAACCCCCGGAACTTCACCGCCATGACCCGGCTGGACCACAACCGGGCCAAGGCCCAGCTCGCCAAGAAGACCGGGACGGGCGTGGACCGCATCCGCCGCATAACGGTGTGGGGCAACCACTCCTCCACCATGTTCCCCGACCTCTTCCACGCCGAGGTGGACGGCAGGCCTGCCCTGGAGCTCGTGGACATGGAGTGGTACGAGAAGGAGTTCATCCCCACCGTGGCCGGGCGGGGCGCCGCCATCATCCAGGCCCGGGGGGCTTCTAGCGCCGCCAGCGCCGCGAACGCCGCCATAGAGCACATCCGCGACTGGGCCCTGGGCACCCCCGAGGGGGACTGGGTCTCCATGGCCGTCCCCTCCCAGGGGGAGTACGGGATCCCCGAGGGCATCGTCTACTCCTTCCCCGTAACGGCCAAGAACGGGGCCTACCGGATCGTGGAGGGCCTGGAGGTGAACGAGTTCGCCCGCAAGCGCATGGAGATCACGGCCCAGGAGCTCCTGGACGAGATGGAGCAGGTGAAGGCCCTGGGCCTCATCTGAGAGGCCTGCCCAAGAATCCCCACCGCAGGGCGCGGTGGGGGCTTTAACCTTCGGGCCAGGCCTCGAGGGCCCAAGGGTAGACCACCCAGGCCTCGGTCTTTTCGGCGTAGAAGTCGGGGCGGTCCGGCACCCGGTTCCGCCCCGGCTTGAAGTGGAGGGTGGCCACCACCGGCACCCCGCCCGCCCGGCGCACCCGGTCCTTCACGGCGAAGGCCGTGCGCCCCGAGTCCCAGACGTCGTCCACCACCAGGACCCGCTTGCCGAAAAGCAGGGGGTCAGGGGGAAACTGCAGGAATACCGGCTCGGGCAAGGCCTCCTCCCCCTCGTAGAACATGACGGCGGCGGTGAGGATGTTCCGCGCGCCGAGGGCCTGGGCCAGGAGGGCGGTGGGGATGAGGCCTCCCCGCGCCACCCCCAGGACGAGGTCAAAAGGCTCCGCGGAAAGGGCCTCCGCCAGGCGGCGGACCAGCTTAAGGAGGTCCTCCCAGGAGAGGTGGAGGCGCTCCATCAGGCCTTGTCCAGCTCAAAGGCCTGGTGGACGGCCCTAAGCGCCGCCTCGGCGTACTCGGCGGGGATGATCACGGAGATGCGCACCTCGCTGGTGGCGATCATCTCAATGTTGGCCCCGGTGGAGGCCACCGCCTGGAACATCTTGGCGGGGATCTCTGGGGCGGAGGCGAGGCCCACGCCCACGATGGAGACCTTGGCGATGTCGGGCCTCAGGATGGCCTCGCCCCCGATCTCGGCGAGGACGGGTTCCAAAGCCTCCAGGGCCTCCTGGGCGAAGTCCTTCTTCACCGTGAAGGCCATCTGCTGCCTCGAGGGGTCGTGGCCGGGCACCCCCTGGATGATCATGTCCACGGCGATGCCCCGCTCGGCCAGGGCCTGGAAGACCTTGGCGGCGATGCCCGGCTGGTCCGGGATGCCGATGAGCCCGATCTGGGCGTGGTCCAGGTCCAAGGCCGCCCCCGTCACCGATTTGCCCATTTCCATAGCCACCTCCTTCACCAGGGTACCGGGGTTGTAGGAGAAGCTAGAGCGCACGTGGAGGACCACCCCGTAGCGCTTGGCGTAGTAGACCGCCCGGGGGTGGAGGACCCTGGCCCCCAAGGCGGCCATCTCCAGCATCTGGTCGTAGCCGATGACGGAAAGCTTCCTCGCCTCGGGGATGAGGTGGGGGTCGGTGGTGTAGACCCCCTCCGTGTCCGTGTAGATCTCGCACTCCTTGGCCCCAAGGGCGGCGGCGATGGCCACGGCGGTGGTGTCCGAGCCCCCCCGGCCCAAGGTGGTGATCTCCCCTTCCGGCGTGGTGCCCATGAAGCCCGCCACCACCGCCACAAAGCCCTGGTCCAGGGCCTCTTGGATGCGGGCCGGGTTCACCTCGAGGATCCGGGCGTCCCCGTAGCGCCCGTCCGTGGTGATGCCGATCTGGTGCTGGACGAAGCCCTTGGCGGGGATCCCCATGGCCCATAGCTGCATGGAGAGGAGGGCCACGGAGACCTGCTCCCCGGTGGTGGTGAGGAGGTCCAGCTCCCGAAAGGGCGGTCTCGGGTTCACCCGCTTGGCCAGGGCGATGAGCTCGTCCGTGGTGTGCCCCATGGCCGAGACCACCACCGCGAGCCTGTGCCCCTTCTCCCGGTAGTGGGCGATGCGCTGGGCCACCTTGTGGATCCTCTCCAGATCCCCCACGGAGGTGCCGCCGTACTTCTGAACCACCAGGGCCACGTCTTCCTCCTTCCCCGCCCGGGGGCGGTTTGAAAGGGAATATTAGCACATTTGCCCTTCTCCCCCAAGCCCCGTATGCTTGGAAGACGTGGGCCTGACCCTGGCCGAGTACCACCGCCTCACCCCCCTGCCCCGGCCCGGAGGGGCGCTTTACGTGAAGCCGGGGGCTCGAGGCTTCCGCGACCCGGTGTACGAGCTCCTGCAAAGGAGCGTGGCCCCCTTCGGGAAGCGAGCCCTGGACCTCAACCCCGGGGTGGGCTGGGGGAGCCTCCCCCTGGAGGGGGCCATGGAGGTGGAGCGCCTGGAGACCTCCCGGGCGGCCCTCCGCTGCCTCGAGGCGAGCGGCCTGAGGGCCCGCCGGGCCCTCCCCTGGGAGGCGGAGGAGGGGGCCTACGACCTGGTGGTCCTGGCCCTTCCCGCGGGAAGGGGGACGGCCTACGTGCGGGCGAGCCTGGTGGCCGCGGCCCGGGCCCTCCGGATGGGGGGACGGGTCTACCTGGCGGGGGACAAGAACAGGGGGTTTGAGCGCTACTTCAAGGAGGCCCAGGAGCTCCTCGGGTACGGGAAGGTGGTGCGGCGGGAGGGCCCCCACCGGGTGGCCCTCCTGGAGAAGGAGAAGGAGGCCCCGCCCCTCCCCCCCCTCTGGCACGCCTTCCAGGCCCACCTCCTGGGGGAGGCGTACACCTTCCGCCACCTCCCCGGGGTCTTCTCCGCGGGCAAGGTGGACCCGGCCTCCCTGCTTCTCCTCGAGGCCCTCCTGGGAGAGGTGGGGCGGGAGGGGGTACGGGGCAAGGCCGTGCTGGACCTGGGAGCGGGCTACGGGGCCCTCACCCTGCCCCTGGCCCGCCTGGGTGGGGAGGTTACGGCGGTGGAGGACGACTGGGCCTCGGTGCTTTCCCTGGAGGAAAGCCTTCGGGCGAACGGGCTTAAAGCCCTGGCCCTCCACTCGGACGTGGACGAGGCCTTGACGGAAGAGGCGCGGTTTGACATCATAGTGACGAACCCCCCCTTCCACGTGGGGGGCGCGGTCATCCTGGACGTGGCCCAGGCTTTTGTGGAGGCGGCGGCGGCCCGGCTGAGGCCGGGCGGTGGGTTTTTCCTGGTGGCCAATCCCTTTCTCAAGTACGAGCCCCTCTTGGCGGAGCGCTTCGGCGCTTTCCGGACCCTTTTGGTGAAGGAGTACAAGGTGCTCTTCGCGGAAGGGCAAGGCTGAGCCAGCGCAAGGGAGGTTGGCGTTGAAGAAGGCCAAGACGAAGAAGAGCAAGACCGCGGTGACGGAGATGGGTGGCTCCCCGGACATCCAGGGCTTGGACGAGGCCCAGGAAAGGGAGGAAGGGCTTCCCCCGGAGGCGGAGGCCCTGGCCGGGGAGCTCGCGGACCTTCCCGAGCCCGACCCCGAGCTCCTGGAGGCCGATCCCGACCTCGTCCTGGAAGAGCCCCTGGACCTGGAAGCGGAGGAGCTTGGGGCGGAGGGGGAGGACCTCTTTGAGGAGGAAGAACTGGCCCTCCCCAAGGTGTCCACCTCCGACCCCGTGCGCCAGTACCTGCACGAGATCGGCCAGGTGCCCCTTCTCACCCTGGAGGAGGAGATTGAGCTCGCCCGGAAGGTGGAGGAGGGGATGGAGGCCATCAAGAAGCTCTCCGAGGCCACGGGGCTGGACACCGACCTCATCCGGGAGGTGGTGCGGGCCAAGATCCTGGGCACGGCCCGCATCCAGCAGATCCCGGGCCTCAAGGAGAAGCTGGACCCCAAGACCATAGAGGAGGTGGACGCCAAGCTCAAGAGCCTCCCCAAGGAGCTCAAGCGCTACCTGCACATCGCCCGCGAAGGGGAGGCGGCCAGGCAGCACCTCATTGAGGCCAACCTCCGGCTTGTGGTCTCCATCGCCAAGAAGTACACCGGCCGGGGGCTCTCCTTCCTGGACCTCATCCAGGAGGGCAACCAGGGCCTCATCCGGGCGGTGGAGAAGTTTGAGTACAAGCGGCGCTTCAAGTTCTCCACCTACGCCACCTGGTGGATCCGGCAGGCCATCAACCGGGCCATCGCCGACCAGGCCCGCACCATCCGCATCCCGGTCCACATGGTGGAGACCATCAACAAGCTCTCCCGCACCGCCAGGCAGCTCCAGCAGGAGCTGGGCCGCGAGCCCACCTACGAGGAGATCGCCGAGGCCATGGGGCCGGGCTGGGACGCCAAGCGGGTGGAGGAAACCCTCAAGATCGCCCAGGAGCCCGTCTCCCTGGAGACCCCCATCGGGGACGAAAAGGACAGCTTCTACGGGGACTTCATCCCCGACGAGAACCTCCCCTCCCCCGTGGACGCCGCCGCCCAGAGCCTCCTGGCCGAGGAGCTGGAAAAGGCCCTCTCCAAGCTCTCCGAGCGGGAGGCCATGGTCCTGAAGCTCCGCAAGGGGCTTATAGACGGGCGGGAGCACACCCTGGAGGAGGTGGGGGCCTACTTCGGCGTGACCCGGGAGAGGATCCGCCAGATTGAGAACAAGGCCCTGCGCAAGCTCAAGTACCACGAGTCCCGCACGCGGAAGCTCAGGGACTTCCTGGACTAAGTCGCTTTCGCCAGAGAGGGGCCCTAAAGACGCCTCCCATGGACGCCAGCCTCCTCCTCCCTCTAGGCTTCGGCCTCTTCTCCGCCCTCACCTGGGGGGCCGGGGACTTCGGCGGCGGGATGGCCTCCCGCCGAGCCCACGCCCAGGCCGTGGTCCTCTGGGTCTCCGGCATCGGCCTCCTCCTCTTCCTCCTCCTGGCCCAGGTCTTCGGGGAGGCGCCCCGAGGGCGGGACCTTTCCTATGCCCTTTTGGGCGGGGCCTCCGGGGCCCTCGGCCTCCTCGCCTTTTACCGGGCCCTGGCCCACGGGGAGATGGGCCTCGCCGCCCCGGTGGCCGGGGTGGTGGGGGCGGCGCTCCCCGTGGCCCTGGGGGCCCTCCTCGAGGGGTGGCCGGGCCTTTTCCCCGCCCTAGGCATGGGGCTGGGCCTCCTCGCGGTCTGGCTCGTCTCCCGGCCCGAAGGCCGGGCGCGCCCGGGGAACCTGGGCCTCGCCCTCCTCGCCGGCCTCGGCTTCGGCGGGTTCTACGCCTTCATGGACCGGGTGGAGGGGCTCTTCTATCCCGCCGCCTGGGCCAAGCTCACCGCCTTCCTCCTGGTCCTCCCCGCCGCCCTCAGGGCCAAGCCCTGGCCTGGAGGACGCGAGGCCCCATGGGTTCTCCTCGCTGGCCTCGGGGACGCCGGGGGAAACCTCTTCTTCCTCCTCGCGGCCCAAGCCGGGCGGCTGGACGTGGCGGCGGTCCTCTCCTCCTTCTACCCGGTCTTCACGGTCCTTCTGGCCTGGCTCGTCCTGAAGGAAAGGCTCTCCTGGGGAAGGCTTACGGGGGTGGGCTTGAGCCTCCTGGCCATGGCCCTCATCGCTTTGGGCTAGGGCCTAGCGGAAAGCGGGCCACCTCCGCGAGCCCCTCCCCTTCGCTCCGCACCAAGGCCGCCTCCTTCACCAGGAAGGAGCGGCGGGGCGGGGGCGGGAGGCGTTCCGCCAGGGCCTTCGCCTCCTCCGGGGAGAGGCCCAGGGCCAGGGTCAGGTGGGGGATGTAGCTTGGCCCCTCAATCTCCTTGAGGGGCGGGGCCAAGGGCTCCAGGGCGTGGTGGAGGCTCCGGAAGGCCCCGCCCCCGGAGGCCCGGAGGTAGACCACCCCCTGGGGAAAGAAGCCCCAGCCCCCCAGGCGAAGGCGAAAGGGAGGATGGCCCCGCAGGATGCCTTCCAGGGCGATCTTCAAGGCCTCCTCCTCGTAGGGCCAGTCAAAGGGCTGGCGGAGGTTCAGGTGGGGCGGGCCGAACCCCTTGACCCCGTGACGGGCCTGGAGATCTTCCATGAACCGCCTCAGGTCCTCGGGCGGCCACACCAGCACCCCGTACACGCCGCCAGTATACCGAAAGGCCTGGCGAAAACGGCTCCAACCTTCTTGGAGGCGGGGCTACCCCCGAGGGACAAATTACCCTTGACTTAAGTCATAGCAGGGGTGTGGACTATCCCTGTAAGGAGGTGGCGCTTATGAAGAAAGCTCTACTCGCCCTCCTGGCCCTGGGCCTCGTGGTGGCCTTCTCCAACAAGGAGGCCATCCAGAAGGAGTGGGAGGGAAGCGCCCACAACAACGGGGTCATGGGGGAGAAGACCCTTGCTGTGGCCACGGTGGAGGCCAGGGGCGAGGCCGCCGCCCACTGCGCCCGCTGCCACAGCGAGCAGGGCTTTTTGGCCTGGCTGGAGCAGCTTAAGAAGGGGAACCCGGGGAACCTCGTGGGGCCCGATGGCAAGCCGGCCACGGTGGACTACCTGAAGGGCCTCGGCCTCACCCAAGCCCAGGTGAAGCCCATCACCTGCAACACCTGCCACGACGAGGACGGCGACCTGCGCCTGTCCCAAGACACCCCCATGCTCCCCTCCGGCTTCAAGGCCACCGCCGTGGGCAACGCCGCCTTGTGCATCGCCTGCCACAACTCCCGCAACGGCCGCATCACTTGGAACGCCGAGGACCCCGGGCGCTACACCTACCCCCACGCCTCGAGCCAGGGGGACGTGATCCTGGGCAAGAACGCCTTCTTCGTGGACGACACCAAGGAATGGCCCAACCCCCACGCCTTCTTCACCGGAAACGCCTGCTCCACCTGCCACATGAGCCTGGCGGGGACCGGCGAGTACAGCAGCCACACCTTTAAGGCTCCAGAAAACCTCTGCGCCTCCTGCCACGGGGCCAAGTACACCCAGGAGATGGTCCAGGAGAACACCGAACACCTCCTCGCCCTGGTGCGGACCAAGGTGAACGCCCGGGTGCTGGCGGTGCGGGACCGGATCAAGACGGTGCGGGCTTACAACCCGGAAAACGGCCAGTTCACCCCCAACACCCCGGTCAAGGCCCCGGTCTACCGGGTGGACATCCTCTCCATCGCCGGGCAGATCGCCTTCAAGATGACCCTCACGGACGGCACCGTCCTCTACAGCCAGCTCGGGGACATCAAGGACGAGAAGGGCCAGCCCGTCTTCCCCACCAAGGACCCCATCGTGCGGGCCAGCTGGAACTACCTCCTCATCCAAAACGACGGCTCCAAGGGGGTCCACAACCCCACCTACACCCGCCAGGTCCTCCTGGCCACCCTGAACGCTCTCCAGTAAAAGGCGCGAACGCCCCGGGGGCAGGGTGCCCCCGGGGCCTTAACATAAGGGGGTGGAGCGCACCTACCTCTACCGGGGCCGCATCCTGAACCTGGCCCTGGAAGGCCGTTACGAGATCGTGGAGCACAAGCCCGCGGTGGCGGTGATCGCCCTGAGGGAAGGGAAGATGCTCTTCGTGCGCCAGATGCGCCCCGCCGTGGGCCTCGCCCCCTTGGAGATCCCCGCGGGGCTCATAGAGCCCGGGGAGGACCCCTTGGAGGCAGCGAGGCGGGAGCTCGCGGAGGAGACTGGCCTTGCGGGAGACCTCACCTACCTCTTCAGCTACTACGTCTCCCCCGGCTTCACCGACGAGAAGACCCACGTCTTTTTGGCGGAGAACCTCAAGGAGGTGGAGGCCACCCCCGACGAGGACGAGGCCATAGAGGTGGTCTGGCTGGAGCCGGAAAGGGCCCTGGCCATGCACCAGAGGGGCGAGGTGGAGTTTTCCGCCACCGGAATCGTGGGGGTCCTTTACCACCATGCTTTTCTCCGAGGTCGCTGACGTCCCCAAGGGCCCCAAGGTGGTGGCCGTGGGCTCCTTTGACGGGGTCCACCTTGGCCATCAGCACCTCCTCCACCAGGCCCTGGCCGAGGCCAAGCGCCTCCACCAGCCCCTCCTCGTCTACACCTTTGACCCCCCCACCAAGGTCTTCACCCGGGGGGAGGGCTTCCTTATGGACCTCACGGAAAAGGTGGAGGCCCTAAGGGCCCTTGGGGTGGAGCTGATCCTGGCGGTGCCCTTCAACGAGGAGTTCGCCAGAAGACCCCCCGAGGCCTTCCTGGAGGACCTAAGGGCCCTTCAGGCAAGCCGCATCTACGTGGGGGAGGACTTCCGCTTCGGCCGGGGCCGGGCGGGGGGCCCGGAGGCCCTGGAAAAGGTGGCCCCCACCCGGGTCGTCTCCCTCCTGAGCCTCGGGGGAGAGGCGGTGAAGAGTAGCCGCATCCGTGACCTCCTCAAGGAGGGGAAGGTGGAGGAGGCCCGCCACCTCCTGGGCCGGCCCTACGGGGCCTACGGGGTGGTGGTGGAGGGGGACCGGATGGGAAGGCGTCTTGGCTTTCCCACCGCCAACCTGGCCGTTCATCCCTTGAAGGTCCTTCCCCCCGGGGTCTACGCCGTGGAGGCGGAAGGAGCCTTTGGCCGCTACAAGGGGGTGGCCAACGTGGGGACGCGGCCCACCCTGGGGGGGGAGGAAAGGCGCTTGGAGGTGCACCTTCTGGGCTTCGCTGGGGAGCTTTACGGGGAGGAGGTGCGGGTGCGCTTCCTCAAGCGCCTCCGGGAGGAGAGGCGCTTTCCCTCCCTCGAGGCCCTAAGGGCCCAGATCGCAGAGGACGTGGCGGCGGCCCGGGCCTACTTCGGCCTCTAGGGACACCCTTCCCTCCCCCCGGGGGCTAACCTGGGAAGGGATGGACTGCACCCGTCTGGCCTTGGCCCTGGCGGAAGCCAAGACCCGGGAGGAGGTGATGCGCAAGGCCCTCCGCCTCCTGGAGGAAGCGGGCTCCATCCGCTGCGGGGAGGCCTACTGGGTGGGGGAGGGGCTCCGCCTCTTCCAGATGCAGGCCTGCCGCACCACCTGTAGCCTGGTGGGCCGCTCGCGGCGGCTGGCCGAGGAGGCTGTGGCTCAAGGAAGCCCGGTGCGGGCGGACACCTTCTTGGCCCTCCCCGTGGGCGAGCCAGGGAGGAGGCCCCTGGCCGTCCTGGTCCTGAGCCTCGAGGAGGGGGCCACGCCCCCCGAGGCCCTGGCCCCCCTCTTGCTCCTCGCCCTGAAGCGGGCAGGCCTGGGCCAGGCGGCCCGGCTCCTCCGCGCCCAAGAAGAGGAACGCCGCCGGGTGGGCCGGGAGCTTCATGACGGGGTGGGAAGCCTCCTCACCGCCGCCCTCCTCACCCTCAAGGTGGCGGAGAAACACCCGGAAAAGCTCCCCGAGGCCCGGAACCAGGTGGCCGAGGCCTTGGAGGAGGTGCGCCGCCTCTCCCGGGAGCTGCGCCTTCCCCTTCTGGACGACCTAGGCCTCGAGGCCGCCCTCAGGCGCTATCTGGAAGAGTACCAAAAAAGTGGCCTGCGAGTGGAGGCGGACCTCCAAGTGCCTCCCCTTCCCAAGGAAAAGGAGGTGGCCCTCTTCCGCGTGCTGCAGGAGGCCCTCACCAACGTCCTCCGCCACGCCAAGGCCCGGCGGGTCCGGGTAGCCCTCTGGGTGGAGGAGGACCGCCTCTTCGGGGCGGTGGAGGACGACGGGGTAGGCTTTGACCTGGAAAGGACCCCGGTTTCCGTGGGCCTCCTGGGCATGCAGGAACGCATAGAGGGCCTGGGCGGAAGCCTCCACCTGCGCTCGGCCCCCGGGGAAGGCACCCGGGTGGAGTTCGGGGTGCCTTTATGAGGGTGGTGCTGGTAGAGGACCACCATCTGGTGCGCAAGGGCCTCAGGCTCCTACTGGAAGAAGGCGGACACCAGGTGGTGGCCGAGTTCGCCCGGGCGGAGGAAGCCCTAAAGGCCCCTTGGGAAGCCGACCTGGTCCTCCTGGACCTGAACCTTCCGGGCATGGGGGGCCTCGAGGCCCTGCCCCAGTTGGCGAAGAGGGCCAAGGTGCTGGTGGTCTCCATGCACGACGAGCCCGCCTACGTGGCCCGGGCCTTCGCCTTGGGAGCCAAGGGGTACCTGCCCAAGCACGCCTTGGACCAGGACCTTCTGGAGGCCTTGGAGCGTCTGGGGCGGGGCCTCCGCTACCTCCACCCCAGCCTGACCGAGGCCCTTTTGGAGGGGCAAGGGGAGCCAGGACCCGAGGTCCTCTCCGAAAGGGAGCGGGCGGTGGTGGTCCTGTTGGCCCAGGGGTACACCCTCTCCCAGGTGGCGGAGCGCCTGGGGATTTCCGTAAAAACCGCCTCCACCTACAAAGGGCGGGCCCTGAACAAGCTGGGCCTCATGGAAACCCCCGACCTGGTGCGCTGGGCCCGGGAACAGGGCCTGGTCTAAGTACCCCACCGCGGCTTTCGCCGCGGTGGGGGCCCCAAAAGAACCTCCCCGAGCCTTATTTGGGGCAACCCGTGTTGCGAAATCAACGTGCAACCACTTAGGCATCCCCCCGGCGGGGGCGCCGAGGAGCCGCTAACCCAGCTTGGGACATTCTTCCCAAGGACATTTGCCTTAGGAAACCTTCCGACAGGCACGGGTAAAGCCCTCCGTCTTGGGACAAGAAGCCTGCCCTCTACCCTGAGCCCAGGAGGTGAGGCATGGAACTCCTGGGCTGGGTCACCGCGAACCTCTTCGCTCCCCCCGGGGAAGCCCTTTGGAGAGGACTCCAGGAGGGAACCCTGGAGGAAGCCCTGGCCGAGCTGAGGGGAGGCCCGGTGGCCCTCCCCCACCCCCCCTTGGCCGAGCTCCAGGCGGCCTACACCGCCCTCTTCGTGGCCAACCCCCAAGGGGTGCCCGCCCCGCCCTACGCGGGCTACGCCCGGGACGGGGAGCTTCTGGGACCCTCTTTCCACCGCCTCCTGGCCCTCTACCAGGAGGGGGGCCTCGAGGTCCAGGAAACCTGGCGGGACCTCCCCGACCACCTCTCCGCCCTGGGGGAGGCCATGGCCCTCCTGGCCCCCAAGCGCCCCGACCTGGCGCAAAGGCTCGCCCGGGAGTTCCTCGCCCCTTGGCTAAAGCGCTTCGGCGAGGCGGTGAAAGCCCACGACCCCACCGGCTTCTACGCCGCTCTTGTAGACCTCTTAGAGGAGGCCGTCCATGCAAAGACGGGAGTTTCTGAAGCTTAGCGCCCTAGGTGCCGGGGCCCTGGCCTTAAGGGGCAGCTCCCCGGCCAAGGCCAGCCCGGTGCCCTGGTACGCCAAGGAGGTGCGGAGCGTCTACCAGATCTGCGAGGGCTGTTTCTGGCGCTGCGGCATCGTGGCCCACGCGGTGGGAAACCGGGTCTACAAGGTGGAGGGGTATGAGGCCAACCCCAAAAGCCGGGGCCGGCTCTGCCCTCGAGGCCAGGGCATGCCCCAGACCACCTACGACCCCGATCGGCTGAAGCGGCCCCTCATCCGCGTGGAGGGGAGCCAGCGGGGGGAGGGCAAGTACCGGGTGGCCACCTGGGAGGAGGCCCTGGACTACGTGGCCGAACGGATGCTGAAGATCAAGGAGGAGTACGGCCCCGAGGCCATCGCCTTCTTCGGCCACGGCACCGGGGATTCCTGGTTCGTGGACTTCCTCCCCGCCGCCTGGGGTAGCCCCAACGCCGCCAAGCCCTCCGTGGCCATCTGCACCGCCCCCCGGGAGGTGGCCTCCCAGTGGGTCTTCGGCCGGCCCATCGGCGGCCACGAGCCCGTGGACTGGGAAAACACCCGCTACATCGTGCTCATCGGCCACCACATCGGGGAGGACACCCACAACACCCAGCTCCAGGACTTCGCCCTGGCCCTCAAGCGGGGGGCCAAGGTGGTGGTGGTGGACCCCCGCTTCTCCACCGCCGCCGCCAAGGCCCACCTGTGGCTTCCCATCAAGCCGGGCACCGACACCGCCTTGCTTTTGGCCTGGATCCACGTCCTCATCTACGAGGGCCTTTACGACAGGGAATACGTGGAAAAGTACACCACGGGCTTCGCCGAGCTGAAGGCCCACGTCAAGGACCTCACCCCCGAGTGGGCGGAGAAGCACACGGAGATCCCCGCCGAAACCATCCGCCAGGTGGCCCGGGAGATGGCCGCCCACAAGCCCCAGGCGGTCCTCCCCCCCACCCGGCACACCGTCTGGTACGGGGACGACACCTACCGGATGATGGCCCTCTACTACGTGAACGTCCTCCTGGGAAACTACGGCCGCAAGGGCGGGTTCTACATCGCCCAAAGCCCCTACCTGGAAAAGTACCCCACCCCTCCCCTTCCCCTCGAGCCCGCCGCTGGGGGCTGCTCCGGGCCCTCGGGGGGCGACCACGAGCCGGAAGGCTTCCGCCCCCGGGCGGACAAGGGCAAGTTCTTCGCCCGCTCCACCGCCATCCAGGAGCTCATTGAGCCCATGATCACCGGGGAGCCCTACCCCATCAAGGGCCTCATCGCCTACGGCATCAACCTCTTCCACTCCATCCCCAACGTGCCCCGCACCAAGGAGGCCCTGAAAAAGCTGGACCTCTACGTGGCCATAGACGTCCTTCCCCAGGAGCACGTGATGTGGGCCGACGTGATCCTCCCCGAGGCCACCTACCTGGAGCGCTACGACGACCTGGTGGCCGTGGCCCACAAGACGCCCTTCCTAGAGCTCCGGGTCCCCGCCCACGAGCCCCTCTTTGACACCAAGCCGGGCTGGTGGATCGCCCGGGAGCTCGGGGTACGGCTCGGCCTGGAGGCTTACTTCCCCTGGAAGACCATTGAGGAGTACCTGGACACCCGCCTTCAGAGCATCGGCTTTGACCTGGAGACGATGAAGGGGATGGGCACCCTGGTGCAGAAGGGCAAGCCTTGGCTGGAGGACTGGGAGAAGGAAGGCCGGCTTCCCTTCGGCACCCCCTCGGGGAAGATTGAGCTCTACTGCCAAGCCTTCAAGGAAGCGGGGCACCAGCCCCTCCCCGTCTTCACCCCGCCCGAGGAACCTCCCCCCGGTTTCTACCGCCTCCTCTATGGCCGAAGCCCGGTCCACACCTTCGCCCGCACCCAGAACAACTGGGTGCTCATGGAGATGGACCCGGAAAACGAAGTCTGGATTCACCGGGAGGAGGCCCGAAGGCTCGGCTTGAAGGATGGGGACTACGTGGTCCTGGAAAACCAAGATGGTGCCCGCGAGGGCCCGGTGCGGGTCAAGGCCACGGAGAGGATCCGGAAAGACTGCGTCTACCTGGTCCACGGCTTCGGCCACAAGGCCCCCCTCATGAGGGTGGCCCACGGCCGGGGGGCCTCGGATACCTACCTCCAGACCCGGTACAAGCTGGACCCCATCTCCGGGGGGGCGGGCCTTAGGGTCAACTTCGTCCGGCTGGAGAAGGCGGAAAGGCCCAGGCTTCCCCCCCTCACCTCCCTGGCCCGCAGGCCCTTGGACGAAAGGAGGATGTGATGCCCCGCTACGCCATGGCCATTGACCTTAGCCTCTGCGTGGGCTGCGCCGCCTGCGCCGTGGCCTGCAAGATGGAAAACGAGGTCCCACCCGGGGTCTATAACCTCTGGATCCGGGAGCGGGAAGTGGGCACCTACCCGGACCTTTGGGTGGAGTTCCGCCCCGAACAGTGCCTGCACTGCGAAAACCCCCCTTGCGTGCCCGTCTGCCCCACGGGGGCAAGCTACCAGACGGAGGAGGGCCTGGTCCTGGTGGACCCAAGGAAGTGCATCGCCTGCGGGGCCTGCATAGCCGCCTGCCCTTACGATGCCCGCTACCTGCACCCGGCTGGCCACGTGAGCAAGTGCACCTTCTGCGCCCACCGGATAGCGCAGGGCCGGCTTCCCGCCTGCGTGGAAACCTGCCCCACCCTTTGCCGCACCTTTGGGGACCTGGACGACCCGGAAAGCCCGGTATCCAAAGCCCTAAAGGAGGCAGGGAGGATGGATGTGCTGAGGCCCGAGCTCGGCACCAGGCCCAAGCTCTTTTATCTGAACGCCCCCTCCAAGAAGGGGCTCACCCGGGAGAAGGAGGTGCGCCATGACTGAGTTCTACGGCCTTCCCAACGCCGGCGAGTTCTGGCACTGGACCAACCTTCTTCACTTCATCCTGGTGGGGCTGGCAGGGGGCATGGCCTTGCTGACGGGCCTTCTCCACCTTAAGGGCCACAGGGAAGCCCGCCGCTACACCCTTTGGACCCTGGTTCTCATCGCCTTGGACCTCTTCGTGCTCTGGGCCGAATCCCCCGCCCGCTTCCGCTTCACCCACGTGTGGCTTTTCCTCACCTTCCACCCCGCAAGCCCCATCTGGTGGGGGTCCTGGGGCCTGGCCCTCTCCTTCGTGTCCGCCGGGCTCCTCTACCTGGGGAAAGGGCCAGGAAGGCCCTTGGCCTTGGCCTTGCTGGCCTTTAGCCTGGTGGCCCTGGCGTACCCCGGCATGGCCTTGGCGGTGAACCTGAACCGGCCGCTTTGGAACGCCTTGATGGCCGGCCTATTCCCCCTCACCGCCTTGGTCTTGGGGCTGGGGGTGGCCGCCCTGCTTAAAAGCCCCTGGGCCTTATACCCCTTGCGGGTCCTCCTGGGGGCTTCCCTCCTCTTGGCCTTCCTCTACCCCCTCACCCTCCCCCTCGAGGCCCGGGGGCACCTGTGGGAGGAAAGCGGGGTTCTCTACGGCCTTTTCCTGGCCTTGGGGCTTGGGGCCTTCTGGAAAGAAGGCCTGGCCCCGTGGGCCGCTCTTCTGGCAGCCGCCGGGCTCAGGGCCCTTCTGGTGGCCGTGGGCCAGTGGCAAGGGCTTGGCCTTTAGGGGAGGAAATCCCCTAGAGAAGGAGGTGCGCGATGAAAGGCATGAGGAAACTGGCTTGGTTTGGGCTTCTTCTGGTCATCCCGGTTCTGGCGCAGGCGACCACCACCACCTTCTCCGCCCTGACGGTAAGGGAGGTGGGGAACTTCCTCGCCACCCTGCCCGCGGACTTCTACGGCATCCAGCCCGCCGCCGCCAAGCAGATGATGGACACCCTGGACGTCTTCGTCCTGGACGTGCGGGAGCCCGCGGAGTTCAAGGACGGGCGCATCCCGGGCGCGGTGAACATCCCCATCCGCGAGCTCCCCAAGCGGATCGGGGAAATCCCCAAGGGCAAGCCCATCATCATCTACTGCGGCATCGGGCACCGGGGGGCCATGGGCCTGGTCTTCCTCCGGGGCCAGGGCTACAACGTGAAGAGCATCCTAGGAGGCTACAAGGCCTGGACCGGGGCTAACCTCCCCGTGGAGAAGTAGGGCCCCAAGCGGACGGGGCGGGCCGTGAGGCCCGCCCCTTAAGTACCCCACCGCGGCTTTTGCCGCGGTGGGGGCCCCAGGAGGGCTTCCCCAAAGCTCTTTTGACCTTAGCCCTCGTCAAAGTAGGTGAGCTTGGGGTGCTTGTTGGCCCGAAGCTCGTCCAGGCGGCGGACCGGGGTGGAGTAGGGGGCGTTTTCCAGCCACTCCTTGGGCCTTTGCAAAAGCTCCCCCATGGCCTCGGCGAAGGCCTCGAGGGTCTCCTTGGCCTCGGTCTCCGTGGGCTCCACCATGAGGGCCTCCTTGACGATCAGGGGGAAGTAGACCGTGGGGGGGTGGAAGCCGAGCTCCAAAAGCCCCTTGGCGAGGTCCAAAGCGCGGAAGCCCTGGGGGGGCTGGGCCACGAACTCGTGCATGGTGGGCCCGTCGTAGGGCACCCGGTAGCCCTTCTCCTTGAGGAGCTCCTTCAGGTAGCGGGCGTTGAGCACGGCGAGGGCCGCGGCCTTCTTAAGCCCCGGAAGCCCCAGGGTGCGGATGTAGGCCCAGGCCCGCACCAGGGCCAGGAAGTTCCCGTGGAAGCTCCGCACCCGGCCGATGCTCTTGGGCCGCCCGAAGTCCAGGTAGAAGCCCCCCTCCCCCCTGGCCACCAGGGGCACGGGGAGGTAGGGGGCGAGGTGGGCCTTCACCCCCACGGGGCCCGAGCCGGGGCCGCCCCCGCCGTGGGGCACGGTGAAGGTCTTGTGGAGGTTCAGGTGGACCACGTCAAAGCCCATGTCCCCGGGCCTCGCCCAGCCCATGACGGCGTTCAGGTTGGCCCCGTCGTAGTAGAGCTGGACCCCGGCCTCCTTGGCCAGGCGGGAGATCTCCAGGATGCGCCTCTCAAAGAGGCCCAGGGTGTTGGGGTTGGTGAGCATGATGGCGGCCACGTGGGGGCCGAGTTCCCGCTTCAGGGCCTCGAGGTCCACCTCCCCATCGGGCCCCGAGGGCACCTCCCGCACCTGGTAGCCCGCCATGCTGGCGGTGGCGGGGTTGGAGCCGTGGGCGGAGTCCGGCACCAGGACCACCCGCCGCGTCCTCCCCTCCCCCCGGTCCTCGTGGTAGGCGCGGATGATCAGAATCCCCGTGAGCTCCCCGTGGGCCCCGGCGGCGGGCTCCAGGGTGATGGCGTCCATGCCCGTGAGGGCCTTGAGGTACTCCCCGAGCTCCCACATGAGCCTTAAGGCCCCCTGGGCCGTCCCCGGGTCCTGGTAGGGGTGGAGGTCGGCAAAAAGCCGCGCCGTCTCCTCGTGGAGCTTGGGGTTGTACTTCATGGTGCAAGACCCCAAGGGGTAGAAGGTGGTGTCCACCCCCACCTGGCGGCGAGAAAGCCCGGTGTAGTGGCGCACCAGGGTGAGCTCGTCCACCTCGGGGAGGCGGGGCGGGACCTCCCGCAGGTGTTCCTTGGGGATCAGGTCCTCCGCCTTGGGCACCGCCTTCACCAGCTTGAGGCCGCGCCTTCCCTTGCGGCTCCGTTCAAAGATCAGGGGAAAGCTCATGCCAAAACCTCCCTAAGGGCCTCCCGGAAGGCCAGGAGGTCCTCCTCCTCGTGAAGCTCGGTGGCGGCGAAGAGGGCAAGCCCCTCCCCGTACTCCCGGGGCACCGGGGTGGCCCCGTGGAAGCCCCGCTCCGCCAAGGCCTCCCGCACCGCCTCGGGGTCCTTGGGGAGGGCCAGGGCGAACTCGTTGAAGAAGGGCCTGGGGGTGAAGGGCCTGACCCCCGGGACCTCCAGGAGGAGGGCGTGAAGCTTATGGGCCATCTCCACGCCCTTCAGGGCCACCTCCCTAAGCCCCTCGGGCCCCAAGGCCGCGAGGTACATGGCCCCCATGAGGGCGGTGAGCTGGGCGTTGGTGGTGATGTTGCTCTTGGCCTTGGCCCGCCTTATGTACTGCTCCCGGGCCTGGAGGGTGAGGAGGAAGCCCCGCCTTCCCTCCACGTCCACGGTCTCGGAGACGAGCCTCCCCGGAAGCTGGCGCACGAAGGCCTTTTTGGTGGCGAGAAAGCCGAAGTGGGGGCCGCCGAAGCCCATGGGGAGGCCGAGGCTCTGCCCATCCCCCACGGCGATGTCCGCCCCATAGGCCCCCGGGGGCCTGAGCACGCCCAAGGAGAGGGGATCGGCCACGGCCACGAGGAGCGCCCCTGCGCCATGGGCCGCCTCGGCGAAGGGCCCAAGGTCCTCCAGGGCGCCCAGGAAGTTGGGGTTCTGGACCACCACCGCCCCCACCTCCTCCCCCACCTCGGGCACGGGGGTCCTTCCCCCCTCCAGGGGGAGGGTCAAAAGCTTGGCCCCCACGGCCTCGAGGTAGGCCCGGAGCACCGCGCGGTACTCGGGGTGGACCCCCTGGGAGACCAAAACCCCCATCCGCCCCGTCTCCCTGAGGGCGAGGAGGACCCCCTCGGCCAGGGCGGTGGCCCCGTCGTACATGGAGGCGTTGGCCACCTCCAGCCCCGTGAGCTCGGCGATCATGGTCTGGTACTCAAAGGTGGCCTGCAGAACCCCCTGGCTCACCTCGGGCTGGTAGGGGGTGTAGGCGGTGAGGAACTCCCCCCGCGCGGCCAGGGCCTGGACCACGGGGGGCACGTGGTGGCTCCTCACCCCGCCCCCCAGAAAGGCCTTGTGGGCGGGGAGGTTCTGGGCGGCGAGGCGCCTTAGCTCCTCCAGGACCTTCCACTCCGGCAGGGGCTCGGGAAGGTCTATGGGGGGGTTCAGGACCTCCTTGGGCAGGTGGGCGAAGAGGTCCTCCAGGGATTCCGCCCCCACCCGCCTGAGCATCTCCCGGATCTCTTCCTCCGTGTGGGGCGTGTAGTCCATGCTTCCATCCTCAAGCAAAACCCCAGGGCCATTTGCCCCGGGGCTACAGAAGCCCCCTCCGCCCCAAGGTGGGAAAGGGGCTTTGGGCCATGCCGCCTCCTAGGCCTCGCTCTCCAAGACCGCCTGGTAGCCCCCGGCGTCCAGAAGGGCGTCCAGGTCGGCCATGTCCTGGGGCTTCAGGCGGAAGATCCAGCCCTCCCCGTAAGGGTCCTGGTTGATGAGCTCGGGGGTCTTCTCCAGGGCGAGGTTCACCTCCACGATCTCCCCGGCCACGGGGGCGTAGATGTCGGAGGCGGTCTTGACGCTTTCCACCACCGCCACCGCCTCGCCCTTCTCCACCCTGCGCCCCACCTCGGGAAGCTCCACGTAGACCACGTCCCCGAGGGCGTCTTGGGCGTAGTCGGTGATGCCGACGAGCACCGTGTCCCCTTCGGGCAGGGCCCACTCGTGGGTCTTGGTGTAAAAGCGGTCCTTGGGTATGTCCATAGCGCCTCCCAACCCCCGCTATTTTAGCGGCACAAAGGGGAGGGGGCTAAGGGCGGCGGGGACGGCCCGGCCCCGGACCTCCACCGCAAAAGGCCCTTCCGCCCCCTCCTCCACGTAGGCCAGGGCGATGCCCTTTTCCAGGAGGGGCGAGTACCCCCCGCTCGTCACCCGGCCCACGGGGCGGCCCCCGGAGAGGACCCGGTAGCCCTCCCGGGGGATGCCCGCCTCCAGGATCAGCCCGACGAGCCTCTCCCGGCAGGCCCGGGCCCGCATGGCCTCCTTGCCCAAAAAGTCCTTGTCCAGCTTCACCACCCAGGCCCAGGGGGTGCAGAGGGGGTTGGTCTCCTCCGTGAGCTCGTGGCCGTAGAGGGGAAAGCCCGCCTCGAGCCTCAAGGAGTCCCGGGCGCCGAGGCCCGCGGGCCTGGCCCCGGCCTCCACCAGGGCCAGAAAGACGGGCTCGGCGTCCTCCGGGGCGAGGAAGAGCTCAAACCCGTCCTCCCCCGTGTACCCCGTGCGGGCGAGGAGGGCGGGCCTTCCGGCCACCCGGGCCCGGAAGACGTCGTTTTTGCGCTTCTGGGAGAGGTCCTGGTCGGTAAGCCCCTGGAGGAGGGAGGCCGCCTTGGGGCCTTGGAGGGCGAGGAGGGCGGTCCTTTCGGAGGCGTCCTCGAGCTCCACCCTAAACCCTTTGGCCAAGGCCTGGAGGTGGGCGAGGTCCTTGGCGATGTTGGCGGCGTTCACCACCATGAGGTACTCCTCCTCCCCCAAGCGGTAGAGGTAGATGTCGTCCACCACCCCGCCCCGCTCGTTGGGGAGCATGGAGTACTGGGCCCTTCCCACCTTGAGCTTGCCTGCGTCGTTCGCCGTGGCCCACTGGAGGAAGGCCAAAGCCTCCTTCCCCCGGACCCAGAACTCCCCCATGTGGCTCACGTCAAAGAGCCCGGCTTCCCGGCGCACCGCCAGGTGCTCCTCAAGGATGGAGGTGTACTGGAGGGGAAGGGCGTAGCCGGCGAACTCCACCAAGCGCCCCCCGTGGCGCAGGTGGGCCTCGTAAAGCGGGGTCTTCCTCATGGCCAGGCCATCCTACCCCAGAAACTCGCGGCGGAGGGCCTCGGCGGAGTTGTCCTCCAGAACCTCCTCCCTCTTGGTGGCCCAGGCGGGAAAGGGGAAGTGGACCAAAAGGGGCACGGGGATCTCGGGCTGGTGGAGGATCACCGCCCCCTGGGGGAGGATGAGGGCCCGCTGGCGGAAGGAGGCGGGGAGGTAGCGGTACTCGGGGCGCTCGGCCTCGGCGGCGTCCAGCCGGCCCACCACCCTTATGGCCGCGTTCCCCACCACCCGCCTTTCCACCTCGCTCGCCGTCTGCTGGGCCCCGATGAGGATCACCCCCAGGGAGCGGCCCCTCTCCGCGATGTCCAAGAGGACGTCCTTGATGGGGCTTTCCTCGTCCCGGGGGGCGTACTTGTTGAGCTCGTCCAAGACGATGAAGACCCTCCCCCGGTACTGCCCCCGCTCCTTGCGCTCAAAGAGGTCCTTGAGGAGGCTTCCCACCACGAACATCTGGGCCTGGGGGGAAAGCTTCGCCAGGTCCACCACGTGCACCTGCTCCCCCTTCAAAGGGTCGGGGGGGTTTCCGGGCCGGTCCCCCCGCAGGAGGTGGCCCAGGTTCTCCACGCTCGCCCTTAGGCGCCGGACGAAGGCCTCGAGGGTCCCCTTGGCCTGCCTTGCGGTCCAGCCCCGGTCCCCTTCCCCCTCCCCGCTTTCTGGGCCTAGGAGTTTGAACTCCAGGTAGCGCACGAGGTCGGAGAAGCTCTTGAGGCGCGCCTTTCCCAGCTGTTCAAAGCTCATCCCCTCGGAAGCCTCCCCCCCGGGCCAGTCCTCCACCAGGAGGTGGGGGCCCTTCTGCCCCTCGGCGAGGCGCCTGAGCTTCTCCGTCACGTGGGCCACCAGGAAGCCCAGGTTGGTCATAAGCCCCCGGTCGGCGAAGAGGAAGGGAAGGAGGCCCCTTTGGCAGAACTGGACCAGGTCCCAGTGGTAGGCCTTGACCCCCTCCAGCCGGGTGTCCACGTCCGGGAGGTAGCCCTCCTTCTTGGGCGGGGCGAGGAAGGCCACGCTCCCGAAGGGGGTCGCGGGGAGGCCAAGCCGCGCGTAGGCCTTCCGCGCCTCCTCCGTGAGGCGGGCGTTGGGCTTGTCCAGGAAGAAGAGGTCCTCCCCCTTGACGTTGAAGAGGAGGACCTTGGCCTGGTGGGCGTCCTCCAGGACCCCGCTTTCCAGAAGGCTCTTGAGGAGGAAGGTGGCGTAGCTCGTCTTGGCCGCCACCCCGCTGATGCCGGAGATGTTCACGTGCCCGCCCTTGACGCCGTTGAGGAACTCCAGGTTGAGGTAGGCCACCTCCCCGTTCTTGAGGAGCCCGGCGGGGAGCTTGGTGCTTCCCCGTTGGTTTTTCATGGCCTCGTAGTAGAGGGCGAGCTCCAGATCCTCCCCCTGGGCCAGGTAGGCCGGGGAGCCCGGGTCTGGGGGGAAGAACTCCTCGGGGAGGATGCGGGTCACGCTCACGTGGGCCACGTAGGCCAGGCTCACGGGGATCTTCCCCTCCACCGCCAAGAAGGTGTCGGTGTCAAAGCCCTCCCCCTCGTGGACCTTGGCCACGTGGTCCACCATGCCGAAGAAGCGCACCCGGCCCACCTGGGGGTGGAAGCCCTCCACCACCACCAGGTCGTCCAGGCGCAAAAGCCCGTCCCCCTCCACCCCCACCCAGAACTCCAGGGGGGTGGCCTCGCGGCTTCCTAAGACCAAACCCACACGCTTCAACGCCCACCTCCCAAGTGCCTCGCCAGCATGCGGCCCACCACCTCGAGCCTCCCCATCCTGCGGCCAAGCTCCCGCTCTAGCCCCCCCACGGGCAGGAGGTTCTGCGGGGCCCGGGGGTCCTTCACCGGGTGGGAGGCCAGGGCGGGGAAAAGCCCTAAGGAGAGGTCGGCGAGCTCCAGGAAGGGCCCATGTAGGGGCGTCTCCACCCGCAAAAGCCCCGCCAAGGGCGGGCGCACCCCCTCGGGGGGAAGGGGCAGGCGCAGGTACCAGCTCGCAAGCTCCAGCCCCTTCCGGCGCACGCGGAAGGCGGGGGTGCGCTCCCCCGGGGCCAGGGCCTCGAGGAGGGCCTCCTGCTCCTTGGGCAGGTAGTGGGCCCAGTGGGTCTTGATGTAGCCGAGGAGGGGGCCTTCCCGGAGGAGGCGCACCGGGCCGTCCACCACGAGAAGCCCTCCCTCAAGCCCTTCCGCCACCTCCTTCTCCAGGGCCTCCCGGGCGGCGCGAAGCCCCGCCCATAGCCCCTCAAGCCCCTCGCCCAGGGAGGGGACGGGCTCATAGACGAGCTCCCCCGCCCAAAGGGCCCCCTCCAGCCCCACCCCCACCCGCCGGACCCGAAGGTCCAGGAACCCCGTCCTTCCCCCCTTAAGGACCACCGCCCCCGCGGCCACGCACCCCAGGAGGGCCAGGCGGGGCCCCTGGGCCACCAGGGCCTCGGCCCGCTCCCTCCCGTCCACGAAGTAGAGGGGCTCGGGCCAGGAGGCCCCGCCTCCCCGCTTGGCCTCCCAGGGCGCCTCCAGGGGGTGGAAGCCCTCGGGTTCCGGGGAGGAGGGGAGCTCCTCCTGGAGCGAGGCGGGCTCGAGGCGCAAAAGGCGCCAGGCCATGCCCCTAGATTACCGGGGCCGGGCGGTAGGGGAGGTAGCGGGGCTCCCAGAAACGGCTTTTCACGAACTCCAGGAGGCCTTCCAGGGAAAGCCCCTGGACCTCCCCTTCCGCCACCCCCTCCTCCAGGGCCCTTTGCATCACCCGGGCGGCCACGTAGGGGGAGACCTCCCGCAGCCGGGCCACGGGGGGGTAGAGGAGGTGGGGGAAGTGCTCCCGGGTGTAGTCGTAAAGGGCGTAGGCGGCCTCGAGGACCATCCCGTCCGTCACCTCCCGGGCCCGGGAGAGCACCGCCCCCAGGCCAAGCCCGGGGAAGA
Source organism: Thermus arciformis (assembly GCF_900102145.1). Classification (GTDB taxonomy): domain Bacteria; phylum Deinococcota; class Deinococci; order Deinococcales; family Thermaceae; genus Thermus; species Thermus arciformis. The sequence goes on along the minus strand of NZ_FNBC01000005.1, from coordinate 17,269 downwards.
TGAAGGCGTTGTTCCCCTGGCCCACGGGGATGACCCGTCCCTTGAAGCCCACCGGGGGAAAGGGGCTTCCCGCGGCCACCAGGGCCCTGCCGTCCGTCCAGTAGATGAGGTCGTCGGGAAGGGCCTCCGTGGCCGAGGTGGGGTTGGAGAGGGGGAAGATCACCGGGGAGGGCGTGTTCTCCAGCATGGCCCGCGCCACAGGCTCGGTGAAGCTTCCCGCCTGGCCGGAGAGGCCGAGGAGGACCGTGGCCCGGGCGTTTTGGATGGTCTCCAGGAGGTTGGGGTACGCCCCGGCGAAGCGCCAGCCCTGAAGGCGCTCGGGCCTTTGGGCGTAGGGCCTCTTGTAGTCCTCCATGGCCCGCCCCTCCACGAGGAGGCCCTTGGAGTCCAGAACCAGGACCCGGGCCTTGGCCTCCTCCTCGGAGAGGCCCTCCCGCTTCATCCCCTCCAGCAGGGCCCAGGCCACCCCGATCCCCCCGGCCCCCGCCCCATAGACCACCACCACCTGCTCCGAAAGCCTCTCCCCCTTTAAGCGGCAGGCGGAGAGGACCCCGGCCAGGGCCACGGCCCCCGTGCCCTGGATGTCGTCGTTGAAGGAGGGGACCACCTTGCGGTAGCGCTCCAGCACCTGGAAGGCCGTCTCCTTGGCGAAGTCCTCCCACTGGATGAGGGCCTTGGGGTAGCGCCGCCTCACCGCCTCCACGAAGCGGTCCAGGAAGCGGAAGTACTCCTCCCCCCTTAGGCGCCGGTGCCGCACCCCGAGGTAGAGGGGGTCCTTGAGGAGGTCCTCCCGGTCCGTGCCCACGTCCAGCTCCACGGGAAGGGTCTTGTCGGGGCCCACCCCGCCCGCGGCGGTGTAGAGGGTAAGCTTGCCGATGCTGATGGCCATCCCCCCGTAGCCCTGGTCCCCGATGCCCAAAATGGCCGAGGAGTCCGTGGCCACGATGAGGCGCACCTCCTCCAAGGGGACGTTCTGGAGGGCCTCCTCCAGGTGGTCAATGTTTTTGGTGCTCGCGGTGAAGCCCCGGGGGTAGCGGTAGATGTGGGAGAACTCCCGCACCGCCTCCCCCACCGTGGGGGTGTAGAGGATGGGGAGCATCTCCTCCAGGTGGTCCACCACGAGGGCGTAGAAGAGAACCTCGTTCCGGTCCTGGAGGTTGCGCAGGTAGATGTGCTTCTCCAGAGGGGAGGTCTGCAGGCGGTAGCGGCGGTAGACCCTCTCCTTCTGCTCCTCCAGGGTGTTCACGTGGGGAGGGAGAAGCCCCTCCAGACCCAAGGCGCGGCGCTCCTCCTCGGTGAAGGCCGTGCCCTTGTTGAGGAGGGGAAGCCTGAGGAGCAAAAACCCCGTGACGTAGGGCTCCAGGTAACGCTCGCCTTTCTCGTCCCGCTTGACGTCGTAGTAGCGGCTAACCGGCATGGCCCCATTCTCCCACTCCCCCTCACCCGGGGCCAGGGGATAGACGTCCCTAAGGCATCTAAACGTTGAAGCCGAACATGCGCATCATGCGCTTGCCCTCCTCGGTCATCTTGGCGGGGGTCCAGGGCGGGGTCCAGACGAACTCCACGTTCACCCCCTGCACCCCGGGCAGGCGCATGACGGCCATCTCCGCGTCCGCCTTCACCACGTCCTGGGCGGGGCAGCCGATGGCGGTGAGGGTCATGGTGATGTCCACCACCCCGTTCTCGTGGACCTCCACGTCGTAGACCAGGCCCAGGTCCACGATGTTCACCGGGATCTCGGGGTCGTAGACCACCTTCAGGGCCTCGAGGACCTGCTCCTTGGTGGGAAGCTCCTGCCGCGCCTCGTCCATGGCCTTGAGTATAGCCCCAAACCCCACCCCCCTTTCCCTTCCTGGCCTCACCTTTATATACTGGGCCCGGTTGGGGAGTAGCCCCAAGTCCGGTCCCCGTCAGGACGGGCCCAAAGGCCCCGGGGGCCGGGAGGGCGGAAGCCCTTGGGCAAGACCACCGTGCCTAGCGGTGGTCCTTTCTTTTTGGGAGGTGAGAACGTGGAACTCACGGGCGCCCTTTCGGCCATCCTGACCCTTGTCGCCCTGGAGGTCATCCTCTCGGCGGACAACGCCCTCATCCTGGGGGTCATGGTGCAGAAGCTCCCCGGGCACCTTAGACGGAAGGCCCTCTTCTACGGCATCCTGGGGGCCTACATCCTAAGGGGCCTCGCCCTCCTCTTCGCGAGCCTCGTCATCCAGCTCTGGTGGGCCCAGGCCCTGGGGGCGGCCTACCTCCTCTACATCGCCCTGAAGCACTTCCTCAAGCCCGAGGAGGCCCACGCCCCCCCGCCCTTGGAGGTGAGCGCGGCCCAGTTCTGGAAGGTGGTGGCCCAGGTGGAGCTCATGGACCTGGCCTTCGCCGTGGACTCCGTTCTGGTGGCCGTGGCCGTCTCCGACAAGCTCTGGGTCATCTACACCGGGGTCTTCCTGGGGATCCTCGCCCTCAGGGCGCTGGCGAGCCTCGTGGTCTCCCTCCTGGACCGCTACCCCCGGTTCAAGCACCTGGCCTACCTGGTGGTGGGCCTCGCCGGGGTGAAGCTCGCCGTGGGCGGGTGGGACAAGCTGGCCAAGGAGGTCCTCCACCGGCCCGAGCTCGCCCTGGGGCTGGATAAGGAGGCCTTCAGCCTCTTCATCCTCGGCGTCCTCCTCCTGGGAAGCCTCTGGGCCACCCGCAAGCCCGCCCCCGCATGAACGCCCTCCTCCTCCTCGCCCCCCTCTCCCTCTTCCTGGAGACGGGCCTTCCCATCGGCCTCTTCGTGCCCGGGGGGGACACCCTCCTCCTCGCCCTGGGCGCCCTGGCCGCCGAGGGCGGCCTTGAGGCCTTTCCCCTCCTCCCCCTCCTCTTCCTGGGAAGCCTCCTCGGCCACCTCCTGGGCTACGCCCTGGGGCGCTACGGGGGGAAAACCCTGAGGCGGCGTTTCCCCGAGGACCTATGGCGAAAGGGGGAGCGCCTCGCCCTCCGCTTTGGCCCCCTGGTCCTCCTCCTCGCCCCCTTCATCGGGGGGGTGCGTACCCTCACGCCCTTCCTTTTCGGGGCCTGGGGCTTCCCCTTCGCCCGCTACCTCCCCCTGGTGGCCCTGGGAAGCCTCCTCTGGACCCAGGGGCTTTTCCTCTTGGGCTACCTGCTGGGGCAGCGCCTCCCCCTTTGGGCCATCCTCTTGGGGCTTCTCCTCCTCGGGGGGCTTGGGCTTCTCCTCTCCCGGCGCCCCTCCCGCACCGGGTAGGGCGCCGGCCTGGGGTGGCCTCACACGTACTTCTCCCCCCGCACCACCCAGACGTTTTCCACGTAGGCGATGACGGCGTAGTGGGGAAAGTACTCCTCCTGAAGCCTTTGCAAAATCCTCAGGGCCACCTCCTCGCTCACGATGGTCTCCAGGCGGATGTTCTGCCCCTCCCAGTCCACGCTCCTAAGCCCCCGGGAGCCCTCGCCCCGGGCGGGGGTGATGGTGTAGCCCTTGGCCCCCAGGCGCTTGACCTCCTCCACGAGCCGCTTTTCCAGAAGGCTTTCCGCCACGATGGTCACGAGCTTCAAGGGCACCAGGTCCATGGCCTAACCTCCCCAAAGGACCGCCAGGGTGTGGTAAAGGGGAATCCCCAGGATCAGGTTAAAGGGAAAGGTGACCGCGAGGCTCGCCGTGAGGTACAAACTGGGGTTCGCCTCGGGAAGGGCGATCCTCACCGCGGCGGGGGCGGCGATGTAGGAGGCGCTCGCCGCCATAGCCCCAAGCACCGCCGCCCCCCCTACCCCAAGGCCTGCGAGGAGGCCCAGGTACACCCCCAAGGCCCCGTGGAAGAGGGCGAGGCCCACGCCGAAGAGGACGAGCCTGAAGCCCACCTGGCGCAGGGCGGAAAGCCTCGAGGCCGCCACCATCCCGAGGTCCAGGAGGAAGAGGGTGAGGGCGCCCTGGAAGGGCTCCACGAAGAAGGCCTCCACCTTCTTCATCCCCTCCTCGCCGGAAAGGAGCCCCACGAGAAGCCCCCCGAGGAGGAGGACCACGCTTTTGCCGGTGAGGACCTCGTGCAAGGCCTCCCCCATGCGCCCCCCCTTCCGCTTGGCAAGGAGGAGGGCCACCACGATCCCCGGGACCTCCAGAAGCGCCACCAGGGTGGGCATGAACCCGGGAAGGGCGTCCCCCACGGCCTGGACGAAGGTGAGGGCGGCGAGGAAAGTGACGGCGGAGACGGAGCCGTAGTGGGCCGCGAGGGCGGCGGCGTCCTCCCGCCCCACCCGGAGGAACCGCCGGGCGAGGAGGTAGGCGGGGAAGGGGCGGAAAAGCCCCAGGGCCAGGGTGAAGAGGGCGGGAAGGAGCACCACGGCCAAGGGCGTGTGGGAAAGCTCCACCCCGCCCTTGAAGCCGATGGCGAAGAGGAGGTAGATGGAAAGAGCGGTGTAGAGGGCCTCGGGGAAGGCGAGGTCGCTCTTCAAAAGCCTGGCCGCGACCCCCAGGAAGTAGGCGAGGACCATGGGGGAGAGGAGGTTGAGGCGCAAAAGCTCCAGGGCGTCCATACCCCTGGCTTTACCAAAGGAGGAAGGGCTTTTACAATCCGGTACGATGGCGCCGTTGGTAGGCCTCATCATGGGTTCCCGTTCCGACTGGGAGACCCTGCGCCACGCGGCGGAGACCCTCGAGGCCCTGGGGATCCCCTACGAGGTGCGCGTGGTCTCCGCCCACCGCACCCCCGACCTCATGGCGGAGTACGCCAAGACCGCCGAGGAACGGGGGATCCAGGTGATCATCGCCGGGGCCGGGGGGGCGGCCCACCTCCCCGGCATGACCGCGGCCCACACCGCCCTGCCCGTCCTCGGGGTGCCGGTGGAAAGCCAGGCCCTAAGGGGCCTAGACTCCCTCCTTTCCATCGTCCAGATGCCCGCGGGCGTCCCCGTGGGCACCCTGGCCATCGGGCGGGCGGGGGCGGTGAACGCCGCTCTGCTTGCCGCAAGCATCCTGGGCCTCAAGCACCCCGAGATCCAAGAGCGCCTCAAGGCCTACCGCAAGGCCCAGACGGAGGCCGTCCTCGCCCACCCCGACCCCAGGGAGGAGGCGTGATCGGGATCCTGGGCGGGGGGCAGCTCGGGCGGATGCTGGCCCTTGCCGGCTACCCCTTGGGGCTTTCCTTCCGCTTCCTGGACCCCTCCCCCGAGGCCTGCGCCGGGCAGGTGGGGCCCGTGGTGGTGGGGGACTTCCTGGACGAAGGGGCCCTTTTGCGCTTCGCCGAGGGGCTATTCCTCGTCACCTACGAGTTTGAGAACGTTCCCGTGGAGGCGGCGAGGCGCCTGGCGGCGAGGCTTCCCGTGTACCCTTCGCCCCAGGCCCTGGAGGTGGCCCAGGACCGCCTCCGGGAAAAGGCCTTCTTCCGGGGCCTCGGGGTGCCCACCCCCCCCTTCCACCCCGTGGACGGCCTCGAGGACCTGGAGGAGGGCCTAAAGCGGGTGGGCCTTCCCGCCCTCCTCAAGACGAGGCGGGGCGGCTACGACGGCAAGGGGCAGGCCCTGGTGCGCAAGAAGGAAGAGGCCCTAGAGGCCCTAAAGGCCCTGGGGGGCAAGGGGCTTCTTCTGGAGGGCTTCGTCCCCTTCCACCGGGAAGTTTCCCTGCTCGCCGTGCGGGGCCGGACAGGAGAAGTGGCCTTCTACCCCCTGGTGGAAAACCGCCACCGGGAGGGGATCCTCCGCCTCTCCCTGGCCCCGGCCCCCGGGGCCAGGGAGCCCCTGCAGAAGAAGGCGGAGGCCTACGCCCTAAGGGCCATGCAGGCCCTGGACTACGTGGGCGTCCTCGCCCTGGAGTTCTTCCAGGTGGGGGAGGAACTCCTCTTCAACGAGATGGCCCCCCGGGTGCACAACTCCGGCCACTGGACGATAGAAGGGGCGGAAACGAGCCAGTTCCAAAACCACCTCCGGGCCGTCCTGGGCCTTCCCCTGGGGAGCACCGCGCCAAGGGGCCACAGCGCCATGGTGAACCTCATCGGCTTTAGGCCCGACTTCGCCGAGGCCCTAAAGGTGGAAGGGGCCCACCTCCACTGGTACGGCAAGGCGGTGCGCCCCGGGCGCAAGGTGGGGCACATCACCCTGAGGCGGGATAGCCAAGGGGAACTCCAGGAAGCTTTGCAAAGGCTCCTTGCCGCCCTGGCCCTTTCGGTATAATCCCCCCAAGGAGGCACCATGGACCGCTTGGCAAGGCTTAGGGAAGTCCTGGGCGCGGCGCAGGCCCACCCCGTCTACGAGGGCAAGCTCAAGGGCCTAGACCCGGAGAAGCTCACCCTGGAGGACCTCCCCTCCCTCCCCCTCACCACCCGGGAGGAGTGGGTGGCCTACCTCGGGGAAAACCCCAGGCCCCCGGAAGGGGCGAGCCTCATGCACCTCACCCCAAGCCCCGCCCTGGGCTGGATGCCCGAGTACCTCTCCCAGGAGGACCTCCGCTACCAGGCGGAGGCCCTGGCCGCGCACTACCGCCGGATGGGGCTGGTGGGGAAAAGGGTCCTGGTGGCCTTCAGCTACCACGTCTTCGCCGGGGGGTGGCTCTTCCACCAGGCCCTTTGGCGGGCGGGGAACCTGGTCTTCCCCCACGGGCCCGGCGAGGCCGCCCGCATCGCCGAGATCGGGGGGCGCTACGGCTTTGACGTCCTCGTCACCAACCCCTCCTTCGCCCTCAAGGTGGGCCAGGCCGGGGGGCGCTTCCCCCTCCTCCTCGCCGGGGGGGAGCCTTTCACCTCGGTGCCGGGCTTCAGGGAACGGGTGGAGGAGGCCCTGGGGGGCGTGGCCCTGGACGCCTACGGGACGAGCGAGCTCGGCATCGTGGCCGGGGAGCGGCCCGAAAAGGACGGGCTTTGGGAAATCCCCGAGATGGCCGTCCTCGAGGTCCTGGACCCCGAGACCTTAAGGCCCGTGGCGGACGGGGAGAAGGGGGAGCTCGTGGTCACCGCCCTAAGCCGCACCCTCATGCCCATGGTGCGCTTCCGCACCGGGGACCTGGCCATCGCCGAGAGGCGGGAAGGGCTCACCGTCCTCCCCCGCGGGGTCTTCGGCCGCACGGACCAGATGGTGAAGGTGAAGGGGGTGAAGCTCTACCCCACGGAGCTCGCCCCCATCCTGGCGGGCTTCGGCCTGGACCCCAAGGGCTTCCAGGTGGTGGTGGAAAGGAAGCTGGAGGGCACGGACAAGCTGGTGCTGCGCCTGAAGGCGGATCGGGTTCCCCCCGGGCTCTTTGAGGCCATCCAGAAGGCCACGGGGCTTAAGGTGGACGAGGCCGAGCTGGTGGAGGTCCTCGAGGGGGGCCTGGTGGTGGACCGGAGGTTTTAAGTACCCCACCGCCTCGGCCAGGGTGTCCCCCGCCTTTGGGTCGGGGGCGCTCTTGCTTGTTATCTCTTTCTCATGATGGGGCGGTAGGCTTCTTGGCGAAGCCACGGGGCCCTTGCGGTATAGTGAGGGCAAAAGCCTTTGCCTGAGAAAGGGGGAAGGATGCGGTTTTTCGTGGTGGGAGACGTTTCCGTGGACCTGCTTTTCTTCTTGGAGCGCATTCCCGAGCCCGGGGAGGAGCTCCCCGCCCGAAGGGCCCTCATGAAGCCCGGGGGGGCCGGGGGGACCTTAGCCGCCCAGCTCGCGAGCCTAGGCCACCGGGTCTTCCTGGCGGGCCGGGTGGGCCAGGACCCCTTCGCCGAGCTCGCCCTAAGCCGGGTGCGGGAGGTGGGGGTGGACCTCCGCCACCTCCAGGAGGACCCGGAGCACACCACGAGCTCCGTCCTCATCCTGGTGGTGCCGGGAGGGGAGCGGGCCATGGTGAGCGCGGAAGGGGCGAGCCGCCACCTGGACCCCGCCCTCTTCAAGCCCCGCTTCCTGGACCAGGCGGACGCCGTGGTCCTCTCCGCCTACGCCCTGGTGGGGGGGCCTTCCCGAAGCTACGCCGTGGAGGTCCTGGAGTCCGCCCGGAAGCGGGAGATGCCCATCTTCGCCGACCTGGGCACGGGGGCGGTGCGGGCCGCGGGGCAGGAGCTTTTGAAGTACCTGAGGGGCGTCCGCTGGCTCCTCATGAACCAGACCGAACTTCTGGCCCTCACGGGGGCTTCCTCCCTCTCCGAGGGGGTGGAGCGGCTGCGCCAGGAGGGCTTTTCCCACCTGGTCATCAAGGTGGGGGCCATGGGGTCCATCGTGGTCACCCCGGAAGGGGAGGAGCTCATTGAGCCCTTCCCCGTGGAGGACATCGTGGACTCCACCGGGGCCGGGGACGCCTACACCGCGGCCTTCGCCCACGCCATCCTGCAGGGGAAGAAGCCCCAGGAGGCGGCCCGCCTGGCCAACCTGGCGGGGGCCTTGGCCGCCACCGCCATCGGGGCCCAGGGGCGGCTCGTGCGCCTAGAGGACCTGGAAGTGGCGGCGGGCTAGGGCGAGGAAGGCCAGCCCCGCCTTCCCGCTCTTCTCGGGGTGGAACTGGGGGGCGAGGAGGTTTTCCTTGGCGAGGAGGGCGGTGAAGGGGGTGCCCTCGTACTCCCCCTTCCCCAGGGAGTAGGGGGTGAGGGGGCCGTAGTAGGAGTTGGCGAAGTAAAAGTGGCGCCCCGTGAGGGAGGCGAAGGCCCCGCCGAACTCCAGGGCGTTCCAGCCCATCTGGGGCACCCGGCCCCGGGGGAAGCGGCGCACCACCCCCGGGACGAGGCCGAGGCCCTCCACCCCGGGGGCCTCCTCGCTCCCCTCGTAGAGCACCTGCATCCCCACGCAGATCCCGAGGAAAGGCAGCCCCCTTTCCAGGTGGCGGAGGACCCGCTCCACGAAGCCGCTTTCCCGGAAGGCCCGCATCACCTGGCCGAAGTGCCCCTGGCCGGGGAGGACGAGGAGGTCCGCGTCCTCGCGGGCCTTGGGGTCCTGGGCCACCGCCACGTCAAACCCCGCGGCCTCGAGGGCCTTGGCGGCGCTCCTCAGGTTGCCTGAGCCGTAGTCAATGAGGAGGGTCTTCACCTACAGAACCCCTTTTGTGCTGGGAAGCCCTTCCCCGGTAATCCGGGTGGCCCGGTGGAGGGCCCGGGCCAAAGCTTTAAAGCTCGCCTCCACCACGTGGTGCGCCTCCCTCCCGGAAAGGAGCCTCAGGTGGAGGGTGAGCCGCCCGTGGTTCACCAGGCCCCGCAGGAACTCCCGCAGGTGGTAGTGGTTCACCCCGCCTGCCTCCCCCACCACGGGCCAGGCCTCGGGGCGGTACTCCAGGTGGGGCCTTCCCGAGAGGTCCAAGACGCAGAGCACCAGGGTCTCGTCCATGGGGGCGAAGGCCTCGGCGTAGCGCTCCAGCCCCACCCCGTCCCCCAAGGCCTCCTTCAGGGCCATCCCCAAGGCGATGCCCACGTCCTCCACCAGGTGGTGCACGTCCACCTCGAGGTCCCCCCTGGCCTCCACCTCCAGGAGGAAGCGGCCGTGGCGCTGGAGCTGGAGGAGCATGTGGTCCAGGAAGGGGAGGCCCGTGGCCACCTTCCCCCCGGTGGGCCCGTCCAGGCCGAGGCGGAGCCGCACCCAGGTCTCCGCCGTGGCCCGTTCCACCGTGGCCTCACGCATAGGCCACCCCGAAGGCCGCCCTCAGGAAGGCGTCCATCTCCTCCTTCCGGCCGATGGTGACCCGGAGGCACCCCGCAAGCCCTGGGTAGCGGTCCTGCCGACGCACCAGGACGCCCCGGGCGAGGAGGTGGCGGAAGGCCTCTTCGGCATCGGGGGTTCGCACCAGGAGGAAGTTGGTGCGGCTCGGGTAGGGGCGCCAGGTGGGGTGGGCGAGGAGCTCCCGGTAGACCCGCTCCCTTTGGGCCACCACCTCCTCCACCACCTTCTCCACGTAGCCCGGGTTTTCCAAGACCACTTCCAGGATGGCCCCGGTGTGGGCGGGAAGGACGAAGGGGGGAAGCACCTCCCGCACCACCCCCGCCACCTCCGGGCTTCCTAGGAGGTACCCGGCGCGGACCCCCCCCAGGGAGAAGGCCTTGGAGAAGGTGCGAAGCAGGGCCACGTGGGGGTTTTCCCGGGCGAGGGAGCGGAAGTCCGTCCCGGCGAACTCCTGGTAGGCCTCGTCCACCACCAAAAGCCCCCCCACCTCCCTGGCCCGTTCCGCCAGGGCCCAAAGGGCCTCCTCTGGGAAGAGGACCCCCGTGGGGGCGTGGGGGTTGGGGAGGAAGAGGACCCCGCCCCTGAAGGCGGCGAGGAGGGCGTCAAGGTCCAGGGAAAACCCTTCCCCGAGGGGCACCGCCCGGTAGGGCGTCCCCGCCACCTTGGCGGCGTGGGCGTAGTGGGGGAAGGAGGGGCTAAGGTCCAGGACCTCCTCCGCCGCCAGGCTCAGGGCGAGGATCAGGAGGTTGGAGCCGGGAGAAAGGACGATCCCCTCCTCGGGCCAGTCCAGAAGGGCGGAAAGCCTCTTCCTGAGGCTTTCCGCGTGGATCTCCGGGTAGCGGTTCCAGGGAAGGCCCCTGAGGCGTCCCAAGGCCTCCTCCTTGAGCGCCCTGGGGAGGTCAAAGGGGCTTTCGTTCTGGTCCAGCTTCACCGGGGCCTCTTCCTTCTTGTAGGGGTAAGGGCTAAGGCCCCGGAGATGCGCCTTGAAGGCCCGCATGACCCGAGTATAGCGGTAAACTCAGGGCATGAACCGGGGCCGGGACTGGCTCCTCCGGGCGGAGAAGGGTGGCGGTGAGCTATGCCCGTGAGGTCCTTGGGTTCGTCCGTGCTCAGGTGGCCTAGCCGGGAAAAGGTGGAGGAGGCCCTGAAGGACTGGCTCGTCCGCCACCCTATCCCTGGGCTTGTGGCCGCAGGCTACTTCGGCTCCTACGCCCGGGGGGAGGCGGGGGTGGGAAGCGACCTAGACCTCCTCCTCCTGGTGGCCCACTCTCCCCTCCCTCCCTGGAAGCGCCCCCTGGAGCTTCCCGTGCCCGCGGAGGCCTTGGTCTACACCCTGGAGGAGTGGAAAGGCCTGCCCCAAAGGAGCCCCCGCCTGGCCCGGGTCCTCTGGGAGGAAACCCGCTGGCTCCTCCTCCCTCCCTAGCGCCAGAGGACCACCCGCTCCAGGGGCAGGCGGTGGGAGGGGTAGCCCTCCTCCGCCGGGTAGCCCAAGGCCACCAGGGCGGGGACGGCGGCGTGGGAAGGAAGCCCCAGGATGGCCTTCACCCTCTCGGGGTCAAACCCCAGCATGGGGACGCTTCCGAGACCATAAGCCTCCAGGAGGAGAAGGAGGTAGCCCAAGAGGATGTAGCTCTGCCCGGAGGCCCAGGCCTTTCGCGCCTCTTGCCCCATGGCGGCGAAGGCCCGTTGGATGGCCTGCTTCTGCGCCTCACGCCTTTCCCCCTGGACCCCGGGGTGGATGACCTCGTCCAGGTGGGCGAGGGCGTCCTCGAGGTCGGCGTAGAGGACCAGGACCACGGGGGCCTCCTCCACGTGGGCCTGGCCGAAGGCCGCCTCCCTCAGGGCCCGCTTGGTGGCGGGGTCTCGCACCACCACGATCCGCCAGGGCTGGAGGTTCCAGGCCGAGGGCGCCCTAAGGGCGGCCTCGAGGACCTCCCTAAGAAGCCCCTCGGGCACGGGGTCCTTCCGGTAACGCCGGATGGAGCGCCTCTTGAGGGCCGCCGTCTTCGCGTCCAAAACGGGAAGGGTCGCCTCCATACCTGGGGAAGGCTAACCTGGGGGACGGACCCTTTTTGTGAACCAAAGCGCTTTCAAGCGGAGAGGAACCCGCCGTCCACCGGCACCACCGCCCCGTTCACGTAACTTGCTAAGTCGCTGACCAGGAAAAGAATCACCCGAGCCACCTCGTCCGGGTCCCCAAAGCGGCCCATGGGGAGCCGGGCCTGGAAGAAGAAGCCGGTGGCCATCTTGTCCCAGTCCACCTTAAGAAGGGTGCGGCGCACGGCCTCCCTTACCCCTTCGGTGCGGATCCCCCCGGGAACCACCACGTTGGCCCGAATCCGCTTCCCGTATTCCCGGGCCAAAGCCCGAGTCAAAGCCACCACCCCCGCCTTAGCAGCATCGTAGTGCGCCACCCCCCGGACGACGGGAAGGAAGGCCTCAATAGAACTCACATTAACGATAGCCCCCCTACGCCCCTTGTAGGCCCGCACAAACCCCTGGCACATCCAAAACACCGCTTCCAGGTTTACGGCGAGGGTCCGGCGCCAGAGGAGCTCGTCCACCTCTTCAAAGGGGCAAAAAGGGTAGACACCTGCGTTGTTGACCAGAATCTCGGGAAGAGGCCCGCGGCCCTCGAGACGACGCCAGAGGTCCTGAACGGCCTCCCGGGAGGCCAGGTCTAAGGCGCAAACCTCCACCCTTACCCCGTGGACCTCCCGGACCACCTGGGCCACGTCCTTGAGAAGGTCTTCGTCCCGATCCACGAGGATGAGCCCCGCCCCCGCCTCCGCCAGGCGCACGGCCGTGGCCCTACCGATGCCCTTGGCCGCCCCCGTAACCAAGGCCACCCGCCCTTGTAAACGAACCAGCTCGTCCAAAGAAGCCACCTTCACCACCTCCTAAGTGCCCACACGTTGGCTTCGCAACAGGGGATGCCGGAACTAGGGCTGTAGGAAAGCTCTTCTGGGGCCCCTGCTCTAGCGAAGTCCAGAACAGGGTACCTAGAAGTGGGTATACCCCTTCCGGGGAAGGAGCGCCCCCCGGAGGTAAACCCCTCCCCCCGCCACTACCCTCCCTGCCCGGAAGAGGGGGAGCCCCCTGGCCTTGGCCCTCGCCTCCACCGCGGCCGCCCCTTCCTGGGGCACCACCAGGACCGCCTCAAACTCCTCGCCCCCGTAGAGGACGAGCTCCAAGGCCGCCTCCTCGCTCCCCGCGAAGGCCAGGACGTCGGGGTAGAGGGGCAGGGCCTCCACCTCCACCCCCACCCCGAGCTCGGCAAGCTGCCAAAGGGTCTCGGCGAGGCCGTCGGAGGAGTCCAGGCTTCCCCGGAGGAAGCCGGAGAGGGCGAGGAGCCCCAGGCGGGGCAGGGGGTAGAAGGCGGCCTCCCGGATCTCGGGAAACCCCTCCAAGGAGCGCCCCTCGTAGTGGGCCCGGATGGCCGCCCCCGTCCTCCCCCACCGGTCGCCCGCGAGGTAGAGGAGGTCCCCGGGGAGGGCCCTCCGGGGCAAGGGGGCCTCCGTCTGGGCGAAGCCGGAGACGGTGAGGGCCACCTCCACCCCCCGGTTCGTGTCCCCCCCGAGGAGGAAGGCCCCAAGCCGCTTGGCCGCCTCCGCCGCCCCGCGCACGAGCTCCAGGACGAAACTCTCCTCCAGGTCCTCGGGCAGAAAGAGGCCCAAGGTGAAGCCCAAGGGCCGCCCCATCTTGGCGAGGAGGTCCGAGGCCGTGGCCGCCACCCCCCGAAACCCCACCTCAAAGGGCCCCATGCCCCTTAGGGCCACCTCCCGGTAGAGGAAGCCGTCCGTCTTGAGGAGCCAGGCCCTTCCCTCCACCCAAACCCCCCCGGCGTCGTCCCCCGGGGGCAGGGGGGCCTCCGGGGGGTAGCCCAGGGGGGCGAGCCTCGCGAGGAGGGCCCGCTCGCCCAGGTCCTTAAGCCGCATACGCCCAGGCTAGGGTATCATGGCCGGGTGTGCCGGGTTGACCTGTGCCTGAGGCCGGCCCAAGGCCCCCTGTTCCTGGTGGAGGTCCTGCCCGCGGGGAGCGTCCTCACCCGCCTCCTCGCCCTGGGGGCCCAGGAGGTCTGGGTGGCCCCGGGGCCCAAGGTGGCGAGGCTCCTTGCGGAGGCCCTGGGGAAGGACGTCCTCCTCCTGGGCGAGGTGGAGGGGTTTCCCCCGGAAGGCTTCCACGGGAGGCTTTCCCTCCTGGACCTGGAGGAGGCCGAGGTCCGGGGCAAGCGGGCGGTCCTGGTGGCCCCTTCCCTTAGCGCAAGCCTCCTCCCCGAGGAAGAGGAGGTCTACGTGGCCAACCTCCGCAACGCCAAGGCGGCCTTGGCCTTGGCCCAAAGCCTCCCCCACCTCACCCTCCGCCCGGCCGGGGCCCCCGAGCCCCTCCTTTCCGCCCTGGTGGCCGCGGGCTTCCTCAAGCGCAAGCTTTCCCCCGAGGCCCCGCCCTCCCTCGCCACCGCCCTCCTCAAGGCCTTCCCCGACCCCCAGGAGGCCCTTTTCCAAAGCCCCGAGGGCCAGGCCCTCCACCGCCAGGGCCGCGCCGAGGAGCTGGCCTGGGCGAGCCTCATCGGGGTGGACCCCGTGGTGCCCAGGCTCGCCGAGGTCCGCCGCTTCCCCAAGGAGGCCTACGGGCTTAGCCAAGACCGCCACGCCCAGAGGTTCGTCCCATGGAACGGCTGACCCTCCTCGGCCTGCCCCTAGACCCCGTGGACATGGAGGAGGCCCTAAAGCGCCTCGGGGGCTTCCTCCGGGAGGAAAGGACCCACCAGGTGGTGACCCTGAACCCCGAGATCGCCGTGAGGGCCCAGGAGGACGAGGCCCTGAGGCGGGCCGTCCTCGAGGCCGAGCTCGTCACCCCGGACGGGGTGGGGATCCTCTGGGCGGTGCGGCGCCTCCACAGCCTTTCCCTCAAGGAACGGGTCACGGGGATTGACCTCACCCTCGCCCTCCTCCGCCGCTTCCCCGGGGTCCGGGTCTACCTCCTCGGGGGGAAGCCCGGGGTGGCCGAAAGGGCCGCCCGGGAGGTGGAGCGCCTGGGGGGCGTGGTGGTGGGGCACCACCACGGCTACTTCCAGGAGGAGGCCCCGGTGGTGGAGGCCATCCGGAAGGCCGCCCCCGACCTCCTCCTGGTGGGCATGGGGGAGCGTCAGGAAGCCTTCATCCACCGCCACAAGCCCCACCTCGAGGCCCGGGTGGCCATGGGGGTAGGGGGCACCCTGGACGTCCTGGCGGGGGAGGCGAGGCGCCCCCCCCTCTGGGCCCAGAGGCTCGGCCTGGAGTGGCTTTTGCGGGTGGGCCTGGACCCGAAGCGCTGGCGGAGGGCCCCCAGGCTTTTCCGCTTCGCTTACATGGTGCTTAGGGAAGGGCGCTAAAATGGGCCCATGCGCTGGATTTCCGGCCTCCTCTTCCTGGGCCTCGCCCTCGCCCAAGGCCTCGTCCTGCCCTTTGAGGGCCCCAAGGGGTACGGCCTCGCCCAGGCCTTCGCCCAGGGGCTGAAGGCCCCACCCCCCACCCTCCTCGCCCTCCTCCTCCCCGACCTCCCTTGGCGGGGAAGCTACGAGCTCGCCGGGGGGCTTTACACCAAGGCGGGGGCCCGGCTCGCCCGGGCGGTTACGGGGGCGGACTGGGTGCTCCTCGGGCGGGAGGAGGAAGGGGGCCTCAGGCTCTTCCTGGCGGACGCCCAGGGGGCCAAGGAAGCCCTCTTCCCCACCCCAGAGCTCGCCTGGCTTTGGCTCCAGGGCCAGGGCCTCGCCCCAAGGCGCTCCCCCCTCCCCGCCCCCGGCCTCCCGGAGGAGAGGCTTCGTGCCCTGGCCCAGGGGGAGGACCCCGACCCCCTCCACCAATCGGCCCTGGACCTGAAGGAGGGCCGGGGAAGCGGGCTTCTTGAGGGGCTTCTTCCCCAAAGGCTCCTCCTCCTCTGGCAGGGGAGGCTTCCCCGAGCCTACGAGGCCTTCCGGCTCCTCGCCGAGGGGAAGCGGGAGGAGGCCTTGGCCCTGGCGGCGGCCATGGGGGAGGGGGACGTGCTGGAAAGGACGGCGGCCCACCTCCTCCTCCGGGCCCTGGAGGACGAGCGCTGGAAGGCCTCGGCGAGGAGGCTGGCGGAGGCCTTTCCTGAGCTTCCCCTGGCCTGGGAGGAGGTGAGCTTTGCCGCCTTCCAGGAAGGCCAGGGAAAGGAGGCCAAGGAGGCCCTCCTCAAGGCCCTCGCCCTCCGCCCGGACTCCTGGCTCTACTGGACCAACCTGGGCTGGGCCTACTACCTCACCGGGGACCTCCCCCGGGCCCTCCTGGCCTCGGAGAGGGCGGTGCGGCTTCAGCCGAACGCCACCGCCTACTACAACCTGGGCCTCTTTAGGGCCATCTACGGGGACTTCCTCGGGGCCAAGGCCGCCTACGACCGGGCCCTGAGGCTGGACGAGGGGGAGGACTACCCCGAGGCCCTGAAGGACCTGGAGGAACGGGAAGAGCCCCTCGCCCTCTTC
Organism: Thermus arciformis; assembly: GCF_900102145.1. Taxonomy (GTDB): domain Bacteria; phylum Deinococcota; class Deinococci; order Deinococcales; family Thermaceae; genus Thermus; species Thermus arciformis. The sequence continues at coordinate 1,212 of NZ_FNBC01000005.1, read as the reverse complement.
TTCCGGGCTTACCTCGCCGAGCGGGCGGGCCTCGAGGCCAAGCCCCTCTACGAGGCCTTCCTCGAGGCCCACCCCAAGCACCCCGCGGCCTTCGCCGCCAGCCGGGCCCTAAAGCGCCTGAAGACCTCCCAGGTGCGCCTTCAGGTCCTCAGGTTCACCCTCATCCCCGGCGACCTGGAGGCGAGGCCCTTCCGCAAGGGAGAGGCGGTCTTCCCCATGGTGCGCCTGGAAGGCCTCCCCTACCTGGGGAGGGGGGCCCTGGAAACCCTCCTCTGGCAGGAGGGGAAGGTCCTGGCCCAGGAGGCCAAGCCCTTGGGCTTCCCTCCCCTCACCGCCGCCCTGGAGGAGACGGCCCCCGCGGTCACCCTGCCGGAGGAGGGAAGGTACACCCTCGAGGTCCGCTACGGGGAGGCCCAGGTCCTCCTGCCCCTGGAGGTGGGGCCGGAAAGCCTCGCCCGCAGGCTCTACGCCCTGGGCCTCGAGGCCCGGGACCTCTCGGGCCAGGCCCTCCTCACCCCCAAGGAGGCCCTGGGGCCGGAAGGGGAAACGCTCCTCCTGGAGAGGACCCTCAAGGCCCTTAAGGAGGCTGCCCCCTTGGCCACCGCCCCCCGGTTCACCACCCCCCTGGACCAGGGGCCCTACAAGGGGCGAAGCGTCCAGGAGCTTCTCCAAAACCCCACCCCGGAGCTCGTGCGGGCCTTTTACCAGGCCGTTCTGGAAAACCCCGAACTCCTCGCGGAAAACGACGTGGTAAACGCCTTCGTAGAGTGGCTCCTCGGCCCGTAACGGGGTAACGCTTCTGTAACGTCGCCTCCCGCCTAAACTGGTCTAGGTCCCTCGGAACCGGATTGGAGGCGGATTCATACCCTTTCTTGTTGTATTCTTCGTCCATGACCGTGGCCGACCACCTGACCCTGAACGAGCTGTGGCGGAGGGTCAAGAAGGCCAAGGACCCGATAGAGAAGCATCGCTTCCTGGCCGTCTACCACGCCAAGCGGGGACTCGCCGCCAAGGAGATCGCCAAAATCACCCTCAGCTCCACCCGCTGGGTCCAGGAGACGGTGCGGCGCTACAACCGGGAAGGGCCGGAGGGCTTGAAGGACAAGCGGCACCAGAACCCGGGCCAGAAGCCCAAGCTGACCCCGGAGGAGCAGAGGAGGGTCCTGGAGGCCCTCCAGGGCCCCCCACCCGACGGGGGCCTGTGGACGGGGC
>NZ_FNBC01000015.1 GCF_900102145.1 Thermus arciformis | reverse complement strand
GAAGGAGAACGGGGTCCTCGCCCTGGACGTGAACTCGGACCCCTACCACCTGGCCTTGGCCCTCGTCGCCCCTGACGGGAACCTGAGGCGCCACCTCACCCTCTCCCTTGAGGAAGTGGATCGGGCGAAGAACAAGGGAGCCAAGGAACTCGTTCTTTGGAAGATCGCCCACCAGGTCATCTCCCTGGCGGAGGAACACGGAGTGGTCATCGCCACCGAGCGCCTAAAGCACCTCAGGAAGTCCAGGAGGGGTGACGGCTCGGGGAGGGCTTTCCGCGGGAAGCAGCACCGCTTCGCTTACGCCTCTCTGCTCAGAAAGGTCCACTCCCTAGCCAGGAGGAAGGGCATCCAGGTTGTGGAGGTCAACCCGCAGGACACCTCCACCATCGGGATGCTGAAGTACGCCCCCCAGCTTTCCCTCTCCAAGGACGTGGCCGCCGCTTACGTCATCGGGAGGAGGGCCTTGGGGTTCAGGGAGAAGCTTCCCAGGGGGTACGAGAGGCTTCTCCGGGACGAACGCTTCAGGGGTCACGTCCAGGGCTTCTACGCCTCCAAGGTGCAGGAACTCCGGGCCAAAAAAGCGCAGGAGCGCAACCCTTACCTGAGGCGCAGGCTTTCCCGGGAGATCGGGAGGGCGAAGCGCCACTTGGCCTTGCTTTCAAGCCTTCAGGGCTCGCTAGGTGGCCAGGACGGGTTTACCGAGGGAAGGAACCGTCCTGGAGGGAACGCCTGGAGGGTCCTGAGGGTAGGCACTTTCCTTCCCCTCCTCAGGAACGCGGTGCCGCGTGACCTCTCCCCGTTGAAGGCCCTCCTTCACCGGGGAGCGTGGGAGGGGTGGAAAGGAAGCTTAGGTCCTCCTCCTGGTGGAGGGCCGGGGTGCGCTAATGTGCACTTTGGTTGACCAGGTAGCCTAGGGTGTTGGCGCTCCCCAAGAGGCCCGCCTCCGCGTAGGAAAGCCCCCAGGCGGTTTGCATGAGGGGAAGAACCAGGGCGTAGGCGAAGCGGCCGAGGCCCAAGGCTGCAGCCGGGCCCAGGGCTAAAAGAAGCCCCCTAGCGCCCATGGGGAAGCCTCCACCGCCCTACGCCCTGGGCCGCCTTCGGGGCCTCGAGGAGGACCTTTTCCATGGGCCTATTCTAAAGGCCTAACGGGGCCGTGCCCGGGGTACACCCACCTTGCTCCCCGGGCGCGTAGGAGGCTCCAGCTTTGAAGCGCAACGGGGTTATCCCAGGCGGCCTCTTCTGGGGGCAGGTCCCCGGTAAAGGCCCGGCCATCGTCCAGAAGAAGGCTCACGCAGTGCTCCGTGTGCCCGGGGGTGGGGAGGATTTCCCCGGGAATGCCCAAGGCCTCCAGGAAGGCCCGGCTTTCCCCAAAGCCCAGGACCTGGTTTCCTTCCGCGCGGATTTCTCGGTAGCGGTCCCAGGGTTTGGTAAAGCGCTTCATTAAGGGTATGGCTTCTACTTGGGTTTCCATGACCAGGAGGGTCATGCCAAATTTCTTGAGCTCCTGGGCCAGGCCTGCGTGGTCAACATGGTAGTGCGTGGCCATGCCGTAGCGAACGGCTTCCAGAGAGACCCCGGCCCGGCGCAGGGCTACCCGCAAGGCCCCTAGGGTCCCGGGCCAGCCTAGGTCCACAAGAAGGCGGTTTTCCCCGTGGCCCACCAGCCAGTAGTTGGTGGAGCGGTAGCCCACGTGGAGGACCGGAACGGGCCTCATCCTTTCCTGGTCCAGCGCCCGCTATCCCGCAAGCGGTACTTCTCCATGGCCTTGAGGAAGGCCTCCTCCAGGTCAATCCCCTCCCGGTTGGCCAGGGAGATGAGGACGAAGAGGAGGTCGGCGAGCTCCATGGCCAGGTCCCCCTCCTCCTCCCCGGGCTTCGGCTTCTTGCCGTGGCGGTGGGCCAGGACCCGGGCCACCTCCCCGAGCTCCTCCGTGAGGCGGGCGAGCATGAGGAGGGGAGGGAAGTAGCCCTCCTGGAAGGAGGAAATCCAGGCGTCCACCCGCTCTTGGGCCTCCTTGAAGGTGAGGGCCACGACTACACCCCCTCCACGAAGGCGGCGAGGAGGCGCACGGCCCGCTCCACGTCCCCCAGGTCCACCATCTCCACCGGGGAGTGCATGTAGCGCAGGGGGATGGAGACGATCCCCGTGGGGATGCCCTCCCGCACCTTGGCCACCTCGTCGGCGTCGGTGCCCGACCAGCGGCCGTGGGCGTGGAGGACGTAGGGGAGGCCCTCCCGCTCCGCCGCCCGCCTCAGGGCCCGGAAGACCTCCTTGTCCACGAAGGGGCCGATGTCCAGGACCACCCCCCGGCCAAGCTCCGCCTCCCCCACCTGGGCCTTCTCCATGCCCGGGGTGGCGCTGTCGTGGTGCACGTCCACCACCACCGCCAGGTCCGGGTTCTCCCGGAAGGCGGCGGTCCTGGCCCCGTAGGCCCCGATCTCCTCCTGCACGGTGCCCACCGCCACCACCTCGGCGGGGGTCTTCCCCTTCAGGAGGCGCAGGGCCTCGAGGACCACGAAGGCCCCCAGGCGGTTGTCCAGGGCCTTGGACACCAGCCTCTCCCCCAGGAGCCACTGGGGGGCCTGGTCCAAGACCCCCACCGCCCCCACCTCGAGGTGCTCCAGGGCCTCCTCCCGGCTCCTCGCCCCGATGTCGGCGAAAAGCTCGGAAAGCTCCACCGCCTTCCTCCTTTCCTCCTCCTTCAGCACGTGGATGGCCTTCCGCCCCACCACCCCCAGCACGTGCCCCCGCTTGCCCAAAAACCGCAGCCGCTGGCCCACCAGCACCTGGGGGTCCCAGCCCCCGAGGGGCTTCAGGCGCAGGAAGCCCTTTTCCTCCACGTGGCTCACGATGACCCCGATCTCGTCCAGGTGCCCCAGGAGGAGGACCTTGGGCCTCCCCCCGGGGTGGATGCGGGCGTAGACGTTGCCGTGCCGGTCCCGCTCGGCCTCGGCGAAGGTGCGGGCCTCCTCCAAGAAGGCCTGGGCCGCCTCCTCCTCAAAGCCCGAGGGCCCCACGGCGAGGAGGAGCCTTTCCAGGAAGTCCAGGTTGGGCGCGTAGTCCATGCCCCAAGCTTACAATGCCCCCATGAGGTTTCTGGCCCTCATCGCCCACGACGCCAAGAAGGAGGAGATGGTGGCCTTCTGCCAAAGGCACCGGGAGCTTCTTGCCCGCTTTCCCCTCCTCGCCACGGGCACCACGGGGAAGCGCATCGCCGAGGCCACGGGGCTTCCCGTGGAGCGGGTGCTCTCGGGGCCCTTGGGGGGGGACCAGCAGATCGGGGCCAGGGTGGCCGAGGGCCGGGTGCTGGCGGTGATCTTCTTCCAAGACCCCCTCACCCCCAAGCCCCACGAGCCCGACGTCCAGGCCCTGATGCGGGTCTGCAACGTGCACGGGGTGCCCCTGGTGACCAACCCCCAAGGGGCCGAGGCCCTGGTCCCCTGGCTCAGGAGCCTCTCCTAAAGGGCCTTGCGGTAGGCCAGGGCCTCGGCCACGTGGGCCTCCTCCACCCTCTCCGCACCCTGGAGGTCGGCCACGGTGCGGGCCACACGGAGGAGGCGGTCAAAGGAGCGGGCGGAGAGGAGCATCTTCTTGGCCGCCGCCAAGAGGAGGGCCTCGGCCCCCGGGGTGAGGCGGACGTGTTCCCTTAGGGCCTTTCCGGAAAGCTCCCCGTTGGGGCGGCCCTGGCGCTTTAGCATCCTCTCCCGGGCCCTCAAGACCCTTTCCCGCACCGCCTCCGTGCCCTCCCCTTCCGGGGCGTGGGCGAGCTCTTGGGGCGTGAGGCGGGGCACCTCCACCACCAGGTCAAACCGGTCCAGGAGGGGCCCGGAGATCTTGCCCACGTAGCGCTGGCGGCTTGCGGGACTGCAGGCGCAGGGCCTTTCCGGGTCCCCGTACCAGCCGCAGGGGCAGGGGTTCATGGCCGCCACCAGGAGGAAGCGGGCGGGGAAGGTGAGGCTCGCCCGGGCCCGGGCGATGGTCACCACCCCGTCCTCCAGGGGCTGGCGGAGGGCCTCGAGGGCCTCCCGGGAGAACTCCGGAAACTCGTCCAGAAAGAGCACCCCTCGGTGGGCCAAGGAGACCTCTCCCGGCTTGGGGATGGCCCCGCCCCCGATGAGCCCGGCGTAGCTCACCGTGTGGTGCGGGGCGCGGAAGGGCGGGGTCTTGAGGAGGCCCCGCACGGGCTGGCCCGCCGCGGAGTGGATCCGGGTCACCTCCAGGGCGGCTTCCCGAGAGAGGGGCGGGAGGAGGAAGGGAAGCCGCCTCGCCAGCATGGTCTTGCCCGAGCCCGGGCTTCCCACCATGAGGAGGTGGTGGTAGCCCGTGGCGGCGATCTCCAGGGCCCGCTTGGCCTTGGCCTGGCCCTTCACGTCCCGGAGGTCCAGGACCTCCAAGGCCTCCAAGGGGTCCTCGGGACGGGCCCTTTCCAGGGGGGCTTCCCCCTCGAAGAAGGCCACCGCCTCCTCCAGGTGCCCCACCCCGTACACCTCCACCCCCTCCACCAAGGCCGCCTCTTTGGCGCTTTCCAGGGGGAGGAGGAGCTTTTTCCCCTCGGCCAGGGCCCCCAGGGCCAGGTTCACCGCTCCCGGGATGGGCCTCAGGCTCCCGTCCAGGCCGAGCTCCCCGGCGAGGGCGAAGGGGGAGAGGGCCTCGAGGGGCACCACCCCTTGCGCGGCCAGGAGGCCCAGGGCGATGGGCAGGTCAAACTGGCTCCCTTCCTTCTTGAGCTCCGCCGGGGCCAGGTTCACCACCACCCGGGCCTGGGGGTAGGGGAAGCCCGCGTTCTTCAGGGCGGCCCGCACCCTCTCCCGGCTTTCCTCCACCGCCTTGTCGGGCAGGCCCACCAGGGCGTAGCTGGGAAGCCCGGGGCTAACGTCCACCTCCACGGTGACGGGAACCGCGTCCAGACCGAAGAGGGCGTAGCTTCGCACCTGGGCCAGCATGGAGAGAGTTTATCACGGCGCTGTTAGTTCCGCCCAAAATAGGGGTTTAGTGAGCAGGGGCGAAAACGGCCTTATCATGGGGCCAGATGGCGCACGAGCCTCATGTGGCGTATAACAAAATGCGCCGCGCCCTGGAGGAGCGCTCGGCCCTCCTCCGCCGCCTTGGGGGAATGGACCTCCGCTTGATCCAAGTGGCCAACGAGGAGTGGCTCTACATGCTTCAGGAGGACACCCGCAACTCCTTGGCCATAGAGGGCTACTTCACCACGGAGCGGGAGCTACGGGAGGTGCTTAGGGGACGCAAGGGGGCGGCGGAGGTCCTCAACTACTTTCGCACGGCCCAGTTTGTCTACGAGCAAGCTTTGCAGGACCTCCAAGAGGAGGCTTGGCATCTGGACGTGGCCTTCGTGAACAACATCCACGGCCAGCTTTTCCGCGAAACCCCCCAAGAGGCGGAGCGGGGCAGGCCCGCCGATGGGGTGGAGCGCCGAATCCAAGGGGCCAAGGTGAGGCCCCCTCTGGAAGCCGGGGAGTACCTCAGGGCCTTTGTCCGAGCGGTTCCCCTCCTCCTGAAAAGGGGCGAGGTTCTGGAAGCCCTGGCCAAGGTCCACACCCTCTTTGAGGCCATCCACCCCTACCGGGACGGCAACGGCCGCGTGGGGAGGATTCTTCTCAACTACGTGGCCATACGCTCCGGTCTTCCCCCCCTGGTGGTCAAGGGCCTAGAGGAGGAGGACCGCAGGCGCTATTACCTTGCCTTGGAGCAGGCGGACCGGGGGTTGCACCATGGCTTTCCTCCACCCGAACCCAACGCCCTGGTGGAGGCCCTGGACCAGGGGGAGTGGCGGCCCTTGGCCCTCCTTTTGGGCGAAGCCCTCTTGGCCCGTCTGGACAAGGTCATCGCCTTGGCCCTCCTGCGTTTTGCCGACCTTCTTCCCCTGGATGAGGTGGCGCGGTCCCTGGGGGTGGATCGGCAGATCCTCTACGTCTGGCAGCAAAGGGGGAGGCTTGTGGTTTACCGCCCCGGCGGTAAGCGAAGCCTCCTTTCCCACCCCTGGCTTTTCCTGGGGACCCGGGAGCGGCCTCCCCTCCTCCCCCCCAAGCTGCCACCCCCAAGGCCCGAGTGGCCCGAGAGGGTGAAAGACCTCCAGCGGCTTCTCTTTCACCCAGAGGATTTGTGAAGCAGGGGCAGGTAAAGGCCGAGGGCCAGGAGGAGGAGGCCAAGGAGCCCGCCAAAGGCCCAGGGGTACCCCAAGGCCCCCACCACCACCCCGAGGCCCCACTGCAGGAGGAAGGTGCCCCCGATGCCGAAGAGGTTCACCAAGGTGGTGCCCCGGCCCACCAGGTGGGAAGGGACCAGCTCCCGGGCCTGGGTGAGGGTGAGGATGTTGAAGGCCCCGAAGAAGCCGAGGAGGAGGTAAGCGGGAACGAGGGCCTTGAGGAGGAGGAGAAGGAGGCCCAGAGCGAAGAGGAGGGCCGAAGCGAGGAGGACCCGGGCCGTGCCCAGCCGGTCCGCCAGGTAGCCGGAAACGAGAAAGCCCAAAACCGCTCCCCCCGAGTAGAGGAAGAGGAGGTTGCCCACCGCCAGGGCCTCGAGGCCCAGGTGGTAGGCGTAGGCCCCGGCCCAGAGGGTCTGGAGGGCGAGGAAACTCCCGGCGAAGGCGAAGGCCAAGAAGGCGACCCGTATGAGCCTCCCGTTGCGGAAGACCTGCCCGAGCCCTCCCTGGTCTTCCCCTTTGGGCCAGGCCACCCCGGGCGGGGCGTTCCGCACCCCCAGGTAGAGGGCCAGGGCCACCAGGACCACCACCAAAGCCCCCAGGAGGAAGACCCCCCGCCAGCCCAGGGCCTCCTTCAGGAGGGCGAGGGGCGTGGCCGCCAGGAGCCCCCCCGTGGCCCCGAGGCCCACGAGGAGGGTGGAGACCGTGGCGTAGTTTTTAGGGAACCAAAGGCTAAAGGCCTTCAGGGAGCCCATGAGGGCCGCGGCCATCCCCACCCCGATGAGGGCGCGCCCCAGGGCCAAGACGGCGAAGTTGGGTGCCAGGGCGAAGACCCCGCTCCCCAGGGCGGCCACCAGGAGGAGGGCCGGGGTGACCCGCCTGGGGCCAAGGCGGTCCAGGAGGCTTCCCAAGGGGAGCTGCACCGCGGCGAAGGCCAGGTAGAAGAGGCTCGTCATGAAGCCGAGCTCAGCCGGCCCCAGGCCCAGCTCCTGGGAGAGGTCCTTGGCGAGGACCGCGTTCGCCGAGCGGTAGAAGTAGGAGAGGAAATAGCCCAGGGTGAAGAGGAAGAAAACCCGTGCCGCCATGCTACCTCCGGTTGAGCCCCACCCCCAAAAGAATCATAGCGCCTCCAAGGAAAGCCTCTGGCCTCAAGGGCTCTCCCGCCAAGGGCCAGGCGAAGAGGGCCCCGCTCAGGGGTTCCAGCATGGCCACCAGGGTGGCGGTGCGGGCGGGAAGGGTCCGCACCCCCAGGAGGAAGAGGCCAAAGGGCACCACCGTGCCGAAGACCACCAGATAGGCCACCGCGCCCCACTGCCCCGGGGTGAGGGCCAGGGCCTTTTCCAGGTTGTAAAGGAGGAAGGGCAGGGAGAGGAGGCTTCCCACCCCCGTGGCCACCCCGAGGCTCACCAGGGGCGGGGTTTTAAGGCCGTGGGAGAAGGCGGCGTAGAGGGCGAAGGAGAGGGCGGAAAGGAGGCCGAAGGCCACCCCCAGGGGGCTTCCCGAAAGGCCCTTTCCCCCCACCACCAGGACGTAGGCCCCAAGGAGGGCCAAGGCCACCCCCAGAAGGGCCCTAAGGGGTAGCTTTTCCCCCCGGAGGAGGGCGTAGAGGGTGAGGAGGGCTGGGGCCAAGTACTGGAGGAAGATGCCCGTGGCCACCGTGGTGGTGTGGATGGCCAGGTAGTAAAAGGCCTGGGCCCCGGAGAGGGCAAGCCCCACCCGGAGGAGGCGGGGTCGTTCCTCGGGCCGGGGGGGACGGCGGAGGACGAGGGGAAGGAGCAGGAGGAAACTCAGGAGAAAGCGCAAAGGGATGAGCGCTTCCGGAGGGATCTCCCGCATGAACCGCCCGGCCAGGGCTCCCCCAAGCCCCCAAAGCAGGGCGGCCAGGGCCACGGGGATCACCGCCTACCCCCCACCACGGCCAGGCCCACGCCCAGAAGGAGGATCAGGGCCCCAAGGAGGACCTGGCTTCCGGGGAGCTCCCCGAAGAGGAGGTAGGCGAGGAGGCTCGCCCCCACGGGCTCAAAGAGGATGGCCAGGGTGACGAGGACCGGGGGGATGTGCCGGGTGGCCCAGTTGAAGCTGGTGTGGCCCACGAGCTGGGGCAGAAGGGCCATGAGGAGGAGGTAGGCATAGACCTCGAGGGGATACCCCCCGTACCCCCCGCCGAAGAGGTAGGGCAGGGGTAGGAGGAGGAAGGCGGCCGCCGTGTAGGCCACCCGCACGTACTCCAGGGTGGAAAGCTCCCTGCGCTGGGCCTCTCGTCCCAGGAGGAAGTAGAAGGAGGCCGCCACCGCCCCTAAGACCGCCAGGAGGTCCCCCAGAAGGGGGTTGGTTCCCCCTCCCTCTTCCGCGTCCCCAAGCCCGATGAGAAGGCCCCCCAAAAGGGCCACGGCCACCCCGAGGAGCGTGGTTCCCGAGGGCTTTTCCTTGAAAAGAAGCCAGCCAAAAAGGGTGACCCACACGGGGTTCGTGGTGACCAAGGCGGTGCTCGCGGCCACGGAGGTGTAGGAAAGGGAGGTGATCCAGAAGGCGAAGTGGAGGGCGAGGAAGACCCCGGCCCCCACCGCCCAGGGAAGCCCGGCCCGGCTTCCCAAGCCCCTCCTCCAGCCCGGGGCCAGGAGGAGGGCCGCAAGCCCCATCCGCCCCGCGCTCATCACCAGGCTGAAGGCGAGGCCCTTCTCCCCCGAGGCGGAAAGGGCCAGGCGCACCAGGATGGAGCCAAAGCTGATGGCCAGGATCCCCACCACCAAAACCGCGGCGATCTGGAGGCCGGAGGGCCGCATGGCGGCATTGTTTCACAAGCGGGGGTCCTTGACCAGTGGGTCAGCCGCAAGCGCCGGGGCAAATGCCCATACCCGGGTTGGTATACTGGCGCGGAAGGAGGTCCTATGGTGACCATCGCCGTTCCCAAGGAGAGGGCACCGGGCGAGCGCAGGGTGGCCCTGGTGCCCGAGGTGGTGGCCCGCCTGGTGAAGCAAGGGGCCAGGGTGCGGGTGGAACGGGGGGCGGGGGAGGGGGCCTACTACCCCGACGCCCTCTACCAGGAGGCCGGGGCCGAGGTGGTGGAACGAGGAGAGCTCCTAAAGGGCGCCCACCTCCTCTTCACCGTCCAGCCCCCCCCGGAGGACCTCATCGGGGCCCTGGAGCCCGGGGCCATCGTGGTGGGCTTCGTCCAGCCCCACAAGAACCTGGACCTGGTGAAGGCCCTGGTGGCTAAAAAGGCCACGGTGATCGCCATGGAGCTCATTCCCCGCATCACCCGGGCCCAGAGCATGGACGCCCTCTCCAGCCAGGCCACGGTGGCGGGGTACCTGGCGGCGGTCCACGCGGCGAGGCTTTCCCCCCGCTTCTTCCCCATGCTCACCACGGCGGCGGGCACCATCCGCCCGGCCAAGGTGATGGTCATGGGGGTGGGGGTGGCGGGGCTCATGGCCATCGCCACCGCCAAGCGCCTGGGGGCCCAGGTCTTCGCCTACGACGTGCGCAAGGCCGCCCTGGAGCAGGCCCTCTCCCTGGGGGCGAAGCCCATTGAGCTCCCCATCAGCGCCGAAGGGGAAGGGGGCTACGCCCGGGAGCTCACCGAGGAGGAGAAGCGCATCCAGCACGAGGCCCTCCGGGACCACGTGGCGGGGATGGACGCCATCATCACCACCGCCCAGGTCCCGGGCCGGCGGGCCCCCATCCTCCTCACCGAGGACATGGTGGAGCGCCTGAAGCCCGGGACCGTGGTGGTGGACCTGGCCGCCGAGAGTGGCGGCAACTGCGTCCTCACCAAGCCGGGGGAGGTGGTGGAGGTGCGGGGGGTGCGGGTCTTTGGCCCCTTGAACCTGCCGAGCGAGCTCTCCGTGCACGCTTCGGAGATGTACGCCAAAAACCTCCTGAACCTCTCCGGCCTGCTCATAGAAAAGGGGGAGTTCGCCCCCAAGTGGGAGGACGAGATCCTCCAAGGGGCCCTCCTCATGAAGGAGGGCGAGGTGCTCCACGGGCCCACCAAGGCCCTTCTAGGAGGTGCGTGATGGAGTTCGGTTTCTGGTCGGCGCTTTACATCTTCGTGCTCACGGCCTTTTTGGGCTACGAGCTCATCACCCGGGTGCCGGTGATCCTCCACACCCCCTTGATGTCGGGGTCCAACTTCATCCACGGGGTGGTGGTGGTGGGGGCCATGGTGGTCCTGGGCCACGCGGAGACCGGCTTGGAAAAACTCATCGGCTTCCTGGGGGTCATCCTTGGGGCGGCCAACGCCGCCGGGGGGTACGCGGTCACGGTGCGCATGCTGGAGATGTTTGAGAAGAAACCCGGCAAGGGGGGTGGTCAGTGATGGACCTCATCCAGGCGGCCTACTTCGTGGTGGCCATCCTCTTCATCGTGGGCCTGAAGCGCATGGCCCACCCCACCACCGCCAAAAGCGGCATCGTCTGGGCGGGCTGGGGCATGGTCCTCGCCGTGCTCGCCACCTTCTTCTGGCCGGGGATGGGGAACTTCGGCCTTATGCTCCTCGCCCTCCTCCTGGGCTCGGCGGTGGCCTGGTGGGCGGCGGTGAAGGTGGCCATGACGGACATGCCCCAGATGGTGGCCATCTACAACGGCATGGGGGGTGGGGCCGCCGCCACCATCGCCTTCGTGGAGCTCCTCAAGGGGGCCTTTGAGAACCAGGGGCTCATGGCCTTGGCCATCCTGGGCGGCCTCATCGGGAGCGTGGCCTTCACGGGAAGCCTCATCGCCTTCGCCAAGCTCCAGGGGATCATGAAGAGCCGCCCCATCCTCTTCCCGGGGCAGAAGGTGGTGAACGCCCTGGTCTTGGCCCTGACGGTGGTGATCGGGCTTTCCCTCCTCTGGAACGACGCCACGGCGAGCATCGTCCTCTTCTTCCTCCTCGCCTTGGCCTTTGGGGTTTTCATGACGCTTCCCATCGGGGGCGGGGACATGCCCGTGGCCATCTCCTTCTACAACGCCTTCACGGGGATGGCCGTGGGCTTTGAGGGCTTCGCCGTGGGGAACCCAGCCCTCATGGTGGCGGGCACCCTGGTGGGGGCGGCGGGCACCCTCCTCACCGTGCTCATGGCGCGGGCCATGAACCGCTCCGTGTGGAGCGTCCTGGTGGGGGGCTTCGGCGTGGAGCAGGAGGCGGGCGAGGTCAAGGGAAGCCTCAAGCCCATTGACGTGGAGGACGCCGCCGTGATGCTGGCCTACGCGAACAAGGTGGTCTTCGTCCCCGGTTACGGCATGGCCCTCTCCCAGGCCCAGCACAAGCTGAAGGAGCTTGCGGACCTCCTGGAGTCCCGCGGGGTGGAGGTGAAGTTCGCCATCCACCCCGTGGCCGGGCGGATGCCCGGGCACATGAACGTCCTCCTGGCCGAGGCCGGGGTGGACTACGACAAGCTCAAGGACCTGGAGGAGATCAACCCCGAGTTCCCCACGGTGGACGTGGCCGTGGTCATCGGGGCCAACGACGTGGTGAACCCCGCCGCCCGCCGCCCGGGAAGCCCCCTTTACGGCATGCCCATCCTGGACGTGGACAAGGCCAAGAACGTCATCGTGGTCAAGCGGGGGCAGGGGAAGGGCTTCGCCGGGGTGGAGAACGAGCTCTTCTACGCCGACAACACCCGCATGCTCTACGGGGACGCGCAGAAGGTCCTCACCGAGCTCATCCAGGCCCTGAAGAAGCTTTGAGGGAAAGCCCCCTTGGCCCCGGGGGAAGCCCCCGGGGCTTCTTGACGCTTAGGGGGCCTCTTGGTATAGTGCTCTCTGCGGTCGGTCCGCGGTAGCTCAGCTGGTAGAGCGGCCGGCTGTTAACCGGTTGGTCGCAGGTTCGAGTCCTGCCCGCGGAGCCAGATGGGGGCCTTAGGGCCCCCTGGGTCTTTTATCGGCGGGGAAAAGGGGCTATAATCAACCTTCGTGCGGCCTGCCGGGCCCGGAAGGGAGGTGGAGATGCGCAAGTACGAGGTGAACGTCATTCTGAACCCCAACCTGGACCAGAGCCAGCTCGCCTTGGAGAAGGAGATCATCGCCAAGGCCCTCGAGGCCCACGGGGCCAGGGTGGAGAAGGTGGAGGAGTGGGGGATGCGCCGCCTGGCCTACCCCATCGCCAAGGACTCCCAGGGCTACTTCCTCTGGTACCAGGTGGAGATGCCCGAGGACCGGGTGAACGACCTGGCCCGGGAGCTCCGCATCCGCGACAACGTGCGCCGGGTGATGGTGGTCAAGACCGCCGAGCCCTTCCTCTCCAAGGCGTAAACTGAGCCCATGGCAAGAGGCCTGAACCAAGTCTTCCTCATCGGCACCCTCACCGCCCGCCCGGACATGCGCTACACCCAGACGGGCCTGGCCGTCTTGGACCTCAACCTCGCAGGCCAGGACGTCCTTCTGGACGAGGCGGGCCAGGAGAAGGAGATCCCCTGGTACCACCGGGTGCGCCTCCTGGGCCGTCAGGCGGAGATGTGGGGGGATGTCCTGGAGAAGGGCCAGCCCATCTTCGTGGAGGGCCGCCTGGAGTACCGCCAGTGGGAGCGGGAAGGGGAGAAGCGGAGCGAGCTCCAGGTGCGGGGAGAGTTCATTGACCCCCTGGAGGCCCGCCACCGCGAGACCGTGGAGGACGCCCGGGGCCAGCCCAGGCTCCGCCGGGCCCTCAACCAGGTGTTCCTCATGGGCAACCTCACCCGCGACCCCGACCTCCGCTACACCCCGCAAGGGACGGCGGTGGTGCGCCTGGGGCTGGCGGTGAACGAGCGCCGCCGGGGCCAGGGGGGAGAGGAGGAGCGGACCCACTTCATAGAGGTTCAGGCCTGGCGCGAGCTGGCCGAGTGGGCCGGGGAGCTCAGGAAGGGCGACGGGCTTTTGGTCATCGGCCGTTTGGTGAACGACTCCTGGACCAGCTCCAGCGGAGAGCGGCGCTTCCAGACCCGCGTGGAGGCCCTCAGGCTGGAGCGGCCCACCCGTGGGCCTGCCCAAGCCGGCGGAAGCAGGCCCCAACCTGTCCAGACGGGTGGGGTGGACATAGACGAAGGACTGGAAGATTTCCCGCCGGAGGAGGATTTGCCGTTTTGAACGGGAAGGACGCTAAACCCAAGAAGGAGGCGCAAAAGCGCCCCTCCAGGAAGGCCAAGGTGAAGGCCACCCTGGGGGAGTTTGACCTTAGGGACTACCGGAACGTGGAGGTGCTCAGGCGGTTCCTCTCGGAGACGGGGAAGATCCTTCCCCGCCGCCGCACGGGGCTTTCCGCCAAGGAGCAGAGGATCCTGGCCAAGACCATCAAGCGGGCGAGGATCCTCGGGCTCCTGCCCTTCACGGAGAAGCTGGTGCGGAAGTAGGGGGTAAGCGGTGAAGGTCATCCTCTTAGAACCCCTGGAGAACCTGGGCGACGTGGGCCAGGTGGTGGACGTGAAGCCGGGCTACGCCAGGAACTACCTCCTGCCCCGGGGCCTCGCCGTCTTGGCCACGGAGAGCAACCTGAAGGCCCTCGAGGCCAAGATCCGCGCCCAGGCCAAGCGCCTGGCGGAGAGGAAGGCCGAGGCGGAAAGGCTTAAGGAGATCCTGGAGAACCTCACCCTCACCATCCCGGTGCGGGCGGGGGAGACCAAGATCTACGGCTCCGTCACCGCCAAGGACATCGCCGAGGCCTTGGCCCGCCAGCACGGCATCACCATTGACCCCAAGCGCCTGCAGCTTTCCAAGCCCATCAAGGAGCTTGGGGAGTACGTGGTGCCCTACAAGCCCCACCCCGAGGTGCCCATCCAGCTCAAGGTGAGCGTGGTGGCCCAGTAAACCCGAGCCCGGCAGGCCGCTCCCCGCCCTCCCCGGGCGGGGGGTTTTCCTTGGTGAGGAGGTGGGGGCCGAGCTCCTCCAGGCTTCCCACCCCCGAGAGGGCCAGGGTGAGCTCCAGCTCCGCCAGGAAGTGGTCCAAAAACGCCCCCACCCCTTCCTCCCCGCCCAGGGCCAGGGCGTAGACGTAGGGGCGGCCGAGGCCCACCGCCCGGGCGCCCAGGGCCAGGGCCTTGACGGCGTCGGCCCCGGTGCGGACGCCGCTGTCCAGGAGGACGGGCACCCGGCCCTCCACCGCCCGGACCACCTGGGGAAGCGCGTGGAGGGCGGCGAGGCTTCCGTCCACCTGCCTTCCCCCGTGGTTGGAGACGTAGACCCCGTCCACGCCGAGTTCCACGGCCCGCAGGGCGTCCTCGGGGTGGAGGAGCCCCTTGAGGAGGAGGGGCAGGGCGGTGCTTTCCCGCACCCGCCGTACCTCCTCCCAGGAGAGCTCCGGGTAGGAGTAGGTGGCCACAAAGCGGCGCACCGCCTTCTGCATCTGGGCGAGGCTTAGCCCATAGCGCTTCCCCGTCCGCCTCAGGGCGAGGAGGTTCCTCAAGAGGGCGAGGGTGGGCTTGGGGCGAAGAGCGGGGCCCTCCAGGGGCTCGTCCAGGCCCCCCAAAAAGGCGGGGTCCGTGAGGTAGACGGCGAGGCCCTGCCCTTTGAGGAAGGGGAGGTGGCCGAGGTCCAGGTCCCGGGGCCGCCACCCCAGCTGGACCGTGTCCACGGTGAGCACCACCCCGGCGCACCCCGCCTTTTCCGCCCGGCGGAGGAAGCTCGCCACCGCCTTGGGGTCCGTGGAGTGGTAGAGCTGGAAGAAGACGGGGGCCTCGGGGTTGACCGCCTTGGCCGCCTCCACCACCCGTTCCAGGGGGTGGGAGGCCTGGTTGGAGACCATGAAGGGGAGGCCCCTCTTGGCGGCGGCCCGGACGGCGGCGAGCTCGGCCTCGGGGTGGGCGAGCTCCAAAACCCCGATGGGGCAGAGGAAGAGGGGCGCGGCCCACTGGCGCCCCCAAAGTTCCACACCGAGGCCGGGCGGCTTGGCCCCCCGGAGCATCCGGGGAAGGAGGGCGAGGCGGCGGAAGGCCTCCCGGTTCGCCTCCATGGTCCACTCCAGGCCCGCCCCGCCCGCCACGTAGGCGAAGGCCTCCGGGGACATGCGCTTTTGGGCTTCCACCTCGAGGGCGTCCGGGCGCACGGGGAGGGGAGGGCGCCTGCCCATGAGGCCTTCCAGGTAGATCCGCTGTTGCACCCTTCGCCCGATCATCCGCACCTCCCAAGGGGTTTGGCCGGGATTGTACCACCCCTTGGGGAGGGAGGTAAACTGGGTCCAAATGGGGAGGGCGGTCCTGGTCACGGGGGCGGGGAGCGGCATCGGCCTGGCCACGGCCCGGTTCCTCACGGCCAAGGGGTACCGGGTCTACGGGGGCGTGCGCCGGGAGGAGGACGCGGCGCGCTTGGCCCAGGAGGGGGTGGTGCCCCTCCTTCTGGACGTGACCCGGGAGGAGGACCTCCTCCGGGCCAGGGAGCGCCTGGAGGGGGAGGGCCTTTTTGGCCTGGTGGTGAACGCCGGCATCGCCGTGGCGGGGCCCCTGGAGCTCGTTCCCCTTTCCGCCTTCCGGGAGGCCTTGGAGGTGAACGTCCTCGGGGCCTTCGCCACGGTGAAGGCCTTTCTCCCCCTCCTCAGGGCCTCCCGGGGCCGGGTGGTCCTCATGGGCTCCGTCTCCGGCCTGGTGGCCCTTCCCCTCATGGGGCCCTACGCCGCGAGCAAGTTCGCCCTCGAGGCCCTGGCGGATGCCCTCAGGGTGGAGCTCCTTCCCTTCGGGGTCAGGGTGGTCCTCATAGAGCCCGGCTCCGTGGCCACCCCCATCTGGGAGCGCTCCTTGCGGCGGGCCGAGGGCTACCTGGAACCCCCGCCCCCCGGGACCGAGGGGGTGTACGGCCGCTACCTGGAGGTGGCGCGGCGCGTGGCGGAAAGGAGCGCCAAGAGGGGCCTTCCCCCGGAGAGGGTGGCGGAGGCCGTCCTAAAGGCCCTGGAAAGCCCAAACCCCAGGGCCCGCTACCTGGTGGCCCACCCGGCCCGGGCCCGGGAAACCCTCCTCCTCAGGCTCCTTCCTGCTTCCTTACGGGACCGGCTCGTGGCCCGCTTCCTCGGCGCCTAGAGGCTTTGTGCCCCGGCCTTTGGACACGGGGGCCTGGGCGGCGTATCCTTAGGGCGTGGAGTTCCTGGTGGAGGACCTCGGCCTGGTGCCTTACGGGGAGGCCTGGGCCTACCAGAAGCGGGTGCACCGGGAGGTGGTGGCGGGAAACCGCCCCCCCACCCTCCTCCTCCTGGAGCACCCCAGGGTCATCACCTTAGGCCGGAAGGCCACGGGGGAGAACCTCCTCTTCCCCGAGAGCTGGTACCGGGAGAACGGGTTTGAGCTCTACTGGGTGGAGCGGGGTGGGGACGTGACCTACCACGGCCCCGGGCAGCTGGTGGGCTACCCCATCTTCCCCGTGGGCCGGGAGGTGCGCCGCTTCCTAAGGCAGATTGAGGAGGCCATCGTAAAGGTGGCCGCGGGCTACGGGATCCCCGCCTACCCCACCCCGGGCTACGCCGGGGTCTGGGTGGGGGAGGACAAGCTCTGCGCCATCGGCGTGGCGGTGAAGGAGGGGGTAAGCTTCCACGGCTTCGCCCTGAACGTGAACACCGACCTCAACGACTTCACCGTCATCGTCCCTTGCGGCCTCAAGGGAAAGGGGGTCACCTCCTTGGAGAAGCTTTTGGGCCGGAAGGTTCCCATGGAGGAGGCCAAGGCCAGGGTGGTGGCGGCCTTCGCCGAGGTCTTCGGCCTAAAGCCCGTGGAAAGGAACGCTCATGAAGCCCAAGTTTGAGACGGTGGAGCTCCTCTCCCCCACGGGGGAGGTGGTGGAACTCAAGGTGGTGAAGCGGGGCCTGGCCCAGGCCCGGCCCGAGCCCGTGGACCGGAACAAGCCCGCCTGGATCAAGGCCCCTTTGCCCACCGGGCCCAGGTACCAGGCCCTGAAGGCCATGGTGCGGGAGCTTAGGCTCCACACCGTCTGCCAGGAGGCCCTCTGCCCCAACATCGGGGAGTGCTGGACCCACGGGACCCTGACGGTGATGCTCCTAGGGGACATCTGCACCCGGGCCTGCAAGTTCTGCGCCGTCCACACCGGGAACCCCAAGGGCCTCGTGGACCCGGAGGAGCCGAGGAGGGTGGCCGAGGCCATCGCCCGCATGGGGGTGCGGTACGTGGTCTTGACCAGCGTGGACCGGGATGACCTTCCGGATGGCGGCGCCTCCCACTTCGCCGCCACCATAAGGGCCATCAAGGAGAGGGCCCCCGGGGTCTTGGTGGAGGCCCTCACCCCCGACTTCCAGGGGGACCTGAAGGCCGTGGAGACGGTCCTCGCCGCGAACCCCGAGGTCTACGCCCAGAACCTGGAGACGGTGCGCCGCCTCACCCCCAAGGTCCGCGACCCCCGGGCGGGGTACGAGCAGACCCTAAGGGTTCTTGCCCACGCCAAGAAGGTCCGGCCCGACATCCTCACCAAGTCTAGCCTCATGCTGGGCCTCGGGGAGACGGAGGAGGAGATCCTCGATGCCATGCGGGACCTCAGGGCCGCGGGGGTGGACATCCTCACCCTGGGCCAGTACCTGAGGCCCACCCCCGCCCACCTCCCCGTGGTGCGCTACGTGCCCCCCGAGGACTTCAAGAAGTACGAGGCCTGGGGGTACGAGCTGGGCTTTAAGGAGGTTTTCGCCGGGCCCTTGGTGCGGAGCTCCTACCGGGCGGACCGGGTCTTCCTGGAGGCCACCCAAAGATGAGCCGAAAGACGGCCCTTTTCCTCCTGGACCTCCTCGCCCTCCTCCTCTTCGCCGGGGTGGGCCTCCTTTCCCACGGGCTTCCCCTCTCCTTGGGGGGCCTCGCCCGGAACGTCCTCCCCGTCCTCTTCGTCTGGCTTCTCCTTGCCCCCTTCCTCGGCACCTACCGCCGCCCCACCTGGAAAAACCTCCTCCTCACCTGGGCTTTGGCCTTCCCCGCGGGGTTATGGCTTCGGCAGATGGTCCTCGGGGAAGGCTTTGGGGTGGGGTTCTTCGTCTTCTTGGGCGTGGCCATGGGGTTTAGCCTCCTTTTTCTCCTTCTCCTAAGGGGTCTCGCCAAGGGGCTTCGCCTTTGGTAAAAAGAAGCCATGGAAAAGGTGGCCTTCCTCGGTCTTGGGGCCATGGGCTACCCCATGGCGGGGCACCTGGCGCGGCGCTTCCCCACCCTGGTCTGGAACCGCACCTTCGCCAAGGCCCTTAGGCACCAAGAGGAGTTCGGCTCCGAGGCCGTGCCCCTGGAGAGGGTGGCCGAGGCCCGGGTGGTCTTCACCTGCCTGCCCACCACCAAGGAGGTGGCCGAGGTGGCCGAGGCCCTCCTGCCCCACCTCAGGGAGGGCACCTACTGGGTGGACGCCACGAGCGGGGAGCCGGAGGCGAGCCGCAGGCTGGCGGAGAGGCTAGCGGAAAAGGGGGTCACCTACCTGGACGCCCCCGTCTCCGGGGGCACCTCGGGGGCCGAGGCGGGGACCCTCACGGTGATGCTGGGGGGGCCGGAGGAGGCGGTGGAGCGGGTCAGGCCCTACCTGGCCTACGCCAAGAAGGTGGTCCACGTGGGCCCCGTGGGGGCGGGGCACGCGGTGAAGGCCATCAACAACGCCCTCCTCGCCGTGAACCTCTGGGCGGCGGGGGAGGGGCTTTTGGCCCTGGTGAAGCAGGGGGTTTCCGCGGAGAAGGCCCTCGAGGTCATCAACGCCTCCTCGGGCCGCTCCAACGCCACGGAGAACCTCATTCCCCAAAGGGTCCTCACCCGGGCCTTCCCCAAGACCTTCGCCCTGGGGCTATTGGTGAAGGACCTGGGGATCGCCATGGGGGTTCTGGACGGGGAGAAGGCCCCAAGCCCCCTCCTCCGCCTCGCCCGGGAGGTCTACGAGATGGCCAAGCGGGAGTTGGGCCCGGATGCGGACCACGTGGAGGCCCTGAGGCTTTTGGAGCGCTGGGGCGGGGCGGAGATCCGCTGAGGCCCTTTTTCCCCGTTTCGTTTATCCCGCCGCCACCGGAAATCTCCATCCGGAGCTTCCGCCCTTTAGGTTAAATCGCTGGACGGGGAAAAGACCCCAAGTTCTCTCCTCCGGACCGCTGGGTCGGCCCTATACCCCGCCTTAGATTCGCCGGGAAACCAGATTGGGGGCCCCTTAGGGGCCCCTTTTCCCAGGGGGAAGGGAAAGGGTTGACCTTTGGGGGACGTCCCCCTAAAGTGTTCTGTATGAAGAACGATCTGTTCTACGAAGTGGGGCAAAACCTCCGCCGGTTGCGTCAGGCCAAGGGGCTGACCCTGTCTGGCTTGGCGGCCAAAGCTGGGGTGGCGAAATCGCTTCTTCACGCCTTGGAAGCGGGACGCGCCAACCCCACCTTGGCCACCCTTTGGGCCTTGGCCCAGGCCCTGGGGGTGCCCTTTGGTGAGTTGGTCCAAGCCCGCCCTATAGGCGATGAGGGCGTTACGGTTCAACTGATTGAACAAACCCGAGGGCGGTCGGGTGAGCCGCTGGAGGTGTACCGTATGGACCTCGCCCCCCGTTCTGTGCGTTGGGCGGAGGCGCACGAGCGGGGGCTTCGTGAGCGGGTCATCGGCCTAAGGGGGAAGGCCAGGGTGGGACCGCCTCCGGGCAGGGAGGTGGGGCCGGGGGAAGAGGTGGAGTTCGCTGGGGATGAACCCCATGTGTACGCAAGCGAGGAGGGGGCGAGCCTCCTGGTTTTCCTGCACTACCCACTGCCTCCCCGGCCGCAAGGGGAGGCTGGTAGCCCGGAGAAAGCCTCCTTGGCCCTGTGGGAGGTGAGCCTAGGGGTGGGGGGGCTGGCCTTGGAAGGCCGCTGGCTTGCGCCGGGGTTCCAGGAAGGGGTTTTTGTTCGTTGGGGCGCAAACCGCACCTACCTCTTTAGCCTCCCTTTGGCCCCCTTACCCCGCCTCGAGGCCCAGGGGCTTTTGGGCGAGGCCTTGGCCCTCCTCCATGCCCCTACAGAAGATCTGAGGTCCCATGGGCAAAGCCCCAGCCTCCTCCTACGGACCCTGGCTTGGGAGGGGTTGCTCCTTAAGGGGGAAGTGGCCGACCCGGCCCCCCTTCTCGTCCAAACCGCGCGGCCTCCTGTGGGCTCGTTGAAGGAAGAGGATTGGGAAAGTCGCATCTCCGTGGACCTCTACGCCCGGGTGGAACTCCTCCATCCCGGCTACGCCAGGCAGCCCCTTTTTCTGGCCTATGGGCTGCAGGCCGTGGGCCTGGAGAGGGGAAGGTTTTTGGACGTGGGCACGGGGCCCGGGCATCACCTTCTCCTGCTCTTGGAGCTGTTGCCCCATTTGGAGCCTGTGGCGGTGGGACCCAGTCCGGCCTCGAGGCAAGCCTTGGCCCAGTTGGTCCCAGGCGTGGAGGTGTTGCCTGAGGATTTCACCCTTTTGGATTCGGAGGAAACCTTTCCCCTGATCGTCTGCGTGGGGGCCAGCCACCACATGTCCACGTGGCGCTTCTTAGAGAAGGCTTACCGGCTCTTGCGCCCTGGGGGCCTTTTGGCGGTGGCGGACGAGTTTTTGAGTCCCTTCACCACCCGAGAGGAGCGGGCCCGGAACCTGGTGCTTCACCACACGGCCTACCTGCTCCCCTTTCCCTTGGAGGAAACGGAGGCCCTTTGGGCTTTACGCCTGCTAGCCCTGCAAGGAGAGTCCCGAGGCCTTAGGGCCTTGGCCGAGGAGGCTGAGCGAGACCTAGAAACGCGTTCCGATCCCTTCGCTGCCTTTGCGCGGCTGGAGCTCCAGGCCCTTCTGGCCGGGCTGGACTACGAGGTGGAGACCAAGACCTATCCCCGCCGTTTTTTGGAGCTGGCCTTTGCCGTGGGCTTTGAGCTGGAGCACCACCACCGTTTGTTTGCCACCCATGGCAGCGGTTCTTGGGACGGGGGCACCCACCTCTTCCTCCTGAGGAGGCCCAAATGAAGCGGGGACTACGGGCAGCTTGGCCCATCGCCTTGGGGTATTTCCCCGTGGCCGTGGCCTTCGGCGCCTTGGGGGCGCAGGCGGGGCTCAGCCCCCTTTGGGTCCAGCTCACCTCCCTCCTGGTCTTCGCCGGGACCAGCCAGTTCGCCCTGGTGGGGCTTTTGGCCCAGGGGGTCCCGCCCTTGTTGGCGGCCCTTTTGGGCCTTCTCCTCAACCTGCGCCACGCCTTCTACGGCCCCGCCCTGAGGCCCTACCTGAAGGGAGGTCCCGTGGAGGCCTTCTTCCTCACCGACGAGGTCTTCGCCGTGGCCTTGAGGGCCCTTCCCACCCTTCCCCCGGGGGAAAGGCGGGGCTACTTCCTGGGCTTGGGCCTCGGCGCCTACCTCTCCTGGAACCTGGGCACCGCCCTCGGGGCCTTGGGGGCCCAGGGGCTACTGGCCTTTCCGGGTTTGGGGGAGGCCCTTTCCTTCGCCCTTCCCGCCCTTTTCTTCCTCCTGGCCCTGCCCCACCTGAAGAACCCCGTGGCCTTGCTGGCGGGCGGGGTGGCCCTGGGCTTCCACCTCCTGGGCCAGACGGCCTGGGGCCTCTTCCTGGCGGGGGTCATCGGGCTTCTTGGAAAGGGATTGGGCGAAAGGAGGCGTCCATGACCTTGGCCCTTCTCCTTCTGGCCCTGGGCACCTTTCTCCTCCGGTTCCTGCCCTGGCGGGCGGAAAAAGGCCTAAAGGCGGGCCAGGCGGGGCCCGCCTTGGTGGTGGCCCTTTTCCTGGTTTCCGCCTTCGGCCCGCCCCCTTCCTCCGAGTGGCTCCGCGCCCTTTTAGCCCTTCTTGGCACCTACATGGGGGCGCGCCTTACGGGAAACCTCGGCCTCGCCGTCTTCCTGGGGGCGGGGCTTTACGGGCTTTTGGGCCTTCTCTAGCGGTTCAGGATGTGGATGGCCCGCTTGTGGAAGGCCTCCGCCGCCTCCATGAGGCTTTCCGAGAGGGTGGGGTGGGGGTGGACGGTGAGGGCGAGGTCGGTGAGGGTGGCCCCCATCTCCAGGGCCAAGGCGGCCTCGGCGATGAGCTCCCCCGCCTGGGGCCCCACGATGAAGACCCCGAGGAGGAGGTCCGTCTCCTCGTCCCCCACCACCTTGACCATCCCCTCGGCCCCGCCCAGGGTGAGGGCCCGCCCCGATGCGGCGAGGGGGAACTTCCCCACCTTCACCTTGTAGCCCGCCCGCCTCGCCTCCTCCTCGGTGAGGCCCACCCCGGCCCACTCGGGGGAGGTGTAGACCACGCTCGGGACCTGGTAGTCAAAGGCGCTGTCCTTGCCGGCGGCGTTCTCGGCGGCGATGAGCCCCTCCCGCATGGCCTTGTGGGCGAGGAGCGGAGGGCGGGCCGCGTCGCCGATGGCGTAGACCCCGGGGACGGAGGTCTCCATCCGGGCGTTTACCCGGATGAAGCCCCGCGCGTCCACCTCCACCCCGGCCCTTTCCAG
This sequence comes from Thermus arciformis, assembly GCF_900102145.1. GTDB lineage: Bacteria > Deinococcota > Deinococci > Deinococcales > Thermaceae > Thermus > Thermus arciformis. The sequence goes on along the minus strand of NZ_FNBC01000015.1, from coordinate 31,050 downwards.
GCCCAGGCCCTCCGTGCGGGGCTTCCGGCCCACGGCCACCAGGATCTTGTCCACCACCACCTCCTCGCCCCCGCCCCCCTTGGCGGCCTCGAGGCGCACGTGGAGCCCGTCCCCCTTCTTCTCGTAGCCCACGGCCTTGGTCCTGGTGCGGACCCTTATCCCCTCCTTTTCCAGGGCGCGCCTTAGGAGGGCGGCGGTCTCGGGGTCGCCTTGGGGGAGGATCTCCGGCATGTACTCAATGAGGGTCACCTCCGCCCCCAGGCGGCGGTAGATCTGGCCGAACTCCAGCCCCACCGCTCCCCCGCCGATGACGAGAAGCCTCTTGGGGATTCCTTCCTCCACCCTTAGGGCCCGGGTGGAGTCCCAAATGTCCTCCCCGAAGGGGAAGCCCTTAAGCTCCAGGGGCTCGCTCCCCGTGGCGAGGATCAGGCTTTTCGCCCCGTAACGCTCGCCCCCCACCTCCACCTCCTTGGGGCCCACCAAGCGGGCGGAGCCCCGGAGGAGCTCCACCCCGTTCCCCTTGAGGAGGGTGCCCACGCCCCCGGTGAGCTTGTTCACCACCTGGTCCCGCCAGCCGCCGAGCCTCTTTAGGTCGAGTTCCGGCTTGGCCTTCAGGCCAAACCCCTCGGCCACCTTCAGGTGGTGGAGGGTCTCGGCGGCGTGGAGGAGGGCCTTGGTGGGGATGCAGCCCACGTTGAGGCAGACACCTCCCACCTCGGCGGCCTCCACCGCCAGCACCTTGAGGCCAAGCTGGGCGGCCCGGATGGCGGCGTGGTAGCCGCCCGGGCCCGTGCCGATCACGATGAGGTCGTAGGTCTTCATGGGCGTCATCCTACATTTCCAGAAGGAGGAGGTCGGGGTTTTCCAAGAGCCTGATGACCTCCCGGGTGAACATGGCCGCCTCGGCCCCGTCCACCAGGCGGTGGTCAAAGGAGAGGGAGAGGAACATGATGTCCCGCGGCCTTATGGAGCCGTCCGGCATGACCCAGGGGCGCTTCCTTATGGAGTGCACGCCGAGGATGGCCGCGTCCGGCAGGTGGATGATGGGGAAGCTCAAGGTGGCTCCCACGGAACCGATGTTGGTGATGGTGAAGCTGGACCCCGTGACCTCCTCCGGGGAAAGGCGCCCCTCCCGCGCCTTCTGGGAGAGCTCGGCGATCTCCCGGGCGAGCTCCAAGACGCTCTTCCGGTCCGCGTCCCGCACCACGGGGACGATGAGGCCCCGCTCGGTGGCCACGGCGAGGCCGATGTGGTAGTAGCGCTTGTAGACGATCTCCTGCCGTTCCTCGTCCAGGCTGGTGTTCAGCATGGGGAACTTCTTCAGGGCCCGCACCACCGCCTTGACGATGAAGGGCAGGTAGGTGAGCTTGACCCCTTGGGCCTCGGCCTGGGGCTTGAGGCGCTCGCGAAGGGCCACGAGCTCCGTGAGGTCGGCCTCGTCCACGTTGAGGGTGCGCACCGTGTAGAGGTGGCTCTGCCAGAGCCCCTGGGCGATGGTGCGGCGGATCCCCCTTAGCGGCACCCGCTCCTCCAGGTGCTCGTACCCCTTGGGCGGGGCGTACTTGGGCGGGGGCGGGAAGCCGGAAGGGGGCGCCTGGGGCGCCTCTGGAGAAGGCGCCTGCGCCGGGGACGGGGCCTTCCTCCGCTCGGCGTAGGCCCGCACGTCCTCCACCCGGACCCTGCCCAGAGGCCCCGAGCCCGGCACCTCCTCAATGGGGATCCCGAGCTCCCGGGCGAGCTTCCTGGCGGCGGGGACGGCGAGGACCCGTCCCGGCCTCGCTCCCTCCTGGGGCTTTTCGGAGAGGAAGGGGTTTTTCACCGCCACCTGGGTGGGGTCCGGCTTGAAGAGGGAGAGGTCCTCCTTTTCCTCCTTCGCGGGCAGGCCCGGCTCCACGATGGAGCGCTCCTCCACCGCCTGCACCGGGGGGGCCTCCGCCGCCTCGCCGGGCTCGGCGATGAGGGCGATGGGGGCGTGGACCTTGACCACCTCCCCCTCCTTGGCCAGCTTCTTCAGGAGCACCCCCTCGTAAGGGGAGGGGAGCTCCACCGTGACCTTGTCGGTCATCACCTCCACGAAGGGCTGGTCCTTCTTCAGGTAGTCCCCTTCCTCCACCAGCCACTTCAGGATCTCGCCTTCCACCACGCTTTCGGCGAGTTCGGGCATGAGGATTTCCTTGGGCATAGTTCTCCTAGATCAGATCTAGAAAATCTTCAAGGGGAAGCTGGGCATCCTTAAGGATGTGGGCTAAAGTGGAGCGTTTGATGGGGATGTGTGCGGGTACGATGACGATGATCCGCTTTCCCTCCACCTCTTTTTCCATCCGGATGTGGCTTCCCCGTTGACGTACCACCTGAAAGCCCGCCTTTTCCAGCGCCCTGACCACCCGCTTGTAGGACAAGGAGGGGATCTTCAAACCTCTACCTCGGCCAGCTCGGCGTTCTCCGGGAGTTTTTCCTCTAACGGCTCCAGATAGAGGGCTATGGCCTCGCGGATGTTGGCCAAGGCCTCCTCGAGGGTGTCCCCCTCGCTAATACAACCGGGAAGGGCCGGTACGTAGACGGTGTACCCTCCTTCCTCGCTTTTTTCCAGGACCACTTTCAAACGCATGCTCCCTCCTTCAGTAGTCTAGCGCCCGCTTGGCGGCGTTCAGGATGCGGGTGACGGTGGGCAGGTAGAGCTTGTCCTGGGCGTAGGGGTAGGGGGTGTCAAACCCCGTGACCCGGATGGGAGGGGCGAGGAGCATGTCCAGGAGGTCCTCGGCGATGGTGGCCGCCACCTCGCTCACGAAGCTCGCGTGCCTGGGGGCGTCGGAGACCAGGATGACCCTCCCCGTCTTGGCCACGGAGTTCATCACCGCCTCGTAGTCCCAGGGCATGAGGGTGCGGAGGTCCAACACCTCGGCGGAAACCCCCGCCTTCTCCAGCTCTTCCGCCGCCTGCAAGACCTCGGGCATCACGGTGCCGTAGCCGATGAGGGTGAGGTCCTTCCCCTCCCGCCTTAGGGCGGCTTTGCCGATGGGGAGGGTGTAGTCCTCCTCGGGCACCTCCTCCTTCACCGAGCGGTAGAGCCTCTTGGGCTCCAGGAAGACCACGGGGTCCTCGTCGCGGATGGCGGCCTTGAGGAGGCCCTTGGCGTCGTAGGGGGTGGAGACGGCCACCACCTTGAGCCCGGCGGTGTGGACGAAGTGGGCCTCGGGGCTTTGGGAGTGGTGGTGCCCGCCCCTCACCCCGCCCCCGGAGGGCATCCGCACCACCAAGGGCGCGGTGAACTGGCCCCCCGAGCGGTAGCGGAGCTTGGCCACTTGGCTTACGAGCTGGTCAAAGCCCGGGAAGATGTAGTCGGCGAACTGGATCTCGGCCACGGGCCTCAGGCCGTGGGCGGCCATGCCCAAAGCGGCCCCCACGATGGCCGCCTCGGAGAGGGGGGTGTCCAGGACCCGGTCGGGGCCGTACTTCTGGAGAAGCCCCTCGGTCACGAGGAAGACCCCGCCCCTTTTCCCCACGTCCTCCCCCAGGACCACCACCCGGGGGTCCTTGGCCATCTCCTCGTCCAGGGCCCGGTTCAGGGCCTGCACCATGGTCATGAGGGCCATACCCACCCCCTAGAGTTCCTCCTTGAGAAGGGCTTCCTGGCGCAGGAGATGCCAGGGCTTTTCGGCGAAGACGTCTGCAAACATCCACTCGGGGGGCACAGGGCCCGCTTCTTCCGCCTCCTCGAGGCCCCGTTCCAGCTCGGCCCGGATCTCCTCCCGCACGTCCTCCTCCCACTCCTCGTTCCAGAGGCCCCTGGCCTCGAGGAAGCGCCGGAAGCGGGGGATGGGGTCCTTCTTCCGCCAGAAGGCCACCTCCTCCTTGGGCCGATAGCGGCTGTCGTCGTCGGCGGAGGAGTGGGGACCGTAGCGGTAGACCCTGAGCTCCACGAGGCTTGGGCCCTCCCCCCTTCTCGCCCGCTCCACCGCCTCCTTGACCACGTAGTAGCTGGCCAGCACGTCCATCCCGTCCACCAGGTAGCCGGGGATGCCGAAGGCGTGGGCCTTCTCGGCGAGGGTGGGGCTGTGGGTCTGGTGGCGGTAGTCCACGCTGATGGCGTAGAAGTTGTTCTCGGCGATGAAGACCGCCGGGGCCCCCTGCACGGCGGCGAAGTTGATCCCGGCGTACCAGTCCCCTTCGCTCGTGGCCCCGTCCCCGAAGGTGCAGACCGCCACCTGGCCCGTGCGGAGGAGCTTCATGCTGATGGCGGCCCCCGCGGCGGGGGGGACGTGGGAGGCGATGGGGCTCGCCACGGTGAAGTAGTGGAGGGCCTTGGAGCCGGGGTGCTCGGGCATCTGGCGGCCCTTGTTGGGGTCGGCCTGGGTGGCGAGCATCTGGCCGAAGAGCTCCTTGAGGGGGATCCCTAGGGCCAGGGCCAGGCCGTGGTCGCGGTAGTAGGGGAAGACCCAGTCAAAGCCCGGCCGGAGGGCGTGGGCGATGGCCACCTGGGCGGCCTCGTGCCCCGCGGCCGGGGCGATGAAGCTGGTCTTGCCCGTGCGGATGAGGATGGTGTAGCGCTCGTCCAGCATCCGGGCCGCCAGCATGTCCCGGTAGAGCCTCCGTAGCTTCTCCCCCTCGAGGTCCAAGGGGAAGCCCCCAAGCCACTCCCCTTCCTCCCCGATGAGCCTTATGGGCTCCTCGGTGAAGGGTTGGAACCGATGGGTCTCCTTGACCATGGCACCCTCCTTCTTGGCGCTTGTGGCGCCGGGAAGCCCGCCCTGGGTAAGGGCCTGGCCTCCTTGTCGGGGGTGGGTTTGGACCCCACTTTCCCTTCGCCCCGAGTATACCCCTTTAGGATGGAGGCGTGCGCCTTCGCGTGGTGGCCGTGGGCCGGCCCCGGCTGGCCTACGCCCGGCTTGGGGTGGAGGAGTACGCCGAGCGCATCCGGAGGTACGCCCCCTTGGACCTGGTCTTCGTTCGGAGAGGGGAGGAGCTCCTCCCCCGGGCGGAGGGCCACCGGAAGGTGGTCCTGGACGAGCGGGGAAGGCTCTTGACCACCGAGGAGTTCTACCGGAGGCTCCTTGCCTGGGAGGGGGAGCGGGTGGCCTTCCTCGTGGGCGGGGCCGAGGGGCACCCGGAGGCGGTGCGGCGGGAGGCGGACCTCCTCCTTGCCCTCTCCCCCCTGACCCTGCAGCACGAGCTCGCCCTCCTCGTCCTCATGGAGCAGCTCTACCGCGTCCTGACCTTGAGGGCGGGGCACCCCTACCACCGGCCATGACCTACGAGGCCTTCGTAAAGCTGGTGGAGAGGCTTTGGGAGGAGGTCCCCGAGGAGTTCAAGCGGGGGCTTCAGGGGGTGCACGTCCTACCTCAGGCCAAGCCGGAGCCGGGGCTTTGGGGCGTGTGGCGCCTGGGGGAGTACCTGGACCCGGGGCCGCCCTCGGCCTTCGGGGGGTTTGAGGGCTTGGGGCGGCACATCGCCCTCTACTATGGCTCCTTCCGGGAGGTGGCGGGGGAGGGGTTTGACTGGGAGGCCGAGGCGTGGGAAACCCTCCTCCACGAGCTTAAGCACCACCTGGAGTCCCTGGCGGGGCGGGACGACCTCGTCCGGGAGGACCTCAGGCGCCTGGACGCCTTTCGCCGGGGCGGGCCTCCTGGGGAAGGGTAGGGGCCTCCTCGGCGAGGGGCCTGCGCTCGGCGAAGCCCCCGGAGAGGGGGTGGTAGTGGGCCACCTCGGGCTCCCCTTCCTGCCAGCAGAGGAAGACCACCTCGCCCCCGAGGCGGGCGGGGAAGTCCACCAGGCCCCGGTCCAGGTCTTTGAGGAAGACGCCCAGGGAGGCCAGGTAGCGGGCATCGGCCTCGAGGGAGCCCAGGAGGAAGCGGGCCTCCTCCTCCAGGGCCCGCCGCTCAAGCCCCCGGGCCTCGGGGAGACGGGCCTGGAGCGCCTTGAGCTCCTCGCGGGCCTGGCGCATCTCCCGGAGGACCCTCCGGAGCTCGGGCAGGAGGGCGTCGGCCTCTTCCTTGGTGAAGATGCGGGCGAACATACCTGCCCCTATCCTAGCACATCTGCTTGGGAAAATCTAAGCCTACCTCACTCATACCCCTGGGGCTGGGGCCCCCGTGCTGGCGCAAGCCCGCATGGGGTGGGTTAAAGGAGGGGCAAAAGCTCCACCTCCCCCGCCCCCACCCGCACCCCGCCCACGAGGAGGCTCCCGTCGGGGAGGACGTCCTCGGCCAGGCCCTCCACCACCCCCCTTCCCGTGCGCACCCGCACCCTTCGCCCCAGGGTGTAGGAGGCCTGGCGGTAGCGGTCCAGAAGGGCTTCCGGGGTTTCCAGGAGGGGAAGGAGGGCCTCCAGCCTCAGGAGGAAGCCTTCCAGCACCTCCCGCCGGGAGAGGGGGGCGAACTCCTGGAGGAAGGCCGCCCCTTCCGGGGCCCAGGCCACGTTCACCCCCACGCCGAGGAGGGCGTAGGCCACCTCCTCCCCCTCGGCCTTGGCCTCCAGGAGCACCCCGGCGAGCTTGCGCCCGTCTTGGGCCAGGAGGTCGTTGGGCCACTTGAGCCCCCCCACCCCCACCGCTTCCACGAGGGCGAGGCCTGCGAGGAGGGGCAAAAGCCCGAGGGCGGGGAGGGGGAGGCTTGGCCTCAGGAGGAGGGAAAAGGTGAGGCTTCCCCCGGGGCGGCTTTCCCAGGGGCGGCCCCGCCTGCCCCGGCCCCTTTCCTGGACCTCGGCGAGGACCAGGGCCCCCTCGGGGGCGCCCTCCTCGGCCCAGGCCCTTAGGACGTCCTGGGTGCTCCCCACCCGGCCCAGGTAGCGGTAGGGCCTCCCCAGGCGGCCTTGGGGGCGGAAGAGGTGGGGGAGGGGGGTCCCGGGGAGGATGCGGTAGCCCCGGCGGGAGACCTCCACGGGGTAGCCTTCCGCCCGGAGCCGCCCGGCCTCCTTGGAGACGGCGGCCCGGCTCACCCCCAAGGCTCGGGCCAGGGCCTCGCCGCTTTGCCAGGACTCCGTGAGGAGGTCCAAAAGCCCGGGCATCCCTCAGGCCAGCTCCACCTGGGAGAGGTCCCCGAGGATGAGGCGGTGGGCCCGGGGGAGGCCGTTTCGGCTTCGCACCTCGGCCCCCACCCCGAGGATGCTCTCCTGGAGGCGCAGGGCCACGTCTTCCAGAAGGGCGTGGTCCTCGAGGATGGAGTACTCCACCTCCGCGCGCACCACCCGCGCCCCCGGCCCCAAGGAGGTGAAGGGCCCCACGTAGGCCTCCTCCACCACCGCCCCCTCCCCGATGAAGGCGGGGCCGATGACGGTGCTCCCCACCACCTTGGCCCCCTTCTCCACCACCACCCGGCCCGTGAGCTGGCTTTTCACCACCTCCCCCTCCACCTTGGGGGAGAGCTCCTCCAGGAGGAGGCGGTTCGCGTCCAGGAGGTCCTGGGGGCGGCCCGTGTCCTTCCACCAGCCCTCCACCTCCACCCCCACCACCTTCCTCCCCCGGTCAATGAGACCCTGGATGGCGTCGGTGATCTCGTACTCTCCCCGGGCCGAGGGCTTGAGGCCCTCTACCGTCTCCCAGATCTCGGGGCCGAAGACGTAGACCCCGGCCACCGCCAGGTCCGAGGGGGGCTCCTTGGGCTTTTCCAAAAGGCGCACGATGCGGTCTCCCTCCAGCACCGCCACCCCGAACTGCCGGGGGTCTTTCACCCGCACCAGGGCCAAGACCGCGCTCACCCCCTCGCGGAAGGCCTCGAGGAAGCGCCCAATCCCCCGTTGGAAGAGGTTGTCCCCCAGGTAGAGCACGAAGGGGCCGTCCCCCAGGAAGCCCCGGGCCACGGCCACCGCGTGGGCCAGGCCCTGGGGCTCCTCCTGCAGGAGGTAGCGCACCTTGTATCCGGAAAGGGCCTCGCGGATGTCCTTCTCCGTCTCCGGGGAGACCACCACCCCGATCTCCTCCATCCCTGCGGCCAGGAGGTTCTCCACGGCGTAGTGGATGATGGGCCGCCCCGCCACCCGGATCACCGGCTTGGGCCGGGTGTGGGTTAGGGGGCGGAGCCTCGTGCCTCTGCCCGCGGCCAGGATGAGCCCCTTCATGCCCGGGAGTATACCCCGTACAATGGAGGAGGAGATGTCCAGCGCCCTCACCCGGGCGGCCTACGCCTACGACCGCCTCCGGGCCTACCCGCCGGAGGTGGCGGGGCGCATCGCCACGGGGATCGCCAACGCCCTCCAGGCGAAGGGCGAGGAGCCCGTCCTCCTGGAGCTCGGCGTGGGCACGGGGCGGATCGCCCTGCCCCTCATCGCCCGCGGGTACCGGTACATCGCTCTGGACAGCAACCCGGCCATGCTGGAGGTCTTCCGGCAGAAGGTGGCGGGGGTCATGCGCAAGGTGCGCCTCCTCCTGGCGGACGCCCGGGAGATCCCCCTGCCTTCCGAGGAGGTGCACGGGGTGATCGTGGTCCACCTCTGGCACCTCCTCCCCGACTGGCCCCGGGCCCTGGCCGAGGCCCTGCGGGTGCTGAAGCCGGGGGGGGTCCTCCTGGAGGGGTGGGACCGGGTGGAGGCCGAGGCGGACTGCCGCCTACAGGAGCGCTGGCGGGCCCTGGTGGAGGCGGAAGGGGTGATGGTGGAGCGGGGCCTCCACGGGAGGCGGCTTCAGGAGGTGGAGGAGGCCCTGCGGCGCCTCGGCCTTAGGCCCAGGACCCGGGAGGTGGTGGCCTGGCGGGAGGAGCGCACTCCCCGGGAGGCCCTCGAGGCCCTGCAGGAGAGGCTCTACTCCTTCACCCAAGGGGTGCCCCCGGAGGTCCACGAGAGGGCCATGGCCCGGCTTTGGGATTGGGCCGAGGCGGAGTTCGGCGACCTGGACCGCCCCTTTGCGGTGGAGAAGCGGTTTTTCCTGCGGGTCACGCGCCTTTCCTGAGATGAAGACCCTTTACGTCCGCACCCCCAAGGAAGGCCTGGTGAACATCACGGAGGCGGTGGAAGGGCTTTTGGAAGGGCACACGGGCCTGGTCTACCTCTTCGTCCCCCACACCACCTGCGGCCTCACCCTGCAGGAGGGGGCCGACCCCCACGTGGCCCAGGACCTCCTGGCGCGGCTTGCCGAGCTCGCCCCCAGGTTCCACCCCAAGGACCGCCACGCCGAGGGCAACACCCACGCCCACCTGAAGACCCTCCTCACGGGGGTCTTTCTCCTCCTCTTCGCCGAGGGGGGAAGGCTTCGCCTCGGGCGGTGGCAGCAGGTCTTCCTGGCGGAGTACGATGGCCCCAGGACCCGGGAGGTCTGGGTCCAACCCCTTACACCCAGCGCACCTCCTGGACGCTTTTGACCCCCTTTAGGGCCTCCACCAGGGCCTCCCGCTCCCCGTCTTGCACCGTGAGGCGGAGGCGGATGCGGGCCAGGGGGCCCAGGATGCGGGTCTCCGAGCCCAGGGCGCTCTTCCCCGCCTCGGCCACCACCTGCATCACGTCCCGGAGAAGCCCGGCCCGGTCCTGGGCCAGGACCTCGAGGGTGGCCACCTTCCCCCCCACCCCTTCCCAGTAGGCCCCGATGACCCGGTCCGCCTCGGGGCCCTGGAGGATGCGGCGCAGGTTGGGGCAGTCCGCCCGGTGCACCGTGACCCCCCGGCCCCGGGTGACGAAGCCCAGGATGCTGTCCCCCTTCATGGGCTCGCAGCAGGAGGCCAGGCGGATGGGGGCCTCGAGGTCTTGCTCCAGGCGGATGCCCCACTGGTTCTTGGGGGTGGCCTTGGGCTTCTCCGGCTTGGAGAGGGCCTTGGGGTAGAGCTTTTCCGCCACCTGCCTGGGGGTTAAGCGGTTTAGGGCCAAGGCCAGGTAAAGCTCCTCGGGGGAGGGGGTGAGGCCAAGCCTCTTGGCCGCCTCCTCCAGCTGGCTGTCCGTGGGCTTGGGAAGCCCTTTGCGCTTCAGGTAGCGCTCCAGAAGCTCCTGGCCCCTTTCCAGGGTCTCTTGGCGCTCCCTGGCGCGGAAGTACTGGCGGATCTTGCTCTTGGCGCTCCGGGTCTTGGCGAACTCCAGCCAGCCCTTGGAGGGGTGGGCGTTTTTGGCGGTGAGGATCTCCACGATCTCCCCGTTTTGCAGCTCGTAGGAAAGGGGGACGATGCGCCCGTTCACCTTGGCCCCCACCATGTGGTGCCCCACCTCCGTGTGGATGTGGTAGGCGAAGTCCACCGGGGTGGCCCCCTTGGGGAGGTTGATGATCCGCCCCTTGGGGGTGAAGACGAAGACCCTCCCTCCCAGGAGGTCCCGGGTCACCGCCTCCACGAACTCCCGGGAGCTACTGAACTCCTGCTGCCACTCCTGGATGTTCTTGAGCCAGGAGACCCGCCTTTTGAGCTCCTCGGGGTCGGTGAGGCCTTCCTTGTAGAGCCAGTGGGCGGCGATGCCGTACTCCGCCACCCGGTGCATCTTCTGGGTGCGGATCTGCACCTCCAAGGGCAGGCCCTCCAGGGCGATGACCGTGGTGTGGAGGCTCTGGTAGCCATTGGGCTTGGGCACGGCGATGTAGTCCTTGACCCGGCCCGGGATGGGCTGCCAGAGGGCGTGGACCAGGCCCAGGACGTGGTAGCAGACCTGCTTCTCCCGCAGGTCCTCCGTGGGGCTTGGCTTGGGGTCCAGGATCACCCGCACCGCCAGGAGGTCGTAGATCTGCTCCAGGGCCTTGCCCTCCCGCTCCATCTTCTTCCAGATGGAGTAGAGGTGCTTGGGCCGGCCCGTGACCTCAAAGCCCTGGAGCTGGGCCTGGAGGAGCTCGTCCCGCCTCAAGGCCTCCTCCAGGAGGGCCATGGCCTTCTTCACCAGGCGCTCCCGGGCCTCCTGGGTCTCCTCTAGGCGAAGGAGGAGCCCCTGGTAGGCCTCGGGGTGGAGGTAGCGGAAGGAGAGGTCCTCCAGCTCCCACTTGAGCTGGCCCATCCCCAGGCGGTGGGCCAGGGGGGCGTAGATCTCCAGGGTCTCCTGGGCGATGCGCTTTTGCTTCTCGGGGGGCATGTGCTCCAGGGTGCGGAGGTTGTGCAGGCGGTCCGCCAGCTTGACGATGATGATGCGCACGTCCTCCGCCATGGCGATGAACATCTGGCGGAGGTCCTCCGCCCGGCGCTCCTCCCCCTCGAGGTTCGCCAGCTTGTAGAGCTTGCTGACCTTGGTCTCCCCCTCCACCAGGCGGCGCACCGTGGGGCCGAAGCGCCTCTCCAGCTCCTCGGGCGCCACCCCGCAGTCCTCCAGGGTGTCGTGGAGGAGGCCTGCGGCCAGGGTGTCGGCGTCCATGCGCAAGGAGGCCAGGATCTCCGCCACGGCCACGGGGTGGGTGATGTAGGGCTCCCCGCTTCTTCGCACCTGGCCCCTGTGGGCCTCCTCGGCGAAGCGGTAGGCCTCCTGGACCTTCTCCCACTCCTTGGGGGAGAGGTAGGCGAGGTGCGCCGCCAGGCGTTCCCAGAGGGCGTCGTGAACGACCACTACTTTTAGTGTAGCACCCGCTAGCTTCCCGAAAGCTCCAGGAGGAAGGCGGAAAGGGCCGGGCGCTCCAGGAGGGCCACCAGGGTCTTCCCCTTTAGGGGGGCGAGGACCAGGGCCTTCCCCCCGAAGGCCAAGGCCGCGGGGCCCCGCCTTTGGGCCAGGGCCTCGTCCAGGCGGTCCAGGGCCTCCTTGAGCTTCCAGAGGGGCTCCTTGGGCAGGGGGAGGTCCCCTTCCAGGTAGCCCAGGGCCTCCACCCCGGGCAGGCGCAGGCGGTCCAGGTCCTGGGGAGGGGGAGGGGTTCCCAGGGCCTCCAAAAGGGCCTCTAGGTCCGCGCCTTTGAGCTCCCGGAGCACGGCCTTGGCCGCCTCCGCCTCCTTCTCCAGCTCCCCCAGGAGGGCTTCCGCCTGGGCCAGGGTGCTTTCCACCTGGAGGAGCCCCTGGGGCCCGAGGCGGGGGAGCTTTTCCCGGGCGCTTTCCAGCACCGGGAGGAGGGGCTTTAGGCGGCGGCCCGTCTCGCTCTGGAAGCCCTGGAGGCGGGCGTGGGCCTGGAAGAAGGCGGTGAGGCGGGTGAAAAGCTCCTCCCGTTTGGTCTCCAGCCGGCGCTTCAGGGCCTGGAGGGCCCGGGCGATGGGGGCGGGGTCGGGCAGGGGCTTGGCCTTCTCCTCCTCAATGGCCCGCAACACCCCCTCCCCCCCGAAGCCCCGGAAGCGCTCCGCCAGGGCCTGGAGGCGGCCCAGCTCTTCCAGGGCCATCCCCCGGGCCCGGGCCCTGGCCTCCCCCAGGGCCTTCCGCAGGGCCTCGAGGTCCTCAAGCCTCCCTTCCTCCAGGGCCTTTTTCGCCTCCTCCCAAGCCCCTTCCAGCCCCAGGGCCTGGGCCTCCTCCCGCAGGGCCTCCAGGGCCTCCGAGGCCTCGGCCAGCTTGGCCTTCAGGGCGGCCTCCTCCCCCTGGGCCTTGAGGAGTTGGGCGTAGCGGGCCTTGATCTCGGGGAGCCTTTCGGGAAGGGCCTCCTGGGGAAGGGCCTCAAGCTCCCGAAGGAGGGGGAGGAAGGCCTCGCCCTTTTGGGCGAGCTCCCCCTTCAGGGCCTGCCTTTCCTCCTCCAGGCGCTTCGCCTCTTCCTCCAGGCGCTTGGCCTCCTCCTCCAGCCGCCTAAGCTCCCCTTCCAGGGGCAGGAGGTCGGGGAGGCCCCCCTCCTTTAGGGTTTCCTCCGCCAGGCGCAAGGCGCTCTCCAGAGGGGCCTTGGCCTCCTCGGGCAGGGGCAGGGCCCTAAGGGCCTCGGAGAGCTGGATGAGCCGGGCGCGCTTTTCCGCCCGCAGGTTGGCCTCGGCCTCCTGGAAGGCTTTTTCCAGGAGGGCGAGCTTCTCCCCCGCGGGGGTTCCCGCCTGGAGGAGGGCCTCCACCTCCGCCAGGAGGGGGCTCACCGTGGCCCGCTCCAGGAGGGGGGCGTAGCGGGCGCGGAGGGCTTCCAGCCTCCGCCTTTCCTCCTCCACCTCCAGGGCCTGGAGTCGCCTCGCCGCCTCCTCGGGGAGGGCTTCCAGGTCAATGACCAGCTCCCCTTCCAGGTCCCCCGCCTCCTCCACGGTGAGGTAGGCCTCCGTGGGGTGCCTGGGGGCCTCCTCCACGGTTTCAAAGACGATCTCCGGCAGGGTGGGGGGCTGGGCCACGCTGGACTCCAGGAGCTTGCGCAGCTCCAGGGCGAGCTTCCTCGCCCGCTCCACCTCCGCCTGGGCCAAGAGGCCCTCCGCCTGGGCCTGGCGCACCATCTCCACGAGGCTTTCCAGCCTGCGCACCTTGGGCCCCCCCAGGTGCCGGACCCTTTCCAGGCTCTCCTCCAGGTGGGCCAGGTCCTTGGCCTGGCGCAAAAGGGCCTCCTCCAGCTTTTCCTCCAGGGCCTCCCGCAGTTCCTGGGCCTCGCGGAAGAGCTTGGGGTCGGGCCTTTGGCGGAGGTGGTTCACCAGGGTCCGGAGACGGGCCACCTCGGGCCAGTCCAGGTAGAGGCCGAAGCGCTTTAAGGCCTCCTCCAGGGCCTCGAGGCCGGGGGCTTCCTCCTTGAGGCGGGCCAGGACCCCTTCCACCACCTGCCGGGCCTCCCCCGGGCTCAGCCGGGCCTGGAGCTCGCGGAAGACGAGGCCCTTGAGGAGGACCTCCCCGTCCTTGGGGGTGAGCTCATGGGGGCGCTTTCCCAGCCGCTTCAGCCCCTCGTCCAGCACCGCGTGGGCCCGGGGCCCCAGGTGGGGGCGGAGGGCCTCCAGGATCTCCCCGTAGACGTCCCGCATCCCCCTTAGCCTACCCCCTTTCCAGCCGGAGGGCCTCCCCCAGGTAGAGCTTGAGGTGGGGGAAGGGGATCTCTATGCCCTCCCGGTCCAGCCGGTTTTTGATGCGGCGGCGGAACTCCCGGGCCACGGCCCACTGCTCCGCGGGCTTGGTGGCGAAGAGGACCCGGATGACCACGGCGGAGTCCGCCAGGTTCTGGACCCCCAGGACCTCGGGGGGGGCCGTGAACCGCGCCTGCCACTCGGGGTCTTGAGAGAAGCGCGCCGCCTCGTCCCGGAAGACCTCCAAGACCCGGTCCAGGTCCTCCTTGTAGGCCACCCCCACGTCCACCACCGCCCGGCTCCACTCCTGGGTGAGCACGGTCACCTGGCGCACCTCGGAGTTGGGGATGAAGTGGGCCCGGCCCTCGAGGTCCCTAAGCACCGTGAGCCGCAGGGTGAAGCGCTCCACCTGCCCCCCCACCCCGCCGATCTGGACGATGTCCCCCACCCCGTACTGGTCCTCCAGGAGGATGAAGAAGCCGTTGATGTAGTCCCGAAGGAGGTTTTGCGCGGCGAAGCTCACCGCAAGCCCCGCCACCCCCGCCCCCGCCAGGAGGGCGGTGACGTTTAAGCCCAGGTTGGAGAGGAGCAAAAGCCCCCCCAGGAGGAGGACCACCCCCTTCAGGACCGACTCGGACACCACCTTCAGGGTGCGCCGCCTCACCGCCTCCCGGGTGTGGACCCCCTCGGGGGCGGGGAGCCCCCGGAGGAGGAGGGGGACGAGGCGGTAGCCCAAGAAGGTGAGGGCCAAAAGGGCCAAGGCGGCAAGCCCCCGCTCCCCAAGCCAGGCGGCGAGCCCCGCCCCCCAGGAGCGGAAGGGCTCCTGGGGAAGGCCCAGGGCGTGGGCGAGGTAGCTCCCCGCGAGGAGGAGGACCACCCCCCACCAGAGGAGGCCCAGGAGGCGGAAGAAGCGGTCGTCCCCTTCGCTAGGGGTGAGGCGCCCCAAGGCGGCCAGAAGCCTCGCCCCGTACCGGCCCAGAAGCCAGGCCACCAGGAGGGTGAGGACGAGTTGCGGCCAAGCCTCCATGGGGGCACTATACCCAAAGCCCCCCCGCCGTATAGTGAAGGGCATGGAAGGGCACGTTCCCGAGCCCACCTTCACCCTCGAGGGCTGGCACGTCCTCCACGATTTCCGCAGGCTGGACTTCCCCCGCTGGCGCAAGGCTTCCCCCGAGGAGCGCCGGGAGGCCTGGGAGGGGCTTCGGGGGCTCCTCGGGGCCTGGGGCCAGGTGGAGGCCGAGGGGCGGGGGTCCTTTGGGGTCTACCAGGTGGTGACCCAGAAGGCGGACCTCCTCTTCCTCAACCTCCGGGAGGGCCTGGACGAGCTTCTGGAGCTGGAGGCCGCCTTAAACCGGAGCCTCTTCGCCCAGTACCTCCTCCCGGCCTACGGCTTTTACTCCGTGGTGGAGCTGGGAAGCCAGGAGAAGCCCTTGGACCCCGAGGCCCCCTACGTGAAGCCCCGCCTCACCCCCAGGGTCCCCAAGTCGGGGTACGTCTGCTTCTACCCCATGAACAAGCGCCGCCAGGGGCAGGACAACTGGTACCTGCTCCCCGCCAAGGAACGGGCGGGCCTCATGCGGGCCCACGGGGAGACGGGCCGGAAGTACCAGGGGAAGGTCCTGCAGGTGATCAGCGGGGCCCAGGGCCTGGACGACTGGGAGTGGGGGGTGGACCTCTTCAGCGAGGACCCCATCCAGTTCAAGAAGATCGTCTACGAGATGCGCTTTGACGAGGTCTCCGCCCGCTACGGGGAGTTCGGGCCCTTCTTCGTGGGCAAGTACCTGGACGAGGAGGCCCTGGCCCGCTTCCTGGGCGTAAGCTAGGGGCATGGAGCTTTTCTGGGCCCTTGGGCTTTTCCGCCTCCTGCCGGAGTTCCGCCGCCTCGAGGCCGAGCACCAGGAGCACCTGAAGGAGGAGCTTGCCGCCCTCCTCGCCCGCTTCCGGGGCAAAGGGGGGTTTCTTGGGGCCTACAGCCTGGTGGGGCTTTCCGCCGAGGCCGACCTCCTCCTCTGGCAGGGGGCCCAGGACCTGGAGGCCCTCCAGGCCCTGCGCCGGGAGATGCACCGGACCCGGATGCTGGGCTACCTCGAGGCCCGCGCCCTCTTCCTGGACCGGGGGGAGGGAGGCCCAAGCGGGGAGGCCCTGGCCTTCTTTCCCCAGGGCCTAGAGGTCCTGCCCCCTGAGGGCACCCGCCTCCTTCGGGGGAAGCGGGTGGCCCTTCTGGAGGGGCCTTGGGCCCGTCTTTTCCCCTTGGCGGTGGCGGAAGGGGGGTACCTGGCCCTTCCCCGGGGCTTCCGCGAGGCCCTGGACGACCTGGGGTAGGGCTACAAGGAGGCCCAGAGGGCCAGGGCCAAAAAGGCCAAGGCCCCAAGCCCCAGGACGAGGAGGGCGGCCTTCCGCGTCTTGGGGAGGAGGACCCCCAGGAGGAGCCCGGTGAGGCTCACCAGGGCGAGGAAGAGGGCGGAGAGGTCCAGGAAGACCCTCCAGCCCCCCCCGGTGTCCCGCCCCTTGTGCAGGTCGTTGAGCAGGGCCACCAGGCCGTGGTCCGTGACCACCAGGCGGTAGGCCCCCGTCTTGGGGTCCACCTGGGCGTCGGCGGCGTAGCCGGGGGCGCGGAAGGAGACCCAGACCTCCTCCCCCGCCTCCCCGTGGTCCGCCACCCGCCCCCTAAGGCCCAAGGCCCTCAGGTCCTCCGCCAGGCGGAGCCAGTCCACGGCCTCGCCCTCGAGGTAGGGCGCGCCGGGGAGGGTCCCGGAAAACTTCCTCGGGGCGCCCTCCCCGAACCACTCGGGGTGGTTCAGGGTGAGGCCGGTGACGGCGAAGAAGAGGAGGGTGAGGAAGGCGAGGAGGGAGAGGTAGAGGTGGAGGGTGCGGCTTAGGGTGTAGGCCCGGCTCCGCCAGGCGCCCGCTTTAGACCTAGGCCTTCTTGCGGTAGTCAAGGACCACCTCCTTAAGCTCCCCCTTCAGCGTGTAGGCCTTCTGGAAGGGCTTGTCCGAAAGCTCCACCTTCTCCCGGAAAAGCTCGTAGGGGCCGTGCTCCCGGGCGTACTCCACGCAGACGTAGTAGACGCCCTGGGTCACCGTCCTTCCCCGCTCGTCCTTGCCGTCCCAGGCCACGGCGTACCGCCCCGGGGGGCGGGTGGGGCCGGAGAGGGCGCGCATGGCGGCCACGTCCCCCAGGAGGTAGTAGCGCCTCAAGGCGTCCCACCAGCGCTCCCCCTTCCCCGGCATGAGGAAGAGGGCCAGGGTCCTCACCAGGTTCCCCTTCTCGTCCTCCACGTAGGCCGCCACGTAGGGGGCCCGGTAGCGGAAGCCCCCGCCCTCGTAGGCGAAGGCGACCTCGAGGACGAACCCCTGGGGCCAGGGCTTCCCCGCCTGGGCCCGGGAAAGGCCCAGGGCGAGCGCCCCGCCCAGCACCCTGCGGAAAAAGCTCCTCCGGCTGTAGTAGCGCTTCAGCATCTCCACCTCCTTAGGGGCCGGCCACGGGGCCTTGGGGGGTGAGGAGGAGGCCTTGGGCGCGGAAGGCCCGGAGGACGGGGAAGGCCTCCTCCTTAAGGACGAAAAGGGCCTTGGCGAGGCCGTCGGCGAGGAGGGCCGAGGGGGCGAGCACCGTGGCCTGAAGGCCAAGGGCGGGCCTTCCCGTCCTCGGGTCCAGGAGGTGGGGCCCCTTGTGCCGCACCCCGCTCGTGGCCACGCCCCCCTCCTCCAGGAGGAAGCGGTGGACGGGCGGGGCGTTGTCGGGGCCCGTGGGGGCTTCCACCAACACCTCGGCCCGCCCCGGGCCCCTTCGCGCCAGGTCCCCCCCCAGGTTCACCAAGGCGGCCCTGGCCCCGGCCTTCAGGGCGGCCTCCGCCCCTTTGTCGGCGATGTACCCCTTGGCCAGGCCGTCCAGGTCCAGGGGCGCCAAGACCTCCACCTCCTCGCCCACGAAGCGGAAGGCCTCCCCGCCGTGGGCGGGGGCCGGGTGGAAGGCCCCGCCCGTGGCCTCCTGGAGGTGGAGGGCGAGGGCCAGCACCTCCCGCATCTCCGGGCTCGGCCTCCCGCCCCCCTGGCGCACCAGGCGGGTGAGCTCGCTTTCCCGGTGGCGGCTGAAGACCCCTTCCAAACGCCTCACCTCCCGCAGCACCGCCCCAAAGGCCCTCCGGGCCCGCCAGGGAGGGGCGAGGAGCTGCACCTCCAGGAAGCTCCCCAAAACCCCTTCCCACCTGGCCCCGTACCGGCCCATGGAAGGAAGGGTAGGGTCAAAGGGTTAGACCGCCGTTAACCCCGGCCCATAACCCCCTCCTAACCCTCAGGGGGGATACTTAGGGGGTGCAGGTGCTCCTCCTGGAGGACGAGCCCCGCCTGGGGCAGGCGGTGGCCCGGGCCCTCGCCGCCCAGGGCTACGGGGTCCGCTGGGCCAAAAACTTGGAGGAAGCCCGGGAGGCCTTCCTGGAGCTGGAGCCCGACCTCATGGTCCTGGACGTGCGCCTTCCCGAGGACGAGGACGGCGGCTTCCGCTTCGCGGAGGAAGCGCGGGAGGCGGGCTACAAGGGGCCCATCCTCTTCCTCACCGCCCGGGACGCCCTCGAGGACCGCGTCCAGGGCCTGGACCTGGGCGGGGACGACTACCTGGTGAAGCCCTTCCACCTGGAGGAGCTTTTGGCCCGGGTGCGGGCCCTCCTCCGCCGGGCCTCGGAGGTGAAGGCCTCCCGGGTGCGGCTCGGCCCCTTGGAGGTGGACCTGGCGGGGCGGGGGGTCTACCTGGGGGGAAAGCGGGTGGACCTCTCCCTGAAGGAGTTCGCCCTCCTGGAGGCCTTCCTCCTCCACCCGGGCCGGGTCTTCGCCCCCGAGGAGCTCGCCGAGCGGGTCTTCGGCGACCCCGAGAAGGTGGGGGCGGTGAAGGTCTACGTCCACTACCTCCGGCAGAAGCTCTTCCCCGAGGTGGTGCGCACCGTGCCCGGGGGGTACCGGCTCGGCCATGAGCCTTAGGACGCGGCTTGCTCTCTTCTTCGCCCTTTCCATTGGGCTTGCCCTCTTCTTCCAGGGGGCCTTGAGCTACGTGGCCTTCCGGCGCCTTTTGGAGCTGGACCTAGACCGCTCCCTCCTCTTCTACGCCCGCGCCCTCGCCGAGGGACGGCCTGGCCCTAGGGGCGAGTTCGCCTTCCGCCTGGTCCAAGGCGGGACAAGGACCCAAAGCCCCGGCTTCCCCGACCTACCCCCCCTTGCCCCGGGGCGGTACTGGAAGGAGGGGTGGCGGGTCTGGGTCATGGAGGCGCCTGGGGGCACCCTCACCCTGGCCCGGTACGAGCCTGAGGCCCTCCTGGCCCTCTCCCGTTTCCGCCTGGCCCTCTTCGCCACGGGGGCGGCCCTCACCCTGGCCTTCGCCCTCCTCGCCACCCGCCTCGCCGGGGCCGCTCTACGGCCCCTCTCCCGCCTCACGGAGGTGGCGCGGCGGGTGGCGGACTCCCAGGACCTCTCCCACCGGGTGCCCCCGGAGGGGGGTGGGGAGCTCAAGGCCTTGGCCGAGGCCTTCAACCACATGCTGGAACGCCTCGAGGCCTTCCTGGAGCGGGAGAAGCGCTTCACCCGGGACGCGGCCCACGAGCTCAGGACCCCGGTGGCCGCCGCTTTGGCCCAGCTGGAGGCGGCGGAAGCGGGCTACCTTCCTCCCCAGGAGGCTCAGGAGGCGGTGAAGGAGGAACTTCTCCGCATGAAGCGCCTGGTGGAGGCCCTCCTCCTCCTGGCGCGGGAAGGCCGGGTGACGCCCGTGCCCTTGGACCTTGCCGCCCTCGTCCGGGAGGAGGCCAGGGCCTTCGGGGTGCCCTACCAGGGACCCGAAACCCTCCCCTACGAAGGCGACCCCCTCCTTTTCGCCCAGGCCCTCAGGAACCTCCTGCAAAACGCCCTCCTCCACGGGGAGGGGAAGGGGGTGGAGGTGCGGCTTTCCCAGGAGGGGGAGTCTTTCGTCCTGGAGGTGAAGGACGAGGGCCCGGGGATGCCCGAGGAGGCCCTGAAGGAGGCGGGCCGACCCTTCCACCGGGCCTCCCCCAAACCCGGGGAGGGGCTGGGCCTTTCCGTGGCCAAGAAGGTGGCCGAGGCCCACGGGGGGCGGCTTGAGCTTAGGCCCAACCCCCCCTCGGGCCTCGTGGCCCGGCTCGTCCTCCCTAGCGGAGCCGCTTCAGGGCCTCCTTGATGAGCTCCTGGGCCTTGGCCTTGGGGTTTTTGGCCAGGAGGTCCAGGACCACCGCCCGGGCCTGGGCCTCCTTGAACCCAAGGGCGGCGAGGGCCATCACCGCCTCGAGGGCGGCCTCGCTTTCCGCCTTCTCCCCGAGGAGGTGGGGGGGCACCTTGCCCTTGAGCTCCAGGGCGATCCTTTCGGCGAGCCTTTTCCCCACGCCGCTCGCCGAGGCCAAGAGGCGGGCATCCCCTTCCGCCAGGGCCTGGGCCAGGAGCCTGGGGGGGAGGGTGGAGAGGAGGGAGAGGGCCTCCTTGGGCGCCACGCCGCTCACCGAGAGGAGGAGTTCAAAGAGGCGGAGGCTTTCCCCATCGGGGAAGCCGTAGAGGAAAAGCCCGTCCTCCCGGACCTGGAGGTGGGTGTGGACCTCCACCTCCTCCCCCTCCCTTAGGGCCCCTAGGAAGGGCGCGGGGGCCTGGAGGAAGAACCCCATCCCCCCCACCAGGAGGGAGAACCCCTCGGCCTCCTTCCCCAAAACCCGTCCCCTCAGGTAGCGGATCATCGCCCTTGGAAGCGGGGGGGGCGCTTTTCCCGGAAGGCCCTGACCCCCTCCTCGTGGTCCAGGGTGCGCCCCGCCTCCCCCTGGAGGATGGCCTCCAGGGCCAAGGCCTCGGTGAGGGAGAGGCGGTAGGTCTCCAGGAGGAGCTTCTTGGTGAGGGCGTGGGCCCGGGTGGGGCCCTGGGCGAGGGCTTGGGCCAAGGAAAGGGCCTCCTCCATGAGCCTTTCCGCGGGCACCACCTTGTGCACGAGCCCGAGGGCCAAGGCCTCCTCGGCGGAAAGCCTTGGGGAGAGGAAGAGGAGCTCCTGGGCCTTGGCCAGACCCACCAGGCGGGGGAGGAGGAAGCTCATCCCCGAGTCCGGCACCAGGCCGATCCTGACGAAGGCCGTGGTGAAGCTCGCCCCCACGGCGGCGAGGCGCAGATCCCCCCAGAGGGCGAGGCTCATTCCCGCTCCGGCCGCCGGGCCGTTCACCGCCACCACCAGGGGCTTTTCCAGGCCGCTCAAGGCCTCCACCACCCGGTTGTAGCGGCGGAGGTGGGCCTCGTAGTCGGGCTTCTCCTCGCCGAACTCCGTGAGGTCCTGCCCGGCGGAGAAGGCCTTTCCCGCCCCCGTGAAGAGGAGGGCCCGCACCCCAGGGTCTTCGTTCGCCTCCTTCAGGGCGGCGTGGAGGGCGTCTAGGAGCTCCCCGGTGAGGGCGTTGAGCTTCTCCGGCCGGTTGAGGGTGAGGACCAGGACCCCTTCTTGGCGCTCCTTGAGGATCATGGCCCCATTGTAAAGGGCGGCGCACCTACACCGGTTTTTGGTGTAGGGTAGATGGAGGGGTATACCCCCCTTGGAGGCGAGGCATGGAGCTCACGCTGGAAAGCCAAGGCTACCTGGAGGCCCTCTACCGGGCGTACCTGGAGGACCCCTTTTCCCTGCCGGAGGAGTGGCGGCGCTACTTCTCCGCCCTCACCCTGGAGGACGGCCGACGAGAACGCCAGGCCGCTCCCCTCCCGGGCGAGGCCTTGGACCTGGGCTTCCTCCTCAAGGTGGAGGCCTTGCGCCAGGCCTACCGGGAGCTCGGGCACCTCGCGGCCCGGATAGACCCCCTGGGCCGGGAACGGCCGAGGCCCAGGGCGCTTTCCCTCGAGGCCCACGGCCTCTCCCGCGAGGACCTGGGGAGGCCCCTTCCCCCCCTCTTCGGCGCGCCTACCTTGGGGGCCCTCCTTGAGCGCCTCGAGGCCACCTACCTGGGCCCGGTGGGGTGGGAGCTCGCCCACCTGGAGCCCGAGGAGAGGGACTGGCTCCTCGCCCAGGTGGAGGCCCCTTGGCCCAGGCCCGACCCCGAGACCCGGCGGCGGCTCCTAAAGGGCCTTCTGGAGGCGAGCCTCTTTGAGGAGTTCCTGCAGCGGAAGTACCTGGGGGCCAAGACCTTCAGCGCCGAGGGCCTGGAAAGCCTCATCCCCCTCCTCCAGGAGGCCATCCTCGAGGCCGGGAGGCAGGGGGTGCGGGAGGTGGTCCTGGGCATGGCCCATAGGGGGCGGCTCAACGTCTTGGCCCACGTGGTGGGCAAGCCCTTTGAGCGCATCTTCCGGGAGTTTGAGGAGATCTTCCCCGAGGGGTACTCGGGGGACGTGAAGTACCACCTGGGCTTCTCCAGCGACCAGGAGACCCCCTTTGGCCCGGTGCACGTCTCCTTGAACTTCAACCCGAGCCACCTGGAGTTCGTGAACCCCGTGACCCTGGGGAGGCTTCGGGCCAAGCAGGACCGCTTCGGCGACCGGGAGAGGAAGCGGGGCCTCGCCATCCTGGTCCATGGGGACTCGGCCTTCATCGGCGAGGGCATCGTCCAAGAGACCCTGAACCTCTCCGGGCTTCCGGGCTATAGGGTGGGGGGCACCTTCCACGTGGTGGCCAACAACCAGCTGGGCTTCACCACCCTGCCTTCGGAGTACACCTCCTGCCGCTACCCCACGGACATCGCCAAGATGGTGGGGGCCCCCGTCTTCCACGTGAACGCCGAGGCCCTGGACGAGCTCTGGTTTGCCCTCCGCCTGGCCCTCGCCTACCGCCAGCGCTACGGGAAGGACGTGGTCCTTGACCTCGTGGGCTACCGCCGCCGGGGGCACAACGAGACGGACGAGCCCACCTTCACCCAGGCCCCCATGTACGCCCTCATCGCCAAGAAGCCCGCTCCCTGGCGGGTCTACGCCGAGAGGCTGAAGGCCGAGGGCCTGGTCTCTGAGGAAGAGCTCAAAGCCTGGCAGGAGGCCTACCTGGGGCGGCTGGAAAGCGAGTTCGCCCGGGTCAAGGGCGAGCCTGGCCCCGTGGTCCCCCACGGGCTTTCCGGGATCTGGCAGGGCTACGTGGGCGGGCCCGACCGCCTGGTGCCCGAGGCGGACACCGCCTTCCCCAAGGAGGGCCTGAAGAACCTCCTGGTGCGGCTTGGCTCCGTGCCGGAGGGCTTCCGGGTGCACCCCAAGCTCAAGCGCTTCCTCGAGGCCCGCCTGGAGATGGCCGAGGAGAAGCGCCCCGTGGACTGGGCCACCGCCGAGGCCCTGGCCTTCGCCACCCTGGCCGTGGAGGGGCATAGGGTGCGCCTCACGGGCCAAGACGCCCTAAGGGGCACCTTCACCCAGCGCCACGCCGCCCTCTACGACTACGAGACGGGAGAACCCTACATCCCCCTCCAGCACCTGGCCGAGGGCCAGGCGGAGGTGGAGATCTACAACTCCCCCCTTTCCGAGGCCGGGGTCTTGGGGTTTGAGTACGGCTACAGCCTGGACTACCCCGAGGGCCTCGTCCTCTGGGAGGCCCAGTTCGGGGACTTCGTCAACGTGGCCCAGGTCTACATAGACCAGTTCCTGGCGAGCGCCGAGGCCAAGTGGAACCGCCTCTCGGGCCTCGTCCTCCTCCTGCCCCATGGGCTCGAGGGCCAAGGCCCCGAGCACTCCTCGGCGAGGCTGGAGCGCTTCTTGCAGCTTGGGGCCAAGGACAACCTCCAGGTGGCCTACCCCACCACCCCCGCCCAGTTCTTCCACCTCCTCCGCCGCCAGGTGAAGCGCCCCATCCGCAAGCCCCTCGTGGTCATGACCCCCAAGAGCCTCCTCCGCCACCCCGAGGTGGTCTCCGCCCTGGAGGAGCTCGCGGAAGGGCGCTTCCAGAAGGTGATCCCCGAAAGGGTCAAGGGGGCGCGGAAGGTCCTCCTCACCTCGGGCAAGGTCTACTACGACCTCCTGCAGAAGCGCAGGGAGCTTCAGGCGGAGGACGTGGCCATCCTGAGGCTGGAGCTCCTCTACCCCTTCCCCGAGGCCGAGCTTCAGGAGGCCCTCGGCTTCTACCCCAAGAAGGTCCCCGTGGTCTTTGTGCAGGAGGAGCCGGTGAACCAGGGAGCCTGGTGGTACCTCTCCGCCCGCTTCTGCGGGGAGATCTACGGCCACCCCTTCTCCGTGGTGGCCCGGCCCGAGTCCCCGAGCCCCGCCGTGGGCTCCTCCAAGGTCCACAGGCTGGAGCAGGAGGAGCTTCTGGAGGAAGCGTTCAGGTAAGGAGGTAGCCGTGCAGGAACTCAAGGTGCCCTCCGTGGGCGAAAGCATCGTGGAAGTGGAGATCGGCGCTTGGCTTAAGGGAGAAGGGGAAAGCTTCGCCCAGGACGAGCCCTTGGTGGAGCTCATCACCGACAAGGCCACCCTGGAGCTCCCCGCCCCCTTTCCCGGGACCCTAAAGCAGATCCTGAAGAGGACCGGGGAGACCGCCCGGGTGGGGGAGGCCATCGCCCTTTTGGAGGAGGGGAGAGCGGAGGCCTCCCCCAAGGCCCAGCCCCCCGCCGAGGCCCCCGTGGAGCCCTCCCCGGAGCCTCTGGCCATGCCCGCGGCGGAGCGGCTCATGCGGGAAAGGGGCGTCTCCCCGGGAGAGGTCCAGGGGACAGGCCTCGGCGGCCGCATCTTGAAGGAGGACGTGGAGCGCTACCTGGAGGAAAGGGCCCCCGCCAGGCCCCAAGAGGTGCCGCCTCCTCCCCCTTCCCGCCCCGCGCCCACCCAGCCCCCCGCCGACAAGCCCTGGCGGGTGAGCGAGGCCGTGCCCATGACCCCCTTGCGCCGCCGCATCGCCGAGCGCCTCCTCCTGGCCCGGCAGACCACGGCCATGCTCACCACCTTCAACGAGGCGGACATGTCGGCGGTGATCGCCCTCAGGAAGGAGCTCGGGGAGGCCTTCCAGAAGAAGCACGGGGTCAAGCTCGGCTTCATGAGCTTCTTCGTCAAGGCCGTGGTCCAGGCCCTGAAGGAGATCCCCGAGCTCAACGCCGAGATCCGGGAAGGGTACATCGTCTACCACCGCTACTACGACATCGGCATCGCCGTGGGTGGGGGCGAGGGCCTGGTGGTCCCCGTGATCCGGGACGCCGACCGCCTCTCCTTCGCCGAGATTGAGCGGCAAATCGCCGACTTCGCCGAAAGGGCCCGCACCAAGAAGCTCAAGCCCGAGGAGCTCATGGGGGGCACCTTCACCATCACCAACGGGGGGATCTACGGCTCCCTGAACTCCACCCCCCTCCTCAACCCGCCCCAGGTGGGGATCCTGGGCATGCACGCCATCCAGGAGCGCCCCGTGGCCCGGGAGGGCCAGGTGGTGATCCGGCCCATGATGTACCTGGCCCTCTCCTACGACCACCGCATCGTGGACGGGCGGGAGGCGGTCACCTTCCTCCGCCGGGTGAAGGAGCTCATTGAGAACCCGGCGCGGCTCCTTCTGGAGGTGTAGCGTGTACGACCTCCTGGTGATCGGCGCCGGGCCCGGGGGGTACGTGGCCGCCATCCGGGCAGCCCAGCTCGGGATGAAGGTGGGGGTGGTGGAGAAGGAGAAGGCCCTAGGGGGGACCTGCCTCCGGGTGGGGTGCATCCCCTCCAAGGCCCTCCTGGAGACCACGGAGCGCATCTACGAGGCGAAGAAGGGCCTCCTCGGGGCCAAGGTGAAGGGGGTGGAGCCCGACCTTCCCGCCCTCATGGCCCACAAGGACAAGGTGGTCCAGGCCAACACCCAAGGGGTGGAGTTCCTCTTCAAGAAGAACGGCATCGCCCGCTACCCGGGCACGGCCCGCTTCCTCTCCGAGCGTAAGGTCCTGGTGGAGGAGACGGGGGAGGAGCTGGAGGCCCGCTACATCCTCATCGCCACGGGAAGCGCCCCCCTCATCCCCCCTTGGGCCCAGGTGGACCACGAGCGGGTGGTGACCTCCACCGAGGCCCTTGCCTTCCCCGAGGTGCCAAAGAGGCTCATCGTGGTGGGGGGCGGGGTGATCGGGCTGGAGCTCGGGGTGGTCTGGCACCGCCTGGGGGCGGAGGTCCTCGTCCTGGAGTACCTGGACCGGATCCTCCCCACCATGGACCTCGAGGTCTCCCGGGCGGCGGAGAGGGTCTTCAAGAAGCAGGGCCTCACGATCCGCACCGGGGTGCGGGTCACCGCCGTGGTGCCCGAGGCCGAGGGGGCCCGGGTGGAGCTTGAGGGGGGCGAGGTCCTGGAGGCGGACCGGGTCCTCGTGGCCGTGGGCCGGAGGCCCTACACTGAAGGCCTTGCCTTGGAGAACGCCGGGCTTGCCACGGACGAGAAGGGCCGCATCCCCGTGGACGAGCACCTGAGGACCCGCGTCCCCCACATCTACGCCATCGGGGACGTGGTGCGGGGGCCCATGCTCGCCCACAAGGCGAGCGAGGAGGGAATCGCCGCCGTGGAGCACATGGCGCGGGGCTTCGGCCACGTGGACTACCAGGCCATCCCCAGCGTGGTCTACACCCACCCCGAGATCGCCGCCATAGGCTACACCGAGGAAGAGCTGAAGGCGCAGGGCATCCCCTACAAGGTGGGGAAGTTCCCCTACTCCGCTTCGGGCCGCGCCCGGGCCATGGGGGAGACGGAGGGGTTCATCAAGGTCCTCGCCCACGCCAAGACGGACCGGATCCTCGGGGTCCACGGGATCGGGGCCCGGGTGGGGGACGTCCTGGCCGAGGCGGCCTTGGCCATCTTCTTCAAGGCGAGCGCCGAGGACCTGGGCCGCGCCCCCCACGCCCACCCCTCCCTCTCCGAGGTCCTCAAGGAGGCGGCCTTGGCGGCGTGGGAGAGGCCGATCCACCTGTAGGCGAAACTTGACCACCCCCCGGGGAAGCCCGGGGGGTGGGTGCTAACGGACCTTAGTTGGTCTTCTGGAGCTCGAGGCGGTACTTGTTGAAGGGGCTGTCGTCGCTCCCGCCGTTGGCGATGGTGTAGCTGGTCACCACCAGGTAGTAAGTGCCGCTCTGGGGCAGGGTAAGGGTGATTTCCGAGTCGGTGATTTGGCCGGCAACAACGTCATCGTTCTCGGCGATGACCTGCCCGTTGGCGTCCAGGAGGTAGAGGTAGGAGTCCAAAGTACCCCCGATGCTGGAGCGGGCGTAGACGCGGGCCTTGATCGTGTCCCCAGCGCTTCCCGTGAACTGGAAGTAGTCGTAGTCCTGGGGCTGGCCGTAGATGTAGGCCAGCTGGGTGGTCTGGCCGTAGGCGATGGGCTTGGCCTGAGAAAGGGTGTCGTTGGGTTCGTAAGGATCGGTGGGGTTTAGGTTGACCTCGCTGGCGTTGAGGCGGACGAGCCTGGAGTCGGGGCTGAAGGCGCTAGAGCCCGGGGTGGCCACCAGGGTGCCCACGAAGGTGCCCCGCTCCTCGGGAAGTCCGCCCGTGAGGGCCAGGTCCGCCCCGGCCACGTAGATGTCGTACTCGCCCGGGGCGATCTCATAGAACCAGGCCTCGCCGTTTTGGTCCGTGCGGGCCCAGTAAACGGGGGTGGGGTCGCTGGGATCCCCTGGCTTTAGGCCCTTTCCCCGCAGGATCACGTCGGCGAGAAGACCGGGGAAGGTGCCCCGTTCGTTGAAGTACTCCACTTTGATCCGCACCACCGAGCCCTTGGCGGGGAGGGCGGTGCACCCTTGGGCGAGGAGCTGGGAGAGCTTGTCGGCGTTCAGGTGCCCCCACCCTTTCTCCCGGCTGAAGCTTTCCTCCCAGGTGGTGGTCTCCAGGGCACGGCGCACCTGGTAAGGGGTGGCGCCGGGGCAGGTGGCTTTCACCAGGGCGGCCGCCGCGGCCGTGTAGGGGCCAGAGAAGGAAGTCCCGGAGATGAGGCCATAGCCGCCTCCAAGCCACGTGGGGTTGGCCAGGAGGACGTCCAGGCCAGGGGCGGCGCTGGAGATGTGCCTCCCGTAGGTGGAGAAGTCCGTCTTGTTGCGGTTGCCGTCGGCGGCGGCCGAGGCGATGATCCCAGGATAGCCCGCGGGGGTGCGCACCTCGTCTTTGGAGGAGTTTCCGGCGCTCGCCACCACTGCCACGCCGTTGGCCAAGGCGTAGTCAAAGGCCTCCTTGACCAGGTGGCCGTAGCCGAGGCCGCCCCAGGAGTTGTTGAGCACCTGGGCCCCGTTGTTCACGGCCCAGACGATGCCCCGGGCCACGTAGAAATCCCCCACATAGTCGGGCTGGAAGATGGCCACGGGGAGGAACTTGGTCTTGGGGGCAAGCCCGGCGATGCCTTGGCCGTCCCTAGGAGCGCTCACCGTGGAGGCCACGTAGGTGCCGTGGTAGAGGTCGGCCGGGGCGTTGAGGTTCTGGATAAAGCTCAACCAGCCGCTGGCGCTGGTGTAGGTGGTGTCGGTGACCGGGTCATAGGCCTTCCCCGCCCAGTTGGGGGCGAGGTCGGGGTGGGTTACGTCCGCGGGATCGTCAATGATGGCCACCACCACCCCCTCACCCTCAAATCCCCTGTCCCAGGCCGCCTTGGCGGCGAGGTGGCGGGGGTCCAGGGCGTACTGGGGCAGCTCGTCCAGGATTTGGTCGCTGGGGTTGCCCAAGGGAATGAGGCTGCTTTCCCGGCCCCTGGGGAGCTCCACGGGGTCGTCCTTGGGTGGGGTCACCTGGGCCAGGTGGGGCTCGGCGTAGCGGAGGCCAGGGAGGCCCTTCAGGGCGCGGCTTGCCTTGACGGCGTCCCCGGGCACCTCGAGGAGGGCAGCCTTCAGCTCGGGGATGCGGGCGACCTCCTTGGCCCTAAGCTTACGGATGGCCTCCTGAAGGCCGGGCTCGTCTTCATAGCCCACCACCACCTGCCCCTGGTAGTGGCGCACGCCCTCGGAGGTGGTCACGAGGCCGGGCGTCGGGGAGGTGTTCGTCGGCCTCGGAGCCTGGGAGCAGGCCGAGAGCAGGACGGCCAGCGCAAGGGCGGAGAGGATCAAGGGCTTCTTCATGCTGCCTCCTTACTCACCGGTGGTGAAATCAAAGACCTGGGTCCCCGGGCGGCTGATGCGGATGAAGGTGGTGGAGCTGGGCCAGGTCTGGATGCTGTAGGCCGAGATGCGGTAGTTTTCTCCGGGGTTGTACTTGTAGGCGTAGCTCACGTAAAGCTGCCAGGCGTAGGTGCGGAGGGCTTGGAGCTCGGGAAGCTGGGCCAGGCCGTCAAAGTTGTAGGGCAGGGCGACCTGGCCTTGGGCCACGTCCACGGGGACGAGGTCGGGGTTGTTGGGGTCGGTGGTGTCGGTGAAGATCACGAGGTTGTTGGCGGCGGGATGGAAGCCATAGACCAAGGCTTCTCCCGCGGGGATGCCGTTATCTTCGTTGCCAAACTCCACGTAGAGGTTGTAGCCCGCAAGCGTCTGCCAGGCCACGCTGTCCCCGGTCAGCATGTCCCAGAGGACCAGGTTGTAGGCGGCGCCGTCGGCACCGATCTCAAGCTGGGGATGGCCGATCACGAAGTCCGGGGTTTTGGACACGCCCACGCTCTCGTCGGCGGGGGAGAGGAGGGGGGCGAAGAAGGGCGGGAGGGGTGTGGTGGAGCTGGGTTGGCTTTCGGCCGAGTTCGCGCCCCGGGCCACCACCCGGTAGTAGTAGGTCTGGCCGGGGGTGAGGTCGGGAGAGGCGTCGCGGAAGTAGAAGGGGCGGTTGAAGGGGTTGCTGGGACAGCTGGAGCTGGCCCCACCGCCCACGGTGCCCACCCGGGTCCAGTTGGCCCCGTCGGTGGAGCGCTCAACGTCAAAGGCGAATGGGCGGGCGGAAGAGTTGGTGTTGGTATAGCACCAACGCACCTCCACGTAGAGGTTGCTCTCCTCGGGGACGGCCATGGGGTCCAGCGTGAGCTCGCCCACCTGGCCCTTGGCCACGGGAACCTGGATCTTGGCGGGGGCATTGACGCCGTAGAAGCCCACGGCCTGGGTGAGGGTGATGGCGGTGGCGGCCACGCCCGTGGGAGGTTGGACGGTATTGGCCTGGGTAGCACTTGTGTTGACAAAGGTCACGGGGAGGATGTAGTGGCTTCGGTTCTGGTTGAAGTCGTAGGCTACCACTTCCACGTAGACCGTTTCCCCGGCGGCGCTGCCGAAGCCCGCCACGTTGGACCCGCTCAGGGCCTGGTTGCCGGTGTCCTCGGTGTCGGTGAAGATGCGGCGCGTCCAGGTGGCGGAGTTGGTGACGAAGGCCGAGCCTGGGGTACGGCCTAAGGCCACGTAGATGTAGCGCATGGGGCGCACGTAGTCCTTGGAGGTGTCCACCTGGACGCGGAAGGGGATGGCGTTGGTGAAGGTTCCCCCTTCCAGCGGGGTGTTCCCGTCTTGGGTGATGAGGAGGGTGGGCGGGGTGGTGGTGGCGGTGGCGTCAAAGGCGGGCTTCTGGATGAGGGTGATGGAGGCCATCTCCGGGACCCGGATGCCCTCCACGAGGCTCCCCGCCATCCCGGGTTTTTGGGCCTCGAGGCGGTAGGTCCCGGGAGCCAGGTTGGTGAAGGTGAAGGAGCCGTTGCTCGCCGTGGTGGTGGTGGCGACGAGGGCACCTCCCCGGTAAAGCTTAAGGGTGCTCGAGGCCACAGGACCGCCAGCGTTCTCCCTCACCACGTAGCCCGAAAGGGTATGGACGGCTTGGGGATCGTAGGTGACCTGTACGCTAGCGCTTCCCTTGTTACCGGAGGGGTCGTAGGCGTGGACGGTGATGGTGTTTTGGCCCTGTTGGAGGGTGAGGGTGAAGGCGAAGTTGACGGAGGTCCCCGGGGTGATGGGGACCTCTTGCTCCTGGCCGTTGTTGAGCTGGTAGGTGACCCGGCTTACGCGGACGTTGTCCTGGGCGGTGCCTTGGACGGTGAGGGTGTCCTGGTTGACCGTGGCGCCGTTCTGGGGGGCGGTGATGGTGACGCTGGGCTTGACGGTGTCCTGACTGCAGCCCGCCAAGAGGAGAGCGCCCAGTAAAAGCCCGAGCCCTAACGCTTTTCTCATAAATCACCCCCAACGGAAGGGATCCTTTGCGACCGGAGCCTAGGCCTATAGGTGTGGGTCATACGGCACCTCCTTCTCGCAGTTTCCGGGGTCAATCCTAACCTTGCTGCGGGAGGGCGTCAAGGGGTAGGCGGGCTTGCCTTGCAAAGGTCAGGAGGACGGGTGTATATCTCTCTCCTGATGGGCAAGCGAGGCTTCCTTCGCAGGGAGGCAAGCCCCAAGGAGGTCCTGGAACACTGCCTGCGCCTGGCCCGGGAGGTGGCCCCTCCCACCCCCAAAGGCAAGCGGGGCCGCCCCTGGCGCTACAGCCACGCCCTTTACCTGGCCCTCCTTCTCTTCCGCGCCTTCTTCC
>NZ_FNBC01000083.1 GCF_900102145.1 Thermus arciformis | reverse complement strand
GGCGTCGTCTATAATGCAAAAGGCCGCTATGAGACGGGAAAGCATAGCGGCCACTATTTTTTCAGATCCAGGGGATAGGTAGCAACTTGGGTTACACATAAATCCTTACACGACCCGCGCATCGCCCTCATCATAGGATGAGGGGCTCGTCAAAGTCCGTGTATCTGTCCTTGCCATGGGCTCTCAAGGACTTTTCCCGGCCACCATAAAGAACATAGATGCGAAGGCTATCTTTTTCCAGGTCCATGATCTTGAGGAGTTTGGCCTCGAGGTCCTCCAGTTGAGCCAAGGTGACCCTGCACTCAAAGAGGGAGAGCTGGACCCTTTGACCGTAGTTTTTACAGACTTGAGCCACCCTGCGCAATCGCCTTTGGCCGTCCTCTGATTGGGTATCTACATCATAAGCTACGAGAACGTCCAGCCGATGCACGCTCACCTCGCCAGAAAGGCTGGATACCTGGGAAGGTCCCCACGGAGATACCGGGCCAAGAGCCGCGCTTGCAGATGAAGCAAGAGCCCTATGGGTACCGTCTCTTTCAACAGGGGGTGTGTAACCTCTTCCTGCTTCCGCCGTTGGTAGGCTGTGAGCACTTCCCCCCGTCCTTCTTCGCTCAGATAGACCGCCCCGCCGGGCCGTTCTACGAAGTGCTTAAGTGTGATCTGCCTCCGGTTGATAAGGGTCAGGGCCAAGCGGTCGGCCCACCAAGCCCGAAACTCCTCCACGAGGTCCAGAGCTAATGAGGGCCGCCCGGGCCGTAGGGCATGGAGGTAGCCCACCTGGGGATCCAGGCCCACCCCCTCCAAGGCAGCCACAGCATCGGCGACCAGCAAGGTGTACAGGAAGGAAAGCAACGCGTTGACCGGGTCACGCGGGGGGCGCTTGATCCGCCCGGTAAAGGAGAACTCAGGTGTTAGAAGCATCTCGCCAAAGGCCCGGAAGTATGCGGCGGCGGCCTGCCCTTCCAATCCTCGGACCTCCTCGAGGTCCTTGGCCCGGGAAAGATCCGCCAAAACAGCCTCATGCTCCCTGAGCGCTTCGCCCAGAAGCGCTGAGGAGCCTCTCTCCCGCAAGGCGCGGAGGAGAACAAGCCTAGCGTTGCGCACCTTGGCGTAGACGAAGGTCTTGGCCAAGGCAAGGGCCTTTTCCTCCCGATCAAGGGCTTGGTGCTGCGCTCGCCTCAGAAGCACGTTTCCTGACGTTCGGCCTTCCAGCCGCCCGTGGAAGCGCCCGTGCTCGCTTAGCCATACAATAGGCCGCCTCAAAACTTGCACCTCCCGCATACCCCGCATAAACCTTCACCCCCTCCCCCCGGCGGCCCCAGACCCAGGGCGTGGAGCTCCCGCAGGATGACC
>NZ_FNBC01000084.1 GCF_900102145.1 Thermus arciformis | reverse complement strand
GTGTACTGCGGCCCTAAATTTGGACCACCTTACCGGTCAGTTTAGTCAGGGCTCCTACCCCCTTTCAACAGGCTCTCCGAAAAGGCCTCAGGCGTCATGTAATCCAAGGCCGAGTGAGGACGCTTGCGGTTGTACACCTCAAGGACAAAAGCCTTCACCGAAGCCCGCGCCTCCGCCAGGGTCCTGTACTCCCGCAAGGCCACCCACTCCTCTTTGATCGTCCGGATCAACCGCTCCGCGTGCCCGTTCTCCCAAGGCCTCCCCGTCCCCGCGTAACTGAGCCGCACCCCTAGCCCCAAAAGCCGCTCCACATACGCCCTGGAGGTGTACTGCACCCCCCGGTCCGAATGGTGCACCTCGGGACACCCCTCCCTCAGAGCCATCTCCAGGGCCGCAAGAGCAAGCCCCTGGGACAGCCTCGGCCCCAGGGCCACCCCCAGGATCTTGCGGGTGTGGAGGTCCATCACCACCGCCAGGTAGGCCACACCCTCCCCCAGGACCACGTAGCTCAGGTCCGCCACCCACACCTGGTGCGGGCGGGTCACCTCAAGCCCCGGCAGGAGGTTCTTCACCCCCTCCGGGGGAAGACCCCCCGGGAAGGTGGTCCTGGGGGAGGACCCCTTGCGGGGAAGGAGCAAGCCCTCCTCGCGCATCAGGGAGCGCACCCGCTTCTCCCCCACCTGGACACCTTCCCCCCGCAAGAGGGCGGTGAGGCGCCGGTAGCCGTACCGGGGCCAGGCCTCCGCCAGGGCCCGCAGTCGTCCCCGGAGGGCTGCCTCCTCGGGAGGGGGGTCCTGGGGCCGGTAGTAGAGGGTGCTCCGGGGCACCCCGAGGACCCGGGAAAGCAGGCGGAGGGGGTAGGCTCCCTTGAGGGCCTTCACCAGCTCCCGCCTTTCCTTTGCCGGTAGAGCCCCGAGGCTTTTTTTAGGACTTCCAGCTCCAGGGCCAGCTGGCCCGCCAGGCGCTCCAGCTCGCGGATGCGGGCCTCTTGCTCCGCACAGCCGGAGGTGAAAGCGGCGTGGGCGTTCTCCAGGAACTCCCGCTGCCAGCGGTAAAAGAGGGACTCCGCCATCCCATAAGCCCGGCAGGCTTCGGCCACGGTCCTTTGACCCGACAAGACCTCCAACACAATTTTTGCCTTTTCCTTTGCTGACCACCTGCGCATCTCGCTACCCCTTCAGACTACACCCCTCGGCCTCTCTCTTGGGGTGGTCCAAATTTGGGGCAGCACTTCA
>NZ_FNBC01000001.1 GCF_900102145.1 Thermus arciformis | reverse complement strand
TCCACAGGCCCCCGTCGGGTGGGGGGCCCTGGAGGGCCTCCAGGACCCTCCTCTGCTCCTCCGGGGTCAGCTTGGGCTTCTGGCCCGGGTTCTGGTGCCGCTTGTCCTTCAAGCCCTCCGGCCCTTCCCGGTTGTAGCGCCGCACCGTCTCCTGGACCCAGCGGGTGGAGCTGAGGGTGATTTTGGCGATCTCCTTGGCGGCGAGTCCCCGCTTGGCGTGGTAGACGGCCAGGAAGCGATGCTTCTCTATCGGGTCCTTGGCCTTCTTGACCCTCCGCCACAGCTCGTTCAGGGTCAGGTGGTCGGCCACGGTCATGGACGAAGAATACAACAAGAAAGGGTATCACCTGCCCATCCTGGCCTCCATGAGCCTAAGGCTTCTTCTGGTCTGGCGCTTCCGCCTCTAGGCCCTTGCGCCGCATCTCCCCCCACACCCCTCGCTTGCGCCACACCCGGAAGGTGGCCCCAAAGCGCACCAAGGCCAAGGCCTGGCGGTACCCAAGCCCCTCCACCACGCTGAGAAAGAGGAGCCAAAGCCGGTCGCGAAGCCGCGGGTAGCGCTTGAGGAGCAGGGTCTCCATGCCCACGGCGAGCTGGGAGAGGAGAACCCCGTAGCCCACGGCCAAAAGCAAGAAAAGCAGGGCGAACTCCAGGTTGAGAAGGCCCAAGAGGTGGAAGACGGGAAGCATCAGGTACCCCAGCACCTCCACCACCGGGGCCAGGGCCTCAAAGAGGAAGAAGTAAGGCATGGCCACGAGGCCCAAGCGGCCGTAGCGGGGGTTGAAGAGCATGGCCCGGTGGATCCAGAGCACCTCCCAAAGCCCCCGGTGCCAGCGGTCCCGCTGCCGCCTTAGGGTGGCCCAGTCCGAGGGCACCTCGGTGTAGCAGATGGGGTCCGGGGTGTAGAGGATGCGGTACTCCCTCCCCTCCTCCCGGGCCCGGCGGTGGAGGCGCACCACCAGCTCCATGTCCTCCCCCACGGTGTCCGTGCGGTACCCGCCCACCCTAAGGGCCTCCGCCCGGCGGAAGACCCCGAAGGCCCCGGAGATGATGAGGAGGGCGTCCATGGCGCTCCACCCGGCGCGCCCCAGGAAAAAAGCCCGGGCGTACTCAATGATCTGCATCTTCTCCAGAAAGCCCCGGGGAAGGCCCAGGGCCTCCACCACCCCCTCCCGCACCCGGGCCCCGTTTAGGGGCCTTATGGTCCCCCCCACGGCCAGCACCCGGTCGTCCTCCAGGAAGAGGCGGCTCGCCCGCAGGAGGGCCTGGGCGTCCAGGAGGCTGTCCGCGTCCACGGCGCAGAAAAGGGGGTAGCGGGCCAGGTTGAGCCCGGCGTTCAGGGCGTCGGCCTTGCCGCCGTTTTCCTTGTCCACCACCAGGAGGTTGGGATGGGTGAGGGAGCGGTAGACCCCCCGGATGGGCTTGGTGGGAAGCGCCCTGCGGAAGACCGCCTCCACCGGCACCAGGCGGAAGGCCTCCTTAAGGACCTCCAGGGTGCGGTCCTTGGGGCCGTCGGCCACCACCACCACCTCAAACTCCGGGTAGTGCAGGGCCAGGAAGGAGCGCACCGAGGCGGCGATGGTCTTCTCCTCGTTGTAGGTGGGGACCAGGATGGAGACGGGCAGGTAGGCCTCCCGCTCCAAGAGGTCCTTGAGGGCGAGCTCGGAGAGCTCCCGGGCGTAGCGGGCCACCATGCGGACGCCGAAGAGGGCGAAGAGGGCGTAGAGGAGGTTGAGGAGGGCGAAGTAGACGAGGACGAAGAGCTGGTAGGTGAGGAAAAGAAGCTTCATGTCGCCTCCCGCAGCACCTGCCCGGCCATGGCCCGGCCGTAAGGGTCAGGGTGGGCCCGGGCGGCCTCGGCCAGGGCCTCGAGGCCAAGCTCCTTAAGCCCCTCCGCCGCCGCCCGGCGCACGTAGAAGGAGGGGTCGGAAAGGGCCCCCCAAAGGCCCCTTCGCGCCAAGGCTCCCCCGAGGAGGGGAAGGAGCCGCACCGCCTGAAGCCTTAAAAACTCCTCCGGGGCCTTCAGGTGGGCTAAGACCGCCCCCTCAAGGCCCGGGGGCAGGAAGCCCAGCCGCCAAAGGGCCCGCAGGGCGGCCGCCCTGAGCTCGGGGTCGGGGTCCTCCAGGAAGGAGGCGATCCTCTCCGCGAGGGGATGGAGCTTAAGGCGGCCCAGGGCCTCCAAGGCCGCCCAGCGCTCCTCCCTCCCCCCCTTCTCCAGGAAGAGGGCCACCACGGGAAGGGCCCTTTCTTCCAGGAGGAGGAGGGCCTCCAGGAGGGCCCCTCGGGGAAGCCCCGAGGCGAGGAGGGCCCGGGCCAAAGCCTCCACCCCCTCCCCCTGGGCGATCCTGGCCCCGGCCCGGGCCGCGGCCAGGCGGAGCACGGGGTCCGGGTGCTCCAGGTAAGGGAGGACCAGGCCCAGGGTCTCGGGAAGCCGGGCCTGGGCCAGGGCCTCGAGGGCCTCCAGGCGGGCAGGGCGGGAGGCCCACCGCCCCCGAAGCGCCCTCGCCCAGGGAAGGCCCGCCTGGCGAAGCCAAAGGGTGAGGCGCTTGGCCAAATCCCCCTGGAGGGTCTCCCGGAGGCGCAAGAGGGCCTCCAGGGCGGGCCTCGGCCAGGGAGGTGGGGGCAGGGGTTCCTCTTCAAAGAGGGCCCGGGCGAAGCGCCCAAGCCACTCCTCGTAGGCCCTGCGGTCCCTCTCCTCCCGAAGGGCGGTGTAGGCGTGGTAAAGGAGGATGTACGCGGAAAGGAGGACCAGGGCAAGCCCCGTGAGGAAGAGGGCCTGCAGGAGGGCCCGATAGGCCAGGGAGACGCCCAAGAGGGAAAAGAGGCGGGCGGAAAAGACCCCCACCAGCTGGCCCAGGGCCAGGGCCTCGAGGGCCACCACCCCAAAGACCAAGAGGGCGTAGAGGCGCTCACCCCGCCGCCACATACCGCTCCAGGCGGAGGAGGAGCTCTTTAGGGCTAAAGGGCTTGGTCAGGTAGTCCTGGGCCCCAAGCCTGAGGGCCTCCAGCACGTGGCGCTCCTGCTTAAGCCCGGTGAGGACCACCACCGGCGTGGTTTTCCCGAGCTCCTGGCGGAGGTGGCGCAAGAGGTCCAGGCCGAAGCCCCCAGGGAGGTTTAGGTCCAGCACCACCGCCTCCACGTCCTCCGCCAAGGCCGCCTTCGCCGAGGGGAAGTCCCGGGCCAGGCGCACCTCGTGCCCCGCCCGTTTCAAGGCCATCTCCAGCACGGCGGCCACCGCGGGGTCGTCCTCCACCACCAGGACCCGCGCCACGCCCTCATTCTAGGCGGGCCAAAAGCGCCTTCACCTCGGGGTCGGGGTTTTGGCGAAGCTCCTCCCGCAAAAGCGCCTTGGCCTCCTCCTTCTTCCCCTGCTCCAGGAGGGCCTTGGCCAGGGTGAAGCGGGCCAGGGGGTAATCGGGCCTGAGGCCTAGCACCTGCCGGGCGAGGAGCTCCGCCTCCTTGGCCCGGCCCAGGGCCAGGGCCACCTCCGCCAGGCCCCAGCGGGCGTCCAGGTTGCCGGGGTCCTGGGCCAGGACCCGGCGGTAGGTCTCCTCGGCCTCGGCGTAGCGGCCCAGGTGGTAGAGGAGGCGGCCGTAGCGCACCCGGAGGTCGGGGCCGTCCAGGAGGGCCAGGGCCTTCTCGTAAAGGGGCTTGGCCTCGGCGTGCCGCCCCTGGAGGTAGAGGGCGAAGGCGAGCTCCCCCAAAGCCTCGGCGTCGTCGGGGAAGGCCTCCACCGCCCGCCTCAAGAAGCCCTCCGCCCCCTTGGGGTCCTGGGGGAGGCGGCGCTTGCCCTCGTAGAAGCTCTTCCGCTCCCGGAAGGGCACGGGGTCCGAGGGGTAGCCCTCGAGGCCCACCTCGTCCAGGGCGAAGGCCCTCAGCTCGCTCAGGCGGTCCCCCTGGGGCAGGTAGCGGAAGAGGCCGCCCTCCCCCCGGGCGGAGAGGACCACGGCCCCTCCGCTTCGCACCTCCACCCGGAAGCCCCGGGCCCCCGGGGGAAGGAGGAGGCGGAAGACCACCTCCCCTTGAGGCCCCGGGCCGGGGCGCACCAGGGGGGCGGGGAGGAGCTTCTTGCGCACCCCCGTCCCCAGCACCGCCCCCTCCCCGGCGGGGAGGCGCCCTTCCCCTAAGGCCACTTCCCCCCGGTAAAGGGAAAGCCGGCTCCCCTCGGCCCGGTTCAGGCGCAAATGGGTGCCCGTGGGCCGCACCTCACCCTCCGGGGTGGCGAGGGAGAGGGGCACGGGGGCCTCCCGCACCGCCTCCACCCCCCCGCCTTCCAAGGCCACCCGCACCCTCTCCCCCCCGCCCCAAAGGCTCCGCCAGCGCCGGGCCTCCCCCCTGGCGTCCGGGCTAAAGGCGAGCTCCAACCCCCCAAGCCGCACCACCTCCCCGGCAGGCACCTCCCCGAAGGCCTTGGAGCCCAGGGGGGCCGGGAAGAGGGGGAGGCGGGCCAGGGCGATGAGGGCCACCATGAGGAGGAGGAGCCGCCCCACGGGGGCCCGCTGTCCGGGCCTGGGCCTCGGCAGGAGGAGGAGGAAGGTGCTTCCCCGGCCCAGGCGGCTTCTCAGGCGCACCTCGCCCCCGTGGGCCTCGAGGACCCGCTTCACCAGGGCGAGCCCAAGCCCCGTGCCCTCCACCTCCCCCCGGGTAGAGGCCCGGTAGAAGGGCTCAAAGACCTTGGCCTGCTCCTCCTCGGGGATGCCCGGCCCGGTGTCGGCCACGGCGATGCCGTAATGGTCCCGCCCCACCAGGAGGCGCACCCTCACCCGGCCCCCTTCGGGGGTGTACTTAATGGCGTTGTTCAGCACGTTGAGGACCGCCTGGTAGAGCCAGTCCGGGTCCCCGTAGACCCAGGCCTCCCCTCGAGGCAGGGCGAGCCTTAAGGCGATGCCCTTCCTTCGGGCGAGGGGCCTCACCTCCTCGGCCGCCTGGCGGAGGAGGACCTTCAGGTCCACCCGCTCGCTCTTGAGGCGCACCCCCTGGCCGAGCCTCAGGTAGTCCTGGGCCTTCTGCAGAAGCTCCTGGATGCGCCGGGCGGAGCGCTCGGCGATCTCCAAGAGCTCCTTGGCCTCCTCGGGCAGGCCCTCGGTCTCCAGGGTGAGCTCCAGGGCCCCGAGGACGCTCATCAGGGGGTTTTTGATCTCGTGGAGGAGAAGCCTAAGGAGCCTCCCCGTCTCGTCCTGGGCCTTGAGGAGGGCAAGCTCCCGCTCCCTAAGGGTCAGGACCTCCTGGAAGGCCTTAAGGAGGAGGCGCAGGGCCTCGAGGGTCTCCGGAGAAGGGGGGCGGCTTCCCGTCCAGTAAAGGGCCACCTCCCCCTCCTCCCAAAGCTTCTCCCCCCGCAAAGGCCCCTCGGGCAGGACCGTCCCCCGCCAGACCACCTGCACCGGGTAGCGGCGCAAGAGGTCGGCGAGGAAGGCCAGGTCGGCGGGAAGGCTCTGGACCACCGCTTGGAGTATAGGGCCAGCCCTTGAAAACCCCGTGAAAACCTAGGGCTTGGGGGCCATGACCACGAGGAGCAGGGCGGGGCTTGCCGACTCGTTCCGCACCCCGTGGGGCACCCCCGAGGGGGCGAAGACGGCCATCCCCGGGGCCAGAAGGGCCTCCTCCTCGCCCACCCGGGCCACCACCTCCCCTTCCAGGACGTAGTACACCTTGTCCGAACCCTCGTGGGCGTGCACCTTCTGGGCCTGCCCGGGAAGGAGGGCGTAGAGGTCGTAGAACATCTTCTCGGAGTGGAAAACGGGGATCTTGGCCATCTTCTCCGGGTCGTAGCGCGCCAGGCTCCTCACATCCCGGATCTCCATGCCCCAAGTGTACTTGACGGAGGGCCTGGGGCGGGCTAGACTAACCTTTGCGCGCCGGGGAGTAGCGCAGCCTGGTAGCGCACACGCTTGGGGTGCGTGTGGTCGTCGGTTCAAATCCGGCCTCCCCGACCAAAAGGCCCTGCCCCTTTGGGGGCAGGGTTTCGCCTTCGGCCAAAGGCGCCATCTTGACGGGGAAGGCCCTTCCCGCTATGCTAAGCGTTGCGTGCGGGGGCGATTAGCTCAGGTGGTCAGAGCGCACGCCTGATAAGCGTGAGGTCGGTGGTTCAAGTCCACCATCGCCCACCAAGGTACCCCCACCCGAGGGTGGGGGTGTTTCTTTTAGCCCAGGACCCGGTGGAAGGCGTTCAGAAAGAGGGGCAGGCGCTCCCCCCGGGCCTCCTGCTCCCTTAGGGCCTCCTCAAAGGCCTCGGGGTCCATGAGGAGGGCGGGGAGGCGCAAAAACCCCAGGTAGTACTCCCCGGCCTGCCCGGGGTAGCGAAGCCGGGCCTTCTCCTCGGGGAAAAGAAGCCCCTCAAAGGCCTCCGGGGAGGCCAGGTAAGGGGCATGGCCCAGGCGCTTCAGGGCCTCCTTCAGGCGCCAGGGGTTGGTCCAGAAGCCGTAGCGCAGGCGCTCGTCTAAGGCCTCCAGAGCCCCCCACTCCCCCCTTCGGGCAAGCTCCAGCCGCCTCAGGCGGAGGCGGGCGTACTGGGAAAGGGAAAGGATTTCCCGGGAAAGCCCCTGGGCGACGAGGAGCCTCGAGGCCACCGCGTAGTCCTGGTACTCCCGGTAAGGGTCCACGCCCCCAGGATGCCACGGCCCAAGGGGTAGGATGGTGCCATGGACCGCAAGGGTTGGGTCATGCGCGCCCTCGAGGCCCTCCGCTTCGCCACCTTCCAGGAGATCCAGCGCTACCTGGACGAGGAAGGAGAGCCCTTCTCCAAAAAGGAGCTTCAGGACACCCTGAAGGCCCTGGCGCAGGAGGGCAAGGTGGAGGAAAAGGAAGGCACCTACCGCCTGGCCCGCAAGCGGGGCGGCGGGGAGGCCTTCGCCAAGCTCTTTGAAGACTGAGGGCCCCGCCCTCAGCGGGAGTAGTTGGGGGCCTCCTTGACCACCACCACGTCGTGGGGGTGGCTCTCAATGAGCCCGGCCATGGTCATGCGCACGAAGCGGGCCTTCCGGCGGAAGGTCTCTATGTCCGGCGCGCCCACATACCCCATGGCGCTCCTCAGGCCCCCCACGATCTGGTAGAGGACGTCGGCCACCGGGCCCTTGTAGGGCACCATCCCCTCAATCCCCTCGGGCACGAGCTTTTTGGCCTCGGTCTCCCCGCCTTTGCCGGGGTCTTGGAAGTAGCGGTCGGCGGAGCCCTGCTTCATGGCCCCCAGGGAGCCCATGCCCCGGTAGAGCTTGTAGCGGCGCCCGTCCTTCAAGACCTCCTCCCCCGGGGCCTCGTCCGTGCCCGCAAGCATGCTGCCGAGCATCACCGAGTGGGCCCCGGCGGCGATGGCCTTGGCCACGTCCCCGGTGTACTTAATGCCCCCGTCGGCGATGACGGGCACGTCCAGGCCCTCCACCCCGGCCACCGCCTCGAGGATGGCCGAGATCTGGGGCACCCCCACCCCCGTCACCACCCGGGTGGTGCAGATGGAGCCGGGCCCGATGCCCACCTTCACCGCGTCCGCCCCCCGCTCGGCCAAGGCCCTCGCCCCCTCCCGGGTGGCCACGTTCCCGGCGATGACCTCCACCTTCTCCCCAAAGGTCTCCTTGAGGTAGACAAGGGCCTCCAGAATGCCCTTGGAGTGGCCGTGGGCCGAGTCCAGCACCAAAACGTCCACCCCCGCCTCCACCAGGGCCTGGGCCCTTTCGGGGAGGTCCTTGCTCGCCCCCACCGCCGCCCCCACCAAAAGGCGCCCCAGGGCGTCCTTGGCCGCGTTGGGGTACTGCTTGCGCTTGACGATGTCCTTCAGGGTGAGAAGCCCCCTAAGCCTTCCCGACTCGTCCACCAGGGGAAGCTTCTCCACCTTGTGGCGGCGCAGGATCTCTTCCGCCTCCTCCAAGGTGGTCCCCGGGGGCGCGGTGACGAGGCGCTCAAAGGGGGTCATGACCTCGGTGACGGGGCGCTTCAGGTCCCGTTCAAAGCGGATGTCCCGGTTGGTGACGAGGCCCAAAAGCCTCCCGTAGAGGTCCACCACGGGAAGCCCCCCGATGCGGTACTCCCGCATGAGGCGCTCGGCGTCCTCGAGGGTGGCCGTGGGGGGAAGGGTCACGGGGTCCTGGATCATCCCCGCCTCGGAGCGCTTCACCCTGCGCACCATGGCCGCCTGGGCCTCTATGGGGAGGTTCTTGTGGATGACCCCAAGCCCCCCCTCCCGGGCCATGGCGATGGCCATCTCCGCCTCGGTCACCGTGTCCATGGCGGCAGAGAGGATGGGGATGTTCAGGGTGAGGCGCTTGGTGAGCCGGGTCTTGACGGAAACCTCCTTGGGCAACACTTCCGAGTAGGCGGGCAGAAGGAGGACGTCGTCAAAGGTGAGCCCCTCGTAGAGGATCTTCCCCTCGTACATGTTCCCCAGGGTAAAGGCTCCGCAGGAAAAGGTCCAGGGGCGAGCTTCCCATAGCGCTTCCCCCGCCCCCAGGGGTTTGGTAGAATACCCCCGAAGGGGGTGGGAAGCCGAAGGAAGCGTTCAGCCATTTCGGGGCGGTATTTGGGCCAGGCATTCTTGGGGCGATTTCGCAGGTATTTTTCGTATTGCCCGTGCATTCTAGGGGTGTGTTCAAACTAAGCCATTCCTGGGTCCGTGTGGGGGCTCGCCTCCCCACGGGCCCCTGTATTTGGTAGGCCATTTCCCCTCAAACCCCGAAGGCTTCCCCCCACCGGGCCAGGTGGCTACCCAGCCAGCACAGGGTGTGCTAAGCTGGGTAGCGTATCTTTGAGTAGTTCCAATCTTATGTGGCAGAAGGAGCAATTTTTATCGTTTTGATACCTATTCTTTCCCTCTTGACAGCATTGACCCACCCCCCTAAAGTGAAAGACAAGCAAACGGGGCCGACCCCCCGGAAGCGGAAGAAAAGGAGGGATGAAGATGAAGAAGCTGATCGCACGTGTGTTGGTTCTTCTCGGCAGCTTGATCGCTCTTGGGCTCGCGGCTGGGGCTTCTGCGCAGTGGGAATAAAAACCGGGCCAGCTTAGCTGGCCTTTTTTCACTTGCTCTAGCGGTGGGGATTTGCTACACTCAGGCCACCATGGCCTTTAAACGCCTGGAGCTTCCCCCGCCGCGGGTGCTCTTTTTGGTCCTCTCGGCCTTCCTGGGCTTCCTGGCCCTGGAGGGTTTCCTGCTTTGGGCCTACGGGGATATGCCCCTCCGCTTAAGCCTCCTAGACTTACTTTTCTGGGGTGGCCTCATCTTCTGGAGCATAGCTGTCCGCGTTCCCCTCCCACTAAGCGCCAGCATGAGTCAGCTTTTTCTGTTTGCGCTGGCCTTAGTCATATTAAGCCCACCTTGGGTCGCACCTCTGGTTAGCTTCTTTGCTCGTTGGAGCAAAAAAGTTTGGTATAAGAACCTCTTCAACCGCTCCCAGGACGGCATAGCCACCGCCCTGGCGGCTTTGGCCTGGCAGTTTTTCCAGCAGAACCCCGTTTACCTCGGTTCCTGGAACTTATCCGGGGGGATGGGTATTGCCGTAGCATCTCTGGCCTTTTTTCTCGCCAACACCACCCTGGTGACCACCGCCATCCACCTGGCCAACAAAGTTCCCTGGCGCGAGGCGTGGCGGAAAAACTTCAGTTGGCTTGCCCTCAGCTACCTCCTCCTCTCCCCCATCGCCCTCCTCCTGGCCCGGGCCTACGAGACGCCCCTTCTCGCGGGCTGGGGCGGGTGGACGGTGCTCTTCTTCCTCATCCCCCTCTACTACAGCCGCTTCTACTGGGACGAGAAGGTGCGCCTGGAGCAGGCCTTTGACACTACCCTGGAGCTTCTCATGAACGCCCTGGAGGCCAAGGACCCCATGACCCGCCTCCACTCCGAGCGCGTGGCGGACATCTCCCGCGACCTGGCCCGGAAGGTAAAAAACGGGGACGAGGCCTACGCCCAGGCCGTCTACCGGGCCGCCCGGCTCCACGACATCGGCAAGATCGCCATCCCCGAGCGCATCCTCTTCAAGCCGGGACCCCTGACCCCGAAGGAGTTTGCCGCCATCCAAAGCCACCCCACCAAAGGCGCCGAGCTCCTCGCCCCGGCGCGGAAGGTGGCCTTTGACCAGCTGGTCTACAACGTCATCCTCTACCACCACGAGCGCTGGGACGGCCGGGGCTACCCAGAGCGCCTCGCCGGGCAGGAGATCCCCGAGGAGGCCCGCATCGTGGGCCTGGCGGACGCTTACGAGGCCATGACCGCGGGCCGCCCCTACCGGGAGGCCAAGACCTCGGAGGAAGCCCTAAAGGAGGTCCAGGAGTCCTCCGGCCACCAGTTTGACCCCAGGCTGGTGGAGGCCTTCGCCGAGCTTTGGGCGCAGAACCCCATCTGGCGCGACCGCCACGCCTACCTGGCGGCAAAGGAGGGATCGGTATCACGCTCTACCTCTTCGCAGCCCTCTTCGGCTTCGGACTCGCCCTCGCCCTCGGAGCCCGGCTCAAGGACCTCGGAGGAATAGAGCTCAAGGCCCCTTGGGCCTTCCTCACCGCCGCCTTGGCCGAGGGGGGGCTGGCCTACGGCACCTACCGGGGCCTCTTCCCCCCGGAGGTGGCCGGGCCTTTGGCCAAGGCGCTGGTGCTGGTTCTGGTGGGCTACGGCCTCTACCGAAACCGCCACCTGAAAAGCCTCTATCTGGTGCTCCTGGGCCTTTTCCTCAACACCCTGGCGATCTTCGCCAACGGGGGGCACATGCCGGTGAGCCTCGCCGCCCTGGAGCGGGCGGGCATCGCGGAGTTTGCAAGCCTCCTGCGCACCAAAGGGGACGCGGTCCACGCCCTTCTGGACGAAAACACGCGTCTGCCCTTCTTAGGGGACGTGATCCCCTTACCCCCCTTGCGCAAGGTGGTGAGCCCGGGGGACCTCTTCATCCTCCTGGGCCTCGCGGGCGTGGTGGTGGAAGGCGCCCTGAAGGCGGCGGGCCTCCGCCTCCCCTTACGCCAAGCGGCCCTCCGCACCCTGGTCTACCTGACCCTGGTCCTGGGGCTTTTGGCGCTCCGTTCCTAGCCCCCTTCGGGCTTTGTGTAGTGTATATTCCCGTTGAGGGGGGTACCCCTGACCCGGAGGAGAAATGGCGTACCGCATCTGCTTGATTGAAGGCGACGGCATCGGGCACGAGGTGATCCCGGCGGCGAGAAAGGTGCTGGAGGCCACGGGCCTCCCCCTGGAGTTCGTGGAGGCCGAGGCGGGCTGGGAGACCTTTGAGCGAAGAGGGACCTCCGTGCCGGAGGAGACGGTGGAGAAAATCCTCTCCTGCCACGCCACCCTCTTCGGGGCCGCCACCAGCCCCACCCGCAAGGTCCCCGGTTTCTTCGGGGCCATCCGCTACCTAAGGCGCAGGC
This sequence comes from Thermus arciformis, assembly GCF_900102145.1. GTDB lineage: Bacteria > Deinococcota > Deinococci > Deinococcales > Thermaceae > Thermus > Thermus arciformis. The sequence continues at coordinate 149,408 of NZ_FNBC01000001.1, read as the reverse complement.
TGGACCTCTACGCCAACGTCCGCCCCGCCAAAAGCCGCCCCATCCCGGGAAGCCGCCCCGGCGTGGACCTGGTCATCGTCCGCGAGAACACCGAGGGGCTTTACGTGGAGCAGGAAAGGCGCTACCTGGACGTGGCCATCGCCGACGCGGTGATTTCCAAAAAGGCGAGCGAAAGGATCGGCCGGGCCGCCTTGAGGATCGCCGAGGGCCGCCCCCGGAAGACCCTCCACATCGCCCACAAGGCGAACGTCCTCCCCCTCACCCAGGGGCTTTTCCTGGACACGGTGAAGGAGGTGGCCAAGGACTTCCCCCTGGTGAACGTGCAGGACATCATCGTGGACAACTGCGCCATGCAGCTCGTCATGCGGCCCGAGCGCTTTGACGTCATCGTCACCACCAACCTCCTGGGGGACATCCTCTCCGACCTCACCGCCGGGCTCGTGGGGGGGTTGGGCCTGGCCCCTTCCGCCAACGTCGGGGACGCCACCGCGGTCTTTGAGCCCGTCCACGGCTCCGCCCCCGACATCGCGGGCAAGGGCATCGCCAACCCCACGGCGGCCATCCTCTCCGCGGCCATGATGCTGGACTACCTGGGGGAGAAGGAGGCGGCGAGGAAGGTGGAGCAGGCGGTGGACCTGGTGCTGGAAAAGGGCCCCCGCACCCCGGACCTCGGCGGAAACGCCACCACGGAAGCCTTCACCCAGAAGGTGGTGGAGGCGCTAAAGGCCCTTTAGCCTCCATCTTCTCCGCTCCGCCCCCCGGTTCGTCCGGGGGGCTTTGGGCTTGAGGAGGTAAGATGGGAAAGGGAAAAGAGTCTTCCCCTTTTGGCCTGAGTGGGATACACTAAGGGCAGGTTCGGCTATGACTCCAGCCTCGGTTGACTAAAAAGGGAGGTGACGTGTTTTCGGGTTTTAGCAAGCTATTCAAACCCCGGGTGGAAGCCCTAGGCCTCGAGGTGGGGGCCTCGAGCCTGAAGCTGGTGGAGCTTTCGGGCCAGCCCCCCACCCTAAGGGCCTTGGCCAGTCGCCCCCTGCCCCCGGGCACCCTGGTGGAGGGCCTGGTCGCCGAACCCCAGGCCCTGGCCCAGGAGATCAAGGAGCTCCTCCTCGAGGCCCGCACCAGGAAGCGGTACGTGGTGAGCGCCGTGCCCAACTCGGGCGTCATCCTGCGCACCCTCCAGGTGCCCAAGATGCCCCCCAAGGAGATGGAGGAGGCGGTGCGCTGGGAGGCGGAGCGCTACATTCCCTTCCCCATTGACGAGGTGGTCCTGGACTACGCCCCCTTGGACCCCCTGGCCGAGGTGGCCGAGGGGGAACAGGTGGAGGTCATGGTGGCCGCCGCGAGGCAGGAGGCGGTGGCCTCCCTGATTGAGGCCCTGCGGGGGGCGGGGCTCATCCCCGTGGTCCTGGACGTGAAGCCCTTCGCCGGGCTTTACCCCCTGGAGGAGACCTTGAAGGGCGAGCCAGACCGGGTGACGGTGGCCATAGAGATCGGGGCGGAGAGCACCAGCCTTCTCCTCCTTAGGGGGGACCGCCCCCTGGCCGTCCGCGTCCTCGCCCTCTCGGGGAAGGACTTCACCGAGGCCATCGCCAAGAGCTTCGGCCTGGACTTCCTCACCGCCGAGGAGGTCAAACGCACCTACGGCCTGGCCACCCTCCCCACGGAGGACGAGGAGCTCCTCTTGGACTTTGACGCGGAAAGGGAGCGGTACAGCCCCGGAAGGATCTACGACGCCATCCGCCCCGTCCTGGTGGAGCTCACCCAGGAGATCCGCCGGAGCCTGGAGTTTTTCCGCGTGCAGCTCGGGGAGGTGAGCCCGGAGGTGGGCTTCCTCTACGGGGGGGGAAGCCACCTAAGGGGGCTTTCCACCCTGCTAGGGGACGTGCTCGGGGTGAACTTCCTCACCCCTTCCCCCTGGGAGGGGCTGCGGTTTGACCCCAAGCGCTTTGACCCGGAAAAGCTCAAAGAGTTCGGCCCCGAGTGGATGGTGCCCGTGGGGCTCGCCTTGAGGGGGGTGAGTCCCCTTGATTAGGCTGAACCTCCTCCCCAAGAACCTCCGCCGCCGGGTGGAGCCCGGATGGTGGCGGCTTTCGGCGGCCCTCTTCGCCCTATTGGTCCTCGGCACCCTGGGCTTCCTCCACTACACCGCCTACACCGAGCTTTCCCTGGCCAAATCGGAGCGGGACGCCCTGAAGGCGGAGGTAGAGGCCTTGAAGCCCTTCATAGAGGAGCAGAACCGCCTGGTCCAGGAGAGGAAGGCCCTCGAGGCCCTCCTCGCCATCCGGGAAGGCCTTAGGAAGAACTTCGTCCCCTGGTCCGAGTACCTGGCAGCCTTCATCGGGCAGATCCCCAGGGAAGGCGGCCGCTTCCCCGTGGCCCTGCGCTCCGTGAGCGGCCGGGCCCTTTCCCTCGAGGAGGCCAAAGGCCAGGCCCAAAACGGGGCCTTTGGAGGCAAGGAGGTGCGGGTGGAGTTCGCCCTGCAGGGGGAGGCCCTGAACCAAAACGCCCTGGTGCGCTTCGTGCGGGCCTTTGAAACCTCGCCCCGCTTCGGCATAGAGTTCCAGGGGGCCTCCCTGGACCAGAACCGGGGGCTTTACACCTTCAGCGCCCGGGTGGGCGTGGTGGGAGGTGAGGAAGGTGCTCGCTAGGCTGGGGCAAAGGGAGTGGGCCCTCATCGCCATGGCCCTCACCGCGGTGGTGGGCCTCCTCTGGTACTACCTGGGCATCGCCCCCTTGAGGCAGGAGATCGGGGCGGTTCGGCAGGAGATAGAAACCCTCATCCCCCAAAGGGATCGGGGGCGCCAGGCCCAGCGGGCCCTGCCCGAGCTTCGCGCGGCCATCGCCCAGCTCCAGGCGGAGCGGCAGGCCTTCCTCCGGGCCCTTCCCAAGGAGGAGCGCCTGGCCGAGGTGCTCTCGGAGATCCTGGGAGAAGCCGCCCGGAGCGGGGTCACGGTGCGCTCCTTCACCCGCTCCCCCACCACGGCCCCCGTGCCCGAGGTGCGGGCGGTGAACCTGGCCCTCTCCCTGGAAGGCCCTTTCCCGGAAACCTACGCCTATTTAAGGCGGCTTGAGGGCCTTTCCCGCTTCAGCTCCCTCTCCGGGCTCAACCTGAGCGTCCAGGGCCAGGAGGCCAACCCCCTCCTCTCCACAAGCCTCACCCTCACCCTCTACATGCTGGCCAAGGACCTGGAAGAAAGCGGACAGGAAGGAGGTGGCCGGTGAAGGACCTCTGGACCCGCCTCACGGGCGCCTGGAAGAACCTCCCCCAGTCCACCAAGCTCCTCCTGGCGGGGCTTCTTTTGGTAGGCGCGGTGAGCCTCTGGTACGTGGGCTTCTACCTCCCCGCCCAGGTGCCCGCGGAGGCCTCAACCCCAAGCCTCCCTCCCCAGGAAGCCCCCAAGGCCCTCGAGGTGGCCCCCATCCCCCCCTTGAGCGAGCCTTCCCCCCAGCAACCTCCCCAGCCCTCCCCTCCTCCCCAGGCGCAACCCCCCACCCCGGAGGAGGTCAAGCCCAAGGCGCTTCCCCTCCCCCAGGCCAAGAAGGAGGCTCCTCCCCCCAACCCCTTCGTGCCCCTCATCGTGGAGGCCCCACCCCCCTCCCCTCCCGCGCCCACGCCCACCTCCCTCCCCAGGCCCACCCCCGTCCCCCAGGGCCCCCCGGTGCGGGTGAGCCCGGGCACCCCCCTCCCCACGCCAGGGCAAGCCTCCCCCAGACCCCTTCCCGGCACCAGCGGGGCCCTTCCCGCCCCCAAGGTCCTCAGCCCCAGGCCCAAGGTGGAGGCCCCCTCGGCCCCGCCGGAGCCCCCCGTCCTTCCCTCGGCCCCTTCGGGCCTGGTGGAGGCCCCGCTTCCCGAAGCCTCCCCTCCCGAGGCCAAGCCCGAAGGTGCCCCCAAAAGCCCCTTGCAAGCCCTCGTGGAGGAAAAGGGGCTCAAGCTCGCCGGAACCCTCTTAGGCCCGGTGAGCGTGGCCATCCTGGAGAGCAAGGAAGGCTACCTGGTCCTTCCCGTGGGAAGCCCCATCCCCGGGAGCGAGGCGGTGATCCGCCGGGTGGAGGGCGACCGCGTGGTCCTCGCCCTGAAGGACGAGCGCTTAGAAATCCCCCTGACGAGCGCGGAAGCTGGAGGTGAGCGGTGAAAGGCATTCTTAAGGTATGGATCTTGATCTCGGCTTCCCTGGCCCTGGCGGGGAGCTTCCCCAACGAGCCCCGATTCGCCACCAAGGTGGACCTCAAGGTCTCGGAAAGCCAGGTGCGGGCCGGGCTCACCCTGCCCCTGGACGTGGTCCTCGAGGCCCTGGCGAGGAGCGTGGGCCTCCAGCCCCTCATCTACCGGGCCTACGATCCAAGCGGAGACCCCGCCAAGGCCCAGCCCCCCCTGCCCAACATCAAGCTGGACTTCCAGGGCAAGCCCTTCCGGGAGGTGTGGGACCTCCTGTTCGCCACCTACGGAGCCCAGTTCGGGCTGGACTACCTCTTCCTGCCCCCCGACGTGGTGGTGGTGGCCCCTACCCAGGTGATCACCGCTTTGGTGGACGCCCCGAGCCGCACAGGGGCCATGGAGCGCAGGCCCTACATCGTGGGCATCCCCGAGATCGCCTACAAGCGCACGGAGACGGACGCCCAGGGCCAGACCCGCACCGTGGTCAACATTGAGGGCGCCAAGACCTGGGTCCAAAACGACCTCCTCCCCTTCCTCTCCCGGGAGGCGGCGGGGCTCAATGTGAACTGGATCGTGGTGGAGGAGGGCGGGAGGCTCAAGGCCGTGCTCTCCGTCCTCGCCACCCCCGAGCAGCACGCCCGCTTCTCCGACATCCTCCAGCGGGCGGGGATTGACTTCCGCCCCCTCCCCGCCCTGGCCCAGCCCAAGCCCCGGGTGGAGAGGACCTACACCCTCACCTACGCCACCTTCCCCGACCTCCTCGCCTTCCTTCAGTCCCGCCTCCCCGAGGCCCAGATCAGCGTGGTCCCCACCAACCCCCAAAGGGCCATCGTCCTCGCCACCGAGGAGGACCACGCCCGCTTGAGCGAGCTCCTGAAGACGGCCGACGTCCCCAAGACCGTCCGGAAGGTCTACGCCCTGCAGAACCTCACCTTTAGGGAGGCCCAGGAGCGCCTAAAGCCCCTCCTGGAAAAGGAGCTCAAGGGAGCCCGCCTGGAGGGGGTCCCCGGCAACCCCAAGGCCCTCCTCCTCGAGGCCCCCGAGGCGGAGCACGCCCTCTTCGCCGAGCTCCTGAAGGCCGCCGACGTCCCTCCCCAGGCCCCCGAAGCCCCCCAGGAGGCCACCTTAAGGCGCCTCTACCCCTTGCGCTTCGCCGACGCCGAGAAGGTGGCCCCCTTCCTGGCCCGGGAGGTGCCGGGGATCGTGGTGCAGACCGTTCCGGGCCAGCCCGTTCTCTCGGTGCGGGGCACGGAGAAGCAGCTTGCCGAGGTGGAAAGCCTTCTCGCCCAGATTGACCGGGCCCCCGAGCAGGGCCCCCCCGTCTTCCAGCGGGCCTACCAGCTCTCCAACGCCAAGGCGGCGGACCTGGCCAAGGTCTTGCAGGAGGCCCTGCAGGCGCAAAAGCCCCAAGGGCAAGGCGGGCAACAGGGGCAAGCCCAGGCCCGGCAGGCCACCGTGGTGGCGGACGAGCGCACCAACACCCTCATCGTCACCGGCACCCAGGAGGACCTGGCCCTGGTGGAGGGCCTCATCCCCAGGCTGGACCAGGCGGTGCCCCAGGTGAACCTCCGGGTGCGTATCCAAGAGGTGCAGTCCAACCTCACCCGCAACCTCGGCCTCAAGTGGAACACCGTGGCCGGGGGGAACGTGGTGGCGAGCGTTTTGGACTCGGGGCTTTCCCTCATCTTTGACTCCACCCGTAGCCTCGCCGCCCTCAACATCCTGGCCACCCTCGAGGCCCTCCAGCGCCAGGGCCTTTCCCGGGCCCTGCGGGACGTGAACCAGACCGTCCTCAACAACCAGACTGCCCGCCTGCAGTCCGGCGAAACCTTCCTCATCCGCCGGGTGGTGGGGGACCAGGTGGAGCGGGTGCCCTTTGACATCGGCATCATCGTGGAAGTCACCCCGCAGATCACCGCCGACGGCCAGATCCTCCTCAACATCAAGGCCGAGGTCTCGGGGAACGTCCAGCGCAACCCCGTGGACGGGGACGTGGACCGCTTCACCAAGCAGGTGGTGACCACCACCCTCCGGGTGAGGGACGGGGAGACCGTGGTCCTCGGGGGCCTCACCTCCCAGGAGAACAACCAGACCCAGCAGGGGGTGCCCCTCCTCATGGACATCCCCCTCATCGGGGAGCTCTTCAAGCAACGGACCAACGAGACCACGGACCGGGAGCTTCTGGTGGTCATCACCGCGGACATCCTGAAGGAGACGGCCTCCCGCTAAGTGGCTGCACGTTGATTTCGCAACACGGGTTGCCCCAAATAAGGCTTGGGAAGGTCCTTTTGGGGCCCCCACCGCGGCGAAAGCCGCGGTGGGGTACTTAAGCCCCGCGGCATGGCCCAGAGGGTGGGGCCTTAGGAGGCCCCGCCCTTTTCCCCTGGACCCTGGGCCCTTTCCTCCCTACAATGACCCCATGAGGTTTCTCACGGCAGGCGAGTCCCACGGGCCCGAGCTTCTCGCCATCGTTGAAGGGCTTCCCGCCGGGCTTCCCCTCACGGAAGAGGACATCAACCCGTGGCTGGAGAAGCGGCAGAAGGGCTACGGCCGGGGCCGGCGCATGGTCATTGAGCGCGACCGGGTGGAGTTTCGCGCCGGGGTGAGGGCGGGCCGCACCACGGGCGCCCCTCTGGCCCTGGCCATAAGGAACGCCGACTTCAAGAACTGGGCCGAGATCATGGACCCCGCCCCGGGAAACTGGCCCAGGAAGCGGGCCCTGACCGCGGCCAGGCCGGGCCACGCCGACCTCGCCGGGGGCATGAAGTACGGGCACAAGGACCTGAGGGACGTGCTGGAAAGGGCAAGCGCCCGGGAGACGGCCATGCGGGTGGCCGTGGGGGCCGTGGCCATGAAGCTCCTTTCCCTCCTCGGGGTGGAGGGGGTGGGGTATGTGCCGGGGATGGCGGGGGTGTGGGCCAAGGTGCCCTTCTCCTGGGACCTTTTGCCCCGCATTGAGGAAAGCCCCTTGCGCATGACCGACCCCGAGGCCGAGGCCGAGGCCATCCGCCGCATTGACCAGGCCAAGGCGGAAGGGGACACCCTGGGAGGCGTGATAGAGGCCCGCTTCCGGGGGCTCGTGCCGGGCCTGGGGAGCCACGTCCACTGGGACCGGAAGCTGGACGGAAGGCTCGCCCAGATGGCCCTCTCCATCCCGGCGGTGAAGGGGGTGGAGATCGGCCCCGCCTTCGCCAACGCCATGAAGCGGGGCTCCGAGGTGCACGACGCCATCTACTGGAGCCCGGAGCGGGGCTTTTACCGGAAGACCAACCGGGCAGGGGGGCTGGAAGGGGGCATGACCACGGGGGAGGAGCTCGTGGTCCGGGCCGCCTTAAAACCCATCGCCACCCTGATGAAGCCCCTCCCCACCGTGGACGTGGTGACCCACGAGCCCGAGGACGCCGCCAGGGAGAGAAGCGACACCACGGCGGTGCCCGCGGCGAGCGTCATCCTCTGCGCCCTCTCGGCCATCGTCCTGGCCCAGGCCTATCTGGAGAAGTTCGGGGGGGATACCCTGGAGGAAGTCCAGGAGCGGGTGGAGCGCTACCGGGAGCGGGTGCGGGCCTACTGAGCCCGGGTAGGATAGGAGGATGGCCCGCCTCGAGGTCCCCCGCCCCGCCACCTTCGTGAGCCTCACCGGGTTCATGGGGGTGGGGAAAAGCCGCATCGGCAAGGAGCTTGCCCGGGCGCTCATGCTCCACTTCATTGACCTGGACCGCTACATAGAGCGGCGCACCGGGATCTCCATCCCCGACATCTTCCGCCACCTCGGGGAGGAGGCCTTCCGGAAGATGGAAAAGGAGGCGGTGCGGGAGCTTTTGGGAAAGGACTTCCTGGTCCTCTCCTTGGGCGGGGGCACCTTCGTGGACCCGGAGAACCGGAAGGCCCTCCTCGGGCGGGGGCCGGTGGTGGCCCTCTGGGCAAGCCCCGAGACCATCCTGGAAAGGACCCTGCGCAAGCCCGGGGAGAGGCCCCTCCTCCAGGTGGAAAACCCCCTGGAGCGCATCCGCACCCTCCTGGAGGCCCGAAGGCCCGTCTACCAGGAGGCCCACATCCACGTGTCCACGGACGGCAGGAAGGTGGAGGAGGTGGTGGCGGAGATCGTGGAGAAGCTTTGGGCCTATGCGAAGGCTAGACGTCCGTAACCCCGTTTCCTACCCCATCGTCATCGGCGAGGGTGTCCTGGAAGCAGCGCCCCCCTTGCCGGGCCCCGCCGCCCTCCTCTTTGACGAGAAGGTGGAGGGCTTCGCCCAAGAGGTGGCCGAGGCCTTTGGGGTGCCCCACCTCCTGGGCCTTCCCGGGGGGGAAGGGGCGAAGTCCCTGGAGGTCTACGGGAAGGTCCTTTCCTGGCTTGCGGAAAGGGGCCTCCCCCGGAACGCCACCCTCCTCGTGGTGGGGGGCGGGACCCTCACGGACCTGGGGGGCTTCGTGGCCGCCACCTACCTCCGGGGGGTGGCTTACCTCGCCTTCCCCACCACCACCTTGGCCATCGTGGACGCAAGCGTGGGAGGGAAGACCGGGATCAACCTCCCCGAGGGGAAGAACCTGGTGGGGGCCTTCCACTTCCCCCAAGGGGTCTACGCCGAGCTTAGGGCGCTCAGGACCCTTCCCCTCCCCACCTTCAAGGAGGGCCTGGTGGAGGCCTTCAAGCACGGCCTCATCGCCGGGGACGAGGCCCTTCTCAAGGTGGAGGACCTCACGCCGCAAAGCCCCCGCCTCGAGGCCTTCTTGGCCAGGGCGGTGGCGGTGAAGGTGCGGATCACCGAGGAAGACCCCCTGGAAAAGGGGAAAAGGCGCCTTCTAAACCTCGGCCACACCCTGGGCCACGCCCTGGAGGCCCAAACCCGCCACGCCCTCCCCCACGGGATGGCCGTGGCCTACGGCCTCCTCTACGCCGCCCTTCTGGGAAGGGCCCTGGGGGGCGAGGACCTTTTGCTCCCCGTGCGCCGCCTCCTCCTTTGGCTCTCCCCCCCTCCCCTGCCGCCTTTCGCCTTTGAAGACCTCCTCCCCTACCTCCTCCGGGACAAGAAGAAGGTCTCGGAAAGCCTCCACTGGGTGGTGCCCCTGGCCCCGGGGAGGCTTGTGGTGCGCCCCTTACCCGAAGGCCTCCTTCGGGAGGCCTACAGCGCCTGGCGGGAGGAGCTCAAGGGGCTCGGGCTCTTGAGGACCTAATCCCAGGGCGTAGCTTAAGGGGGTACCTGGCCCTCCGGGGCCTTGGGAAGCCGGAGGGCAAAAACCGCCCCCCCTTCCTCCCGGTTCGCCGCCTCGAGCCTCCCTCCCATGGCTTCGGCCAGGGCCTTGGCGATGGCCAACCCCAAGCCGCTTCCGCCCCGGGTGCGGGCAGGGTCCCCCCGGTAAAAGCGCTGGAACACCTTCTCCTCCTCCCCGGGGCGGAGGCCGGGCCCCGTATCCCGCACCTCCACCCGGGCCCAGCGGTCCTCCTCCTCCAGGGCCACCTCCACCCTGCCCCCCGGCGGGGTATGGCGCACCGCGTTGTCCAAGAGGTTCTGCAAGATGCGGGAAAAGGCCTCCGCATCCGCCCAAGCCAAAAGAGCCTTCCCCTCCAGGGAAAGGCGCACCCCCTTGGTTTCTGCCCGAGTGTGAAAACGGTCTAATATTCTTTGGGAGAAGGCCCTGAGATCCAGGGCCGTCGGGGATAGCCGCAGCGCGCCTTCCTCGGCCTGGGTGAGGAGCCGGATATCCTCCACGAGCCGGGCCAAAAAGCGCACCTCCTCCTGAAGCCTCCGCAGGTTCTCCGGGTTACAGGGCATAAGCCCGTCCTCCATGGCCTCGAGGTCCGCCTGAAGGACGGTGAGGGGGGTGCGCAGGTCGTGGGCGATGTCGGCGAAAAGCCGCTTCTCCTCGGCCTCCTTACGCTCTAGCGTATCCAGGAGAAGGTTGAAGCTCCTGGCCACCTCGGCCACCTCGTCCTGGCCCACCACCCGGGCCCGGCGGCGCCTGTCCCCCTGGCGGTAGGCCTCCGCCGCCTCCGCCAGCTGCTGGACCGGGCGCACGAGGCCCCGGGCGAGAAGGGTACCCACCCCGAGGCCCAGCAAGAGCGCCCCCCCCACCGCGATCCAAAGGGAAGAACGGAGGTTCTGCAAAAGGCGCTGCTGGCGCAAACCCACCCGGGGCGCCCCGGGGTTGCCCAGGCCGTCGCTAAAGGCCAAGGCCCGGCCCACGTGCTCCGCCGCCACCCTGTAAGCCAAAAATCCGGACAAGCCCGCCACCGACACCGCCACCAGCGCCATGGCCAAGGCCAGGCGGGGAAGAAGCTTCATCCCTCCTCCTGCCCCTCCCGTAGACGATAGCCGTAACCCCGCACCGTCTCCAGGAGGGGGGTGCAAGGGCCCAGGCGGGCCCGCAGGTTCTTGACGTGGGCGTCCACAGTGCGCTCGTCCGCTTCCGTTCCCAAGCCATCCAGGAGTTCCTGGCGCGAGACCGCCTTGCCCGCCCGGGCCATGAGGAGGTACAGGAGGCGGACCTGGGTGGGGGTCAAGGAAAGCTCCTGGTCCCGGCACCGGGCCCTGAAGGCCTCCATGTCCACCTCCAAGGGCCCCACCCGCAGGTGGCTGGGAGGGCGCACCAGGCCCTGGGCCCGGCGAAGGACCGCACGCACCCGGGCCACCACCTCCCGGGGGCTAAAGGGCTTTACCACGTAGTCATCGGCGCCTAGCTCCAAGCCCAAAAGCCGGTCCGCCTCCTCCGCCCTAGCGGTGAGGACGATGACCGGGGTCCGGTCCCCCTGGCGCAGGCGCTTCAGGACCTCAAGGCCATCCAGCTTGGGCAGCATCAGGTCCAGAAGGACGAGGTCGGGCCTCAGAACCCGCCACAATTCCAAAGCCCGCTCCCCATCACCGGCCCGCTCCGTGCGAAAGCCGTAGGCCCGCAGGTAGCGCTCCAAGGTGTCGGCGATCTGGGGCTCGTCCTCCACCACCAGCACCAGCTCTCCCGGCATACCTAAAGCTTAGCGGCCCCGCCCTTCCCGGGGCAGGGCCGTCAGAAAGCCCTCACCTGTTCCACGCCGGGCCAAAGGGCCCGAAAGCCCCGCCCTGCGGGAAGTACGGGCAGGTGGGGTAGCCGGGCGCCGGGGCTACCGGCTGGCCGGTGCGCTTCCCCCAAGCCTGGGCCCCGTAGGCCGGACCGTAGACGAACCCCGCCGCGGGGCCCACCTCCCGCTGCAGCATCGCCCGGACCACGGCCTGGGTGCGGGTCTTCATGAGCGCCGCCTGGGCCTGGGCGAGGCTCCCCGCCCCCACCGCCTCGTCAATGGCAGCGTTGCGCACCTCCACGAGCTGAGCTTCCAGCTTCCCTAAATCCACCCCCAGCTCCTGGGCGATCTGGGCCAGGGTCTTCCCCTGCTGGTGGAGGGCGATGAGCTCCTCGGGGGTCACGCCCAAAAGCGCGGCCACCTCGTCGTGCAGGGTACCCGCCAAGCCCGCCGCAACCCCAGCCTGGGGCGCGCCCGCGCCCAGCCCCGCCCCGAACCGGGGCCCGTAGGCCAAGGCCATTCCCAGCGCCGCCACCCCCACGAGAACCATCCACGCTTGCCGTTTCATCTTCCTTCCTCCTTTCCGACCCCTACCAGGGTCAGCCCTAGGGTAGGAAGGAAGCCGTGAAGAAAACAGGGGCTTTTTGTGAATCCTCCGTGAACGCCCTAGAGCGTAACCCCCACCGGTCTAAGCACCCCTCCCTTGGCCTTGCCGAAGTCCAAAGGGAAGTCCCCCACCTCTGTCTTCAGGACCACGAGGGCCAGGGGGTGGTCCTCCCCCTCCCAGGCCACCCCCTCCCCCGTGGCGAAGGCCAGGGCCCTGGGGTCCTCGGGGAGGAGGGCGAGGCGGGGAAGCCCCTCGGGCCAGGGGAGGGTGGCCCCGAAGGCGAGGGCGAGGGCCTTGGCCGGGAGGAAGCGGCCCTTCTGCACCTTGCCCAGGTAGAGGCCCGGGGCGGGGGCCTTGAGGCCCGAGAGGTCAGGCAGCCCCTCGGGGAGGAGGTAGAGGTGGCCCGCCCGGTCAAGAAGGGGGCCTTGCAAGGAAAGCCCCGCCTCCTCCAAAAAGCCCCTAAAGGCCCGCGCGGCCTCCGGGGAGAGGGGGGAAGGGCGTTCCAGGCGGGGCGTGCTCCAGGCCCCCCCCTCCTTGCGGAAGCGGGCGAGGAAGTGGCCTTCCCCCTCGAGGCGGTGGGGCCAGAGCCTCGCGGTCTTGAGAAGCTCCGGGTTCCCCTCCCCCCACTCCGGCACCCCCGGGGCGAAAAGGGGGTGGAGGCGGGCGTCCTCGAGGCGGAACTCCGGGTGCGCCTTGAGGAAGTGGGCCACCACCCCCTCGTTCTCCTCGGGGGCGAAGGTGCAGGTGGAGTAGACCAGCACCCCCCCAGGCCCCACAAGCCTCGCCGCCTGGGCCAGGAGGGCCTTCTGCACCTCCGCCATCCTCTTGGGCGCCGAGGGGCCCCAGTGGCGCACCGCCTCCCTGTCCTTGCGGAACATCCCCTCCCCCGAGCAGGGGGCGTCCAGGAGGACCCGGTGGAAGTAGGCCCCGAAGGCCTCGGCCAGGGCCCTGGGAGGGGCCTGGGTCACGGCGAGGGGTGCCCCCCAGCGCTCGGCGTTTTCCAGAAGGCCCCTGAGGCGCTTCCCGTCCACCTCGTTGGCCAAAAGAAGCCCCCTCCCCCCCATGCGGGCCGCCAGGTGGGTGGTCTTGCCCCCCGGGGCCGCCGCCAGGTCCAAGACCCTTTCCCCGGGGTTCGGGTCCAAAAGGACCCCCACCGCCTGGGCGCTCGGCTCCTGGATGTAGTAGAGCCCGGCGTAGAAGAAGGGGTGGGGGCCGGGCCTGGCCTCCTCGGGGTAGTAAAACCCCTCCTCGCACCAGGGGATGGGCCTGAGGGGCCAGGGGGAGATCTTCCTAAAGGCCTCGGGGGAAAGCTTCAGGGTGTTCACCCGTAGGCCGTAGGTGCGCTTCCCCTCCGTGAGGGCCCTGAGGAAGGCGGGAAACTCCTCGCCCAGAAGCTCGGCCATGCGGGAGAGGAAGGCCTTGGGTAGCACCCGAGTACCCTAGCACGGAAGGCCCGAAGGCCTCAAGGGATACCATGGGCCCATGATCGTCGCCCTCGGGGCCGATTTGGTGGAGATCGCCCGCGTGGAAAGGCTGCTTGCCCGCCACGGGGAGAGGGCTTTAAAGAGGCTTTTTCACGAGGAGGAGGTGGCCTACGCCCTGGCCCGCCAAAACCCTTTCCCGAGCCTCGCCGCCCGCCTCGCGGCCAAGGAGGCCTTCCAGAAGTGCTGGCCGGAAAGCTTCTCCTGGAAGGAGGTCTGGGTGGGGATGGAAGGGAAAAGGCCCGCCCTTCGCTTCGCCCCCCGGATAGGGGCCCGCATGGCGGAGGAAGGGCTTTTCGCCCACCTCTCCCTAAGCCACGAGCGGGGGATGGCCCTGGCGGTGGTGGTCCTCGAGGCTAGGGCACGAGGCGGATGAAACCTCCGCCGCCCAGGTCCGCTCCGCGTCCGCGAGAGGGGTGCCACGAGCGTATCAGGTGGGGCCTAGGAAGGGAAGCCTGGCTCTAGGCCACCTCTTCCGCTTCCTCCCGGATACGGATGGGCCCCTGCTTCTCCGGCCTCAGGCCCACCTTGTCCTGGTAGAAGGCCCGGATGGCGGCGAAGTCTTGGCGGAGGTCCCCGGTCGGGTAGAGGTACCCCCCGATGCCCACCTCCTTGCGAGGAAAGTCCACGTAGCCCAAGGCGATGGGCACCCCCGCCTTCAGGGCCATGTAGTAAAACCCGGTGCGCCAGTAGGGAGCCTTGCCCCGGGTGCCCTCGGGGGTGATGAGGACGGCCACCTCCCGCTCCCGAAGGACCTGGGCCACCTGGTCCACGAGGCCCTCCCGCCGGGAGCGGTCCACGGGGATGCCTCCCAAGGCCCGCATGAGGAAGCCCAAGGGGGGCTGGAAAAGCTCCTTTTTGCCGAGCCACCGGGCGGGGATGCGCGCCGCCCAAAGGGCCAGAAGGCCCACCACGAAGTCCCAGTTAGAGGTGTGGGGGGCGCCGATGAGGACGTAACTCCGAACGGGAGGAGGCTCCACCTTCAAGGTCCAGCCGAAAAGGCGGAGCAAGAAACGGGCAAGCCGCTCCATCCCAAAAAGTATACCCGCCGTGCTATACTAGGGGGTAGCGCGGGCGGGGGCCTCCCCGCCCCTTTTCGTGGGGTCAAGATGCACAAGGTCGTGATCGTGGGAAGGCCCAACGTGGGCAAGTCCAGCCTTTTCAACCGCCTCCTGAAGAAGCGGAGCGCGGTGGTGGCCGATGTCCCCGGGGTCACCCGGGACCTCAAGGAGGGGGTGGTGGAAACCGACCGGGGCCGCTTCCTCCTGGTGGACACCGGGGGGCTCTGGTCCGGGGACAAGTGGGAGAAGAAGATCCAGGAGAAGGTGGACCAGGCCCTGGAGGACGCCGAGGTGGTGCTCTTCGCCGTGGACGGGAGGGCGGAGATCACCCCGGCGGACCTCGAGGTGGCCGAGTACCTGCGCAAGAAGGGCAAGCCCGTGATCCTGGTGGCCACCAAGGTGGACGACCCCAAGCACGAGCACTACCTGGGCCCCCTCTACGCCTTGGGCTTCGGCGACCCCATCCCCACCTCCAGCGAGCACGCGAGGGGGCTCGAGGAACTCGTGGAGGCCATCTGGGAGAGGCTTCCCGTGCGGCACATAGAGACCGAGCCCGAGGTGGCGGGCATCCGCCTCGCCATCGTGGGCCGGCCTAACGCCGGGAAGTCTAGCCTCTTGAACGCCATCCTGGGGGAGGAGCGGGTCATCGTCTCCGAGGAGGCCGGCACCACCCGGGACGCCATTGACGTGGAGTTCTTCTTCGGCGGCCAGCGCTTCGTCCTGGTGGACACCGCCGGGATCCGCAAGCGGCCCGAAAGCCTCGTGGAGGAGCTCGCCATCAGGCGGAGCCTCCGGGCCATGGACGAGGCGGACGTGGTCCTTCTGGTGGTGGACCCCTTCCAGGTGGGGGACCGGGAGCTGAAGCTCGCCAACGAGGCTCTGGAACGGGGCAAGCCCGTCCTTTTGGTCATCACCAAGTGGGACCTGGTGAGCAAGGAAGACGCCCCCAAGGTGCGGCGCCTCCTCCGGGAAAAGCTCGCCCACCTGGACCACCTCCCCTGGGTCTACACCTCGGCCTTCACCAAGCAGAACCTGGACCGGATCTTCCGCGAGGCGGTGCGCCTTCACGAGCTCAACCACACCCGCGTCCCCACCTCGGAGCTCAACCGCTGGGTGGCCGTCTGGACGAGCCGCGTGCAGACGCCGAACTTCAAGGGCAAGCCCCTCAAGATCCTCTACGCCACCCAGCCCGAGGTGGCCCCGCCCACCTTCGTCTTCTTCGTGAACCACCCGGAGTTCGTCACCCGGGCCTTTGAGAACTACCTGAAAAACCGCATCGGCGAGGACCTGGGCCTAAGGGAGGTCCCCTTCCGCCTGGTCTTCCGGGGCAGGCGGGAGGAGTAGCGCCATCCCCTCCACCGCCCCCGTCCGCAAGGAGAGGTGGGCCAGGGGGGTAAGGGGGGTGGGCTCGGGGTTCACCTCCACCAGGTAGGCCCCCGAGGCGAAGGCGATCCGGCCCAGGGAGGCCGCGGGCTCCACCTCGGCGCTGGTGCCGATGACCAAGGCGAAGTCGGCCTCGGCGAAGGCCCTTTCCGCCCTCTCCCAGGCCCCTTCCGGCAGAAGCTCCCCAAACCAGACCACGTCGGGCCGGGCCCGGTGGCCGCAAAGGGGACAGAAGGGGGGCGGGGTGAAGGCCTCCGGCAAGGGAAACCGCTTCCCGCAGGCCTCGCACCGGGCCCTGAGGAGGTTGCCGTGGAGCTCCACCAGGTTCTGGCTTCCCGCGAGGGCGTGGAGGCCGTCCACGTTCTGGGTGACGAGGAGGAAGCTTCCCCCCCGGGAGAGGACGCGCCTCTCCAGCTCCACGAGGGCGTGGTGGGCCGGGTTGGGCTTGGCCTCCCGCACTTTCTGGATGCGCCAGGCGTACCAGGCCCAGACCTTCTCCGGGTCCCGGGCGTAGGCCTCGGGGGTGGCGTAGTCCAAGGGGTTGAAGTTCTTCCAAAGGCCCTCGGCGTCCCGGAAGGTGGGGATGCCGGAGGGTTTGGAGATGCCCGCCCCCGTGAGGACCGCCACCCGCCTCGCCTCCTCCAGGCGCTTCCGGGCTTCCTCCAAGCGCTCCATGGCCCCATCGTATCCTTAACCCATGAGGCTCTTCACCCCCGAGGCCATGCGGGAAGCGGACCGGAAGGCCGTGGAGCGGGGCTACCCGAGCCTCCTCCTCATGGAGTGGGCGGGGATGAAGGCGGCGAAGGTCTACCTGGAGCTTTTCGGCAAGGCCCCCGCCCTCGTTCTCGCGGGCAAGGGGAATAACGGCGGGGACGGCCTGGTCCTCGCCCGGCACCTCCTCCTGGAGGGGGTAGGGGTGCGGGTCTACGCCGCGGAGGGCCAGACCGGGGACGCCCTCCTCGCCCTCCAGGCCCTCCTCGCCCACGGGGTGGAGGTAGGGCCCCTGGAGGAGGCCTTCTTCCGGGAGGGGGAGGTGGTGGTGGACGCCCTCTTCGGCACCGGGCTCAAGGGACCCCTTTCCGGCTTCTACGCAGGGCTTGTGGAGCGGGTGAACCGGGCAGGCCTTCCCGTCCTCGCCTTAGACCTCCCCTCGGGCCTCCCCTACAGCCCCCACGTGCGGGCCACGGCCACCGTGGCCTTCGCCGCCCTCAAGACCCCTCACCTCCTCCAGAGGGAGGCCTGTGGAAAGCTTTACCTGGCGGAGATCGGCTTGCCCAAGGCCATTCTGGAAAGGGAGGACCTCCCCGAGGTGGCGGCGCCCGAGGCCTTAAGGCCCCTCCTCCCCAGGCGTCCCCTCACCGCCCACAAGGGGAGCGTGGGCCGGGTGGGGGTCCTGGGGGGGTACCGGGGGGAGGGCCTCCGCTACGCCGGGGCGCCCCTCCTCGCCGCCCTCGGGGCCTACCGCATGGGGGCGGGGCTCGTGCACCTGGTGGTCCCGGAGGGCACACCCCTTGAGCCCCTCGAGGCCGTCTTCCACCCCGTCCCCCACCCCGCCCTTCCCCCCCTCAAGGTAGAGGCCCTGGCCGTGGGGATGGGCGGGGGGCCGTGGGGGAAGGAGTGGGCCCTAAAGGCCCTGGAGGCCCGGCTTCCCACCGTCTTGGACGCGGACGCCCTCCACCCGGAGGTGGCCGAGGCCTACCGGAAGGCGGGCGTCCCCGCCGTCCTCACCCCCCACGCGGGGGAGGCGGGGAGGCTCCTTGGGGCTTCCCCCGAGGAGGTGGCCGAAGACCCCTTAGGGGCGGCCCGGGCCCTCGCCGAGCGGACGGGCCTCGCCGTGGTCCTCAAGGGGAACCCCACGGTGGTGGCCGAAGGGGAAAGGCTTTCCGTGAACCCCACGGGAAACCCCGCCCTGGCCACCGGGGGGACGGGGGACGTCCTCGCAGGGGCCATCGCCGCCCTTCTCGCGGCGGGGCTTAGGCCTTTTGACGCGGCCAGGCTTGGGGTCTATCTCCACGGCCTCGCCGGGGACCTCCTGGCGGAGGAGAAGGGGGTGGGGCTCCTCGCCCGGGAGGTGGCGGAGGCTTTGCCCCGGGCAAGGAAGCTTTTGACGGAGGGGCGGACCCCCTGGCCCTTTTCCCGGGTATGAGCACCCCTTCCTACCCCCATTCAGCGAATAGCCTTGCCCTCGGCTTCTAGCTGAGGTATCGGGCTAAAGAGAAACAAGCCCAATAGAACACCAGCGGTGAAGGGCTCTACGGCCAAGTCGCTTACCCGTTGGGCTAAAGCCCCGGGAAAAACACCATCTAGAACAACGTAAAAAAGGACTAAGCCAAGGAGAGAAACAGCCAACGCCTTGGGCGGATTAAGGGTAACACCCTTACCCCAGGCCAAGTGGGAAACCAACACCGCACCCAAGCCCAGTAGGAACTGAATCCCACTCCATAGGCTCCACTGCTCAAAGAGGTAGGCAAGAACCGCAAAAGCCAGGAACGCGCCAAGCGAGAACAGGCCTTTCAGGGCTTTTCTCAGAACTTCTCTGTTTAAAAGGAGCATGGCCACATCCTCCCTTTACCAACATACTGGCTCGCACTGCTTTTTACACTCGTTGAAGACGACAACACTACAAGCATCGGCCGGCGATGGGCAAGAAAGCCCTTCTTGAGGGAAGGGCATGGCTTGAGCCATGGCCACCGGCAAACCCAAGACCATAAACACAAGCCCTCCCAGCGTAGCCAGCTTCATTGTACCACCTCCACCCCTAAAATAGGGCTTCTTCTTGTCAAGGCCCCAGGGAAAGTCCTGGTATGCTAGGGCGGGACCTATGGAGCCCCTTTTCCGCCTCTATGTCCCCGCCACCCTGGCCAACCTGGGCTCGGGCTTTGACGCCTTGGGCGTGGCCCTGGACCTCTACCTCGAGGTGGAGGCCCACCCCGCCCCGGAGGACGCCTTCCTCTACGAGGGGGAAGGCCACGTGGAGGGCACGGACAACCTCATCCACGAGGGGTACCGCGCGGGCATGCGGGCCCTGGGGCTTGAGCCCCGGCCCCTGTGGGTGCGGGCCTTCAACCCCATCCCCCTGGCCCGGGGGATGGGGAGCTCCTCGGCCGCCCTGGTGGCCGGGGTGGCCCTGGCGGACCGGTTCTCCGGGGGAAGGCTTGGGCGGGAGGGGGTCTTCCGGGTGGCGGCGGAGCTCGAGGGCCACCCCGACAACGTGGCCCCGGCGGTCTACGGGGGGTTCGTGGCGGCCCTGAGCCATCCCCCCTTGGCCATCCCCCTGCCGAGGCCCGAAGGGGTGCGCTTCGTCCTGGCCGTGCCCCCCTACGAGGTCCCCACCCCCCTCGCCCGGGAGGCCCTGCCCCGGGAGGTGCCCCTGGAGGACGCGGTCTACAACCTGGCCCGAGGCGCCCTCTGGCCCGCGGCGCTTTGCTCGGGGAGGCTCGAGGCCCTAAGGGAGGCCTGCCGCGACCGGCTTCACCAGCCCCACCGGGCCCACCTGATGCCCGGGGTGCTGGGGGCCATAGAACGCGCCCTGGAGGCCGGGGCCCTGGCGGCCTTCGTGGGCGGGGCGGGCCCCACCCTGGCCGCCCTGGTGCGGGAGGGGGAGGAAAAGGAGGTGGCGAAAGCCCTTGCCCCCTACCGGGGAGAGGGGCGTACCCTGGTGTTGAGCATCGGGGAGGGATACCGGTGGAAGGCGCCTTAAACCTCATTCCCCTCACGGAGGTCCTGGAACTCGTCCACGGCCAGCGCCGCTCTGGCACCCTGGAGGTGCGGGCTGGCCCTCTTCCCCTTACCCTCCGCTTCGCCCAGGGCGAGGTGGTGGGGGCCCAGATCCTGGACTGGGAGGGCCTCGAGGCCCTCTTCACCTTCCCCCTTCACCCCAAGGAGGGAACCTTCCGCTTCCAGCCCAGCTCCCCGGCCGCCGACCCCCCCCTTCTCCCCTTCGCCACCCTCCTCGGGGAGTGGGCCCGGGTAAACGACGAGTGGGACCGGTTCCGCACCCTCCTAGACTCCCCGAGCCGGGTGCTGGAGGCCATCCGCCCCAAGCCTCCCCTGGAGGTCTTCCAGGGGGGAAAGAGCGTGCGGGGGGCGGCCAAGGCCTGGGGGGTGCCCCTCCTCATCGCCATGGAGCGGGCCTACATGGGGGTGCGGGAAGGGGACCTCTACCCCCTTCGCCGCTACGCCTGGTACGCCCTGCGCATCCGCTACCAGGGGAAAAGGGCCAAGACCTTGGAGGAGTTCGGCCAGCTCCAAGGCCTCCTGGACGGCTCCCGCAACCTCGGGGAGGTCATCGCCCAAGGGGTGCCCGTGGGCCTGGTGCGCCGCTATTTGGTCCAGGCCCTGGCCTCCGGGGAGATCGCCCCTCCGGGCCGGGGCTGGCTCCTCAGGGACCTCCTCTGGGAGATGGAAAAGGAGGAGGGGTAATCCCCGCTCTCCCTGTTGCGCCGGGGCCCCATGCTGGCCCAAGCCCGCATGGGGTGGCACAAACCCACCCCGGCCTAGGCTGGGGTGGAAAGCGAAGGGAGGCTACTTCTTCTTGCGGGGGCGGTACTTCCCGTAGGTGCCCCGCCAGATCTTGCCCCTGCGGGTGCGGCGGTCGCCCTTACCCATGCCCTACCCCCTCAGGCGCTCGCCCCTTGCGCGGCGAGGAGCCGGTTCACCTTGCGCATGAGCCGGGACTTCCTGCGGGCAGCGGCGTTCTTGTGGAGGGTGGAGCCCTTCGCCGCCTTGTCAATCAGGCTCTCGGCCTTGCGCATGATCTTCAGGGCCTCCTCGGCCTTGCCCTCCTGGGCCAGCTGGACGGCCTTCTTGCTCAGGGTCTTGATGGCCGACTTCTTGGCCTTGTTGCGAAGCCGGCGCTTCAGGGACTGCCGGTGCCGCTTGAGGGCGGATAGGTTCCTCTTAGGCTTCTTCTCTGCCATCGCTCTCCCCTTCGTGCCCCTAAGGGCAAGCCAGGCCTAAGTGTAGCACACCCCAAGCCTAAGGGGCAAACTTGGTGGCCACCCAGTCGTAGCGCACCTGGCCCTTGGCCCCCCGAAGCTCCAGGCGCAGGAGGTAGTCCCCGGGGCTCACGCCGAAGCGCACCTCCTCCTGGAAGGCGCCCCTATAGGTCCTTTCTCCCACTTCCCGGCCCTCGCGCAGGAGGACGAGCCGCAGGCTTCCTTCTTCCAGCTTCCCCGAGACCTTCATCTTCAGGGCATCGTAAAGGCCGGTGACCCGGATGGGGTACTGGGCCTCCCCGGTGTACTTCCAGTAGAAGACCGGGAGGAAGGGCGGGTAGCCCACGGCCAGGCCATAGCGCTCGGCGTACCAGTAGAGGCCAAGGGCGGCCAGGGCCAAAAAGAGCAGGCTCCGCATTGGCCTAAGTATACTTGGGCACATGGCGGGCATTGGCCACACCCCGGAAGAGGCCCTCGCCCTCCTCAAGCGGGGGGCCGAGGAGATCGTCCCCGAGGAAGAGCTTTTGGAAAAGCTCAAGGAGGGGCGGCCCCTCACGGTGAAGCTCGGCGCCGACCCCACGCGGCCCGACCTCCACCTAGGCCACGCGGTGGTCCTGAGGAAGATGCGCCAGTTCCAGGAGCTCGGCCACAAGGTGGTCCTCATCATCGGCGACTTCACCGGGATGATCGGGGACCCCTCGGGCCGATCCAAGACCCGGCCCCCCCTCACCCTCGAGGAGACCCGGGAAAACGCCAAGACCTACGTGGAGCAGGCGGGGAAGATCCTGAGGCAGGAGCCCCACCTCTTTGAGCTCCGCTACAACTCCGAGTGGCTGGAGGGCCTCACCTTCAAGGAGGTGGTGCGCCTCACCTCCCTCATGACCGTGGCCCAGATGCTGGAAAGGGAGGACTTCAAGAGGCGCTACGAGGAGGGGGTGCCCATCTCCTTGCACGAGTTCCTCTACCCCTTCGCCCAGGCCTACGACTCCGTGGCCATAAGGGCCGACGTGGAGATGGGGGGCACGGACCAGCGCTTCAACCTCCTGGTGGGCCGGGAGGTGCAGAAGGCCTACGGGCAACCCCCCCAGGTGGCCTTCCTCATGCCCCTTCTGGTGGGCCTAGACGGGCGGGAGAAGATGAGCAAGAGCCTGGACAACTACATCGGGGTGGCCGAGCCCCCGGAGGTGATGTTCAAGAAGCTCATGCGGGTGCCGGACCCTCTCCTCCCAAGCTACTTCCGCCTCCTCACGGACCTGGAGGAGGAGGAGGTAGAGGCCCTCCTGAAGGCGGGCCCCGTCCCCGCCCACCGGGTCCTCGCCCGCCTTCTCACCGCCGCCTACGCCCGGCCCCAGATCCCCCCCCGCCTAGACCGGGCCTTCTACGAGGGCCTGGGCTACGCCTGGGAGGCCTTCGGCCGGGACAAGGAGGCGGGCCCCGAGGAGGTAAGGAGGGCGGAGGCCCGCTACGACGAGGTGGCCAAAGGGGGGATCCCCGAGGAGATCCCCGAGGTCACCATCCCCCCCTCGGAGCTCAAGGAAGGCCGGATCTGGGTGGCGAGGCTTTTTACCTTAGCGGGCCTCACCCCCTCCAACGCCGAGGCGAGGAGGCTCATCCAGAACCGGGGCCTGAGGCTGGACGGGGAGGTCCTCACCGACCCCATGCTCCAGGTGGACCTCTCCCGGCCCCGCATCCTGCAGCGGGGCAGGGACCGCTTCGTGCGGGTGCGGCTCGGGGACTGAGGGCCCGCCCCTCCCTGGGGCCCCCGCCGAGGCGGGGTACTTAGCCCCCCTCCATGGGCCTTAGGGGCACCTCGTGGCCCGTGGCGTAGAGGGTCTCCCCTTCCGCCTCGAGGCGCAGGCGGGGCAAGGGAAACCGGGGGGGGCCGTAGATGGCCTTTCCCCCAAGCAGGGGGTCAAAGGCCCCGAAGTGGCAGGGACAGCCCAGAAAGGGCCGCTCGTAGCGGAAGTTGTAGAGGAGAGAGGCCGCCTCGGGATCGGGGACGAGGTTCACCGTGCACCCCTGGTGGGTGCAGATGCGGCTAAAAGCGGCGTAGTGCTCCTCCCCCAGGGAAAGCCCCCCGGGGGCGGGCGCGGGCAGGCGGAGGAGGAAGGCCTTAAGCTCCCCCAAGGGAAGGGGGTAGAGGAAGGGCTTCGCCTGCCATACCCCAAGCTCTCCGAGCCGGGCCACGGCCACCCTGGGCCCCGCCTTCCAGGTGGGCGCCCCTGCCTCGGGCCGGGGGCGGAAGCGGAGGTTGTAGGTGCGCACCCCGAACCAGGCGAAAAACCCCCCGGCCACCGCCACGGGGAGGTAGAAGACGAGGTCGCGCCGCTTCATGGCTAGAGGCTTCCCAAGTAGTCCAAGAGGGCCTTAAGCTCCTCCTCGGAGAGGGGAACGGCGGGCATCTGCCCCCGGCCCTTTAAGACGATCTCCCGCACCGCCTCCGGGGCCTTCAGGATGGGGTTCCCCTTAAGCCTCGGGCCCACGCCCCCTTCCCCCTGGAGGCCATGGCAGGCGGCACAGCGGGCCTGGTAGACGCTCTTCCCGTCCTTTCCCCCTTGGGCTTGGGCTTTGGCCATGGCGATGAGGCCCTCCACCCGCTCCTTGGCCTCGCCCCCGGCCTCCAGGTACTTCTCCCAGGCGGCGATGGCCTCCTCCATCCTCCCCTCCTGGAAGTAGAGGTTCCCCAGGAAAAGCCACCCCTCCGCGGCCTTGGGGTCGGCGTGCTGGGCGATCTCCAGGAAGAGCCGGGCCTCCTCCAGCCTCCCCCCCATGAAGAGGAGAATCCCCACCCGGCGCACCGCCTCCACGTTCCTGGGGTCCTTCTTGAGGACCTCCAGGTAGGCCTCGGCGGCCTGGTCAAAGGCCTGGAGCTCGTAGGCCTTCCGCCCCCAAGCCAAAAGGTCTTCCACCTCTCCCGTGCGCTTGGCCTTGTCCGCCAGGGCCTTAAGCTCCCGGGCCTCCTGGCGCTGGGTCACCGTGGTCTCCCCGGGGAGGCGGGGGAGGGTGTAGCGCCAAAGGCCCACCCCGAGGAGGACCACCGCCCCCAGGACCAGGGCCACGGGCCAGGGGTTGAAGGGCCGGGGGGCGGGGGGGCGGTAGCCCTCCAAAAGCCTTTCCACCTCCACCATGCGGGCGAGGGCCCGCTTCCTTTCCTCCCCCTCCAGGGCCTCCACCTCCTCCTTGAGGACCTCTAGCTCCCGCAGAAGCTCCTCCCGCCTAGGCGGCTCGGGGAAGGGCTCCCTGGGGCCGAGGAGGGGCCTTAGGGCGAGGAGGAGGCCGAGGAGGAAGAGGGCGAGGAAGAGCAGGGTGGCCGTCATCTCGGGGGCTCCTTAAGGCGCCGCTCCGCCTCCTCCAGAAGCTCCTTGGGAAGCGGTTTGGGCCGGAAGTAGGCGAAAAGGCCAAGGCCGAGGAGGAGAAGCCCCAAGACGGGGAGCACCCAGACCCAAAGGGTCACCCCCCGCCTCGGGGGCGCGTAGAGGATCCAATCCCCATACCGCTCCACGAAGAAGGCCTTGATCTCCTCCTCCGTCTTGCCCTCCCGAAGCATCTCGGCGATGATCCGGCGCATCTCCACCGCCACCCCCGAGTTGCTCTCCGCCGCCGACTCCCCCTGGCAGACGGGGCAGCGGAGCTCCCGGGCGATGCGGAAGACCTCCGGGGAGAGGTCTGGGGGCGGCGCCTCCTGGGCCAGGGCGGGAAGGAGAAAGGCCAAGAGCAGGACAACCCACCTCATCGCAAGGCCTCCTCTAGGTAACGCGCTAAGACGGCCTCGTCAATGGCCCCCGCGTGCCGGGCGAGGACCCGGCCCTCCCGGTCTATGAAGAAGGTCTCGGGCACCCCGTACATCCCGTAGTCCACCCCCACCCGTCCCCGGGGGTCATGGACCTGGGGAAAGGTGAGGCCGAACTGGGCGATGAACTTTAGGGCCTCCTCCTCCTTGTCCTGGGTGTTCACCCCCACGAAGAGGACCTCCTCCCGGTGGCGGCGCCAGGAGGCCTCCAAGATGGGCGCCTCCTCGTAGCAGGCGGGGTAGCACCAGCTGGCCCAGAAGTTGAGGACGATGGGCCTCTTGCCCAGGTGGTCGGCGAGGCGGAAGGTCTCCCCCCACTCCGCCCGGTAAGGGGGAAGGAGGGGGAGGGTGAACTCGGGAGCGGGCCTCCGCTCCTTGGCCAAGACGGAGGGGAGCTCCTTGGGGTTCCGTTGCATCCCCCACCAGAAAAGGCCCCCAAGGGCCAGGACCAGGAGGAGCCAGAGCCACCCCCTCACGCCGGGCTCACCCCCCTAGCCTCCTCGGCCCGGCCCACGGGCCAGAGGATGTAGAGGGTGCCCAGGGCCATGAGCGCCCCTGCCACCCACATCCAGAAGACCAAAGGCGTGACGATGAGGCGGATGGAGGCCCACTCTCCCTTTTCCCGGTCAAAGTCCATGAGGAGGAAGTAGTAGTCGTTCCCCGGGGTGTAAATCACCTTGGGGGCGGGAAGGGGGCTATTCATCTGGGGGTAGAAGTGGAGCCTGGGCCTCACCTCCCCGAAGCGGCCCGTCCCAAGAAGGGCCTCCACGGCGAAGCGCCGCCCCTCGTCCAGGGCCCGAACCCCCTGGAAGGTCAGGCGCACGCCCCCCACCTCCCAGGCCTCTCCCCGGTAGAGGGTCTTCTCGCTCTCCAGGCGGTAGGTCTGGCTGAAGGCGATGCCAAGCCCCATGAGGGCCACGGCGAAGTGGACCACGAGGCTTCCCACCCGCCTCCGGTTCGCCAGGAAGCCCCAGGGGGAAAGCCCCGCCCGCACCCGGGCCAAGACCCCTTCCCGAGCCAGGAGGTAGATAGCGGCGGCGTTGTAGAGGAAAAGCCCCACCGCCAAGGAAGCCCCCAAGGTGTAGCCCCTAAGGAGGCCGAGGAGGGTGCCCAGGGCCAGGACCGAAAGGAGCAGGTACAGGTTGCGGAAGACCTCCTTCCTGGGCCTTCGCCAGGGCAAAAGGGGTCCCACCCCCATGAGGAGGAGGATCCCCGCCCCCAGGGGGGCCGAGACCTGGTTGAAGAAGGGGGCCCCCACGCTCACCTTGGCCTTGGCAAAGGCCTCCACAAGAAGGGGGTAGAAGGTGCCGAGAACCACCACGAGGGCCCAGCCCGCGAAGAAGAAGGCCCCGAGGAGAAGCGCCCCTTCCCGGGAAAAGGGGTGGAAAAGGGCGGTGTCCCGCACCTCCCGGGAGACCCGGGAGAGGAGGCCAAGGCCAAGCCCCGTGGCGAGGAGGAAGAAGCCGAGGAAGGCGGGCCCCACGGGGCCCTCGGCGAAGGCGTGGACGGACTGGATGACCCCGCTTCGGGTGAGGAAGGTGCCGAGGACGGTGGCGGCGAAGGCCAGGGTCACGAAGGCGAAGTTCCAAGCCTTAAAGGCCCCCCGGGTCTGCTGCACGAGGGCGGTGTGGAGGAAGGCGGTGGCCAGGAGCCAGGGGACGAAGCTGGCGTTTTCCACGGGGTCCCAGGCCCAGTACCCGCCCCAGCCCAGGACCTCGTAGCTCCACCACATCCCCGCCACCTTCCCCGCGGTGAG
This sequence comes from Thermus arciformis, assembly GCF_900102145.1. GTDB lineage: Bacteria > Deinococcota > Deinococci > Deinococcales > Thermaceae > Thermus > Thermus arciformis. Next base: position 123,246 of record NZ_FNBC01000001.1, on the reverse strand, counting down.
GAAGCCCCAGGCGATGAGGGTCCACCAACGGGTCTCCTCCACCCAGGTCTGGTAGCGCCGGGCGACCATGGCCGCCACCGCGTAGGCGTAGGGCACGCTCAGGCCCACGAAGCCCAGGTACATGAGGACGGGGTGGACGGCCATCATCCAGTGGTTCTGGAGGAGGGGGTTCGGGCCCACGCCGTCTTGGGGCGGGTTGGGAAGGGTTTGGAAGGGGCTCGCGATGGTGGCCATGACCCCGAAGAAGAAGACCTGGATGCCATAAAGCACGGCGAGGACCAAAGAGGCCCGCCAGGGGTCCAAGGGCTTGCGGCTGGCGAGGAGGGTATATAGGGTCTGGAGGAGGCCCCAGAGGAGGATGCTGCCCTCGAGGGCCGCCCAGGGGGTCACCAGGGTCACCCAGAGGGGGTCTTTGGTGGAGTGGTTCCTGGCCACGTAGGCCAGGCTGAAGTCGTGGGCGAGGAGGGCCCACTCCAGGGCGAGGAAGGCGGCGAGCGCGGCGAGGAAGGCGGGGAGCACGAGGGCCCTCGCCCCCCTTAGGAAGCGCCCGTCCCCCTGGAGGTAGGCGAGGAGGGCGAGGGCGAGGCCCAGGAGGCTAAAGGCCAGGGCCAGGCTCACGCTTAGGTTGCCGAGAAGGGCCGGGGTCATTTGGCCTCCTCAATCAGCTTGCGCACCTCCTCCGGGGTCCAGCCCGCCTTGGGGGCCTGGTAGGTCTCCGAGTGCTTCACCAGGAGGTTGGTGCCCTGGAAGACCCCTCCCTGGAAGCGGCCTTCCACCACCACCCCCTGGCCCTCCTTGAACATGCCCGGAGGGGTGCCCTTGTGGAGGATGGGCACCTCGGCCACCCCGTCCGTGAGGACGAAGCGGAGCTCCAAGCGGTCCTTATCGTACTGGACGGTTCCCGGCTTCACGAGCCCCCCGAGGCGCACGGGGCGGTTCTGGTACCTGGCCTGGTCCTGGAGGTACTCCGAGGGGGTGAGGAAGTAGACCAGGTTCCGCCCGAGCCCCCCGAAGACCATGTACCCCAAGGCGCCCAGGATGACGAGGAGGCCGAGGAGGTATTTGGGCTTCACCGCACCCTCCGGTAGCGCCAGAAGAGGTAGGCGAGGTAGCCGAAGACCGTGAGGTAGGTGAGGGCGTAGACCCAGGTGACGAAGACTTCCATCACGCCTCCTCCTTCCTTTCCTCCAGGGCGGCCAAAAACCCCCGGAAGCGCACGAAACCCAGGTAGAGGAAGGTGAAGACCACCAGGTTAAGGAGAAGGGCCTGGAGCATGGCGGGGTCCATGTGGATCTTTCCCGTGGTGAGGTCAATGGACTGGGTCTGGTGGAGGCTCCGCCACCACTTCACCGACATGTAGCTGATGGGCACGTTGAGGAAGCCCAGAATCCCCACCGCGGCCGCCGCCTTGCGGCGAAGCTCGGGGTCCTCTATGGCCCCCCGGAGGAGGAAGTAGCCCACGTAGACGGCGAAGAGGATGGCCGTGGTGGTGAGCCTGGGCTCCCAGGTCCAGTAGACCCCCCAGGTGGGCCGGGCCCAGAGCATCCCCGTCACCAGGGCGAGCCCCATGAAGACGAGGCCGATCTCGGCGCTGGCGGAGGCCACCCGGTCGTACCGCGGGTCCTGGCGGAAGAGGTAGAGGAGGGAGTAGACGAAGGTCACGGCGAAGGCCAGGTAGCCGAGCCAGGCCCCGGGCACGTGCAGGTACATGATGCGGGCCAGATAGCCCTGGTTCACGTCCGGAGGGGCCGCCAGGGCCAGGTAGAGCCCGAGCGGCAGAAGAAGAAGCCCCAGGCCCAGGAAAACCCAGGTCAGGGCGTCGGGGCGTTCCGGATGAGCCGCGTTTAGCATCGCAAACCTCCCTTTTCAGGATAGGCCCTCTTCGGCTTAGAAGTCTGTGGCCTCACCCGTCCATCACCAGGGGGAAGAGGAGGGCGCTGGCCGTCACGTAGACGGCGTCAAAGACCAAGAGGAGCTGCCACCAGGAGGCCACCTCCTCCAGGGGAAGCCCCTCCAGAAGCCCCGCCGTGGCCCGCACCGAGGCCAGGACCACGGGGACCACCAGGGAGAAGAGGAGGAGGGGCAGAAGGGCTTCCCGCCCCCTTAGGCGGCTTAGAAGCCCGGCGTAGAAGGTGGCCACGCTGGCGTAGCCTAAGGTGCCCAAAGCCAGGGTGAGGAAGAGGGGAAGGCCCTTCTCCAAGGGCAGGTAAAAGAGCCCCGCGGCCAGGAACAGGGCGAGGAGGCTTAGGGGAAGGAGGAGGAGCATCTGGAAGAGGAGCTTGCCGAAGTAGATCCACTCCTTTCCCCCCGGGGCGAGGAGGAGGTCTTCTAAGGTGCCCTCTTCCACCTCCAGGGCGAAGGCCCGGGTGGAGAGGAGGGTGGAGAGGAAGGCCAGGGCCACCCACAAGACCCCCGGGGCCGCCCGGCGCAGGGGGGCCTCCTCGGGGCCCAGGGCCAGGGCCATGGTGAAGAGGGTCACCCCGAGGAAGGCCAGGACGGAAAGGAGCCCGGCGCGGTCGCGGACCTCGAGGCGGAGGTCCCTAAGGGCCAAAAGCCACACCCGCCTCACGCCGCCCCCAGCCACACCGCCCGGTCGGCCACCGCCTCGGCCAGGGCCCGGTCGTGGGTGGCGAGGACCACGGAAGCCCCCTTGCGAGCTTCCCGGATGGTCTCCTGAAGAAGGGCCCTACCCTCCTGGTCCAAGGCGGTCTCTGGCTCGTCCAAAAGCCAGAGGTCGGGCCTCAGGAGGGTGAGGCGGGCGAGGGCGAGGCGCTTTTTCATCCCGCTGGAAAAGGCGGCGAGGGGAAGCTCGGCGGGAAGGCCGAAGCGCTTCAAGGCCCCTTCCCAGTCCCCCGCTGCCCCGTGGAAGGCCAGGTCAAAGAGGAGGTGCTCCCGGGCGGTGAGGTGGCGGTGGAAGGCGGGGGGGTTGGGGAGGAAGAGGGCATGGCCCTGGCGTTCCACCCGGCCCCGGGTGGGCTTCAAAAGCCCCGCCATGAGGCGGAGGAGGGTGGTCTTGCCCGAGCCGTTCGGGCCCAGGAGGGCCACCACCTCCCCCCGGTCCAGGGAGAGGCTCAGGTCGCGGATCACCCAGTCCCGTCCGAAGCGTTTGGAGAGGGCCTCGAGGCGAAGGAGCATGCCTACCCCAGTTTAGGGCAAGGGGTTCACAGGTACTTCTGCAACCACTCCGGGGTGATCCGGAGGAAGAAGGTGTTGAGGGCGGTGAAGGTGTCGGTGAGGAGGAGCACCCCCACGGCGATGAGGACCACCCCCGCGAAGACCTCCACGTAGTGGGAAAGCCGCCCGGCCCGCCTGAGCCAGCCCTTGAGCCGCTCGGCGAAGAGGGCCACCAGGAGGAAGGGCACCGCCAGGCCCAGGATGTAGGCCAGGAGGAACCCCACCCCGCCCCCCACGGCGGTGAGGGTGAGGATGGCCCCCAGGATGGGGCCGATGCAGGGGGTCCAGCCCAGCCCTAGGGTGGCCCCGAGGAGGAAGGCCCCCAAGGGGCGGCCCGTCTCCCCCTCGTAGCGGAGGGCCACCCCCCACCTGGGCCTCAGGCCCAGCATGTAAAGGCCGAAGAGGATGAGCACCACCCCCCCCACCCGGGCCAGGGTCTGCCGGTGCTCAAAGAGGAGCCCGCCCAAGAAGGTGAAGGGCAGGCCCAGGAGGAAGAACACCACCCCGAAGCCCAGGACGAAGAAGAGGGCGTTGAAGAGGGGGCGCCCCCGCTCCCCCCCCAGGTAGAAGAGGTAGGTGGGAACGAGGGGCAAGACGCAGGGGGAGAGGAAGGAGAGCACCCCCGCCAAGAAGGCCGCCGTCAGGGAAAGGGTCATGCCTCCATCCTAGGGCAGGGTGAGCCAGGGGAAGCGGCGCTTGGTCTCGGGGTCCAGGTCCAGAAGCTCCCGGGCGGGCATGCGGATGGTGGGCAGGGTCTTCTGGTTGATGGGGGTGTCCGCCTCGGTGATCCCGTTCATGTAGAGGAGAAAGGCCACCAGGTGGTAGACCTCCTCGTCCGTGAGCGTCCCCTCCTGCCCGAAGGGCATGGCCCGGCGGATGTAGTCAAAGAGGGTGGTGGGGTATTGCCAGTAGTTGCCGATGGCGTACTCCACGGGCTCCGTGTCCGGGGTGATGGGGAAGGGCTCGGAGACCAGCCGGTTGAAGGGGTAACCCTCCCCCCGGGCCCCGTGGCAGGAGGCGCACTTCTCCGCGTAGATGCGCTCCCCCTCAGCCACCTTGCCCTCCCCCGGGGGAAGCCCCCGGCCGTCGGGGAGGACCACGGGCCTAAGGTCGTACTGGGCGGCGAGCTCCTCGGTGATGGGGGTGCCGAGCTGGTACCGGGCCCCCACCGCCAAACCGGCCAGGGCCAGGGCCAAAAGCGCGCGCCTAAACATCAAACACCTCCCCCCCGCACCCCCCGGCGGGGCCAGAGGCCTGGCCGCCCAGGGGGCGGTCGCCGTTCACCACCCGGCCGTCCGGCAGAACGCGCCAGGCTTGGATGGCGTTGTAGTGGTAGCGGTTGTTCCTCCCCCACTTCTTGAAGAACTCCTCCCGGGTGGGCTGGGTGTTCCCCCTCTCGTCCCAGGCCCGGCTCCAGAGGACCACCTCCTTGCCGTCCCAGTACCAGGGCATCTTGAAGCGCACGAAGGCGTACCGCTCCACCGGGGGCTCGAGGGCGGCCTCCCGCCAGGTCCGGCCCTCGTCAAAGGAGATCTCCACCTTGGTGATCCGCCCGTGGCCGCTCCAAGCCAGGCCCCGGATCTCGTGGAAGCCGGGCTTGATCTGTTGCAGGCCAGAAGGGTAGGTGATGATGGACTCGGGGTCCATGACCCAGGTGAAGGCGAGGACCCGGCCGTCCGCCATGACGTCCGTGTACTCGCTGGTCTCGTCCTTGGCCATGGCGGGGAGGTCCGTGACCAGGATGCGCCTCAGCCACTTCACCTGGATGCTCCCCTCCCACCCCGGCACCACCAGCCGCACGGGGTAGCCCTGCTCGGGCCTCAGGGCCTCCCCGTTTTGGGCGTAGGCCACCAAGACGTCCTCCATGGCCTTCTCCAGGGGGAGGGAACGGGTGTACATGGCGGCGTCCATCCCCTCGGGGATGAGCCATTTGGCCCCGGGCTTCACCCCCGCCTCCTTGAGGAGGAGGGCCAGGGGCACCCCGGTCCAGCTGGCGTTGGAGGCGAGGCCCCGGCTGCGGGTGGCGGTGAGGTTAGGGTCGGGGGGGTTGCGGTAGCCGTTTTGCCCGTTCCCGGCGCACTCAATGAAGTAGGTGCGGGTCACGGAGGGGAAGCGCTTGAGCTCTTCCAGGGTGAAGACCAGGGGCCTTTCCACCATCCCGTGGATCACCAGGCGGTAGTACTTGGGGTCCACCTGGGGAACCCCGGCGTGGTGGCGCTCAAAGTGGAGGCCGTTTGGGGTGATGACCCCCTCCAACCGCTCCAGGGGGGCGAAGTCGGCCCCCGAGTGGCGGGTGCGGAGGTTGGGGGAGATGTAGCGCACCACCTCGGCCTCAAAGGGGCTCCGCTCCCCGTACTCGGAAAGGGGGGCCCCTAAGGTCTTGGTGGGGGCGAAGGTCTCCTCCGTCCAGGGAAGGCCCTGGGCCTTGGCCTTGAGGAGGCCCAAAAGCCCTCCCGCGCCCAGGATTCGGAAAAACCTCCTTCGGTCCATATACCCTCCTAGTGTATCCCTTTCCGGCAAGGGAAACCCCCGCCCCTTTGGGGCGGGGGGAAAGGCCCTTAGGCCGGGCCGAACATGTCGTTCCAAAGCCCCGTGGCCCAGCCGAAAGCGGCGGTGGCGTTGGCCTGGGAGCGCTGGTTGTCCACGGCGCTTTGGGCCTTGATCTGCTTGGCCGCCTCGTCCCAGGAGTAGTTGGCGGAGACCCAGATGGCCTCCTCGGAGTCCACGAAGGAGTAGCAGATGTTGTTGGGAAGCTCGGGGGGAATCTCCGCCAGGGGCTTGCCCTTAAGGCGCTCCACGATCTGCCGGGCCACGATGGTGCCGGAGACGTAGGCCACCATGCCGCTTTTGGGGTAAGGGGTGTTCCCGGTGATGTCCCCCACCAGGTAGATGCGGTCGTCCTTCTCCGAGAGGAAGTAGGGGATGCGCACGTTGGCCCAGCGCTCCCCAAGGCCCGCAGTGCGCACCAGCTCCCCGGCCTTCATGGGGGGGATGACGTTGGCCAGGGCGAAGGGAACGTCCCCGAGCTCGGTCATCACCACCTTCTTCCCGTAGTCCAGGCCGGTGATGCGGGTGTTGGGGACATACTCCAGGTAGTCCTTGTAGAGCTCGTTGTAGGCGGCCAAGAACCCGGGGGCCTTGGAGACGGGCTGGGGGTTGGCGTCCAAGACGATGACCTTCCCCTTCACCCCCTTGGTCTTGAGCCGCCAGGCCAGCATGGCCGCCCGCTCGTAGGGGCCAGGGGGGCAGCGGTAGGGGGGGTTGGGGATGTACATGACAAGCTCCCCCCCGGTCTCGTCAAACTGGTCCAGCATGCGGCGGAGGGCGACGTGCTCAAAGGGCTTGAAGCCCACGGGCAGGAGGTGCTTCACCTCGGCATACCCGGGGATGGCCTCGTACATGTAGTCAATGCCCGGGGCGAGGACCAGGAGGTCGTAGGCCAGGTAGCCCCCCGTGGTGCGCACCAGGCGGCGGTCGCGGTTGATGTCCAGGACCTTCTCCTGAACGAAGATGACCCCGTCTTTGACCACGTTGGTGTAGTCAAAGACGAGCCACTCCAAGGGCTTCACCCCCGCCAGGAAGAGGTTGGACATGGGGCAGGACATGAAGATGGGCTTCTGCTCCACGAGCACCACCTCCACCTCGGGGGCCTGCTGCTTCACCTTGCGGGCCACCGTGGTGCCGCCCCAGCCGCCCCCCACCACCACCACCCGGGGGGCCCGGGTGCGGGGGAGGAGGGTGGGGGGGCTCGCGTAGAACTCCTGGGCGAAGCCCTTGCCACCCAAGGCCCCGGCCGCGGCCAGGGCCGCCCCGGTTTTAAGAAGGTCCCTGCGGTTCACCTTTCCCATACGGCCTCCTCATTGACCCGGGCGGTACGGCTTCCCGCCCGTGGCTTCCAGGATCTCCGTCATCACCCGCTTCGCCTCCTGCAGCATGGCCACCGCCGGGCTTCCCATGACCCCCGGCATGATGGTCATGAGCATGGGCTCAATGGCCCCCACCAGGACGTCCTGCCCCATCTGCATGGCGAAGAAGCGGCAGGGGGCGGCGAAGCCCCCGGCGGGCTGGGTGAGGAACATGATGCGGGCCCACTCGCTCTTGCAGGGCATGATCACGGTCACCGGGCCCACCTTCACGTTGGGGAGAAGGTTTAGGCCGTTGGAGGTGAGCTCGGTCTCCACGAGGAGGACCACGTCCTCCACCTTGGCCGAGGGCACCCGGTAGAGGAGGGCGGGCATCAGGCCGCTGCTGGGGTCGGGCATGAGGGCGGGGGCCACCCGCTTCACGGGGCCCAGGCGGCCCAAGGCGGCCTCGAGGCGCCACACCAGGCGCTCCACCTCGCCCCCGTAGACCCCAAGCATGGAGAAGAGGAGCCTCCCGTCAAAGGTGCCCACCGTGTAGCGCTTCCCCTCGCCGGTGATGAAGACTGTGGGGGGCAGGACGATGGCGGCCATGGGGTTTTTGCTCACCGCCTCCACGCTCCCCGCCTCGGGCTTGAGCACCACGAGCCGGTAGTCGGGGAAGCCTGGGCCCGTCACCTGGCGCACCTGCTCGCCCAGGTTCAAGACCCGGTCCGCCTGGAGGCCCGCCGCCTCCAGGGCCTTCAGGGTCTTGGCCTCCACCTCCTCCAAGGCGCCTTGGACCTCCACCACCAGGGACTGGGCGAGGGCCAGGCCCAAAACCATGAGAACGGCCACCAGTCTTTTCATGATCCTCCCTCCACCTCTAGGCCGGCGTCCAGCCAGCCCTTGAAGCCATGGGCGATGTTCTTGGCGTTCTTGTAGCCTTTGGCCTGCAGAAAGGCCGCCACCACCGCGGAGACGCTCCCCGAGTTGCAGTAGACGAGGATCAGGGCCTCCTTGTCCTTGGGGAGCTCCCCCAGGCGGTCCGGGACCTCCCCGGCGTAGATGTGCACGGAACCCGGGATGTACCCCTTCCTGCGCTCCTCCTCCGTGCGCACGTCCAGGACGAAGGGCTCAAAGAGGAGAAGGTCCCGGGCCTCCGTGGGGTAGACCAGGTAGCCCGCCGGGGGCACCCGCTTGAGGAACTGGCCGAAGGCCTGGGTCCAGTCCCCCTCCCCCTGGGCCCTTCCCAGGGCGAGGAAGGGGAAGAGGGCGAGGAGGTCCCGGCGGCGCATGGCTACCTCGTGAAGAAGGGGAGCTCCTCAAAGGAGTGCCCCGCCTTCGTGGCCTCGGCCAGCATGTACAGGGTCAGGGCGATGTGCACGTCCGAGTAGAACTCGGGCTTGGGGATGGCGATGGACTCGTAGCAGAAGTCAATGCGGTCCTCCATGGTGTAGAGCTTGTCCTCCTCAAAGCGGTAGGCGGGCCACTCGTTGCCAAGGCCCTGCCTAGGGCTCCGCACCGGGGAAAGCCGCACCCTTTGCCCCGCGTGCTGGTCGTGGCAGACGGCGCAGCTCATGTCCCTGGCCCCGGCCCGGGTGTACCAGAGCTCCCGGCCCAGGTTGTACATGGCGAGCTCCTGGGGGTGCTTGGGCACCACCTGGATCTTGGCCTTGGAGGAGAAGCTGGCGATGTAGGTGGTGATGGCCCGCACCTCGTCCCGCTTGATCTCCTCGGGCTTGAAGCCCTGGACCCGCTGCATGCAGGTGTAGACCCTGGTCTCCAGGTCCTCCACCCGGCCCGTGTCGGGGAAGTACTTGGGCAAGAGGGCGTAGGCCCCTTCCAGAACCCCCTTCCCCTTGCCGAAGTCGCACTCCTCCAGGGTCTTGCCCGAGGGGCCTTTCCGGTAAAAGAGCTCCTTCCCCTCCTCCACGAAGAGGTCGCCGGGCAGGACCCCGAAGGTCTCCAGGTACATCTGGCGCTGGCGCATGGCCTCCTCAAAGGGGTCCAGGGGCTTGCTTTGCTGCGTGTACGCCGCAAGCCCCGCCAGCGCCCCAAAGGCCACCCCGGCCAGCAGGATCAGACGCTTCTTCCGCACGCTCACGGCTCACCTCCGGTTGATGGGGGAGTTGGGGTCCAGGAGGAAGGCCACCAGGTCGGCGGTCTCCTCGGGGGTGAAGAGGCCGTGCACCCCGCCCCGGTACATGAGGGAGCAGGGGACGAAGGCCCAGGCGTTGTAGATCTTCTCGTAGGTGTAGCGCACCACCGCCTCCGACTGCCCCCGCTGGCCGTAGCCCGTGAGGCTCGGCCCCATGGTCCCGTGGGCCACCTCCTTGGGGTCCCCAGCGTGGCAGGCGTAGCAGTTGCCCCGCTTGGGGTCGGTGAAGACCTTCTCCCCGTTCCTCCAGTCCCCCATGAGCTTCCCCGAGGCCGGGTACTTGATGAGGGCCTTCTGCTCCTCCAGGAACTTTGGCACGAGGTCGGCGGGCAGGCGGTCCCGGTACTGGGTGCAGAGGGCCTGGGCCTTGTCCTGGGAAAGCATCACCTGGGCGAACCTGGGGCCCCCTCCTTGGATGGCGGCCTCGAGGCGGGCCCGAAAAGGCCCTTGGGAAAGCCCCAGGCCCAGGAGCAAAACCCCAAAAGCCAAAACCGCTTTTCTCCTCATTCCCACACCTCCGGCACGCGGTAGTTGCGCCCGATGACCTTCACGTTGGGCTCGGGCCGGACGCGCACCCGGCCCACGGCCTTCAGGTACTCGGCGAGAACCTCGTAGATGGGCCTGGGCTCGTAGCCCGGCTTGGCCTCCCCCACCCGCTGGAGCCTCCCCCCGTAGGCGGCCGCCAAATAGCGGCGGTTCGGGTCCAGGGGCCTGCCCCCCACCTCCACCTCCCGGATGCGCTGCCCCGTGGGGGCGTCGGGGTCCAGAACGTAGCGGAGGCCAAAGACCCGGCTCACGTCCCCCCCCTGCTGGTAGAAGGGGTCAGGGGTAAAGACGTTGCTGGCGACGTCCTCCAGCACCGCCCTGATCTGCTCCCCCCGGAGGTAAAAGAGGTAAAGCTCGGGGTAGGTGAAGCCGGTGTAGGCGTAGAGGTGGTCCCAGGTGATGGCCTGCCCCGGGAGGATGGTGGTCCCCCAGCGCACCGCCGGGCTGAAGACCACCTCCACCTCGGGGTAAATGGCCCTCACCGCCTCCCCCACCAGCTGGTCCCAGGTGGAGTAGAGGGTGTCCCGCTTGTAGAGGAGGGTCTCGGAAAGGGCCAAGGGGGTGAAGAGGCGCTCCCGGTGGGGCCCCACCCGCCCCGCAAGCCAAGCCTCCACGTCCTCGGCCTTGGGGAGGTGCTGGGCCAAGACGGGCAGGACCCGCACCCGGAGGTTGGCGATCCCCCCCTTCCAAAGCTTCAGGTCCACCCGCATGAGGGCCTTGCCGGCGGCGCTTCCCGCCACGACCCAGGTCTTCCCCACCCGCCAGGGCCTGGGGGTGAGGTCGTGGGTGTGGCCGGAGAGGATGAGGTCAATGCCCCGGACCCGCTCCGCCAAGGCGGCGTCCAGCTGCATCCCGTTGTGGGAGAGGAGGACCACGGCGTCCGCCCCCTCGGCGCGGGCCTGGTCCACCGCCTCCTTTAGCCGCCTCTCGTCCAGGGCGAAGGAGAGGCCCTCGGTGAAGGTCTCGGGGTGGGAGACCTTGACGTAGGGGTAGGTGGCCCCCACCACCGCCAGGGCGTAAGGCCCCACCCGGTGGATGCGGTAGGCGGGGAAGAGGGGGTCGCCGAAGAGCTCGTCCACCACGTTGTAGGAAAGGTGCTCCCCCCGGAATTTCTTCAGGAGTTCCTCTACCCTTTCCCGCCCCAGGGTCCACTCCCAGTGGGTGACCATGTGGTCCACCCCGGTGAGGTTCTGCCACTCCACGAGGGCCTCCCCATTCGTCAGGAGGGAGAGGCCCGAGTTGGTCCAGGTGTCCCCCCCGTCCAGGACCAAGGCCCGGCCCCCCTCCGCTTCCACCCGGGCCTTCTGGTCGCGGATGAGGGCGGTGAGGGCGCCCATCCCCCCGATGGGGCCGAAGGCCCGGGCCAGCTCCACGAAGTCCACGTGGGAGAGGAGGTAGGCGAGGGGCGTGCCCCGCTCCACGCCGTAGTAGCGGAGGATGGCCTCTCCCGTGAGGTAGCCCGGGCGGCCCATGAGGGGCTTGGGGGCGATGAGGTTCGGGGGCTCCATGAAGTAGTGGGGGAAGGCCTGGCCGTGGAGGTCGGAGAAGAAGAGGAGGGTGGCGTCCCCGTAAGGGGGGAGGTCGTAGAGGGACCTGGGGTCCTCGAGGGCCTTCGCCAAGCCCCTGGGCCCCAGGACCGCCAGGGCGGAAAGAAGCTGAAGGAGCTCCCTCCGGTTCATCTAGACCCCACCGCCGGCTTGGTGTTGAAGTCGCTTTCCGGGTCCAGGAGGTAGGCCACCACGTCGGCGATCTCCTCGGGGGTGAGGAGGCCCTGGGCCCCGAAGCGGTACATGACGGTGCAAGGGAAGAAGGCCCAGGCGTTGTAGATCACCTCGTAGGTGTACCGCTGCACCGCCTCCGACTGGCCCCGATTGCGGCCGTATTTCTCCAGGCTCGGGCCCACATCGCCCCCCAGATGCTCGGGGGAGCCATAGTGGCAGGAGAAGCAGTTGGCCTTCTGCAGGTTGTTGAAGATGGCCCCGCCCTTCCTCCAGTCCCCCATGAGCTTCCCGGAAGCGGGGTACTTGATCAGGGCCCGCTGCTCTTCCAGGAACTTGGGAAGGAGGTCGGCGGGGAGGCGGTTCCGGTGGATGGAGCAGAGGGCCTGGTCGGGGCGCTGGTTGACGAAGACCTCGGCGTAGGCCTTACCCCCGGCCTGAATCCGCTTCAGCTCCTCCTCGGTGAGGTAGCGCTGGGCCAGGGCGAAGGCCAGGGCCAGGGCCAGGGCAAAAAGGGCTACGAGAACCTTACGCATGCTCCCTCCTCACCGCACGAAGGCGGGCCACTCCTCCACCACGGCCCCGTTGTTGTTGTAGGCCAGGAAGAGCTCCAGGGCCAGGATGGGCTGGGAGTAAAGGGCGGGCTGGGGGTGGGCGATGTTGCCGTAGCAGGCCCGGATGCGGTCCTGCATGGTCCAGGTCTGGTCGTTGGAGTAGCGGTAGGCGGGCCAGTGGGTCCAGGACTTGTCCTTGCCCAGGACGTCGGCGTAGGGCAGGACCCCGGCGCGCCGGCCCACGTAGGTCACGTGGCAGGTGGCGCAGCCCACGTCCCTGGCCCCGCTCCGGGCGTAGAAGAGCTTTTCCCCAAGGGCGTAGAGTTCCCGCTCTTCGGGGAAAAGGAGGCGGACTTGGATCCTGTGCCCCGTGGACTTGCTGGCGATGTAGAAGGCGATGGCCACCACCTCGGAGCGCTTCACCTGTTCGGGCTTGAAGCCCTGTACCCGGGTCATGCAGGTGACGATGCGGCTGTCCAGGTCCTCAACCCGGTTCGTGTCCAGGAAGTAGCGGGGAAGCCTGGCCGCCGCCCCCTCCAGGACCCCCTTTCCCAGGCCGAAGTCGCACTCGGCCATGGTCTTGCCGCTCGGGCCCTTGCGGTTAAAGAGCTCCTCCCCTTGGGCCACGATGAGCTCCGTGGGGAGGATGCCCGCGGTCTCCAAGAGGAGTTGCTTCTGGCGCTTGGCCTCCTCCCGGGGGTCCACCTGCCCTTGGGCCAAGGCTACCCCCACGAGAAGTGTGGCCAGGAACAAACCCACCGCCTTGCGCATAGCCCCCTCCATAAAGCGCCCGGGGTTTCCCCGGGCGCCATCCTTAAGCCAACTCCAGCTTGGCCGTGCCCTCGCCCGTGTCCCCGTCCGTGTCCTTGAGCTTGACGGTGAAGGTCCCCGGCTTCTCCGCCTTGAGCTTGAAGCCGTAGAGGGGGTTGGCGCTGGTGGAGGGCCCGGGCCGGGCCTCCGCCACCTTCTCCCCCTCAAAGTAGACCTCCACCAGGTTGATGTACTTGGCGGGGATGAGCTTCCCCTCGGCGTCCCGGCGGGTGCCGGGCTCGTTGGGGTGCTGGGCCACCGCCTGGAGCTTAAACTCCTCGCCCGCCTTGGGCTTGGCCGGGGTCAGACGCACGATCACGCGAATCGCCATGGTTCACCTCCTTAACCGCACCCGCCCACGGTGACCCGGGTGCTGGCCGAGGCCAGAAGGAGCTTGCCGTCCGCCGTCTCCACCACCGCCCGAATGGCCGTGGTCTCCGCCAGGCGGACCCGGGTGGCGTAGTAGGGCATGGCCTTCATGGGCATGAAGCTCACCAGGCGCGGGGTGGGGTTCTTGTCGGCGAAGAGGTGGATGGCCTTCACCTGGGCCGAGGGCAGGTTCACCTCCACCTCCGCGGGCACGTTGGCCCCGCTTTCGGCGATGGCGGGCATGGTGAGCTTGACCAGGTTGGAGGGGGTCAGGTCCTTGAAGCCCTTGCCCAGGGCCTCCTTCAGGGCCTTTTCCAGGTTGGCCAGGTCCTCGCCCTCGAGACCCTGGGCCCTCACGGGAAGCCCCGAGAGGGCCACGGCCCCAAGGGCCGCGCCGGTCGCCTTCAGAAACGCTCGCCTATTCACACGCACCTCCCTTGGCACACATCTGGCGAAGCTCCTTGAGGAACTCCGCCCGGGGCCGGCTGCCAAAGAGCCGGCCCACCTCTTCCCACGTCCCCTTGCGGTGGACGAGGAAGACGAAGGTCGGGGTGCCCGGCACCCGGAAGCGCCGGGCGAGCTCCTGCCCCTCCGGGGTCTCGGTGCCCACGGAGGCCACCACGAAGCGCTCCTCCAGGAAGCGGGCCACGGCGGGGTCGGAGAGGACGAAGGTGTTCATCTGGTCGCAGTAGGGGCAGTGGGGGCTGTGGAAGTAGACCATGAGCACCCGACTGTGGTCCACGGCCAGGGTCTGGGCCTGGGGGAAGGGGTACCAGCGCCCGAAGTCCGGCGCCGCCAGGGCCAGGCCCGTGAGGAGGAGCACCCAAAGTACCCGGTATCCGTACATGGCGTACACCGCCTGGGTACACCCAGGGACATTTATACCTTACCCCCCGGTCAGGGGAAAATCAAGGGTCGCAGGGAACAATTTTTGTGTAGCCATTCACGAGCTTCCCGCCCCTACCCCACACCGCCCATCCATACCTTAATAGGGTAGGTGCATTAAGCCAGGCTAAAGGTACACCCCTTGACGGGGGGTTAGGGACAAACTACCCTATACCCCGGAGGGTAAAGATGAAGCGGACCCTAATGGCTTTCCTCCTTCTCGGCGGCCTGGCCCTGGCCCAGGCGGACGGCGCCAAGCTCTACGCCCAGTGCGCGGGGTGCCACCAGGCAAACGGCCAAGGCCTCCCCGGGGCCTTCCCGGCCCTCGCGGGCCACGTGGCGGAGATCCTCTCCAAACAGGGGGGACGGGAGTACCTCATCAAGGCGCTCCTCTGGGGCCTCCAGGGCCAGATTGAGGTGAAGGGCATGAAGTACAACGGGGCCATGCCCGCCTTCAATGGCCTAAAGGACGAGGAGATCGCCGCGGTCCTCAACCACATCGCCACCGCCTGGGGCGACGACAAGAAGGTGAAGGACTTCAAGCCCTTCACCGCCGAGGAGGTGAAGAAGCTCCGGGCCCAGAAGCTCACCCCCCAGCAGGTGCTGGAGGAGCGGAAGAAGCTCGGCCTGAAGTAATACCACCCCATGCTGGCTTGCGCCAGCATGGGGGCCCCGGTAAAAGCGAAAACGAGGCCTGGGGAGTACCCCAGGCCCTTCCGGTTTAATGGAAGGGTGCTGGAGCTCTACTTGGAAAAGGCCTTCCCCGGGTTCCGCCTCTCCGTGGAGCTTTCCGTGGCCGAGGGGGAGACCCTGGCCCTCCTCGGGCCTTCGGGAAGCGGGAAGAGCACCCTGCTCAGGCTCATCGCCGGGCTCCTTAGGCCCGATGGGGGCTTCGTGCGCTTCCTTGGGGAGGACCTCACCCCGCTTCCCCCGGAAAGGCGGAAGGTGGGCTTTCTCTTCCAGGACTACGCCCTCTTCCCCCACCTCACCGTGGCGGAAAACGTGGCCTTTGGCCTTTTGGAGGCCCGCTGGCCAAGGGAGGCGAGGGAGGCCCGGGTGCGGGAGCTCCTTAAGCGCATGGAGCTCACCCCTCACGCCAGAAAGCGCCCCCAGGAGCTTTCGGGCGGGGAGCAGCAACGGGTGGCCCTGGCCCGGGCCTTGGCCCCTAGGCCCAGGCTCCTCCTCCTGGACGAGCCCTTAGGGGCCCTGGACCTGAGGCTTCGGGAAGAGCTCCTCTTCTTCCTGCGCCGGACGCTAAAGGAAGAGGGGGTCACCGCCCTCCTCGTGACCCACGACCAGGGGGAGGCCTTCCTCCTGGCCCACCGGGTGGCCCTCATGCGGGAAGGCCGTCTGGTGCAGGTGGGCAGGCCGGAGGAGGTCTACGCCCGCCCCAAGGACGCCTGGGCCGCCCGCTTCCTGGGGCACAAGAACCTCCTCTCCCCCGGGGAAAGCCAGGCCCTAGGCCTTCCCCCAAGGGTCCACCTCCTTCCCCCAAAGGCCCTCGCCCTTGGGGGAGGCCTGGAGGGGGTGGTGGAGGAGCGGCTTTTCTTCGGGCCCCGGGTGGGGCTTTGGGCGCGGGTGGGGGGGGTGCGGCTCTACCTCGAGGCCCCCGAGGGCCCGGAAGAGGGCGCCCCCATAGCCCTCCGCCTGGACCCCGCCCAGGCGGTACCCTTGGAGGGATGAGGCGCTTCGCCCTCCTCTTGGGCGGCCCCCTCCTGGCCACGGAGGCCTTGAAGGAGAGGCTTGAGGGCTACCGCCTCCTGGCGGCGGACTCCGGAGGGCGGCACGCCTTGGCCTTAGGGCTTACCCCGGAGCTTTGGCTTGGGGACTTTGACTCAAGCCCCCCTTGGCTCCAGGAGGCCCTTTCCGCGCCCAAGGAGGTCCTTCCCCGGGAGAAGGACCTCACGGACGGGGAGGCCCTCCTCCGGAAGGCCCTGGAGCTTGGGGCGGAGGAGGTCCTCCTCCTGGGGGCTTTGGGCGGGCGGCTGGACCACACCCTGGCCCACCTGGAGCTCGCCTTCCTCCTCCTGGAAAAGGGGGTGCGGGTGGAGCTCACGGACGGGCTCGCCCGGGCCTTCCCCCTCCTCCCGGGCCTCCACGCCTTTTCCCTGGAGCCCGGAACCCCCTTCAGCCTCCTCCCCTTCCCCGAGGCCGCCCTGGGGGTGGAGGGGGCGCGGTGGGACCTTCCCCCCACGCCCCTCAAGGCCACCACCCTCACCCTGGAAAACCAGGCCCTCGGGCCCATCCGGGTGCGGGTAGTGGAAGGCCGGGCGGTGCTCTACCTCTTCTGAGCCCCTCCCTGACCCCAAGAGGGGCGGAGGGAAAGTCCTTGACAGGGGAAAAGGGGGAAGCTACACTAGCCTTTGGCGTTTGGGCCGCTAGCTCAACCGGTAGAGCAACCGACTCTTAATCGGTGGGTTACAGGTTCGAGTCCTGTGCGGCCCACCAAAGCCCCCGGGGAAACCCGGGGATTTCCCTTAAGATGGGGCCCATGGAGCTTCCCCAAAGCCCCCTGGACCTCCTCTCCCTGGACCTCCCCCAGGGCGAGCCTTGGGGCTACGCCCTGGCCCAGGCCCTCCTGAAAGCCCCCTGGGCCTGGCGGGCCCTGAGACCCACCCCCGGGCTTCTGGACCTCATCCGGCTGGACCTCGAGGAGGCCTTCCTAAGGCTCCAGGAAAGGCGGGCCTCCTTTCCCCTAGGAAGCCTCGGGGAACGCCCCCCCACCCCGGCGGAGGAAGAGGCCCTAGAGGCCCTCCTCGCCCGGGACCCCGAGGCGCTGGTGCGGGTCCTGCGGGCCCACGGGCCCTGGCCCTTCGCCCTATATAGGGCCTTCCGCTTTGACGGGGCTCTCCGCCCCCTCCCCCACCCCCGCCTGCCCAAAGAAGGGGAGCTTCTGGGGTACGAGGGCCAGCTCAAGGCCCTGAGGGAGAACGCCGAGCGCTTCCTTTCCGGAAGGCCCGCCCTCCACACCCTCCTCTATGGGGCCCGGGGCACGGGGAAAAGCACCGCGGCCAAAAGCCTCCTCCACCTGCCCGAAGCCCGCATGGTGGAGGTGGAAAAGGGCGCCCTTTTCCGCCTGGAGGAGCTTCTAGAAAGGCTTTCCCTCCTTCCCCACCGCTTCTTCCTCTTCCTGGACGACCTTTCCTTGGACCCCGAGGACGAGGCCTTCCACCACCTTAAAGCCCTCCTGGAAGGAAGCCTCGAGGGCCCCCCCGAGAACGTCCTCCTCCTCGCCACCTCCAACCGCCGCCACCTGGTGCGCCGCCTGGGGGAAAACCCCCTCCCCGGGGAGGCCCCCGAGGCCTGGGACGCCCTCCAGGAGGAGCTGGCCCTGGCGGAGCGCTTCGGGCTCGTGCTCACCTTCCCGCCCTTTGACAAGGCCCTCTTCCTCCGGGCCGTGGCCCACCACCTGGGCCGCCCCCTCACCCAAGAGGAGGAAGCGGAGGCCCTGCGCTTCGCCCTAAGCCGGGGCTTCTCCGGGCGGGCGGCCAGGCAGTTCGCCCAAAGCTGTTGACAGGCGCTCAATTATCGTGGCAGTATTTGAGGTATGCGTACAGGATCATTCCGAATGAATCAGCTGTTGAAAAAAGTTAGGCTCAACCAGTTTAAGCTTCCCCAATTTCAACGTGATTTTGTCTGGAATGAAGCCCAGGTTGCTCTACTCATAGACTCCATTGCGCGCAATTACCCTATTGGATCGCTACTTTTGTTAGAGCCAAGCCCTGAGATTCGCCTAAGCACTCGCCCTCTTCAGGTTGCTGTGGATGATTCAGAGTCCACCTTGGGAAATAGCCTTTCGGAAAACCCCCCTGAAGATGAAGATACGCCAACTGAGGGGCAGGAATTGCTTATATTGGATGGCCAACAAAGAATGACCTCCATTGTTCGCGTATTGCTAAACGCCCACCCTCAGAAAACTTATTGGTTTGATCTGCAAGCGCTATACAGCTCATTTGAAGATGAGCGGTCGGATTGGATCAAGAAAACTTCTTTTGCGGGAGTGAAAGATCCAACCCGCAATAATGGGCGGTGGGTGCGCGCAGATCTTGTCACCGAAGGAGAAGAGCAAAAACACGTCATTGACTATTTTCTGGGTTTCTTTAAAGAGGAGCGAGATAAGGCAATGAAAGCGATACAAAAAGTTAACCGTATATTTGAAACCATCCGCAATTATGAGGTTCCCTATATCCTTTTGGACGGGCAAGAGGGGATAGAGGCCATTTGCCGCATCTTTGAAACAATAAATTCAACCGGAACGCGCTTAACTACCTTTGATCTTGCTGTTGCACGTTATTTCCCAGAGCCAGACCTTAGAAATTTATACGAAAGAGCCCGAAGCTCTCATAATCTACTCAAACGCTTTGATATAGACGGCGAACGAATCCTTCAAATTATCGTCCTTATTGAGAAAAACACCGAGCCTTCTCGCAGCGAACAACTCAAACTTAGAAAAGAAGACATTAACAAAAACTGGGATAAAGCAGTTTCAGCTCTGGTTTCCGCTATAAAGTGGGCGCAAAGCGAGTGCGGCCTCGAGCCAAGGTATTATGTTGGCGAAAGTCAGTTAGTAGCTCTTGCCGGAGCTCTAGCTGATTTAGAGCCCAAGAAGCAACAGGCATTCCTTGTAGAAAAGCGAGACAAATTGGTGCAATGGTTTTTCGCAAATGTTTTACAAAGTGGTTTTAGGGCTACAAATTACAGAATCTTCATTCACTACAAAAGCCTTCAAAAACTTTTAGAGGAAGGGCAAATCCCAGAGGATGATCTACCTGAGGTTAAACTTGATCTTGAAAGTTTGATTAACCTCGCAAAAAGCGATAATAGATATAAAGCCATTCAAGCCCTCTTAAGGCGGGTGATCCCTGAAGATTTTTACTCGGGTTCCAGGATAGAATCAGATGTTTTGGAAATTCACCACATTTTTCCTCGGTCTTTTGGTGGAAAGAAGAAGGTAGACTCTATCGCAAATTTGGTACCCCTAACCAGCGAGAGCAATCAACTCCTTTCAAACAGAAATCCGTCAGACTACATTCGCGATCTTAAGGATCGTATGGGTATAAATGTGGCGAACCATCGCTTAAGGAATGCTTTGTTACCCATTCAATTCACCCCTGGTGGAGAGATAAACCCTCTCATCTTGTCAGACGATCAGTACGAAACCTTCTTGCGTGAGAGAGGCAAGCTCATTCTGGAAAAAATAAAGGAGGTCTTAGGCAATCGCCTTGCCGAAAACCCCCCTGACGATTAACAGCGATCTTTTTAGAAGCCTGCAAATGCTAGCGCCGCCTCCACGAAGCCCGTGAAGGGCGGGGAAGGGCGCATGGGGCGGCTCTTAAACTCGGGGTGGCTCTGGAGGCCGAGGAAGAAGGGGTGGTCCTTGAGCTCAATGGCCTCCACGAGCCCCGCCCCCCGGCCCCCCATCCCCGGGGTGGTGGCCGAGACCACGAGCCCCGCCCGCTCCAGGGCGTCCACGTAGAGGGGGTTCACCTCGTAGCGGTGGCGGTGGCGCTCCGAGACCTCCTCCTTGCCGTAGAGGCGGTGGAGGAGGGTGCCGGGCTTGACGCGCATGGGCCAGTCCCCAAGGCGCATGGTCCCCCCCAGGCCCTCCACCTCCAGCTGCTCGGGCATGAGGTCAATCACCGGGTGGGGGGTGTAGGGGTCAAACTCCGTGGAGTTCGCCCCCTTGAGGCCCACCACGTGGCGGGCGAACTCAATCACCGCGATCTGGAGGCCCAAGCAGATGCCGAGGTAGGGGATCTTCCGCTCCCTGGCGTACTGGGCCGCCCGCACCTTGCCCTCAATGCCCCGCACGCCAAAGCCCCCGGGGACCAGGATGCCGGAGACGTCCCGGAAGGCCTCGTCCAGGTCCGCCTCCTCCAGGCTCTCGGCGTCCACCCACTTCACCTCCACCCGGGCCCGGTTCTTGATCCCGGCGTGCTTGAGGGCCTCGAGGAGGGAGAGGTAGGCGTCCGGCATCTTCACGTACTTCCCAGCGATGGCGATCCTGACGGTGCGCTCGGGGTGCTTGAGGACCCGGACCGCCTCCTGCCAGAAGGCGAGGTTGGGGAAGACGGGCTCAAGCCCCAAGGCCTT
The DNA here is from genome assembly GCF_900102145.1 of Thermus arciformis. GTDB lineage: Bacteria > Deinococcota > Deinococci > Deinococcales > Thermaceae > Thermus > Thermus arciformis. The sequence goes on along the minus strand of NZ_FNBC01000001.1, from coordinate 103,097 downwards.
CTCCACCGCTCTTCCCAAGCCCTGCTCCTCCAGGAGGAGGGGGACCTCGTAGAGGTGCTCCACGTTGGGGCTGGAGAAGACGTGGCCCGGGCGCACGTTGGTGAAGAGGGCCACCTTCTTCCGCACCTCCTCGGGCACGGGCTTGGCGGAGCGGAGGACCACGATGTCGGGCTGGATGCCCACGCCCCTCAGGGTGGCCACGGAGTGCTGGGTGGGCTTGGTCTTGAACTCCTCGCTGGTCTCCAGGTAGGGGACCAGGGTGAGGTGGAGGTAGAGGGTGTTCCCCTCCCCCTCGTCAAAGCGGAACTGGCGGATGGCCTCGAGGAAGGGGAGGCTCTCAATGTCCCCCACCGTCCCCCCCACCTCCACCACGGCGATCTCCGCCTTCTGCTCCTCGGCCACCCTACGGATCCTTTCCTTGATCTCGTCGGTGACGTGGGGGATGACCTGGACGGTCTGGGAGAGGTACTCCCCCCGGCGCTCCTTCTGGATCACCGAGAGGTAGACCTGCCCCGTGGTGAGGTTGTTCCCCCGGGAGAGGTCCAGGTCCAAGAAGCGCTCGTAGTGGCCGATGTCCAGGTCGGTCTCGGCCCCGTCGGCGGTGACGAAGACCTCCCCGTGCTCGTAGGGGCGCATGGTGCCCGCGTCCACGTTGAGGTAGGGGTCTATCTTGATGGCCGTCACCCGGTAGCCCCGGGCCCGGAGGAGCGCCCCCAGGGAGGAGGTCAGGATCCCCTTCCCCAGGCTGGAAACCACCCCTCCCGTGACGAAGACGTACTTCCTGGGCCTTTTTTGCTCGGAAACCCCGTTCACGGGTCCTTAGCCTACCACATCTACCCAGAGGGGCCTAGGGTGTGGTAAAGTTACCTTTGGCGTTCTTGCGGGGTCCCCCGATCCCCCGCCAAGAGCGGAGCCTTTTCGCCCAAGCCATAAGGAGGGCCCTGGTGAAGACGTACGTGCCTAAAGAGGTGAAACCCCGCTGGGTTTTGATTGACGCGGAGGGCAAGACCCTGGGGCGGCTCGCCACCCAGATCGCCACCCTCCTCCGGGGCAAGCACCGCCCCGACTGGACCCCCAACGTGGCCATGGGGGACTTCGTGGTGGTGGTGAACGCCGACAAGGTCCGCGTCACCGGGAAAAAGCTGGAGCAAAAAGTCTACACCCGCTACAGCGGCTACCCCGGGGGGCTTAAGAAAATCCCCTTGGAGAAGATGCTGGCCACCCACCCCGAAAGGGTGCTGGAGCACGCGGTGAAGGGGATGCTCCCCAAGGGGCCTTTGGGCCGGAGGCTCTTCAAGCGGCTCAAGGTCTACGCCGGGCCCACCCACCCCCACCAGGCCCAGAAGCCCGAGAAGCTGGAGGTCAAGTGATGGAGCAGTACTACGGCACCGGACGGCGGAAGGAGGCGGTGGCCCGGGTCTTCCTGAGGCCGGGAAGCGGCAAGGTCACCGTGAACGGGCAGGACTTCCAGGAGTACTTCCAGGGGCTGGTGCGGGCCCTGGCCGCCCTGGAGCCTTTGCGGGTGGTGGACGCCCTGGGCCGCTTTGACGCCTACATCACCGTGCGGGGCGGGGGGAAGAGCGGCCAGGTGGACGCCATCAAGCTGGGGGTGGCCCGGGCCCTCCTCCAGTACAACCCCGACTACCGGGCGAAGCTCAAGCCCCTGGGCTTCCTCACCCGGGACGCCCGCGTGGTGGAACGCAAGAAGTACGGCAAGCACAAGGCCCGCCGCGCCCCCCAGTACTCCAAGCGCTAGGCCTGGCCTTCCCCGCCCCCCGGGGCTTCCCCCGGGGGGTTAGCCACTTCCTCCAGGGCCGCCCTGAGCGCCTCGGGGGCGAAGGGGTGGACCTCCCGGGGGCGGAGGTAGACGAGCCGGGCCTCCGCCTCCACCCCCCAGGCCCGCCGCACCGCCTCCCAGTAGAGGGCGAGCTGGAGGCGGTAGGCCTCCGGACGGACCTCCCGGTCGGTCTTGTAGTCCTCCAGGTACCAGGTCTTCCCCACCCGGTAGAGGCGGTCCAGCACCCCGTACCAGACCGTCCCCCCGAAGGGGAGGACCAAGGGGAGCTCGGCGTGGTCCTCCTCCCGGGCCTCCAGGGGGGGAAGGGGGCCCGAGAGGAGGTCCCGGTAGTGGCGGAGGAGGCGGCGGACCTCCCCCAAAAGCGCCTCCCGCTCCTCCTCGGGGAAGGGGAAGGCCACCTCCTGGAGGAGGAGGGCGGCCATGGCCCCCTCGTCCTCGGGGTCCAGGTGGCGGGCGATGGCGTAGTGGACCAGGGTGCCCAGGGCCCGGGCGAACTCCGGAGCCCCCTCCTCCAAAGCCTCGGCCAGGGAAAGGGGCTCCTCGGCCTTGCGGTGGGCGCTCGGGGAATAGACCCTGGGAAGAGGGCGGCCGGGGAAGGCCAAGGGGGCGTAGGGGGCGGGATCGAGGGGGACCGGCGCGGGGGAGGGAGACCCCGGGGGGGAAACCTCCCCCCAAGGGTGCCGCTTGACCCAGGGCGCCCCGGCCTCAGGCCCCAGGCCGAGGGCCTGGAAGGCCTTGGCCCAAGGCCCCGGGCGCCTCGAGGCGCTTCCCGTCACCAAGAGCACGTCCCGCGCCCGGGAAAGGGCCACGTAGAGGAGGCGGAGGCTTTCTTCCTTCTCGGCCTTGGCCCAAGCCTCCCGCACCCGGGCGAAGGCCTCCGTGCCCCTCAGGGCCACCTCCCCTTCCGGCCCCACGGCCAGGGGGTCCCGGAAGGGGGGGTCCTCCCGGGCCAGGTCAAAGACCGCCACCACGGGCCACTCCAGCCCCTTGGCGGCGTGCACCGTGAGGAGGCTCACCCCTTCCCCGCCCTCGGGGAGCTCGCCCGCCTCGGGGTCCTGGGCCCGGAGCCTAAGCCACTCCAAGAGGGCCTCGAGGTCGGGGAAGCGCTCGGAGGCCGCCAGGAGGAGGAGGGCGTCCAGGTTGGCCCGGGCCCTTGGGGAAAGCCGCCTCAGGAAGGCCTCCTCCCGGGCCAGGGCCTTCAGGGCCTCCAGGGGCTTGGCCCCCGCGAGCCCCTTCAGCCAGGCAAGCCGCTCCCGCACCGCCTCGGGGAGGAGGGGAAGGGGGTCTTCCGCCCGCAGGGCCTCCTCCACCTGGGCGAGGTCCAGCCCTGCCCAGGGCCCCCGCAGAAAGGCCAGGAGGGAAAGGCGCTCCTCCTCCCCCAAGGGCCCTTCCCAAAGGGCCAGGCGCAGGGCGTGGTAGAGGTCCCGCACCTCGGGGCGGTTGAAAAAGCTCCGGCCCCGCCTGAGCCCGTAGGGCACCCCCCGGGCGCGGAAGGCGGCCTCCAGGTGGGGAAGGCTGGTGCGGCTTCGCACCAGGACGGCCATCTGGGAGAAGGGGTAGCCCTCCTTCTCCAGCTCCACAAGGCGCTCCACCAGGAGGGCGGCTTCCCGCTTGCGCTTTTCCTCCAACTCCCCCTCCCCCACCACCCAGTGGACCTCCACCCGCCCCTCCTCCGGCCGCTTGGGGGCCACCAAGACCCGCTCCTCCTCGGGGAAGAGCTCCACGAAGCGGTTGAGGAAGCGGGCCACCTCCTTGGCGTGGCGGAAGGTGCGGTCCAAAAGGCGGACCTCCTCCGCCCGGCCCAGGGCCTCCCGGAAGACCTCCACCCGGGCGTTGCGGAAGAGGTAGATGGACTGCTTGGGGTCCCCCACGGCCACCACCTCCGCCCCCGCCTCCTCCAGGGCCCGGAAGAAGCGGCCCTGCAAAGGGTTCAGGTCCTGGTACTCGTCAATGAGGAGGTGGGGGAAGCGGGCCACCACCCGCCCCAGGGCCTCGGGGTGCTCCAGGAGGCGGAGGGCCCAGGCCTCCAGGTCCCCGGGGCCCAAGGCCTCCTGGGTGCGGCGGCGGTACCTCTCCAGGGCCTCCTGGAAAAGCCCCACCAGGTCTTCCGCCCCCGGCAAAGGGGTGAACCCCCCGGCCAGGGTGCGCTTTTGGTAGAGGGTGAGGAGGAGGGCCTCGAGGCCCGGGTCCAGGCCCCGGAGGTAAAGGAGCCCCCTCGCCTCCTCCAGAAAGAAGGCCTCGGCCACGAGCTCGTCCAAAAGGGCGAAGTCCGGGTCCAGGGAAAGGAGGGGGGCCACGTGGCGAAGGGCCTCCGCCAGGAAGCCGTGGACGGTGGTGAACACCGCCCCGTGCACCTCCCGCCGGGCCTCCTCGGCCCAGGGGGCGCGGGGCTCGGCCTCCAAGAGCCTTTCCACCCCCTCCCGGGCCCGGGCCCTAAGCTCCTCCGCGGCCTTGCGGGTGAAGGTGACGGCGGCGATGCGCCGCAAGGGGACGCCCCGGCGCACCAGGGCGAGGAGCTCCTCCACCAGGGCGTGGGTCTTGCCCGTGCCCGCCGAGGCCACGTAAAGCCTCATTCCCCCTCCTTCCGGCACACGTCCTGGAAGGTGCAGGCGTGGCAGTGTCCCCCTGGCCTCGAGGACAAGACCCCTTCCCGCCAGAGGGCCAGGGCCTCCTCGAGCCTCGGCCGAATGACCTCCAAAGGCCCAAGCCTCTCCCCTCGGCGGAAGGGGCACTTGCGGTAAGGGACGGGCTCCCCCAGCCAGGGCCAGGCCCAAAGGTGCACCTCCTCCACCTTGGACGTGAACCTGCCCTCCAGGAGTTCCTCCATAGCCTTCCACTCGGTCCAGCGCTTCCGCGCGTCCCACTCAGGCGCTGCCCCCGCCGAAAGAAGGCGGTAGAGGTGCACGGCCTTCCCCTCCCGCCGCACCCCGTCCAGGCACAGGCGGTACCCCTGCCTCTCCCAAACCACGAAAAACCGCATCCCCTCCAGGTGGGCTTGGTGCCGCTCTAGCCAAGGCCCCACCTCGGGGTGGTCCAAAAGCCCATTCCCCTCCCGGGCGAGGGCATCCCAGCCCAAGGCGCCGTCCTCCTCCGCCTCCCGGGGGAAAAAGCGCTCCAGGTACACCCGGAAGGGGCACTCCAGGAGGCGCCTAAGGGCTTCCACAGAGGGCAGGCCCCCCCCGGCCCTCGGCCAGGGGGGGCGGAAGGGGGCGTGGGGCAGGGCCTCGAGGCGGCTTGCCGGGGGCAGGGGGTCGGGCCTCTTCCCCGCCTCCATGGGGGGGTAGAGGCCGGAAGGGCCGGCCTCGGGGTAGAGGAGGTAGACCTCCTCCCCCCGGGTGGCCACCTCCTCCCAGAAGAGGGGGTCAAGGCCCCTGAGGCGCCTGGGAAGCCGCGCCAGAAGGCCCCGCTCCCTCAGCTCCTCCAGGAGGAAGTAGTCCTCCCCCTCCCCCAGGGTGTACCGCCCCGCCACCCAGTCCAGGACGTAGGCCCGCCTGGCCCGCACCCCCGTGGCCCGCAAGGGGGGAAGGACGGGGACGCCCCGCCCCACCCCCGGGGGCAGGGCCTCGTCCAGGAGGAAGCTCCGCCACCAGGCAAGGGGGGCTCCCCCACCCACCCGGAGGGCCAGGCGGAGCCGGGAGAGGAAGGGCTCCTTGGCGGAAACCCCAAGCCTTTCCAAGGCCTCCTCCGCCCAGGCCAAGGGGTCGGGGCCCGGGGTGCGGAGGGTGGAGAAGGCCTCCCACTCCGCCTGAAGGCCTTCCCGCTGGGCCAGGGCCTTTAGGGCCTCCTCCCCCGCAAGGCCAAGGCGCAGGGCCCGGCGGCCCAGGGCGGAAAACCCCAGGGCCAGGAGGTCCCGGCCCGTGGGGAAGGGGCTCAGGAGGGCGAGCACCTTTTCCCCGTCCTCCGTGTCCGCCAAGGCCCGCTCCCGGCCGTCTTCCAGGGGGAGGCCGTACTCCTCCTTGAGGAGGAGAAGCCCCCCGATGCGCTCCTCCGGGGCCACCACCAGCACCTCCTCCGGGGCGAGGCCCTCCCCCCCGAGGTCCTTGGGGGCCAGGGCCCGCTTCAGGGCCCTGAGGAGGTGGCGGGCCTCCTCCACGGGGTTGGCGAGGCGCAGGACCTCCCGCTTCAGGGGCCTTGGGGAAAGGGTTTCCCAAGGCTCCAGGCCCGGGGGCAGGACCTCGAGGGCGAGAAGGACGGGCACCTCCCGCGCCAGGCGCCGGAGGAAGGCTAGGTCCAAAGGCCCCACCTCCCGGAGGCCGTCCACCACCACGAGGTGGGGCTTGGGAAAGAGGCGGAGGGGCGCCCTCTGGGCGTAGCGGCGGAAGTCGTCGTAGTCCAGGCTCCCCCGCTTCAGGCGCTCGTAGGCGAGGTAGACCCGCCTGAGCCTCCCCGCCTCCCCGTCCTTGGGCAGGGCGAAGGGGGAGAGGCCGAAGCGCTTCAGCTCGGCGATGGCCCGGGCGAAGAGCCGGGCCTCCCCTGGGGCCACGCCGGGCCCGTAGAGCCCCCGCAGGGCCTCCCCCACCAGGGCCACCCGCCCCGCCCCCGGCAGGAGGGGCCCAAGGCGGCCCGCCTCGGCCAGCACCCGGTAGTAGAGGGCCTGGAAGGAGAGGTACTCCAGGCCCAAAAAGGCCCCTTCCCGGCCGAAGAGCTCCAGGACGTAGGGCCGCTGGTGGGGCAGGCCCACCCACCAGACCCGCCCCCGCCCGCGCAGGACCTCCAGGGCGTGGGCCAGGGCCAGCCGGGTCTTCCCCGAGGCGGGCGGACCCAGGAGGGGATAGAGCCCGGGCTTCATATGGGGGCATTCTACGCCAGGGGGGTGGCCTAAGGAGGGAAGGCCCTGAGAGCGAGGGCCTCAAGGGGGCAGGGGCAGGGGCTCCAGGTCCTCCCCCAGGCGCAAGACCCCCACCACCCGCCCCCGGTGGAGGACGAAGCAGCGGTACTCCCCCGGCAGGGCGACCACCCATCGCGCCAGGGAAAGCTCTTTCACAAAGGCGAAGGGCCGCCTGGGCAGGGGCCTCCCCTTGAGGGGCCCCAGGTGGGGGAAGGGCCTTCCCCGCTCCACGGCCAGGAGGAGAAGGGGCCGCTCCTGGCCCAGGAGGACCAGGGTGGTGCCGTCCTCCCGGTAGAGGGCCTGGACCTCGAGGGCCCGCACCACCTGGGCGCAGCGGAGGAGCACGGCCTCCGCCGGAAACGGCTTAGGCCCCTCCCCCAGGGCCACCCCTAGGAAGGGGAGGAGGAGGGGCCAGCGCATCCCAAGTGGCCTCAGAAGCCCCGCTCCGCCGAGATCAGGGCCAAGGCCGCCTGGGCGAGGAGGAGGGCGCGGCCAGGCTCCTTCTCCAGGCGACCCTTCGCCTCGGCCACCAGGGCCTTCACCAGGGCGTCTTGGGCCCGGTAGTAGGCGAGCTCCTTCTCCGCCCGGTCCACCAGGGCCTGGGCGCGGGAGCCAAGACGGGCGGGAAGGTCCCTGCCCCGGTAGCCCCAGTCCCTAGGCCCACGGCCGTGGCGGTAGCCCATGGGGGCCTTGGGCTCCCCTTGGGCGGCCCGGTAGAGGAGGAGGGCGGCCTGGGCCTCCCGGGCCGCCTTGAAGTAGGCCTTGGCCTCGTAGCTCTTCTCCGCCCGGGCCTTGAGCTCCTTGGCCCAGGAGAGGAGCTTCTCCTCCCCCGTGGCCCCCTGGGCCACCGCCTGGAGCCGGGCGAGGGCCGAGGCGGCCAGGGCCGCCTGCCGGTAGTCCGTCCCCTGGGCCAAGGAGAGGCCCGCCAAGAGGATCAGGAAGCCGAAGAACGCCTTTCTCATGCTCACCTCCCACCCGCTAGCCTAGCCCCCTTCCCTAAAGGGCGCACCGGGGGAAACCTTAAGGGAAGCCAAAGGCAGGAAAAGCCCCACCGCCGCCCCCTGGCGGTTCTCCGCCACCGCCTTTCCCCCGTGGGCCCGGGCCACGGCGGCCACCAGGGCGAGGCCCAGACCCGTCCCCTTCCCCCCGTGGACGAAGGGCTCAAAGACCCGGGGAAGAAGCCCCTCGGGGAAGCCGGGCCCCGAGTCCGTGAGCCAAAGCCACACCCCTTCCCCCTCCTGCGCAAGCCTCGCCCGCACGGGAAGCCCGCCGTGAAGCCGGGCGTTTTCCAGAACGTTCTCCACCGCCAGGGCCAGAAGCTCCGGGTCGGCCAGGGCCACCCCTTCCCCCTCCACCTCCAGGCCCTTTTCCTCCAGGAAGGCTCGGAGGTCCAGGGGCCTCGGGGAAAGGGGCGTGGCCTCGAGGCGGGCGAGGCGAAGGAGCCCCGCGAGGAGGGCCTCCATCCGCTGGGCCTCCCGCCAAGCCCCCTCCAGGGCCCTGGGCTCGGGCCTTCGCCGCAGCACCTCCAGGTAGCCCTTGAGGGCGGCGAGGGGGTTGCGGAGCTCGTGGGAGGCGTGGCGGGCGAAGCGCCGGGCCGCCTCCTCCTTCTCGGCGAGCTCGGCGAGGAGCCTCCCCACCCGGGCCAAGAGGGCGTTTAAGGCCGCCACCACCGGCCTAAGCTCGGCCAAACCGGGGTCGGGAAGGGGGCTTAGGTCCCCGGGGGCCCGCGCCTTAAGGGTCCGCTCCAGGTCCCGAAGGGGGCGCAAGGCGAGGGAGAGGGCCAAGGCGGCGAGGAGGAAGACGAGGAGCAAAAGCCCCCCGCCCCAGGTGGCGTAGAGGAGGAAAAGCCTCCTCCCCAGGGCGGAAACCCCCTCCAGGGGCACCGCCACCCCGAAGGCGAACCCCTCCCCCGGGAGGGCCACGTAGAGGCTTCCCCCCCACACCCCCTGGTAGGGCCGCCCCTCCTTCAGGGCCCGAAAGAGCTCCGGGGGCAGGGGCCAGGGGGCAAGCTGGGTGAAACGGGCCTCCTCCCCCCGGACCACGAACCCCACCCCACCCCCGAAGAGCTGGACCAGGCGGAAGAGCTCCAGAAGAAGCCCCTCCTCGTCCCTCACCCCTTCTTCCTTTAGGAGGTAAAGCCGGGTGTAAAGGGCCCGCCTCAGGTCCTCTGCCGCCGCCCCTTGGGCCTCCCGCACGGAAAGCCAGGCCAAGGGGGCGAGGAGGAGGAAAAGGGCGAGGAGGAGGAGGGCAAATAGCCTCGCCCTAAGGGAGGAAAAGGCGGTAGCCATGGCCGCGCACCGTCTGGATGGGACTGGGCTCCCCCAGGGCCTTGCGGAGGGCGGAGAGGTGGACCTCCAAGGTGGCGGGCTCCACGGCCTCCCCCCAGACCCTGAGCATCAGGGCCTCCTTGGAGAGAACCTCCTCCGGGGCCTCGAGGAAGGCCTTCAGGAGGAGGAAGGCCTTGGGGGAGAGGGCGAGGCGCCTCTCCCCCCGGAAGGCCTCCATGCGCCGGGGGTAGAGGCGGAGGTCCTTGTAGGCGAGGACCTCGTCCCGCCTTCGGGCGCGCCGGAGGAGGGCCTCGAGGCGGGCCAAGAGCTCCTGGAGGCTATAGGGCTTCACCAGGTAGTCGTCCGCCCCCTCTCTAAGGCCCTTCACCCGCCACTCCACCCCTTCCAGGGCGCTCAGGATGAGGACCGGGACCTCGGAACGGGCCCGGATCTCCCTGAGGAGGGAAAACCCGTCCCCCTCGGGGAGGAGGAGGTCCAGGACCACCGCCTCCGCCCAGGGGAGGAGCTCCATGGCCTCCTTGGGGCCTTCCGCGGAGCGCACCTCGTGCCCCTCCAGGGAAAGCCCGAGCTCCAGGGCCTCCCGCACCCCAGGGTCGTCCTCCACCAGGAGAATCCTCATGCCGGGTTCCGCCACAGGGCCAAGGCCCGCACCGGGGCGTAGACCTCTAAGGGAGGGAGAGGCTCTCCGGTCCTGAGGTCAACCCGGTGCACCCGGGAGCTCCCCCGCCGGGCGGCGTAGAGGACCCCCTGGAAGGGCAGGAGCTCCACCAGGCTCATCCGGTCCTCCCCCTCAAGCAGGGGAAGGGGGTAGGAGGCGAGGAGGGCCCCGGAGAGGTCCAGCGCCCGCACCTTGGCCGCCTCGGTGTCGTAAAGGTAAAGCCTTTCCCCCTCCACCCCCACCCCGCCCAAGAGCCTGAGCTCCTCGCTTTCCTTGGAGCGGCGGAAGGCGTAGCGGGAAAGGTAGCGCCCGTCCAGGGAAAGGCGCTGCACCTGGCGGTTGCCGTAGTCCAAGACGAAGAGGAACTCCCCCGAGGCCACCAGGGCCTTGGGGTCCTGGAAGGTGCCCCGCCCGAGGCCCTGCCCCCCGAAGCGCCCCTGGTACCGCCCCGCGAGGTCCAGCCGGCTTATGGTGGCCGTCTCCCCGTCCAGGACGAAGAGGGCCTCCTGGGCCACGGCGAGGCCCAGGGGGAAGAGGAACTCCCCGGGCTTCATCCCGTAGGGCCCCGTGGAGAGGAGGAGCTCGCCTTCCGGAGAGAAGCGGTGGAGCATCTTGGCCCCGTGCTCAAAGACGGAGACCCAGATCCCCCCCTCGGGGTCGGCGGCCACGGCCAAGGGGGGGGCCGGGAAGTGGCCGGGGGCCGAGCCGATGCCGGAGAGGAGGCGGACCGGGGTGCCCTCCAGGTCCAAAAGGCGCACCGTGCCCTTCTTGGCCTCCACCCCGAGGAGGAGGTAATGGGGGTGGGCAAGGCCCCGCTCCTCGTCCCAGGGGCCCTCCAGGACGCGGATCACCTCCTCGAGGCCAGGCCGCTTGGCCGGGTCCTTCTCCAGCATCCTCAGGACCAGGTCGGAAAGGGCCTGGGGGATCTCGGGCCTAAGCTGTTTGGGAGGGGTGGGCACCTGGAAGATCTGCTGGTGGATCACGGTCTCGTACCCCCCGGTGAAGGGGGGCTGGCCGGTGAGGGCCTCGTAGAGGACGATGCCCAGGGAGTAGATGTCCGAGCGGTGGTCCAGCTTCTGCCCCTTGGCCTGCTCGGGGCTCATGTACACGGGGGTGCCGATGCGGGCCCCGGTGATGGTGAGGCGGGTGAGGACCTTCCCCGCGGCGATGCCGAAGTCCATGAGGCGCACCCCCCGGGGGTCCACCCCGTCCTCCCGCAGGGCCCCCTTGAGGACCATGATGTTCCCCGGCTTGATGTCCCGGTGGACGATGCCCTGGGCGTGGATGTGCCTCAGGGCGTCCGCCACCCGGGCCAGGATGGCGGCGGCCTGGCGGAGGTTCAGGCGCCTCTCCTCAATGAGCTTGTCCAGGCCCTCCCCCTCCAAAAACTCCATGGCGATGAAGTGGACCCCATCCACCTGGCCGTGGTCGTAGACCTTGACGATGTTGGGGTGGTCCATCCTGGCCAGCACCTCCGCCTCCCGGTGGAAACGGCGCACGAACCGGGGGTCCCCCACGAAGCGCTCCTGGGGCACCTTGAGGGCCACCAGGCGGCCCGTCTTCTTCTCCTTGGCCTTGTAGACCGTGGCCATCCCCCCGATGCCCACCTTCTCCAGGATCTCGTAGCGCTGGGCCAGGGCCTGGGCCTCCTCCGTGGTCTTGGCGCGGGTGGGGTTCTTCTCCCGCGCAGGCCGCCGCCTAGCAGAGCGGCGCCTCGGGCCCAGGTAGACCCTGGGGGCCGCCAGGGCCCCGAGGGCCAAAAGGAGCCAAGGAAGGGCCGCCTCCGGCCTCACCCCCAAGGCCACCCCCGCCCCGGCGAGGAAGGCGAGGAGGAGGGCCAAGGGCCAAGGGGAAAGGCGCGCGGCCAAGGCCGCGGTGAGGAGGACGAGGAGGAAGGCCAAAAGGAGGTGCATCACTCCACCCTCAGGGCCACGGCGGTGATGTTGTCGTCCCCGCCCCGGCGCAAGGCCTCGGAGAGGAGGGCCTCGAGGCTTCCCTGCAGGTCCTTCTCCAAGCGCCACTCCGCCTCGGGGACCAGGCCGTAGAGGCCGTCCGTCACCAAGAGAACCCCCTCCCCCGGGGCGAGGCGCACGGGGACGAGGTCAAAGCGGGCCTCGGGCAGGCCCAAGGCCCGGGTGAGGACGTGGCGGTAGGGGTGGCGCTCCGCCTCCGTGGGGGTAAGGACCCCTTCCTTGAGGCGCTCCGCCACCCAGGAGTGGTCCTCGGTGAGGCGGAAGATCCCGGCGGGGCCGAAGCGGTAGGCCCGGGAGTCCCCGATGTGCCCCACCACCCCCTCCTTGAGCCAGTCGGCGTAGAGGAAGGCGGTGAGGGTGGTGCCCATCCCCCGGCGGCCCGGCTTTTCCGCCTCCTTCTCCACCCGCCTCTGGGCCAGGGCGAAGGCCTTTTCCATCACCCGGGGAAGCCCCACGGCGGGACGGCCCCCCTTGAGGTGTTCGGCGTAGGCCCGCGCCGCCTCGGAGAGGGCCTCTATGGCCACCTTGCTCGCCCACTCCCCCGCCTCCATCCCCCCCATGCCGTCGGCCACGGCCAGGAGGACGAGCTGTCCCGGGGGCACCTCCAGGCGGAGGACGCGGTGGAAGTCCTCGTTGTTTTGGCGGCGCCCCACGTGGGAAACGGCGGCCACCAGGAGGCGAGGGGCCAGGCGCATCGGACCCATTGTATAGGATGAAGGGGTGGAGCGCCTGGCCGACCTGGTGGACCTCTACGAGTACCGGGTGGAGGACCTCCTCCAAGGCCGCACCCCCAAGGGGGGGAAAAGGGCCCTGTTGGAGCTCCGCTCCCTCCTCATACAAAGCCGGCTCCCCGCCCCCCTCGCCAAGCGCTTCCGCCAGGCGGACGCCCGCTTCCGGGCCCTGAGGGAGGCCAAAGCCCCCGAGGCCCCTCCCCCAGAACTTCCCCCCCTCCTGGAGGAAACCCCCCAGGAGGCGCCCGAGGAAAAGCCCCAGGACCTCAGAAGCCTTGCCCTCAAGGTCTGGCGCCTCCTCGCCCTCCGGGAGGTCCAGGCCAAGGCCAAGGAGTTCCTCTCGGGAAGGCGGGAGGAGCTCAGGCTCATCCACGCCTTCTTGCAAAACTACCAGACTTACCGGGAGACCGAGGGCTTCCGGCGGGACTTCAACCTCTCCCGCTTCACCCCGAGCCACCCCATCCCCTCCCTCTCCGACACCCTCTTGGACCTCGAGGACCCCAAGGTGGCCGGGGCCCTCCTCCAGGAGTACCTGGAGACCGCCCTCCACCTGCCCAAGGACCTGCCCTTGCCCCCGGAGGAGACCCGCGCCTACTTGCGCCGCTTCCTCAACCGCCTCCTGGAGTGGGACGGGGCCTTCGGCCTTCCCCCCAAGAGGGACCTCCTGGCCCTAAGGCGGGCCCTGGAGGAGGCCAAGCGGCTTGGCGCAAGCGCCCAGGAGGTCGCCCGCCTGGAGGAGCGCCTCAAGAAGGAGGCCCAGGAGGAGAGGCGGCGGGAACTCCTCCTGGAAGAGGAAAGGCGCCGCTTCCGGGTGGCCATGGAAAAGGTCCTCGCCCTCCTCAACCTCCTCCCCACCCCTCAAGGGGAGACCCCCTGGCCCGAGGTCCCGGCCCCGGGGGAGGTCCGGGAGCACCTCGCCACCCTTCCCTTGAGGGCGGGCCGGGTCCAGCTTGGGCCCCTCACCCTCACCCTGAGCCAGGCGGAAGGGGTGTGGCACCTGGGCCTGGCCGGGGAGGACCACCCCCTGGAGGAAACCCTGGTCCTCCCCTGGGAGGACCTGGAGGTGTGGGCGGTGCGGGAAGGGGACCTCCTCCACCTCCGCCTCGAGGCCCGCAGCGCCCCCCGGCTCTACGAGCTCCTCTCGGAGGGCCGGGTGCTCGCCCGCCTCCTCTCCCCGGAGAAGGCCTACGCCCACCTCCGCCTCCTCCGGGCCCTCTCCGCCAGGCTCAAGGGGGAGTTCCAGCCCGAGGCCTTCGGCCCCGCCCTGGCGGAGAAGTACCGCCAGGCCCCGGAAGAGGCCCTCCTGGACTTCGCCCGCAAGGGCCTGGAGCTCACCCTAAGGCGCCTGGGGCCCGCAGACCCCCTTCCTTTCCTCCAGGAGGTGGGCCGGGCCCTGGGCCTGGAGAAGGAGGCCGAGGCCCTGGCGGAGGCCCTCCGGGAGTACCTGGGCCGCCGCCCCCCCACCCGGGAGACCCTGGGGGGCGAGGTCCACCTCCTCTCCCTCACCCCCGAGCCCCAGGCCCTGAAGGTGGGCAACAGCGTCCTCTCCCTGCGCCTCCGGGAGGACGCCGCCTACGTGGGCCAGGCAGGGGAGGTGCCGCGGCGCCTAAAGGACCTCCTCCTCTACCCCCTGCCCGAGGGGACCCTGGTGCTGGCCCGGGAGGGGAGGAGGGTGGCGTACCTGGTGGTGGGAAACCCTTGACCTCAGAAGCCCTTTGGTAAAATCCCCGCAAGGGGGTCTTTATGAAAGTTTTAAGGCACCGCGCCTTCGCCCGGCTCATCCTTTCCTATCTGGTCTCGCAAGCGGGGAGCAAGGTCCACCGGGTGGCCTTGCTGGTCTTGGTCTACCTCCTGACGAAAAACGCCCTATGGGTTTCCCTGGTCCTCGGGGTGCAGCTCCTCGGCACCGTGGTCTTCTCTCCCCTCCTCTCCGCCTGGGCCGACACCCAGGACCGGAAGCGGCTTTTGGTCTGGTCGGACCTCCTCAGGGCCCCCCTCGTGGCCCTCATCCCCCTCCTCGGGGCCAAAAGCCTCCCCGCGCTTCTCCTCCTCGTCTTCCTCATGGAGCTCCTCCGGGACCTCCACGACCCCATCCAAAACGCCGTGGTCCCCGACCTGGTGCCCGAGGAGGAGGTGGACGAGGCCAACAGCCTCATCCTCCTCGCCGACCGCCTCTCGGAGGTGCTCTTCGTGGGGGCGGCGGGGGTCTTGGTGGCGGCGGTGGGCCCGGCCTTCGCCTTCTACCTGGACGCCCTCTCCTACCTGGCCTCGGGCCTTCTCCTCACGGGGCTTCCCTCCCTTAGGCCCACGCGCCTCCCCAAGGCGGGGTACCTGGAGCGGGTGAAGGAGGGGGTGGGCCACCTCTTCCGCCACCCCACCCTCCGCCGCGCCGTGGGCACCCTCTTCACCGCCGCGGCCTTCGGCTCGGTGGAGACCGCCTTGGGGGTGGTGCTGGCCATCAAGTGGCTCGGGGTGGGCTCCGCGGGGTTCGGCTTCATGGAGGCGGCCATGGCCCTGGGGGCCATCCTGGGGGGCGTGGGCCTCCCCTACCTCCTGAAGCGGATCCCCAGGGAGCGCCTTTTCCTCCTCGCCCTCCTCCTCTTCGGGGTCTTTGAGGCCTCGGTGGGGCTTTTCCCGGTGTTCGCCTGGGTCCTCGCCGCCTTCTTCGCAAGCGGCTTCCTCAACATGGCCTTCATCGTGCCCGCCCGCTCCATCCTCCAGCTCAACACCCCCCAGGAGATGCGGGGACGGATCTTCGCCGCCTTCAGCGCGGTGATGAACGCCGCCGTCCTCCTCGGCACCATGTGGGGCGGGGCCCTGGAGGGCGCCTTGGGGGCGCCAAAGGTCTTCGTCCTGGCGGGGGCCATGGTGGCCCTCGCCGCGGGCTACGCCCTTCTCACCGGGGGCATTCCCGCCCCCAAGGCCCAGGAGGCCTAGGCCTCCTGCAGCCAGCGGGCGGCCTCGAGGGCGTAGTAGGTGAGGATCCCCTGGGCCCCGGCCCGGCGCAGGGCGAAGAGGCTTTCCAGCACGGCCCGCCTTTCGTCCAGCCACCCCTTGAGGGCCGCGGCCTTGAGCATGGCGTACTCCCCGGAGACCTGGTAGGCGAAGAGGGGCTTGGGGAAGCGCCCCTTTAGGGCATGGAGCACGTCCAGGTAAGGGAGGGCAGGCTTCACCATGAGCATGTCCGCCCCCTCCAGGTCGTCCAAGGCCGCCTCCCGAAGGGCGTCCCAGAGGCCCGCCCGGGGGTCCATCTGGTAGCCGGAGCGGTCGCCGAAGCCCGGGGCGCTTTGGGCCGCCTCCCGGAAGGGCCCGTAGAAGGCGGAGGCGTACTTCACCGCGTAGGAGAGGATGGGCACGTGGGCGAACCCTCCCCGGTCCAAGGCCTCCCGGATGGCCCTAACCTGCCCGTCCATCATGGCGCTCGGGGCCACCACGTCCGCCCCGGCCTGGGCCTGGGAGAGGGCGGTCCTGGCGAGGAGGTCCAAGGTGGCGTCGTTGTCCACGTAAAAGCCCAGGGGGCCCTCCCGCACCA
The DNA here is from genome assembly GCF_900102145.1 of Thermus arciformis. GTDB lineage: Bacteria > Deinococcota > Deinococci > Deinococcales > Thermaceae > Thermus > Thermus arciformis. The sequence continues at coordinate 87,289 of NZ_FNBC01000001.1, read as the reverse complement.
CCCCGCAGTGGCCGTGGTCCGTGTACTCGCAAAGGCAGGTGTCGGCCATGACGAGAAGCTCGGGGAACTCCCGCTTGAGGAGCCCTATGGCCCGCTGCACCACCCCGTCCTCGGCGTAGGCCCCCCTCCCCAGGGGATCCTTGGCCTCCTGGGGCAGGACGCCGAAGAGGATCACCCCGCCGAGGCCCGCCTCCAAGGCCTCCTCCGCCACCCGGGGAAGCCCTGCGAGGGGGTGGCGGAAGACCCCGGGCATGGAGGAAACCTCCTCCTTCTCCCCCCCTTCCTTCACGAAGAGGGGAAGGACGAGGTGCTTGGGGGAAAGCTCCACCTCGGCCACCAGGGGGCGGAGCAGGGGGGACCGAAGCCTTCTTGGGCGCTCCATGGCTTCCACTATACTCATGGGGGAGGGACGATGAACCTGCAGAAGCTCCTCAAGGAAGCGCAGAAGGCCCAGAAGAAGGCCGCCGAGGTCCAGGAGAGGCTGGAGGCCATGACCGTGGTGGGCTCGGCCCAGGGCCTCGTGGAGGTGGAGGCCAACGGCCACGGGAGGATCCTCGCCCTAAGGCTCAAGCCCGAGGCCCTTAAGGCCTTCCAGGACGACCCGGAAGGCCTCGAGGACCTCCTCCTGGTGGCCATCCAGGACGCCCAAAGGAAGGCCCGCGAGCTCTCGGAAAAGGAGATGGCCCGGGAGCTCGGGGGCGTGGGGGACATGCTGGGGAAGCTCTTCTAGATGAGGTATCCGGAAAGCCTCCTCAAGCTCACCCGGGCCCTCTCCCGCCTGCCCGGCATCGGCCCCAAGACCGCCCAGAAGCTCGCCCTCCACCTGGCCTTCCACAAGGAGGAGGCCGAGGAGCTCAAGGGGGCTTTGGCGGGCCTTTCGGGCCTTGGGGTGTGCCGTCTTTGCGGCAACCTGGCGGAGGGGGAGCTTTGCCCCATCTGCCAGGACGAGAGCCGGGACCCCACCCTCCTCGCCGTGGTGGAGACGGTGGCCGACCTCTACGCCCTGGAAAGGAGCGGGGAGTTCAGAGGGCTCTACCACGTCCTGGGCGGGGCCCTGAACCCCTTGGAAGGGGTGGGGCCCAAGGAGCTCAACCTGGAAAGCCTTTGGCCCAGGCTCTCCCAGGTGCGGGAGGTGGTGCTGGCCACCTCCATGACCGTGGAGGGGGAGGCCACGGCCCTTTACCTGGCGGAGGAGCTTAAGAGGCGGGGAGTGAAGGCGAGCCGCCTGGCCTACGGGCTTCCCGTGGGAGGAAGCCTAGAGTACGTGGACGAGGTCACCCTGGGCCGGGCCCTGGAGGGGAGAAAGCCCCTCTAAAGATGCGCCAACCCGAAGCCCCCACCGAAACCCTCCTGCACGAGCTCTTAACCCGGGTGGACGGCGCCTTCGCCGCCGCCTTGGGCACCCTGGAAGGCCTCCTGGTGGAAGGGGTGGGGCGGAGGCGGGTGGACCTCGAGGCCGCCGTGGCCGAGCACGCCGCCCTCCTGCGCCAGGCCCAGGCCGCCTACGCGGGAAGCCTCTTTACCCCCAGGGTGGAGGAGCTTCTGGTGGGAGGGCATCCCGTGGTAGGCTATGCCCGCATGGTGGGCGCTCGTTCCCCGTCCCGGGAGGGCAAGGGCCTTTTCCTCCTTCTCCTCCTCGAGGCCGGGGGCAACCTCGGCCAGGCGCGCCGGCAGGCGGCCAAGGCCGCGGAAAGGCTTTTGGAGGTGGCGGGATGGCTTACCTAGAAACCCTGGCCCCCTTGGGGGTGAAGCGGGCGGTCCTCACGGGGCTGGACGGCCTGGTGATTGAGGCCCTGGGCCGGGGCGCCCCCCCCGCCGAGGTCCTGGCGGCGGAACTGGCCTCCCTGGCCCGCCACATGGCCCCCCTGGCCGAAGCCCTTTCCGGGGAGGTGCGCCGCTTCACCCTGGCCACGGACCAGCAGGAGGTCTTGGCCTTGAAGGTGGGGGAGTACATCCTCGGGGCGGTGATTGAGCGGGGCATGGACCGCAAGGCCATCGGCCAGGAGCTCTCCCGCATCGCCCTCAAGGTGCAAGGCCTCTAGGAGGAACCATGGTGGAGGAAGCCCTCAAGGAACTCAAGGCCACCCGGGGCGTGCGGGTGGCGGCCCTGCTCAGCGAGGATGGCTTCGTGGTGGAGGAGGCGCGGGAGGAAGGGGCCCCGGAAGCCAGCCTCCTCTCCGCCCGGGCCGCCACCGTCTTGGGCACGGCCCAGGCCCTGGCCCAGACCCTGGGCCAGGAGGGGCTGGAGGAGGTCATGGTAGAGTACCCCGAAGGGGCGCTCCTTCTGGCGCCCCTCCCCGGGCACCACCTTCTCCTGTTCCTGGACGGGGTGAAAAGCCTAGGCCGGGCGCGGCTCACGCTGAAGAAGGTGCTGCCCAAGATAGAGGAGGCCCTCCGATGAACGAGCTCAAACTGGACATTCAGATAGACAAGGACACCGCCCTAGGCCGCTACGCCAACCTGGCCCTCATCGCCCACACCAAGAACGAATTCATCCTGGACTTCGCCCTGCTCCAGCCCCAGGGCGGGGCCCTGGTGGTGAGCCGGGTCATCACGAGCCCGCAGCACGCCAAGGCCCTCCTCCGGAGCCTGGCCGAGAACGTGGCCCGCTACGAGGAGACCTTCGGCCCCATCCCCGAGCCCGTGGCGGAGAACCAGGCCTAAAGACCCCCTGAAGCCCCCGTCCGTGTCCCCGGACGGGGACCTTTATATTCTCCTTTCCTTACGCCCGGCCCAAGCCAGCATGGGGCGGCGCTAGAGGTTTTCCCGCCACCAGTCCAGGTAGGCCCGAAGCCGGGCCAGGCGGCGGTCGGGCCGCCCCGAGCGGGAAAGCTCGTGGCCTTCCTCGGGCACCCTAAAGAACCGGGCCTTGACCCCGAGGTGGAAGAGGGCGGTGTACCAGGTCTCCCCCTGGTCTATGGGGCAGCGGTGGTCCTCTTCCGAGTGGACCACGAGGGTGGGGGTCCGGACCCGGTGGACCAGGCGGAGGGGGCTCTTCTCCCAAAGGACCTCGGGCCTCTCCCAGGGCTTGGCCCCAAGCTCCAGGTAGGTGAACCGGGGGCCGATGTCGCTCGCCCCGAAGAAGCTCAGCCAGTTGCAGATGCTCCGGTCGGTGACCGCCGCCTTGAAGCGGGTGGGGTAGCGGGCCGTGAGCCAGTTCGTCATGTACCCGCCGTAGCTTCCCCCCGCCACCCCCACCCGCTTGGGGTCCAAGGGGAAGTGGGCCAGGACGTGGTCCAAGAACCCCATGAGGTCCCGCTCGTCCCGCTCCCCCCACTCCCCCTCCAGGAGGGCGAAGTCCTGGCCGTAGCCCGTGGAGCCCCGGGGGTTGGCGAAGGCCACGGCGTAGCCCGCCCGGCGGAAAAGCTGGAGCTCCAGCATGGGGGCGGCCCCGAAGGCGGTGTGGGGCCCCCCGTGGATGTAGAGGACCACCGGGTGGGGCCCCTCCCCCTCGGGCAGGAGGACCCACCCCGGGACCCTGTGCCCCTCGGGGCTTGTCCACTCGGTGTAGAGGGGCTCGGCCAGGTCCAAGACCCCGGCGTTGGGGTCAAAGGGGCCCAAGGGGCCCTCGAGCCTGGCCGGGTGGGTGAAGTCCTCCTTGAGGAGGAAAAGCCCCCGCTCCGTGAGGGCGAAGGCGAGGACGCTTCCCCCCTCGGTGAGGGCCTCCGCCCTCCCGTCCAGGCCCACGCGGTAAAGCCGCGCCCTCCCCGCCTCGGTGCGCACCAGGTAGACCCCGTCTTCGCCCCACCTGGGGCCCTGGGGGTGCTGGCCGTAGCGCAGGTCGGAGTTCAGGGAGTTCTGGAGGCTTCCCTCAAAGAGCACCCGGGCCTCGCCACCTCTGAGGTGGTAGAGCCTCGCCTCCGTGCCCCCGCCCCGCTCAAAGGCGTGCCCCAGGAAGAAGAGCCCCTCCGGGCTCCACTCCAGGGCGAAGATGGGGCCCACGCCCCCGTAGACCTTCTCCAGCTCCCCTTCCCGGAGGAGGAAGAGGGTGTCCCGGCCCTCCGCCTGGGCCCGGGCGTCCTCGGGCATGACCAGGTAGAGCCCCTCAGGGGCGTAGACCATCTCCTTGGGCGGGGGGTAGCGGTCCAGGAGGAGGCGGGCCTTGCCCTCCTCCAGGGCGTAGAGGGCCACCCTCCCCTCGGGCAGAAGCCCCCTCCCGTCAAACTTGAAGGGCCAGCCCCCGAAGACCCGGGGCTCCCCAGGCCGGGGAGCCTCCTTCAGGGCCAGGAAGGCCACCTCGCCCCCGGGGCCAAGGGCGTAGTCCAGGACCCCGGCGGTCTCCGTGAGGCGCTCCGCCTCGCCCCCCCGGAGGTCCAGGCGGAAAAGCTCCTCCCGCTCCCCCACCCGGCGCAGGAAGTAGAGGAAGGGGGCGCGGTAGCGGGGCCTTCTCGCCTCCTCCTGGGTGAGGAGGCGCAAGGCCCCGTCAAAGAGGGCGACGCGGGAGCGGTAGCGGGGCGGGTCCCCCTCCTGGATCTCCGTGAGGAGGAAGAGGGGAAGGCCCTCGGGGCCTGGGGTGAGGTCGGAGAGGAAGCGGAGCTTCAGCAGGGTTTCGGGCTCCATGCCGCCATGATACTGACCGGTCATTCGCCCGCAAAGCCCCCCGGGAGGCATCGGGTAAGCTTTCCCCATGGACCGGGACGAGCTCGTGCGCTACCTGGACGCCTACCTGAGGATCCGGGACTTCCCCCAGGACCCCTCCCTGAACGGCCTCCAGGTGGAGGGGAAGAGGACCGTGCGCAAGGTGGGGGCGGCGGTGGACGCCGGAGAGGCCATCTTCCGGAAGGCCCTGGAAGAGGGGGTGGACTTCCTCCTCGTCCACCACGGCCTCTTCTGGGGAAAGCCCTTCCCCATCGTGGGCCACCACAAGCGCCGCCTGGAAACCCTCTTCCAAGGGGGGATCAACCTCTACGCCGCCCACCTTCCCCTGGACGCCCACGAGGAGGTGGGGAACAACTTCGTCTTGGCCCGGGACCTGGGCCTGGTGGACCTCGCGCCTTGGGACGTGGGGGTGAAGGGGCGCTTCCCCGTGCCTACCCCCCTCCTCCAGGTGGCGGACCGCCTGGGCCAGCTCACGGGCATGCAGCCCTTGGTCCACCAGGGGGGGCCGGACCGGGTGGAGACGGTCATCGTGGTCTCCGGTTCGGGCACGGGCCTCCTCCCCAAAGTGGACGCGGAGCTTTTCATCACCGGGGAGCCCAAGCACAGCGTCTTCCACGAGACCTTTGAGCGGGGGCTCAACGTCATTTACGCGGGGCACTACGACACGGAGACCTTCGGGGTGAAGGCCCTCGCCGCCCACCTCGAGGCCCGCTTCGGCCTCCCCTGGGCCTTCCTGGACCACCCCACGGGGCTCTGATGGAAGGGCTCTTCCTTACCCTGGAGGGCCTGGACGGGAGCGGCAAGACCACCCAGGCGGCCCTCCTCGCCCGCTTCCTCGAGGAACGGGGGCTCAGGGTGCGCCTCACCCGGGAGCCCGGGGAGGGGTTAAAGGGGGTGAGAGGCCTGCTGGAGGAAGAGCTTTCCCCGGAAGCGGAGTACCTCCTCTTCAGCGCCGACCGGGCGGAGCACGTGCGCAAAACCATCCTCCCCGCCCTCAGGGAGGGGGCCTGCGTGGTCTCGGACCGCTATTTGGACTCCAGCCTGGCCTACCAGGGCTATGGCCGGGGGCTTCCTCTTCCCTGGCTCCAAGAGGTGGCCGAGAGGGCCACCTTAGGCCTCAAGCCCCACCTCACCTTCCTCCTGGACCTCCCCCCCGAGGTGGCCCTCAGGCGGGCGAAGGGCAAGGACCGCATGGAGAAAGCTGGGCTCGCCTTCTTCCAAAGGGTGCGGGAAGGGTACCTCCACCTCGCCCGCTCGGAGCCTGGGCGCTTCGTGGTCCTGGACGCCACGAGGAGCGTGGAGGAAGTGCAGGAGGCGATCCGGGCCCGCCTTAAAGCCTTCCTGCCATAATGGACCCATGCGCTTCTTCGCCCTCCTCGGCCTCCTGGGCCTCCTCGCCCTGGCCCAGGGGCTCACCTTCCCCAAGAGCACCCTCTACGTGGAGGGAAACGGCAAGCGCCACCTCCTCAAGGTGGAGGTGGCCGACACCCCCGCGCGCCAGGCCCAGGGCCTCATGTTCCGGGAGCGCCTCGGCGAGGACGAGGGCATGGTCTTCCTCTTCCCCGCCCCCACCGCCGGGGGGTTCTGGATGAAAAACACCCTCATCCCCCTCTCCATCGCCTTCTTCAACCGGGAAGGGGTGGTCCTGCGGATCCTGGACATGGCCCCCTGCAAGGCCGACCCCTGCCCCGTCTACTACCCCGGGGTGGTCTACCAGGGGGCCCTGGAGGTGAACCAAGGCTGGTTCCGGAGGCGGGGCCTCGCCGAGGGGGCCCGGGTGGGCGGGGAAGCCCTGAAGCTTTGGCCCAAGTAGTGGAGCGGAACCCCCTCTTCCCCCTGGCCGCCTTCCTCCTCCTCGTCCTCCTCTCCGTCTTTTCCCTCCTGGGCTACCTCCTGGCCTTCCGCAAGCTCCCCCCCACCCCTTCCCCCACCGCCATCCAGGTGGAGACCCGGGAGGGCCTCAAGACCCTAAAGGGCCGCCTGGCCCGCACCCCCGAGGCCTGGGCCCGGGGGCTTGGCCTGCGGCAAGAGCCCCTGGAGGCCCTCCTCTACCTCTTCCCCGAGGCCACGGACGCCCCCTTCAGCGCCGAGGGCTACCGCTTCCCCGTGCAGGTGGCCTTTCTAGACGGGGAGGGCCGGGTGCTGAAGGTGGCCCACCTGAAGCCAGGAGAGACCTACGCCCCCGGCACGGCCTACCGGGGGGTGTTGGAGGTGCGGGAAGGCCTCCTGGAGGTCTCCCCCGGGGACCGGGTTCTGCCCTAGCGCCCCTGCTGCAGGCCCCTCAGGTCCAGGAGGAAGTTCCCGGTGCTGGGCACGAAGACCGTCTGCACCCCCGGGGCCAGCTTCTCGGCGAAGGTGAGCTGGACCACCTCGGGGGCGTTCTTCAGGGCCCGGCCCCGAAGCTCTATGGCCTTCGCCTCCCCCTCGGCCCGGAGGATGGCGGCGTCCCGCTCCCCCTGGGCCTCAATGACCCGCCTTTGGGCGGCGATCTCCGCCTGCTTGCGGCGGTTGATCTCTATCTGCACCTGCTGCTCGGCGGTCTGCTTCTCCTCAATGACCTTGGCCACGGCCTCGGGGATGCGGATCTCCCGTAGGAGGACGGAGACGAGCTCAATGTGGTACTGGCGCAGGACCTCCTCGAGGCCCTCGCTCACCGAGGTCTCCAGGGCGGTGCGCTGGGTGCTGATGAGCTCCGCGGCGTTGTACTGCCCCACGGCGTCCCGCACCTTGGAGCGCACCTGGGGGACGATGAGGGTCTCCAGGTAGCCGGGCCCCACCTCCTGGTGGAGCTTAGGGGCCCGGTCCTTGAGGATGCGGTACTGGACGGTCACGTCCACCCCGATCTCCAACCCCTCCTTGGAGCGGGCGCGGATGGAGGTGTCCGCCTTGCGCTCCCCCTCGTGGGGGGCGGAGAGGGTGACCTCCTTCACCCGGGCATCGTAGAGGACCACCTGCTGGAGCCCCGGCACCACGAAGTGCACCCCTTCCATGAGGGGACGCTCCTGCACCCCCTTGAGGATGTTGAAGACCACCCCCACGTGCCCCGCGGGCACCACCACGAAGCTGTTGGCCAGCACCAGGAGCAAGGCCCCAAGCCCGAGGAGGGAAGGCCCGTACCGCCTTTTGGGGGTGAAGAGGAGCCCCACCCCCAACAAGACCAGCACCAACGCGGCCAGGTTCAGCATGAAAGAAGTATAAGGGCCCGAAGCCTGGGCCCCGGGCCGTAAGAAGAACCACAGGCCCCCGCTCGGGGCTTCGCCAGAGGAGGGTACCTACTCCTTGGACTCCCCGCCTTCGGATTTGGAACCGGAGTCCTTCTTGGCGTAGTCCTTCACGTGCCACCCCGACCCCTTGAAGATGATGGCCGGCGGGGTGATCACCCGCTTCAGGGGCTCCCCGGTTTCGGGGTGGGCCTTCAGGGGCTCGTCGTGGAAGCCCTGTTCAAACTCGTAGTAGTTCCCCGTCTCCAGGCCCTTGTAGACGTAGACCGGCATACCCTAACCCTCCCGTAGGGCATTTTGACACTCACTTCCCTTGAGTGTCAAGAGGCCGGGGTGGTACCCTCCCCCCGTGGACAAGCCCACCCTACGCCGCCACGCCCTAAGCCTCTGGCGGACCCTGGACCGGACGGCCCTCTCCCGCCAGGTGCTGGAGGCCCTGGTGCCTTGGCTTGGGGCGAGGGGCTTCCGGGACATCCTCCTCTACCACCCCCTGCCCCACGAGCTGGACCTCACCCCCCTGGTGGAGGCCTACCCCGCCCGCTACTACCTCCCCAAGGTGGCGGGGGAGGGCCTGAGCGTCCACCCCTGGGGCCCTTTGGCCCCGGGGCCCTTCGGCCTCCTCGAGCCCACCACGGAGGCCGTGGACCCCGGGGTCTTGGAGCTGGTGGTGGTGCCGGGCCTGGCCTTTGACCGGGAGGGCTTCCGCTTGGGCCACGGCAAGGGGTTTTACGACCGCTTCCTCGCCGGGGTGAAGGCCCTCTCCTTGGGGGTGGTGCCCGAGGCCCTTCTCCTCCCCCGCCTCCCCCGGGACCCCTGGGACGTCCCCGTGGCCTTCCTGGCCACGGAAAAGGGGGTGAGGCGGTCGGATGCCCGGGGGGCTTTGGCCCAAGGGTGCTAGACTCGCCCCATGCGGGGTGCCCTCCTGGACCGGGATGGGGTGCTGCTCCTTTTGGACGAGGAGGCCCTTTACAAGAAGGCCCTGGAGCTTTCCGCCCGCGGGGTGGGGCTGGAGGGGAGCCTGGCCACCCTGACCGGGGTGATGGGCAGGCTCCTGCGGGCGGTGCGCCACCTGGAGGTGCGCACCCTGGAGGAAGAGGAGGCGCTTTGGCGGGAGCTCGTTCGGGAAGCCTCCCGTAGGCTTAGGGTGCCCGAGGAGGACCTCCTGCCCTGGCGCTACTACCGCTTCTTGCGAAAGGCCCCCCGGGCGGAGGCCCTCCTCCAGAGGCTCAAGGCCCGGGGGCTCCGGGTGGGGGTGCTCTCCAACACCCTGCCGAGCCTTAAGGAAAGCCTGGCCTACCACGGGCTGGAGGGGTACGTGGACGGCTTCTTCGCCTCCTGCGCCCTCGGGGTGGCCAAGCCCGACCCCCGGGCCTTCCTCCTCGCCCTGGAGGGCCTGGGCCTTGCCCCCGAGGAGACCCTCTACCTGGACGACGACCCCGAGAACGTGGAAACCGCCCGGAGGCTCGGCCTCCGGGCGGAGGTCTACGCGGTCAGAGCACCGGGAGCTCGGCCACGGTAACCACCTCCAGGGAAGGGTTCCCCTGCCTGAAGGCGGCGACCCGCCCCACCACGTGCCCCCCCGCCCGGAGGACCACCCGCTCCATGGCCTTCATGGTCTCCCCGCTCGCCACCACGTCGGAAACCAGGGTGACCTTCTGGTTGAGGAGCTTCTCGGCGAAGCGCCGGTCCAGCCAAAGCACCTCCCCCACCCCGAGGGTCAGGGTCTCCACCTCCTGGATGATGGGGTCCTCCATGTAGGGGCGGCGGCGCCTCCTGGCCACCACGTAGGGCAGGCCCAGGGCCTCCGCCAGCACGTGGGTGAGGGGGATGGGGCTGGTCTCGGTGGTGAAGAGGATCTCCGTGTCCGAAGGGACCAAGGGCTTCAGGGCCTCGGCGGCGGCCCGGACGAGCTCGGGGTCCCCCAAGAACTCCACCAAGGGGATGCGCCTTCCCGGAAGGGGCTCAATGAGGGGCACGTGCCGGGTGACGCCGCCTATGGCGATGGGATAGGTCTCCATACCTCCCTCCTACTCGGGCTTGAAAAGGGGCAGGTGGCCCAAGGCCACCACGTCCTGGCGGGGGGTGCCCTCGGTGAAGACGGCGAGCACCGCCACCACTTCCCCCCCCACGCTCTCAATGAGCTCCCTGAGGCCCGCCAGGGTGGAGCCCGTGGAGACCACGTCGTCCACGATGGCCACCTTTTTGCCCCGGATGAGGGGCACATCGGCCCCGTCCAGCACCAAAAGCTGGGGCTTCCCCGTGGTGATGGAGAGCACCTGGCGGCTCACGGGGTTGATCATGTAGGGCTTCTCCGTCTTGCGGGCCACCACGTAGGGCTTGCCCGTGATGCGGGAAAGGGCGTGGGCCAGGGGGACGGCCTTGACCTCGGGGGTGACCAGGGTGTCCACCTCCGGGGGCAGGCGCTTGGCCAGCTCCTCCGCGGCGGCCTCGGTAAGCTCGGTGTCCCCCAAGAGGTTGAGCAAGGCCACGGCCACGTCCGGGCCCACCTGAACGATGGGAAGCTCCCGCTTGACCCCGGCGATCTCCACAGGGTAGGTCCTCACGGGCCCAGTCTATACTGAAGGCATGCTAGGCGCCAAGATTGAAACCCTGGGCGTGGACCCCCAGAACGGCAGCGTGGTGGTCCTGCTCAGGACGGAAAACGACAAGCTCCTCCCCATCGTCATCGGCCCCCTCGAGGCCCACCACATCGTGGTGGCCCTGCAGGGGGAAAAACCCCCAAGACCCCTCACCCCCGACCTCCTCCTCTCGGTGATGGAGATGCTCCAGGCCAAGCTGAAGCGGGTGGAGATCATTGACCTCAAAGAGGGCACCTTCTACGCCCGCCTCATCCTGGAACACCGGGGGATTGAGCTGGAGGTGGACGCCCGCCCCTCCGACGCCATGGCCCTGGCCCTCCGGGCGGGGGCGCCCATCCTGGTGGCGGAGGAGGTGGTGGAGAAGGCCGGGGTGGAAGAGGCGAGCCTCAAGCCCCACGGGGCCGCGGAGGCCTAGGCCTTGCGCCTCCTCGCCCTGGCCCTCTTTCTCTCCCTCGCCCTGGGCCAGCGGCTTGCGGTCCTCGGGGACTGGGGGCAGGACACCCCGGGGCGGGCCCAGGTGGCGGCCCTCCTCCGCCAGGAGCACGCCCAAAGCCCCCTCACCGCTCTCCTCACCACCGGGGACAACTTCTATCCCAAGGGGCAGGTGGTGGAGCGCTTCCTGCAGGACCTCCCCCCCGTCCCCCTCTACCCCGCCTTCGGCAACCACGACGCCCCGAACCTCGAGGCCCAGCTCCGCCGCTTCGGCCTGGAAAGGCCCTACTACCGCCTGCGCCTGGGGGACCTCGAGGCCTTCTTCCTCTACACGGAAGGCGACCTAAGGGCCCAGAGGGCCTGGCTGGAGGAGGCCCTCAAAACCTCCCGGGCGCCCTGGAAGCTTCTGGTCCTCCACCGTCCCCTCTACTCCTCGGGGCTCCACGGGGGAAGCCCCCTCTTGAGGGGCCTCTTAGAACCCCTCCTCCGCCGCCACGGGGTGGCCCTGGTCCTCGCGGGGCACGACCACCACTACGAGCGCCTGGAGGTGGGGCCCACCCACCCTGGTGGTGGGGGGCGGAGGGGCGGGCCTCTACCCCACCCGGCCGCCCCTCCCCTGGAGCCGGGCCCTGGCCGTGGCCCACCACGCCCTCTTCCTGGAGGCGCGCCCGGAGGGCCTTTTGGGCTACGCCCTGGACCCCGAGGGGAAGCTCCTGGACCGCTTCCTCATCCCCAGCCCCCCATGACGTGCACGTGGACGTGGAAGACCTCCTGCCCCCCCTTCTCCCCCACGTTCACCTGGACCCGGTAGCCCTCGAGGCCCAAGCCCCGCGCCACCCGGTTCGCGGTGCGGAAGAGGGCCCCGAGCTTCCGCTCCCCTTCCTCGGTGTCGGGGTAGTCGGAGAGCCTCTCCACGTGCTCCTTGGGCACCACCAGGACGTGCACCGGGGCCTTGGGCCTGATGTCGTGGAAGGCCACGAAGCCCTCGTCCTCGTAGACCTTTCTGGAGGGGAGTTCCCCAGCGATGATGCGGCAGAAGACGCACCCCATGGAAAGCATCCTACCGCACGGGAAGCTCCAGGGACCCCCTGGCCCCTTCCTTCGCCCCTTCCACCCGGCCCAAAAGGACGTACCCCTCCACCCCCAGGACCCGGGCCCAGACCGTCTCCCCGGGGCGGGCCTCGCCCTGAAGGCGGGCCTCGTAGTAGTCCGGGGTGTGGCCCAGGGCCTCGCCCCCCTGGACCCTTTCCACCAGAACCTCCACCCGCTCCCCAAGCTTGGGGCGGATCCGCTCCTCCGCCAGGCGCTGGGCCAGGGCGATGAGCTCCTTGGTGCGCCGCTTCCGCACCTCCGGGGGGACCTGGGGCATGGAGGCCGCCCGGGTCTTGGGCCTCGGGGTGTAGGTGAAGGCGTGGACCCGGGTAGGCCTGAGCTCCTCCAGGAAGGCCAGGGTCTCCCGGTGCTCCTCCTCCGTCTCCGTGGGCAGGCCGGCGATGACGTCGGTGGTGAGGGCGAAGCCGGGGATGAGGTCGTAGGCCCGCCGCACCAACCCCCGGTAGTAGGCCTTATCGTAGCGGCGGCCCATGAGCCTAAGGAGCCGGTCCGAGCCCGTCTGCAAGGAGAGGTGGAGGTGGGGCCTGACCTCGGGGGCGTAGCGGCCGATCACCCTAAGGAGGTCCTCCCCCGTGTCCTCGGGCTCTATGGAGGAAAGCCGCACCTTGGCCCCCAGGTGGTAGAGGTCCTCCACGAGCCCGGCCAGGCCCCGGGGGTGCCCCTTGTAGCTCCCGAGGCGCACCCCGGTGAGGACGATCTCCTTGATGCCCATGCGGAGGAGGGCCTCGGCCTCGGCCAGGGCTTCCCGGTGGTCCCGGTGGCGCTCCTTGCCCCTAAGCCTCGGGATGATGCAGTAGGCGCAGCCCGCCTGGCACCCGTCCTGGACCTTGAGGAAGGCCCGTACCCGGCTATTCAAAAGCCCCCTCTCCCCCGCCCCCCAGAACTCGTTGGGCGGGGTGGTGATGGGGTCAGAGGGAAGGCCGAAGCGCTCCAGGATCACCCGGGGAAGCTCGGCCTTCCGGGCGTTGGGGACCACCGCGTCCGCCCCGAGCTCCTTTAGGGCCTCGGGGGCGAGCTCGGCGTAGCACCCCGTGACCACGATGAAGGCCTGGGGGTTGTACCGCCTCGCCCGGCGCACCTCCTTGCGGGTGTCCGCCTCCGCCGTGGTGGTGACGGCGCAGGAGTTGATGACCACGAGGTCCGCCCCCCCGGCCTCCAGGGGCACCACTTCGGGCTCCAGGGCCTTGAGGAAGCCCAGAAGGGCCTCGGTCTCCACCTGGTTGACCTTGCACCCCAGGGTACGGAAGGCGGCGCGCATCCTTCCCATTCTGGTAAGCTTAGGAGACCCCGTCAACCGCCAAGGGCCAAGTGTGAGCCCCCCCACTTGCCGTGAAAGCCCAAAGGGTAGTAGCATCCTGGCGTCTTGCCCCAAGATATGGGGGTTGAAGGGAGGATTTATGGAGCCCATTTTTGACGAGCACGCCCAGGCCATCGCCAAGCGCCAGTACCTCCAGCCCGGGGACGGGGACATCCTGGGCATGTTCCGCCGGGTGGCCCGGGAGATCGCCAGGCCCGAGAAGCCCGAGGAAAGGGCCTACTGGGAGGAGAAGTTCTACGAGCTCATGGCCAGCAAGCGCTTCTCCCCCGGGGGGCGGATCCTCGCTGGGGCGGGCACCCCCCACGGCAACCTCCTGAACTGCTTCGTCCAAGGGGCCACGGAGAACCCCCCGGAGAGCTTTGAGGGCATCATGGAGGTGGCCAAGAAGCTGGCCCTGGTGACCAAGGTGGGCGGGGGGAACGGGGTCAACCTGGACCCCTACCGCTCCAAGGGAAGCCGCAAGCGCCGGGAGGTCCGGGGCGTGGCCTACCTGTCCGCGGAGCACCCCGACCTCGAGGACTTCCTCCGGGGCCTCATGCGCCCCCCCACCAACCCCGACGGGCCCAAGGAGGCGATCCAGCTCAAGAACTTCACCCGGATGGTCTACGGGGACCTCCCCCCGGAGCTAAAGGCCCTGGCCGAGGCCCAAGGGGTGCGGGTGGTCAAAGCCCCCCCGGAGGAGCGCATCCTGGTCCCCGACGACATGGGGGGCATCGTGGAGGCGGCCAAGGAGGCGGCGGCCCTCGCCCGGCAAGGCCTCACCCCCCACGTGGACTTCTCCCTCCTCCGCCCCGAGGGGGCCCCCATCCGGGGAAGCGGAGGGACGAGCTCGGGGCCCGTAAGCTTCCTCTTTGAGCTCTTTGACCACTTCCTGGAGTGGGCCGCCCTGGGGGCGGAGGAGGCGGGCCCCGTGGCCACCCTGCGCTACGTCTACGCCCCCGTGCTCCGGGTGGTACGCCAAGGCGGAACGAGGCGCGGCGCGGGGATGGCCACCCTCTCCATAGAACACCCCGACCTCCTGGACTTCCTCACCGCCAAGGACCTGGACCGGGAGAAGGCGGAAGGGGACATCTCCACCTTCAACATCTCCGTCCTGGCCACGGACCGCTTCCTGGAGGCGGTGGAAAAGGACGAGCTTTGGCCCGTGACCCCCGTGGAGGTCCCCGGGAAGTACTACCCCTACCCCGTAGAGGGCCCCTACACGGGCAAGCTCCCTCCCCTCCCCGAGAGGGAGGACGGGGCCAAAGCCATCCCCCTCTACGGGGGGAAGGTCCCCGCCCGCTGGCTCTGGCACGAGATCGCCTGGCACGCCTGGGCCACGGGGGAGCCGGGGCTCATCTTCGTGGACCGGGTCAACGCGCTCTCCGCCCTGAAGGGGCTTGGCGAGCGCTACCAGATCCGCTCCACCAACCCCTGCTTCGTGGGGTCTACAAGGATTCCCACCGAGGGTGGCCTTGTGCCCATTGAGGAGCTGGCGCGCGAAGGGGGGAGCTTCTACCTGGTCACGGACAACCGGGCCCCCTTTGGAGGCTTAGGCACCCCCCTCCCCGCCCAGGGCACCACGGTGCGGAAGGCAGCCCGAGCCTTCTTCACCGGCGTCAAGCCCGTGGTTCGGCTCCGCACCCGGGAGGGCCTCGAGGTGACCCTCACCCCGGACCACCTCCTCCTGACCCCGGAGGGCTACCGGGAAGCGGGGAAGCTCAGGCCAGGCGAGAAGATCCTGGTGCAAAGCGGCGAGGGGCTCTTCCCCAAGGAGGAGCGCCTGCCCGCCCAAGCCCTCGCCGTGGTTCACGAGCGGGTGGCCACCGCAGGAGGCCGGGGAGGCCGAGGCCGGGCCGACGTGCACGCCCAATACCGCAACCTCCCCACCCGCTGGAGCCGGGAGCTCGGGGTGGCCTTGGGCTGGCTTTTGGGGGACGGCTACCTGCGGGAGGACGGGGTGGGCTTCTACTTCTCCCGGAAGGACTTCGCCGCCCTCACCTGGCTTCCCGACCTCCTCCGGGACTGGTTCGGCCCAGGCACCCTCCAGGAAACCCGCTCCAACACCTTCCACCTCCACTTCAACCGCATCCCCGCGGAGTTCTTCCAGGCCCTGGGGGTCAAGGCGGCCAGGGCCACGGAAAAGCGGGTCCCGGAAAGCCTCTTTCGCGCTCCCCGGGAAGCGGTGGTGGGCTTCCTCCAGGGCCTCTTCAGCGCCGACGGCTCGGTGCAGATCAACGAGAACAAGCGGGACGCCACCGTCCGCCTGGCCTCCTCTAGTCCGGCCCTCCTCCAGGAGGTTCAGCTCCTCCTTCTCAACCTGGGGATTTTCGGGAAGATCCACAAGCGCAGGGAGGCGGCCCGTAAGGCCTTGCCGGACGGCAAAGGCGGCCTCAGGGAGTACCCGGTGGCGCCCCAGTACGAGCTTATCCTGGGAGGGGAAAACCGGGACCGGTTCGCCGAGGCCGTAGGCTTCCTGCAGGAGGAGAAGCAGTCCAAGCTCTTGGCCTTCCTGCGCCACAGGCCCCGGGGCAGCTACCGCAAGCCCTTCCTGGCCACGGTGGCCAGCGTGGAGCCCGCGGGGGAAGCCCCCGTCTACGACCTCACCGAGCCCGTCACCCACAGCCTCATCGCCAATGGAATCGTCGCCCACAACTGCGGCGAAATCCCGCTCACCGTGGGCGAGCCCTGCGACCTCGGGGCCCTGAACCTCGCGGCCTACGTGGAGGACGGGGAGTTCCAGATGGAGGCCTTCCGCCAGGACGTCCACACCGCCATCCGCTTCCTGGACAACGTCCTGGACGTGAACAAGTTCGCCCTCCCCGACAACGAGATGGCGGCCAAGAGGCTCCGCCGCCTGGGCCTCGGGGTCATGGGCTTGGCCGACGCCCTCATCAAGATGGGCCTCCCCTACGACTCCGAGGAGGCCCGGAAGAAGGTCTACGAGATCGCCTCCGCTCAAAGGGAGGAGGCCATCCGGGCCTCCGAGGCCCTGGCCGAGGAAAGGGGCCCCTTCCCCCTCTACGAGGAGCACCGGGAGTACTTCCAGGCCCTGGGCGTGCGCCCGCGGCGCAACGTGGCCCTCCTCACCGTGGCCCCCACCGGCACCACCAGCATGCTCATGGGGGTCTCCTCGGGGATTGAGCCCGTCTTCAGCCCCTTCGTCTGGCGGAGGATCGGCGGGGAGTACAAGCCCCTCCTCCACCCCCTCTTCGTGGAGCTCATGGAGGCCTACCCGCCCGCCCCCGGGTTTGAGAAGGACGGGAAGTGGGACTGGGAGAAGATCATTGAGGAGATCCAGAAGGACGGCCACGGCTCCGTGCAAAACCTCCCCTTCGTCCCCGAGGCGATCCGTAAGGTCTTCCTCTGCGCCCACGACATCCACCCCTTGGACCACGTGCGCATGCAGGGGGTGGTCCAGCGGGCCTTTGACGCCGAGGGGTACGCGGGGAACTCCCTCTCAAAAACCATAAATCTTCCAAACCACGCCACGGTGGAGGACGTGGAGGCCGCCTACCTCGAGGCCTACCGCACGGGGTGCAAGGGGATCACCGTCTACCGGGACGGCTCCCGGGAGTTCCAGGTGCTGACGGTGAAGAAAGAGTCCAAGGAGGCCCGGGAGGAGCCCGCACCCCAGGCGAAGGCCGAGGAAAAGGCCCCCGCGGGGGCCTCGAGGGAGCCCCCCTACGAGCGCCCGGGCAGGCTCCTCGGCTTCACGGACATGGTGAAGCTCATGACCCCGGAGGGGCAGAAGCGGAGCTTCCTGGTGACGGTGAACGTCCTGGAAGGAAAGCCCATTGAGGTCATCCTCACCTCCGGCAAGGCGGGGGACGAGGCGAACGCCGACAGCGAGGCCCTAGGCCGGGTGGTCTCCATCGCCCTGCAGTACGGGGTGCCCCCGGAGGCCATCGTGCGCACCCTAAGGGGGATCAACGGGGGGCTTTACGGCACCTACCAGGGCAGGCTCGTGTCCAGCAAGGCGGACCTCATCGCCGTGGCCCTGGAGACCATCCCTGGCGAGCTCAAGGGCCAGAAGCCCTTGGCGGAGGAGGCCCCCCTCCCCGCCCTCTCCGGAGGAGGCCTCGCCCTCCCCGGGGCCTCTTCCTGCCCGGTGTGCGGGGAAAAGGCCTTGGTGCGGGAGGAGGGGTGCTGGAAGTGCCAGGTCTGCGGCTACTCCAAGTGCGGCTAGGGGGTTCATGGCCCTTGTCCGGGTCAAGATCTGCGGCATCACCCGCCTGGAGGACGCCCTCCTCGCGGAGGAGCTAGGGGCCTACGCCCTGGGCTTCGTCCTCGCCCCGGGCTCCAAGAGGCGGGTGGACCCCCCTTCCGCCCGGCGGATCTCCCAGGCCCTCGGCCCCTTCGTGGTGCGGGTGGGGGTCTTCCGGGACCAGCCCCCCGGGGAGGTGCTCCGGTGGATGGAGGAAGCCCGGCTCCAGGTGGCCCAGCTCCACGGGAACGAGCCCCCGGAGTGGGCCGAGGCCATCGGGCGCTTTTTCCCCGTGATCAAGGCCTTTCCCCTGGAAGGCCCCGCCCGGCCCGAGTGGGCCCACTACCCCGCCTCCGCCCTCCTCCTGGACAGCCCCCGCCCGGGAAGCGGCGAAGCCTACCCCAGGGCCTGGGCCGAGCCCCTTCTGGCCTCGGACGCCCGGGTCATCCTCGCGGGGGGCCTCACCCCGGAGAACGTGGAAGAGGCCCTGGCCCTAAGGCCCTACGCCCTGGACCTGGCGAGCGGGGTGGAGGAGGCCCCGGGGGTGAAGAGCGAGGCCCGGCTGAGGGCCCTCTTCGGGAGGCTTCGGGGCCTATGATGAAGGGGTGATCGGCAAGGCTCACCCGTTCTTTCCCTACCTGAAGGCCATGCTGGAGGCCGCCCACCTGGCCCGGGGCATCCACGCCTACTACCTGGAAAAAGGCTTTACCCAGGGGACCAAGTCCGGCCCCACGGACCTCGTGACCCAGGCGGACCGGGAGGCGGAGGAGGCCATCAAAGCCCTGCTCTTGGAACGCTTCCCCGAGGCGGGCTTCCTGGGGGAGGAGGGGGGGAGCGAGGGGGGGAAGGAGGTGCGCTTCATCGTGGACCCCCTGGACGGCACGGTGAACTACGCCCACGGCTTCCCCTTCTACGGGGTCTCCTTGGCCTTGGAGGTGGAGGGGAAGGTCCAGGTGGGGGTGGTGATGGACACGAGCCGCGGCGAGGCCTTCTACGCCGTGCGGGGGGAGGGGGCCTACCTGAACGGGCGGCCCATCCGGGTAACGGAGCGGAAGGAGCTCTTGGGAAGCCTCCTCGCCACGGGCTTCCCCTACGACGTGGCCCAGGACCCGGAAAACCTGGTCTACTTCGGCCGGGCCCTCAAGCGGGGCCTCCTGGTGCGCCGACCTGGGGCCGCGGCCTTGGACCTGGCCTACGTGGCCGCGGGAAGGCTGGAAGGGTTCTGGGAGGTGAAGCTCAACCCCTGGGACGTGGCCGCGGGGTGGCTTTTGGTGGAGGAAGCGGGGGGCCGGGTCACCGACCTCGAGGGGAAGCCCTACCGCCTGGGCCACCGCTACATCGTGGCCACGAACGGCTGGATCCACCAGGCCCTTCTGGAGGCCCTCCTCCGGGACTAAGGCGCGGGCGCTTAAAATGGGGGCATGGACCTCGAGGCCAAGAAGAAAGTCCTGCGGAGCTTCACCTACGGGCTTTACGTCCTGACGGCCCAAGACGGCGAGGAAATCGCCGCGGGCACGGTGAACTGGGTCACCCAGGCCTCCTTCACCCCGCCCCTCGTGGCCCTGGGGGTGAAGCGGGAAAGCCGCCTCCACGCCCTCATTGAGCGCACCGGGAGGCTCGCCCTCATGACCCTGGCCCAGGACCAGAAGGCCATCGCCCAGGACTTCTTCAAGCCCACCCAGCGGGAGGGCGACACCCTAAACGGCCACCCCTTTGAGCCCTCCCCCACCTTCGGGCTTCCCCTCCTCACAAAGCTCCCCTACTGGCTCGAGGCCGAGGTGCGCCACCTCTACCCGGGCGGGGACCACAGCCTGGTGGTGGCCGAGGTGGTGGAGGCCGGGGTGCGCTACGAGGCGAGGCCCCTCGTCATGTGGGACACGGGCTGGTTCTACGGGGGTTAAAGCACCGCCACCCCCACCTCCCGCCCCTCGGGGAGGAGAAAGGCCCGGAAGCCGTCCGTACCGAAGATGACGTAGGGCACGCGCCACCGGGCCTCCCGGATGTCCGTGGGGCTCGGGAGGGCGGGGCCAGAAGGGTGGGAGTGGTAGATGGCGAGGAGGGAAAGCCCCTCCCGCTCAAGCGCTTTTAGGGCCCTAAGCAGGGCCAGGGGCTCCGCCAGGTAGCCCGTGAGGGGGTTCGGGTGGACGTTGGGCAGGGGCAGGACCCGCTCCACCTCCCGCCTCCCCGCCCAAAGCCCCACCCCCTCCTTGGGGGCCTCCCGGCGTAGGTGGGCCTCCGTTTCCTCAAGCAACCTCCGCGGCAGGTAAAGCACCTGGGACAATCGCCCCCTCCTCGGCCCTATACTATGGGCACCAAGAAGGAGGCGCCATGATCAGAACGGTTGCCCTGGTAGGGCACGCGGGAAGCGGCAAGACCACCCTCACCGAAGCCCTTCTTTTCCACACGGGGGCCAAGGAGCGCATGGGCCGGGTGGAGGAGGGCACCACCACCACGGACTACACCCCCGAGGCCAGGCTCCACCGCACCACGGTGCGCACCGGGGTCGCCCCCTTGCGCTACCGGGAGCACCGCATCTTCCTCCTGGATGCCCCCGGGTACGGGGACTTCGTGGGGGAGATCCGGGGAGCCCTGGAGGCCGCGGACGCCGCCTTGGTGGCCGTCTCCGCGGAAAGCGGGGTGCAGGTGGGCACGGAGAGGGCCTGGACCGTGGCGGAAAGGCTCGGCCTTCCCCGGATGGTGGTGGTCACCAAGCTGGACAAGGGCGGGGACTACTACGCCCTCCTCCAGGACCTGAGGAACACCCTGGGCCCCATCCTCCCCATAGACCTGCCCCTCTACGAGGGAAGCCGGTGGGTGGGGCTCATGGACGTCTTCCACGGCAAGGCCTACCGCTACCAGGAGGGGCGGGAAGTGGAGGTGGAGGTCCCCGAGGAGGAGCGGGAAAGGGCCCAGCGCTTCCGCCAGGAGGTCCTCGAGGCCATCGTGGAGACGGACGAGGGCCTTTTGGAGAAGTACCTGGAGGGGGAGGAGGTCACGGGCGAGGCCCTGGAGAAGGCCTTCCACGAGGCGGTGCGGCGGGGCCTCCTCTACCCCGTGGCCCTGGCCTCCGGGGAAACGGGCATCGGCGTCCTGCCCCTTCTGGAGCTGATCCTCGAGGCCTTCCCCTCCCCCGAAGAGCGCTTCGGGGATGGCCCTCCCCTGGCCAAGGTCTTCAAGGTCCAGGTGGACCCCTTCATGGGCCAGGTGGCCTACCTGCGCCTCTACCGGGGAAGGCTTAAGCCCGGGGACGCCCTCCAAAGCGAGGCGGGACCGGTGCGCCTCCCCCACCTCTACGTGCCCATGGGGAAGGACCTCCTGGAGGTGGAGGAGGCGGAGGCGGGGTTCATCCTGGGGCTTCCCAAGGCGGAAAACCTCCACCGGGGCATGGTCCTCTGGCAAGGGGAAAGGCCGGAAAGCGAGGAGGTGCCCTTCGCCCGCCTGCCCGAGCCCAACGTCCCCGTGGCCCTCCATCCCAAGGGGCGCACGGACGAGGCCAGGCTGGGCGAGGCCCTGAGGAAGCTTTTGGAGGAGGACCCAAGCCTGAAGATAGAGCGCCAGGAGGAAACCGGGGAGCTCCTCCTCTGGGGCCACGGGGAGCTCCACCTCGCCACGGCCAAGGAGCGCCTTTCGGACTACGGGGTGGAGGTGACCTTCTCCGTGCCCAAGGTGCCCTACCGGGAGACCATCAAGAAGGTGGCCGAGGGCCAGGGCAAGTACAAGAAGCAGACCGGGGGGCACGGCCAGTACGGGGACGTGTGGCTCAGGCTGGAGCCCGCGAGCGAGTACGCCTTTGAGTGGCGCATCACCGGCGGGGTCATCCCCAGCAAGTACCAGGAGGCCATAGAGGAGGGGATCAAGGAGGCGGCCAAGAAGGGGGTGCTGGCGGGCTTCCCGGTGATGGGCTTCAAGGCCATCGTCTACAACGGCTCCTACCACGAGGTGGACTCCTCAGACCTCGCCTTCCAGATCGCTGCAAGCATGGCCTTCAAGAAGGTGATGGCCGAGGCCCACCCCGTGCTCCTAGAGCCCATCTATCAGGTCAAGGTCCTCGTCCCTCAGGAGCGGGTGGGGGACATCCTCTCCGACCTCCAGGCCCGCCGGGGGCGGATCCTGGGCATGGAGCAGGAAGGCGCCTTAAGCGCGGTGCGGGCCGAGGTGCCCCTCGCCGAGGTCCTGGAGTACTACAAGGTCCTGCCGAGCCTCACCGGGGGGGCGGGGGCCTACACCCTGGAGTTCAGCCACTACGCCGAGGTCCCCCCGCACCTCGCCCAAAGGATCGTCCAGGAGAGGGCCCAGGAGGGCTAGGTGTCCCTGGAACGCCTTCGGGAGGCCTTGGGGAGGGTGCTCTTCGGCCAGGAGGAGGCCATAGAGGCCCTCCTCGCCACCTTCCTCGCCCGGGGGCACGCCCTCTTGGAGGGGACCCCGGGCCTGGGAAAGACCCTTCTGGCGGAGGGCTTCGCCCGGGCGAGCGGCCTCGCCTACAAGCGCATCCAGTTCACCCCGGACCTCCTCCCCCAGGACCTCACGGGAAGCGAGGTCTATAGGGAGGGGCGCTTCGTCTTCGTCCCGGGCCCCGTCTTCGCCCAGGTGGTCCTGGCGGACGAGATCAACCGGGCGCCCCCCAAGGTGCAGTCGGCCCTCCTCGAGGCCATGCAGGAAAGGGCGGTGACCGCAGGGGGGGTGCGCTATCCCCTCCCCGAACCCTTCTTCGTCCTGGCCACGCAAAACCCCCTGGAGCTGGAGGGCACCTACCCCCTGCCCGAGGCCCAACTGGACCGCTTCACCGCCAAGATCCCCTTCCGCCCCCCGAGGCGGGAGGTGTGGCTTAGGATCCTCACCGAGGAGCCCAAGATCCCAGAGCCCGTGGGGGTGGACCTCCTCAAGGCCCAGGAGGAGGCGAAGGAGGTGCGGGTGGCCAAGGAGGCCCTTTTGGCCATCACCCACGTGGCCTTCCTCACCCAGGAGGACCGGCGCCTCCGCATGGGGCTTTCCCCCCGCGGGGCCAAGGCGTGGCTTTCCCTCGCCCGGGCCCTCGCCTACCTGCGGGGGAAGCCCTTTGTGGACTGGAAGGAGCTCAAGGACGCCGCCTTCCTCGCCCTCCCCCACCGCCTCTTCCTCACGGAGGAGGCGCTTTACGCGGGGGAAAGCGCCGAAGGGGTGCTGAAGGAAGCCCTAAAGAAAGGAGGGATTCCGTGAAGTGGGTGCGGTTTTTCCACGAGGTGGGCCTCGAGGACGTCCCCCTGGTGGGGGGGAAGAACGCCTCCTTGGGGGAGATGATCCGGGAGCTCTCCCCCTTGGGGGTCAAGGTGCCCGAGGGCTTCGCCACCACCAGCGAGGCCTATTGGCACTTTCTGGAGCATAATGGCCTGAAAGAGGCCATCCCCCGGGAGCTGGAGGGGCTGGACCCGGAGGACCCCAAGGCCTTGCAGAGGGCGAGCCGCCGCCTGCGGAACCTGATCCTGAAGGGCGAATACCCCCAAGACCTCCGGGAGGAGATCCTCGAGGCCTACCGCAGGCTTTCCGAGGAAGCGGGGGAGGAGGAGATCCCCGTGGCCGTGCGGAGTAGCGCCACCGCCGAGGACCTCCCTACGGCAAGCTTCGCCGGGCAACAGGAAAGCTTTCTCTACGTCCAGGGGGAAGAGGACCTCCTCCTCCACGTGAAGCGGGCCATGGCGAGCCTCTTCACGGCGCGGGCCATCAGCTACCGGGCCCACATGGGCTTTGACCACCTCAAGGTGGCCCTCTCCGTGGGGGTCCAGCGCATGGTGCGGGCGGACAGCGCCGCAAGCGGGGTCATCTTCACCCTGGACCCCGACACCGGTCACCAGGGCTTCGTCTACCTCACGGCCATCTACGGCCTGGGCGAGAACCTCGTCCAGGGCCGGGTGATCCCGGACGGGTACTACGTGCACAAGGAGACCTTCCGGGAGGGCTTCCGGGCCGTGGTCTACCGAAGGCTCGGCGCCAAGGAGCTCACCCTGGCCTTTGACCCCAGGGAAGGCCGGCTCAAGAACCGCCCCACGCCGCCTTACCTAAGGAACCGCTTTGCCCTAAAGGACGAGGAGGTCCTCCGCCTCGCCGACTGGGCCCTGAAGATTGAGGACCACTACTCCAGGAAGCGGGGAAGCCCCACCCCCATGGACATTGAGTGGGCCAAGGACGGCCCCACGGGGGAGCTCTTCGTCCTCCAGGCCCGGCCCGAGACCGTCCACTCCCAGAAGGCCCCCGTCCTCCGCGTCTTCCGCCTCC
Organism: Thermus arciformis; assembly: GCF_900102145.1. Lineage (GTDB taxonomy): Bacteria > Deinococcota > Deinococci > Deinococcales > Thermaceae > Thermus > Thermus arciformis. The sequence continues at coordinate 63,571 of NZ_FNBC01000001.1, read as the reverse complement.
TCAAGCGGGGCGAGGTCCTGGCGGAAGGCCTCGCCGTGGGGGAGGCCATCGCCGCGGGCCGGGCCCGCGTCCTCAGGGACCCGAGGGAGATGGACCGCTTCCAGGAGGGGGAGGTCCTGGTCACGGAGACCACCAACCCCGACTGGGAGCCCATCATGAAGAAGGCGGCGGCCATCGTCACCGAAAGGGGCGGGCGCACCTCCCACGCGGCCATCGTGGCCCGGGAGCTGGGGGTGCCCGCGGTGGTGGGGGCGGTGGGGGCCACCCGGAGCGTCCCCGAGGGAGAGGAGGTCACGGTCTCCTGCGCCGAGGGGGAGCGGGGCGTGGTCTACCGGGGAAGGCTCCCCTTTGAGGTGGAGGAGATCCGCCCCGAGACCCTGCCCAAGACCCGGACCCGGATCCTGGTGAACGTGGGCACCCCGGAGGAGGCCCTGAGGACGAGCCTCCTTCCCACGGACGGGGTGGGGCTTTTGCGCATGGAGTTCGTCTTCGCAAGCCACGTGCGCGTCCACCCCCTGGCCCTCACCCGGTTTGAAACCCTCCCCAAGGAAGTGCGCCGCCAGGTGGAGGAGCTCACCGAGGCCTACCCCGACAAGCGGGCCTACTTCGTGGAGCGCCTGAGCGAGGGCATCGGCCTCATCGCCGCCGCCTTCTATCCGAGGCCCGTTCTCCTCCGCTTCTCCGACTTCAAGACCAACGAGTACGCCCGCCTCCTCGGGGGGCACCTCTTTGAGCCCAAGGAGGAAAACCCCATGCTGGGGTGGCGGGGGGCGAGCCGCTACTACCACCCGGACTACAAGGAGGGCTTCCTCCTGGAGGTGGCCGCGGTGAAGCGGGTCAGGGAGGGGATGGGCCTCAAGAACCTCATGGTCATGGTCCCCTTCTGCCGCACCCCGGAGGAGGGAAAGAAGGTCCTGGAGGCCATGGCCGAGGGGGGGCTTAGGCGGGGGGAGGGGGGCCTCGAGGTCTACGTGATGGCGGAGATCCCCTCCAACGTCCTCGAGGCCGAGGCCTTCGCCGAGCTCTTTGACGGCTTCTCCATCGGCTCCAACGACCTCACCCAGCTCGCCCTGGGCCTGGACCGGGACTCCGAGCGGGTGGCCCACCTCTTTGACGAGCGGCGGGAGACGGTGAAGCGCCTCGCGGCCATGCTCATTGAGAAGGCCCACGCCAAGGGGAAGAAGGTGGGCATCTGCGGCCAGGCCCCCTCCGACTACCCCGAGTTCGCCGCCTTCCTGGTGGAACGGGGCATAGACTCCCTAAGCCTGAACCCCGACGCCCTCCTGCGCACGGTGCGGGAGGTGGCCGAGGTGGAAAGGAGGCTCGGGATCGGGTAGCCTGGGGCATGGTCCGCGAGCCCTTCAACGCCCTAAGCCACGCCCTCGGGGTGCCCCTCGCCCTCCTGGGAAGCCTCCTTCTCCTCCTCCTGGCCCCTAAGGAGGCCTGGCCCGCCCTCCTCGCCTTCGGCCTCACCATGGCCCTGATGTTCGGGGCGAGCGCCCTCTACCATAGCCTCCACCTGGGGGAAAGGGGCCTCGCCTGGCTCAGGAGGCTGGACCACGCCGCCATCTTCCTCTTCATCGCGGGGAGCTACACCCCCTTCCTGGCCAAAGGGCTGGAGGGAAGGGAGAGGACCTTCGCCCTCGCCCTGGTGTGGGGGCTCGCCCTCCTCGGGGTGGGCTTCCGCCTCCTCTACCTCAAGGCCCCCAGGTGGCTTTACACCCTGGCCTACCTGGCCCTGGGGTGGCTTTCCCTCTTCTTCCTGCCCAGGCTTGACCTTCCTCCCCTCACCTTCGCCCTCATGGCCCTCTCCGGCCTCTCCTACACCCTGGGGGCTTGGGTTTACGCGAGGAAGCGCCCCGACCCCTGGCCCGGGCGGGTGGGGTTCCACGGGGTGTGGCACCTCTTGGTGCTCCTAGGGAGCGCCTTCATGTACCTGGCAGTCCTGAGCCTCTACACCTAGCTTTCTCATGAGAAAGTAAGTACCATGGGGGCATGGAACCCCCTCTGATCCTCATCGTGGAGGACGAGAAGGACATCGCCCGCTTCATTGAGCTTGAGCTCCAGGCCGAGGGCTACCGCACGGAGGTGGCCCACGACGGGATCACCGGGCTTTCCAAGTTCCGGGAGGTGAACCCCAACCTGGTGATCCTGGACCTGATGCTCCCCGTCATGGACGGGATTGAGGTGGCCAAGCGCATCCGCAAGACCTCCAACGTGCCCATCCTCATCCTCACCGCCAAGGACCGGGTGGAGGACAAGGTGGCGGGGTTGGACGCGGGGGCCGACGACTACCTGGTGAAGCCCTTCTCCATTGAGGAGCTCCTCGCCCGGGTGCGGGCCCACCTCCGCCGGGTCACCCCGGCCATCACCGGGGAGATCCGGGTGGCGGACCTCATCATCAACCTCGAGGGCCGGGAGGTCTTCCGGGGAGGGCGCCGCATAGAGCTTTCCAACAAGGAGTTTGAGCTTTTGGAGCTCCTCGCCAAGAACCCCGGCAAGGTCTTCAGCCGCTACGAGATTGAGGAGAAGGTCTGGCCGGGCTACCAGGGGGGGAGCAACGTGGTGGACGTCTACATCGGCTACCTGCGCAAGAAGCTGGAGGCGGGGGGGGAGCGCCGCCTCATCCACACGGTGCGGGGCGTGGGGTACGTGCTCCGGGAGGACTGAGGCCCGGCAGAAGGCCCCCACGGCATGACCCTCAGAACCCGCATCACCCTCCTCACCGCGGGGCTCCTCCTGGTGACCCTGGTGGCCCTGGGCTTCGCCCTGGAAGGCCTCCTGAGGAGCTTCCTCTACCGGAACCTCCGGAGCGAGCTCCTGGAGGCCAGCAACCAGGTGGTGCGCCTTTTGAACCTCGGAGGCCAGGCCCTCTTGGAGGCCGGCCTCCCCCCAAGCCTCTACGCCGAGCTCCAGCTCCTTCCCGAGGAGGACCCGGCCCTCTTGGCCAAGGAAGGGGGCATCAGCCTGCAAAGGAGCCCCGCCCTGGGGCAGGGGCGCCTGCTTTTGGGCGAGGCCGAGTACCGGACCCTCCTGGAAAAGGGCGAGGTCTGGGCCCAAGTGGCCCTTCCCCGGGAGGGCGCCCCCTTGCGCCTTTTGGTCTACGCCCGCAAGGTGGAGGTCAACCTCTCCGGGGCGGTGTGGAAGGGGGCCCTCCTGGTGGGCAAGCCCACGGAGGGCCTCGAGGCCACCTTAAGCCAGTTCGCCCGCATCTACGCGGGCACGGCCCTCCTCGTCCTCCTCCTCTCCCTCCTCCTCGCGCGAAGCCTGGTGGCCCGGGCCCTGGAGCCTTTGGAATGGGTGGCCCGCAAGGCCGAGGCCATGCCTGAGCGCCCCGAGCCCCTGCCCGAGCCCGAGGGCAAGGACGAGGTGGCCGCCTTGGTCCGGGCCCTAAACGGGATGCTCTCCCGCATGCAAAAGGCCTTTGAGGACCAGACCCGCTTCCTCCAGGACGCCTCCCACGAGCTCAGGACCCCCCTCACCGCCATCCTGGGGCACGTGGGCTACCTGCTCCGGCGCACCCCCCTCACGGAGGCCCAGCGGGAAAGCCTGGAAATCGTGCGGCGGGAGGCGGAGCGCATGGGCAAGCTCGTCTCCGACCTCCTGGACCTCTCGCAAAGCGGCGCCTGGCGGATCCGCCCCGTGCCCCTCAGGGTGCGGGACCTCCTGGAGGAGGTGCGGGAGGAGTTCGCCAAAAGCTTTGACGGGGAGATCCTGGTGGAGGCCCCCGAGGGCCTTCACGTCCTGGGGGACCCCGACCGGCTCCACCAGGTCCTGGCCAACCTGGTCTCCAACGCCCTCAAGGCGGGGGCCAGAAGGGTCTGGCTCAAGGCCTTTGACCTGGGGGACAAGGCGGTGGTCCGGGTAGAGGACGACGGGGAAGGGATCCCCGAGGAGCACCTCCCCCACCTCTTTGAGCGCTTCTACCGGGTGGACAAGGCCCGGGACCGGGAACGGGGCGGGTCGGGCCTCGGCCTCGCCATCGTGAAGGCCATCCTCGAGGCCCACGGGGGCGAGATCTGGGTGGAAAGCGAGGTAGGAAAGGGCACGGCCTTCAGCTTTTCCCTTCCCGCAAGCGGGCCACCGCCTCCTCCACGCTGATCTCCCCCCGCCTTAGGGCCTCCAGGACCCGTAGGCGGTCTTCCCCCTCGTCCTCCCCCTCGTACCCCAGGGCCTTGAGGAGAGCGTCCAGCCGGGCCCGCACCGTGGGGTAGGAGACCCCAAGGATCCGCTCCACCTCCTTGAGGTTCCCCCGGGTCTTCACGAAAAGCCGCAGGAAGTCCAGGTGCTCCTTGGGGAGGAGGGCGAACTCGTTTAAGGCGAAGCGCCCGTGCACCTCGGTGCCGCAGGCGGGGCAGAAGAGGGCCTTCACCGCCAAGGGCCCCTCGCAGGCCGGGCAGCGCGTGGGAAGGGGCCGGATCACCATACGCCCACCTTTACCCCTATCCCCTCCACCTCCAGCTCCAAAAGCGCCAAAGGAGGAAGCCGCCTCAGGGCGAAGACCGCCCCCAGGGGCGTCCTTAAGGCCTTCCCCCGAAGGAGGGCCCGGGTCCTGAGGAGGAAAAGGCCGAGGAGAAGGCCCCACTCCAGGGCGAAGAGGGGAAGGGCCAGGAAAAGAGGCAAGGGAAAAGGCCCCCGCACCCGGAGGTAGAGGAACCGGGGCCGCAAGGGGATCACGCCACCTCCACCAGGATCTGCACCGGGTGGCCTTCCTCCTCCGCCGCGATCTCCACGAGCTTCCCCTCGGGCACCCCCTCCCGCACCACCTGGAGGAGGTCCTTGAGGTTCACCCCCTTCCCCGCCAGGGTGGCCTTGGCCTCCTGGGGGAGGAAGGCCTCCAAAAGCTCCGCCAGGGCCAGGGGCAGGTTGACGTTCACCCGCACGGGCTTGCCCTCCTCGTAGGCGTTGATCCGCACCTTGAGAACCTGGAAGGGCCCCTTGGCCTTGGGCCGCGCCTCCAGGGCCTCGAGGAGGGCCAAGGCCTCCTCCACCCCGATCTCGCCCGAACGCACCATCTCCAATACGCGCCGCCTATCCTCCATGGAAAACCTCCTTAAGCTCCCGCTTGGCCTCCGGGGCAAGCCGCAGGGCCCACCGAAGGAGCGCCCGGGCCAGCCTGAGGCGCCAAGGGACGCGAAGGGAGTTGAGGAGCCTCTCCCACTCGGCCTCGCGAAGGAGGCTGACGATTGGCGGGTGGACTTTGCCCTGCTCTCCGCCAGGGTTGAGGAGCCTCTCCCACTCGGCCTCGCGAAGGAGGGCCTCATGCCGCCCCTTTCCCGCCTCGGGGTCCCACCACGGGCTCCACATCCTCCACCTCGTGGAGGATTGTAACTTCTGCTTTATAATCTGTCAAGCCTAGCTTTACATATCTAGAACCCTAGCCTCGAGGGGTGCCGGGACGCCAGGAAGGGAGCCCCCAGGAAGGCGAAGAGGAGGAGGCCGTAGGCCAGGAGGAGAAGCCCCGCCCGGGGAAGCCCCCGAAGCCTCTCCTCCAGGAGGAAGTGAAGGGTGAGGGAAAGCCAGCCCAAGAGGACGGAAACCTCCTTGGGGTCTAGGCTCAAGGGGTTTCCGAAGTAGCCGAAGGCCCAGGCCATGCCGCTTCCCAGGCCCAAGGTGGTGGCCAGATACCCCACCCGGAGGTACCCCCGCTCCAGGCGGCGCAGGCTCCAAAGGGGAGCCCCCTTCACCGCCTTCTCCGGGGCCCGCCTGAGGCGCAGGTCCTGGAGGGCGCACATCACCCCGGCCCCCACCCCCACGCTCAGGGCCAGGTAGGCCACCAAAAAGGCCCCCCCGTGCAGGAGGGCAAGCCAGGGGGAAAGCCCCTCCCTGGGGTGGGGCAGGGCCTTTAGGGCGAAAAGCCCGAGGAGGAGGGAAAGGAGAAGGAGGTAGCGCCTCAGGGGCGCGAGCCAGGGCCTCTGCCACAGGGTCTCCCCCCGGAGGGCAAGAAGCCCCCCCAGGAGGAGGGCGGGCTGGGCGGGGCCGGAAAAGGGCCCCTTGGCGAGGGCGTCGGCCAAGGCCGCCCCCAGGTAAAGCCACGCCCCCCACCCCGCCCCCCGGGGCCAGAAGAGCCCCAGGGCCAAGAGGAGCACCCCCAGGAGGGCCAAAGGGCTCGCGGGGGTCATGGCCGGGCCTGGGCCTTGAGGGCCAGGATCAGGGGATGGGCCCGGCGGCCCACCTCCTTGTGCCAGGTGGGGAAGTCGGCCCCGGGAAGCTCCTGGGCCACTTCCTGGAAAAGCCTCTCCCGCAGGGCCCGGATGGCCTCCCGCACCCGGTGGCCCGCGTACCACTCCAGGTAGTCGGCGAGGGCCTTCTCAATGAGGGCCTCCACCTTGGGCACCTCCCCCTCCCGGGCCCTGCGGTTTTTCTCCACCACGCGCTCCAGGTCGTCCAGGTTGTAGAGGTAGGCGTGGGGAAGGCTCCCCACCCTGGGATGGATGTTCCGGGGAAGGGCGATGTCTATGAGGAAGAGGGGCTTGGCCCGCTTGGGCAGGTCCTCAGGGCCCACCAGGTAGTGGGGGGCGGCGGCCGAGGCCACCACCAAATCCGCCTGGCGGAGGACCTGGGGAAGCCCGGAAAGGCCAAAGGCCTCGCCGCCAAAGCGCTCCGCCAAGGCCCTGGCCCGTTCTTCCGTGCGGTTCACCACCAGAACCCGCCCCACCCCGTGGGCCTTCAGGTGGGTGAGGAAGAGCTCCGCCATCTCCCCCGCCCCCAAGACGGCCACGGAAAGCCCGGAAAGGTCCCCGTAGACCGCAAGGGCCAGGTCCAAGGCGGCGTAGGCCACGCTCACCGCCCCCGCCCCGATTCCCGTCTCGCTCCGGGCCCGCTTGCCCAGGGCGATGGCCGTCTGGAAGGCTTTTTCCAGGAGGCTTTCCGTGGCGCCCTGCCTCCTGGCCAGGAAGAGGGCCTCCCGCACCTGGCCCAGGATCTGGGCCTCCCCCACCACCAGGGAGTCCAGGCCCGCGGCCACCCGGTAGAGGTGGCGCAGGGCCTCCACCCCCTCCTTCACGTAAAGGTGCCGGGGGGCCACCCCCCTTTCCAGGAGGAAGGCCCTGGCCTTCTCGGGGCTTCCCACCCCGTAAAGCTCCGTGCGGTTGCAGGTGGAGAGGACCACCCCCTTGCCCAAGGCCATAAGGGCGGCGGGGAGGGCCACCACCGGGTCCAAGGCGGCCCTTTCCCGCACCTCCAGGGGGGCGGTCTTGTGGGAAAGGCCCACCAGGTAGAGGGGCAGGGCCATATTCTGGGGAAGAGTATACGCCAAGGGGGTAGGGACGTAAGCCCCTACCGCCCAAGGGCCCGGAGGACGGCCCGAAAAAGCCCCTCTAGCCCCGGGCTTTCCGCCTCCACCACGGGGAAGCCGAGCCGCCTCGCCTCCTCGGCCGTGCTCGGGCCGATGGCGGCCGCTTTGGGGCGCCTTTCCGTGTGGCGGGCGAAGGCCTGCACCCCGCTTGGGCTGAAGAAGGCCACCACCTGGGCCTGTTCCAAAAGCTCCCGCTCCTCTGGGGCGAGGGCCCTTTCCCGGGTGGCGTAGACCTCGAGGCGCTCCACCTCCACCCCCCGCGCCCTAAGGCCCTCCTCCAGGTCCCGCCCCGCCAGGTCCCCGGCCACGAAGAGGACCCTCCTCGCCTCGGGGAAGCCCTGGGCCAGGTCCTTGGCCGTGGCCCGTGGGGGCAGGAAGGCCGGGGGAAGCCCCCCCGCCCTCAGGACCCCCGCCGTGCCCTCCCCCACGGCAGCCACCCTCAGAAAGGGGCGGCCCGCCTCCTCCCAGGCAAGGAGGAGGCGCCTTGCCCCCTCCTTGGAGGTCACGGCCACGTAGTCCCACCCCTCCTGGAGCCTTGCGGGGAGGAGGGCAAAGGCGGGGAGGTCCACCTGCTCCAGAAGGGCCACCTCCGCCGCCTCTATGCCGAGGGCGGCAAGCCTCGCAAGAAGCGCCCTATCCTTCCCCCTCGTGAGGAGCACCACGACCTTTAAGCACCTTCTGGAAAAGCTTCATGGCGGCCAGGGCCCGGGGAAAGCCCAGGAAGAGGGCGGACTGCAGGATGGCTTCCCGCACCTCCCGTTCCGTGGCCCCCACCCTCAAGGCCCCCTCCAGGTGGGTGGCGAGCTCCTTGGGGCTACCCAAGGCGATGAGGGCGGTGATGGCGAGGAGCTCCCGGGTCTTCAGGTCCAGCCCGGGGCGGGCCAGGACCTCCTCGTAGGCGAAGTCGCGGATGTAGCGGAAGAGGTCCTCGTCCACCGCCTTTAGGCTCGCCTCAATGGCCTCCTGCTTCTCCCCCCAGATGGCGGCCCGGACGCTCATGGGAGGTAGTCTAGCACCCCCTGGAGCCGGGAGAGGGCCTTGGGGTTCTCCCCCAAGGGGTCAAAGAGGAGGGCCCGCATCCCCGCGGCCTCCGCCCCCAGGAGGTCGGCCTCCGCGTCCCCCACGTGCACCGCCTCCCCCGGGGAAACCCCGAGGGCCGCCAGGGCCTCCTGGAAGAGCCTCGGGTCGGGCTTGGCGTAGCCGGAGAGGGCGCTCACCGCGAGGTGGTCAAAGTAGCGCCTGAGGCCCACCGCCTCGAGGATCTCCGGCAGGGTGGCGTCCCAGTTGGAGACCACGGCCAGGGGGTACCCCTTGGCCTTGAGGGCCCTCAGGGTCTCCTCCGCCCCCGGGGCGAGGGGCCAGGTGGCGGGGTCCTGCCAGCGGGCCACGAGCTCCCGGGAAAGGGCCTCGGCGTGGTCCTCGAGGCCCATCCCCGCGAGGAGCCTGCGGTGGAACTCCCGCCAAAGGCCCAAGGCGGTCTCCAGGTCCCGGGCCTTCAGGTGGTTTTCCTCGTAGAAGCGGAAGGCCTCGAGGGCCGCCTTGCGCACGTCCCCTCGCGGCCTCAGGCCCCGCTCTTCCAGAAAGGGCAGGAGCCAGAAGCGGGGGCTCGCCAGGATCAGGGTGTTCCCCACGTCAAAGGTCAGGGCCCGGACCATAGCTCAAGTCTAAGCCCCCGCCTTTTAACCTGCCTCTAACCTGGCCCTGCTACGCTTTTCGTAGCGGTAAAGGAGGTGAAGATGCGTTGGCTTCTCTGGGCGGCGCTCCTTTCCCTTCCGGCCCTGGCCCAGACCTTCCAGGTGGCCTCGGGGGAGGCCCGCTACCGGGTGCGGGAGCAGCTGGTGGGCGTTGGCCTAACGGACGCCGTGGGCACCACCAAGGCGGTCCGGGGGGAGGTCCGGCTCCAGGGGGGGCGGGCGAGCGGGGAGTTCGTGGTGGACCTGAGGGAGCTTAGGAGCGACCAGGCCCGGCGGGACAACTACCTGCGGCAGAACACCCTAGAAACCGGCCGCTTCCCCACCGCCACCTTCCGGCCCAAGGAGGTGAGGGGCCTGCCCAACCCCCTCCCCCAAAGCGGCAAGGCGGCCATCCAGGTGGTGGGGGACCTCACCATACGGGACGCCACGGAGGAGGTGGTGTGGGAGGGAGAAGCGGAGTTCAAGGGCGACGAGGTGCGGGTCTTCCTGAAGACGGAGTTTCCCTTTGAGAAGTTCAAGCTGGTCCAGCCCCGGGTGCCCATCCTCCTGAGCGTGGAAAACCGCATCCGGCTGGAGGTGGAACTCCTCCTTAAACGCCAATGAAGCGGCGCGCCTTTTTGGGAATGCTCCTCCTGCCCTTGGCCCGGGGCCAGGCCTGCGCCCCCACCCCGGCCCTCACGGAAGGCCCCTACTACCTCAGGGAGGTCCCCGAACGGGAGGACCTGAGGGAGGGGCTTCCCGGAGTGCCCTTGCGCCTCCTCCTTCGCGTGCGGGACCGGGCCTGCAGGCCCCTAGAAGGCGCCCGGGTGGACCTCTGGCACACGGACGCCCTGGGCCGCTACTCCGGGGTCAACGCCCCCGGGACCTTCTGCCGGGGCTTCCGGCGCACGGACGGGGAGGGGCAGGCGGCCTTCCTCACCCTCTTCCCCGGCTGGTACCCAAGCCGCACCCCCCACCTGCACCTAAGGGTGGAGGCGGGAGGGCGGAGCTTCGCCACCCAGCTCTTCTTCCCCGAGGAGGTCCAGCGCGAGGTCTACGCCCTCCCGCCCTACCGGGAAAGGGGGATGCCCCGGGTGAACAACCGCCAGGACGGCCTCTTCCGGGCGGACCTCCTCCTCCGCCTGGAACGGGAGGGGGAAGGGTACCGGGGGGCCTTCGTCCTCACCCTGCCCGGATGAAGAGGCGCGCATTCCGCCTAGGCATGAACCAGGTCTTCTTGCACCGCTTGCCACAAGTGCGGCTTGCGCCGCAAGGCCCCTGCGGTCAGCAGGTCCACCGGAAGCCCCAGTAGGGCTTCTAGGTAATCGCGCAGGTCCACAATCTCCCACCCTAGGGGGCGTTCTAGCGCTACCAGGATATCCACGTCGCTTAAGGGGGTGGCTTCCCCCCGGGTGAAAATGGCCAGCTCCCGCACGCCGAAGCGCGCCCGAAGCTCCGGCTTGTGCCGGGCCAGGATGCGCCGGATCCCGCCCAGGGTCTTCATGGTTCACCCCCCCGAAAGGGGCCTAACCCCCGCCGTGCTCCCAGTATACCCCCCTTCCCTGGTACCCTAAAGGGCATGATCGCCCGCTACCAGACGCCGGAGATGGCCCGCCTCTGGTCGGAGGAAAGCCGCTACCGGATGTGGGCCCGGGTGGAGGCCTACGCCCTCGAGGCCTGGGAGAACTTAGGGGAAGTGCCGCGGGGCCTTTCGGCGAGGCTTCTCGCCAAGCTAGAGGAAAAGCCCCTGGACGCCGCCTTCGCCCAAAGGGTGGCGGAGCTTGAGGCGGTAACCCGCCACGACCTCGTGGCCTTCACCCGGGCCCTAGTGGAGTGGACGGGGGACGAGGAGGTGGGGCGCTACCTCCACCTCGGCCTCACCAGCTCGGACGTGGTGGACACGGCGCAAAACGCCCTCTTGGTGGAGGCCCTAGGCCTCGTCCTGGAGGAGCTTAAGGGGGTGGAGGAGGCCCTTAGGGCCCTCGCCCTCCGCTACAAGCACACCCCCGCCATCGCCCGCACCCACGGGGTCCACGCCGAGCCCACGAGCTTCGGCCTCCGCTTCCTCTCCTTCTACGCCGCCTTCCAAAGGGACGAGGAACGGCTTAAGCGGGCGCGGGAGACCATCGGGGTCGCCATGCTCTCGGGCTCCGTGGGCAACTACGCCCACGTGCCCCCCGAGGTGGAGGCCCACGTGGCCCGGCGCCTGGGCCTCAGGCCCGAGCCCCTTTCCACCCAGGTCGTCCCCCGGGACCGGCACGCCGAGGTCATGGCGGCCCTCGCCCTCCTGGGGGGGAACCTAGAGCGGGTGGCCGTGGAGCTACGCCACCTCCAGCGCACGGAGGTCCTCGAGGCCCAGGAGCCCTTCCGCGAGGGGCAGACGGGAAGTTCCTCCATGCCCCACAAGAAGAACCCCGTGGGCCTGGAGAACCTCACCGGGGTGGCGAGGCTCCTAAGGGGGTACCTAGGGCCTGCCCTGGAGGACATCGCCCTCTGGCACGAGCGGGACATCTCCCACTCCTCCGTGGAACGGGTCGTCCTCCCCGACGCCACCACCCTGGCCCACTACGCCTTAAGACGCCTCAAGGGGATCCTCGAGGGCCTCGAGGTCTTTGAAAAGAACCTGGCCAGGAACCTGGAGCTCACCCGGGGCCTCGTCTACTCCCAGCAGGTCCTAAACGCCCTTATCGCCCGGGGCCTTTCCCGGGACAAGGCCTACGCCCTCGTCCAGCGGAACGCCCTAAGGAGCTGGGAGGAGGAGCGGAGCTTCCTGGAACTCCTGGAGGCCGACCCCGAGAACCCCCTCAAGGGGGAGGAGCTGAGGGCCCTCTTTGACCCCAAGCCCTTCCTCCGGCACGTGGACGCCATCTACGCCCGCTTTGGGCTCTAAGCGCCCGCACCCGAACTTTGCAACATGGGGTCCCCTGGCCAGAAGCCTTTGGGGGCCCCCGCTCTGGCGCAAGCCGAAGCGGGGTACTTAGAATGAGGGCATGCCCCGGTTTAGCCGGATCACCCACGATCCTCGCCTCTTCGGCGGTAAAGCCACCATCCGGGGGCTGCGCCTCACGGTGGCGGCCCTGCTCCGGCGGTTGGCCTACGGAGAACGCCCCGAGGACCTCCTCCGGGACTACCCCGAGCTTACCCTCGAGGACATTCGGGAAGCCCTCGCCTACGCCGCTTGGAGGCTGGAGGAGGAAGAGCACGCCCTAAGTCTGTGAAGATCCTGGTGGACATGAACCTCTCGCCGCGCTGGCGGGAAGCGCTCGAGGCCTCGGGGTACGAAGCCGTATGGTGGCGCCACGTGGGCCCGGCTAACGCCCCCGACGAGGTACTCTTCGCTTGGGCCAGGGAGCAGGGCTACACCATCCTCACCGCCGACCTGGACTTCGGCCACCTCCTCTCCCTCACAGGAGAGGACGGGCCCAGCGTGATCCTCCTCCGCCTCCCCTACACGGAACCCCCCGAGGCCCTACCCCCAGTACCCCCCGAGGCCCTACCCCCAGTGCTGGAGGTCTTAAGGCGTTTCCCCGAAGCTCTGGAACGGGGAGCCCTGGCGGTGATCGGACCCGAGAAAACGCGGGTTCGCCTCCTGCCGCTACAATGAAGGTAACGGGCCCTCAGGCCCACAGGGAGAGGCATGGAAAAGCTCTACGAGGGCAAGGCCAAGGTGCTCTACCGGGAAGGCCCGGACACCTTAAGGGTCTACTTCAAGGACGAGGCCACCGCCTTCAACGCGCAAAAGCGGGGGGTGATCCCGGGCAAGGGCGTGGTGAACAACAAGGTCTCGGCGGCCCTCTTCCGCTACCTCGAGGCCCACGGGGTCAAGACCCACTTCCTGGAGGAGGTCTCCGACCGGGAGATGCGGGTGCGGCGGGTGGAGATCCTCCCCCTGGAGGTGATCCTCCGCTTCCTGGCGGCGGGAAGCTTCGCCCGGCGCTACGGCCTGAAGGAGGGGACCCCGCTTGGGGCGCCCCTTCTGGAGTTCTCCCTCAAAAACGACGCCCTGGGGGACCCCTTGATCTGCGAGAACGCCGTCCTCGCCCTGGGGCTTGCGGGGGAAGAGGAGCTTGAGGCGGTGAAGCGCACCACCCTCAAGGTGGGCGAACTCCTCAAGGCCTTCTTCGCCGAGCGGGGCCTAGAGCTCGTGGACTTCAAGCTGGAGTTCGGGCGGCTTGGGGGGGAGGTCCTCCTCGCCGACGAGATCAGCCCCGACACCATGCGCCTTTGGGACGAAAAGGGGGAGCCTTTGGACAAGGACCGCTTCCGCAAGGACCTAGGCGGCGTGGAGGAGGCCTACCGGGAGGTGCTCCGGCGGGTCCTGGGGTAGACTTGGGCCATATGCCGCGCTACCAGGCCACCCTGCTCATTGAGCTGAAGAAGGGCATCCTGGACCCCCAGGGCCGGGCGGTGGAGGGGGTGCTGAAGGACCTCGGCCACCCGGTGGAGGAGGTGCGGGTGGGGAAGGTGCTGGAGATCGTCTTCCCGGCGGAAAACCTCCTGGAGGCCGAGGCGAAGGCCAAGGCCATGGGCGCCCTCCTCGCCAACCCGGTGATGGAGGTCTACGCCCTGGAAGCCCTAAAGGAACTCCCATGAGGTGGGCCATCGTCCGCTTCCCCGGCGCCAACTGCGACGAGGACGCCCGCTTCGCCCTAAAGAAGGCGGGGCTTCGGGCGGAGTACGTCTGGCACACGGAAAGGGACCTCCGGGGCTTTGACGGGGTCTTTCTGCCCGGGGGGTTCAGCTACGGGGACTACCTGAGGGCGGGGGCCCTCGCCGCCAAGAGCCCGGTGATGGAGGCGGTGCGGCGCTTCGCCGAGGAGGGGCGGTACGTGGTGGGGGTCTGCAACGGCTTCCAGATCCTCACGGAGGCGGGGCTTCTTCCGGGGGCGCTCCTTGCCAACCTCAACCTCCACTTCACCTGCAAGGAGGTGGGGGTGCGGGTGGAGCGGAACGACCTCCCCTTCACCCGGCTCTACCCAAGGGGCCAGGTCCTGAGGCTTCCCATCGCCCACGGGGAGGGCCGCTACTACGCCGATCCCGAAACCCTCGCCCGGCTCGAGGGGGAGGGGCTCGTGGTCTTCCGCTACGCCCCCCTGAAGGGGGAGGCGGACTACAACCCCAACGGGAGCCTAAACGACATCGCGGGGATCACGAACGAAAGGGGCAACGTCCTCGGCATGATGCCCCATCCCGAAAGGGCCGTGGACGAGGTCTTGGGCAACACCGACGGGCTCCCCTTTTTCCTGGGGCTCGCCGTGGAGGTGGCACGATGAAACCCAAAGCCATCACCTTTGACTTCTGGGGCACCCTCTTCACCGAGGGGGAAGCGTTTTTGGAAAAGGTCATGCCCGCCCGGTACGAGATCCTCCTGGACGCCCTCTCCGAGGCCGGGCACCCCGCCGAGGAGGCCGAGGTGCGGGAGGCCTACCGCCAGGCCGCCTTGGCCTTTGAGGAGGCCTGGAAGGCGGGGGAACACCTGCCCGTCTACGAACGGGTGGCCCGGATCTTCGCCCTCCTCGGCGCCCCCCACGACCCCGGGCTCATCGCCCTCACCGCAAGGCGCCTGGAGGAAAGCTCCCTCCTCGCCCCCCTCAAGCCCCTCCCCGGGGTGGAGGTCCTGAAGGACCTCGCCAAGAAATACCCCCTGGCCATCGTCTCCGACACCGGCATGACCCCGGGCCGCCTCCTGCGGGAGCACCTGAAGCGGCAGGGCCTGGACGTCTTCCAGGCCTTTAGCTTCTCCGACGAGACGGGCTTCGTGAAGCCCAAGCCCGAGGCCTTCCGCGTGGCCCTCGAGGCCCTGGACGTGGCCCCGGAGGAGGCCCTGCACGTGGGGGACCTGCCCCAGACGGACATCAAGGGGGCCTTCGGGACGGGCTACCCCTGGGCGGTCCAGTACGTGGGCCTGAGGGAGGTGAACGGGGAGGCGAAGCCCACGGCCAAGGTGAAGGACCACCGGGAGCTCCTCTCCCTCCTCACGTGATGGAAGCCCTCGCCAAGGAGATCGGGATCCCGGAAGGGGAGTACCGGGAGATCGTCCGGAGGCTCGGGCGGGAGCCGAACCGGGTGGAGCTCCTCCTCTTCAAGGTGATGTGGAGCGAGCACTGCGCCTACAAGAACTCCCGCCCCCTCCTCAAAGCCCTCCCCAAGGAGGGGGAGGCCGTCCTCCAAGGTCCCGGGGAAAACGCCGGCGTGGTGCGCATCGGCGAGGGCTGGGCCGTGGCCTTCAAGATTGAGAGCCACAACCACCCCTCGGCGGTGGAGCCCTTCCAGGGGGCGGCCACGGGGGTCGGGGGGATCCTCCGGGACATCCTGAGCATGGGGGCGAGGCCCATCGCCCTCCTGGACTCCCTCCGCTTCGGGCCGCCCGAAGGGCGAAGCCGCTACCTCCTCAAGGGGGTGGTCTCGGGGATCAGCTTCTACGGCAACGCCATCGGGGTGCCCACGGTGGGCGGGGACCTCTACTTCCACGAGGGCTACCGAGAAAACCCCCTGGTGAACGCCATGGCCCTCGGCCTCCTAAGGGAGGAGCACCTGCGGCGGAGCCGGGCCTCTTTGGACCGCCCCATCTACTACGCCGGGGCCAAGACGGGCCGGGACGGGATCGGCGGGGCGGCCTTCGCGAGCCGCGAGCTCAAGGAGGAGAAGGAGGAGGACCGGCCCGCGGTCCAGGTGGGGGACCCTTTCCTCGGCAAGCTCCTCATGGAGGCCACCCTCGAGGCCATAGCGCTGGACCTCGTGGAAGGCGTCCAGGACATGGGGGCGGCGGGGCTCACCAGTAGCCTCTCGGAGCTCGCCCACAAGTCGGGCCTCGGGGTGGAGCTCCACCTGGACCTCGTCCCCACCCGGGAGAAGGGGATGACCCCGGAGGAGCTCCTCCTCTCGGAAAGCCAGGAGCGGATGGTCCTCGTGCCCAAGGAGGGGAAGGAGGAGGCGCTGGAGGCGGTCTTCCGCAGGTGGGGCCTAGACTGCGTCCCCGTGGCCAGGACCATCCCGGAAAGGGTCTTCCGGGTCCTCTTCCGGGGCGAGGTGGTGGCGGAGGTGCCCACGGAGGCCCTGGCCGAGGCCCCCACCTACGTGCGGGTGGGGCGGGAGGACCCCGAGGTGCGGAGGGTTAGGGAAACCCCCATCCCCCCCTTAGAGGCCGATCCCCAGGAGGTCCTAAGGAGGCTCCTCGCCTCCCCCAACCTGGCGAGCCGGGAGGCGGTCTACGAGCGGTACGACCACCAGGTGGGGACCCGCACCGCCCTCCTCCCGGGGCGAGGCGACGCCGCCGTCTTATGGATCAAGGGCACCCGCCTCGGCGTCGCCGCCAAGGTGGACCAGAACCCCCGGTATAGCCGCCTCCACCCCCGGCTTGGGGCCATGCACGCCCTGGCGGAGGCCTGCCGGAACGTCAGCGTGGTGGGGGCGAAGCCCCTCGCCTACACCGACGGCCTCAACCTGGGAAGCCCGGAGACCCCGGAGGGCTACCACGAGCTTCAGGAGACCATCGCCGGACTCAAGGAGGCGAGCGAGGCCTTGGGCGTCCCCGTGGTCTCGGGGAACGTCTCCCTCTACAACGAAAGCGGGGGGAGGCGCATCCCCCCCACGGCCATGGTGGGGGTGGTGGGGATCCTGGAGGTGGACAAGCGAGCGGAGATGGGCTTTAGGCGCCCGGGGGAGGTCCTCCTCCTCCTCGGGGAGGAACGGGGGGAGCTCGGGGCGAGCGAGGTCCTCTACCTCCTCACGGGGAAAGAGTTCGGCCACCCCCCAAGGCTTGACCTCGGGCGGGAAAAGGCGGTGCAGGAGGCGATCCGGGACCTCATCGCCTTGGGCTTCACCCGGACGGCCCACGACGTGGCGGAAGGGGGGCTTCTTGTGGCCCTCGCCGAGATGACCTTCCCCTACGGGGTGGGGGCCACGGTGGAGGTGCGGGAGGGGAGCCTCGAGGCCCTCTTCGGCGAGGCCCCAAGCCGCGTCCTCTTCACCGTGGAGAAGGCCCGCCTCCAGGAGGCCACCCTCCTTCTGGAGGAGCGGGGCCTCCCCTACCGGGTCCTGGGGGAGACCGGGGGGAAGACCCTCACGGTCCTGACCCCGGGGGGTGTCCTAGAGTGGAGCCTGGAGGAACTGCTTTCCGCCTGGAAAGCGCCCCTCAGGGAGGTTTTGGATGGATAAGCCCCAGGAGGAGTGCGGCATCCTCGGGCTTTGGAGCGAAGGCCCCGTGGACGTGGCCGGGCTTCTCCACCTCGGCCTCCTCGCCCTGCAGCACAGGGGCCAGGAGGCGGCGGGGATGGCGGTCACGGACGGCAAAGAATTTCTGGTGGAAAAGGACCTGGGCCTCGTGAACCAGGTCTTCACCGAGGAGCGCCTGGGGAAGCTCCGCCTTCCCGAGGCCCGCCTGGGCCTCGCCCACACCCGCTACTCCACCACGGGCTCCAACCTGCGCATCAACGCCCAGCCCCTCACCGCCCGCACCGCCCACGGGGTCTTGGCCATCGCCCACAACGGCAACTTCACCAACGCCAAGCCCCTCCGCGACCGGCTCCTCCGGGAGGGGGCCACCTTCCAGAGCACCTCGGACACGGAGGTCATGCTCCTCCTCCTCGCCCGCCTGGGCCACCTCTCCCTCCCCGAGGCCGCCGCCCAGGCCATGCGGCTCCTTCAGGGGGGGTATTCCATCCTCCTCATGGACCGCAAGACCCTCCTCGCCCTCCGCGACCCCCACGGGGTGAGGCCCCTCGTCCTTGGCAGGGCCCCCTGGGGCTTCGCCTTCGCCTCCGAGCCCCCGGCCCTCCTCCTCATGGGGGCGGAGTACGTGCGGGACGTGCGCCCCGGGGAGGTGGTCTGGGTGGAGGAAGGAAGGCTGCAAAGCCTCCAGGCCCTCCCCCCAGAGCCCACCCCCTGCGCCTTTGAGTGGATCTACTTCGCCCGGCCCGACAGCGTCCTGGACGGCGCCGAGGCCTACGAGGCCCGGGTGAGGATGGGGATGGAGCTTTTCCGGGAGGCCCCCGCGGAGGCCGACCTCGTGGTCCCCGTCCCCGACTCGGGCATCGGGGCCGCCGTGGGCTACGCCAAGGCGAGCGGGCTCCCCCTGGAGTTCGGCCTCTACAAGAACCCCTACGCCGGCCGCACCTTCATCCAGCCCACCCAGGAGCTCCGCGACCTAAAGACGAGGCTCAAGCTCTCCCCCACGGGGGCGGTACGGGGCAAGCGGGTGGTCCTGGTGGACGACTCCATCGTTCGGGGCACCACGAGCCGCCGCATCGTGCGCATGCTCAAGGAGGCGGGGGCCCTCGAGGTCCACTTCCGCGTCAGTAGCCCCCCCATCCGCTTCCCCTGCTACTACGGCATAGACACCGCCGCCCGCAAGGAGCTCATCGCCGCGGAGAAGAGCGTGGAGGAGATCCGAGCCTACATCGGGGCGGACTCCCTGGCCTTCCTCTCGGAGGAGGGGGTGAGGCGGGCCATCGGGCGGCCCGTCTGCCTCGCCTGCTTCAACGGGCGCTACCCGGCGGGGGTGCCCGAGGAGGGAGAGAAGCTCGCCCTAGAGCTTTAGCCCCGCCTCAGGAAAAGCCCCAGGGCAAGCCCGCCCAAAAACCCCACCAGCAAGAAGGCGAGGGCGAAGGCCCCGGTGGAGGCCAGGTGCCAGCCGAAGAACCAGTAGCTGCACACGGCGTACCGCTCCACCTGGACCCGCACCAGCTCGGGAAGGTCGCGGCTCGTGGTGAAGTTGATGAGGAGGATGGTGAGGAGGAGGACGACCAGGGTGAGCAGAAGGCCCCACTTCAAGATGGTGAAGGCGTTCCCTTTCATGGCCTAAGCTTACCAACCTCCCCGGGCCAGGGCCTATAATCAGACCATGGTCCGCACGAGCCCGAGGGACGAGGCCCTCTTTGAGCTCATCGCCCTGGAGGAGAAGCGCCAGCGAGAGGGCCTGGAGCTCATCGCCAGCGAGAACTTCGTCTCCAAAGAGGTGCGGGAGGCGGTGGGGAGCGTCCTCACCAACAAGTACGCCGAGGGCTACCCCGGGGCCCGGTACTACGGGGGGTGCGAGGTCATTGACCGGGTGGAGTCCCTGGCCATAGAGCGGGCCAAGGCCCTCTTCGGGGCGGCCTGGGCCAACGTCCAGCCCCACTCCGGCTCCCAGGCCAACATGGCCGTCTACATGGCCCTGATGGAGCCGGGGGACACCCTCATGGGCATGGACCTCTCGGCCGGGGGCCACCTCACCCACGGCTCCCGGGTGAACTTCTCCGGGAAGCTCTACAAGGTGGTCTCCTACGGGGTCCGTCCCGACACGGAGCGCATTGACCTGGAGGAGGTCCGCCGCCTCGCCCTGGAGCACCGCCCCAAGGTGATCGTGGCCGGGGCCAGCGCCTACCCCCGCTTCTGGGACTTCAAGGCCTTCCGGGAGATCGCCGACGAGGTGGGGGCCTACCTCGTGGTGGACATGGCCCACTTCGCCGGGCTCGTGGCCGCGGGCCTCCACCCGAACCCCGTCCCCTTCGCCCACGTGGTCACGAGCACCACCCACAAGACCCTAAGGGGCCCAAGGGGCGGCCTCATCCTCTCCAACGACCCTGAGCTCGGCAAGAAAATAGACAAGCTCATCTTCCCCGGGATCCAGGGGGGGCCTCTTGAGCACGTGATCGCCGGGAAGGCCGTGGCCTTCTTTGAGGCCCTGCAGCCCGAGTTCAAGGAGTATAGCCGCCTGGTGGTGGAAAACGCCAAGCGCCTGGCGGAGGAGCTCGCAAGCCGGGGCTACCGCATCGTCACCGGGGGGACGGACAACCACCTCTTCCTCGTGGACCTGCGCCCCAAGGGCCTCACCGGGAAGGAGGCGGAGGAGAGGCTGGACGCCGTGGGGATCACGGTGAACAAGAACGCCATCCCCTTTGACCCCAAGCCCCCCCGGGTCACCTCGGGGATCCGCGTGGGCACCCCGGCCATCACCACCCGGGGCTTCACCCCCGAGGAGATGCCCCTCGTCGCCGAGCTCATGGACCAAGCCCTCACGGAAGGCCCCTCGGAGGCCCTCCGGGAGGAGGTCAGGAGGCTCGCCCTGGCCCACCCCATGCCCTGACCCGGATGCTCCGGCGCCTCGAGGTCCAGAACCTCGCCGTCATCCGCGAAGCCTCCCTGGAGCTCGCCCCCGGCCTCAACGTCCTCACCGGGGAGACGGGGGCGGGGAAAAGCCTCCTCGTGGACGCCCTCGCCCTCCTCCTCGGGGCGAGGCCCGAGGGGATGGTGGGGCCCTTTGGGGAAGGCCTCCTGGTGACCGCCTTCTTCCAGGGGAAGGAGGAGCGGGTCCTCTCCCGCAGGGTGGGAAGCCGCTCCACCCCCCGCATTGACGGGGAGGTGGTGAGCCTGAAGGAGCTCCAGGAGGAGGCGGAAAGGTGGCTTTCCCTCCACGCCCAGCACGGCGCCCTGGCCCTCCTTTCCCCCAGGCGGCAGCGGGAGCTTCTGGACGCCCTCATAGACCCCGGGGTCCTTTCCCGCTACCAGGAGGCCTACGCCCGCCACCAAGCCCTAAGGCGGGAGAAGGAGGTCCTGGAGGAGGCCCTAAGGGCCAAGGCGGAGCGGGAGGACCTCCTCCGCTTCCAGCTCAAGGAGATCGCCGAGGCCAGCCCCCGCCCCGGAGAGGACGAGGAGCTTTGGGAGGAGGCCCGGAAGCTCCGCCACCTGGAGGCCCTGAGGGAGCGGGCCTTCCGGGCCCACGGCCTTCTGGAGGAAGGGGCGCTTGCCCCCTTGGAAGGGGCCTTGAGGGAGCTTCGGGCCGGGGGGCGGTTTGACCGGGCCCTGGAGGCCCTGGCCCAGGACCTGGAGGCCGCCCTCCAGGGGGCCCGGGCCGTGGCCCAGGAGCTTGGGGACTACCTGGAAGGCCTCGAGGGGGACCCCGAGCGCCTAGGGGCCCTCGAGGCCCGGCTTTCCCTCCTGGAGCGCCTCAAGCGCAAGTACGGCCCCACCCTGGAGGAGGTGCTGGCCCACGCGGAGAAGGCCCGAAGGGAACTCGCCGCCCTGGAGGGGGGCGAGGCCCGGCTGGAGGAGGTCCTAAAGGCCCTGGAGGAGGCCCAAGAAGCCCTCCTCCTCGCCGGGGAGGCCCTGGGGGAGGCCCGGGAAAAGGCGGCCCGGGAGCTTGTGGCGGGCATGGAGCGGGAGCTTTCCGAGCTGGGCTTCCCCAAGGCCCGCTTCCAAGTGGACCTCAAGCCCCTCCCGGAGCCCGGGCCCTTTGGCCTGGAAGAGGTGGCCTTCCGCTTCTCCGCCAACCCCCACCTCCCCCCTGCACCCCTGGGCGCGGCGAGCGGGGGGGAGCTTTCCCGGGTGGCCCTGGCCCTGGCCCTCCTCACCGGGGCCGAGGCGCCCACCGTGGTCTTTGACGAGGTGGACACCGGCCTCGGAGGGGAAACGGCTTGGAAGGTGGCCGAGCGCCTCTTCCGGCTGGCCCAGACCCGGCAGGTCCTGGTGGTCACCCACCTGCCCCAGATCGCCGCCCGGGCCCACCGCCACCTGAAGGTGGTGAAGGAAGGGGAGGAGGTGCGGGTGGAGGTCCTGGAAGGGGAAGCCCGGGTGCGGGAGCTCGCCCGCCTCCTCTCCGGCCAGTACACCGAGGCCGCCCTCGCCCACGCCCGGCTCCTCCTGGAGCGCCCCGAGGCGCAGGGAAGCCCCTAAGCGCCCACGCCTCCCTTTCGTGCCCGAACGAAGGGTGTGGGTAGGCCTTTTGGGGGCCCCCACCGCGGCTTTCGCCGCGGTGGGGTATTTAGAGGAGGCCCCTCACCCCCCGGGCCACGTACTCCACCGCCAAGGCGGCGAGGAGGATCCCCAGGACCCGGGTCACCACGTTGACCCCCGTGCGCCCCAAGGCCCGGCGCACCCGGATGGCCGCCCGGAGGAAGAGGTAGGCTAGGGCCAGCACGAGGAAGGCCGTGAGGAGCACCACCCCCACCCCCAAGGGGACCCGGCTGGCCTCTCCCCCAAGGACCAGAACGCTCGCTAAGGCCCCAGGCCCGGCGATGAGGGGGATGGCCAGGGGGAAGACGGAGATGTCCGCCCGCTCCAGGGCCTCCCGGGCCTCCTCCTCCGTCTCCCGCTCGTGGTGGGCGAAGACCATCTCCGTGGCGATGCGGAAGAGGAGGATGCCCCCCGCCACCCGGAGGGCGTCCAGGCTGATGCCCAGGTAGCTGAGAAGCCCCCTTCCGAAAAAGAAGAAGAAGGTGAGGAGCCCACCCGCCACCAGCACCGCCTTGCGGGCGATGCGGGCCTGCTCCCTGGGAGGGCGGTCCCCGGCCAGGGCCAGAAACACGGGCACCAGCCCCACCGGGTCCATGACCACGAAGAGGGTGAGGAAGGACTTCAGGAAGAACTCCAGCACGGCTCAGGAGGTCTTCAGGGCCCTCCCGGAGAGCAAAAGCTCCCCGAACTCCTCCTCCAGGGCCTTGGCGTCCTCCTCCGTGCGGGCCACCACCAAAATGGTGTCCTCCCCCGCCAAGGTGCCCACGATCTCGTCCCGCTTGAGGCGGTCCATGAGGAGGGCGATGCCCGAGGCGTGCCCCTCCGCGGTCTTCACCACGAGGACGTTGCCCCCCCGGTCCACGTCCTTGACGAAAAGGCCGAACTGGCGCTTGAGCTCTTCATACACGTCCTCGGGGAGCTCCATGGAGGGCAGGGTGTACTTGTACCGCCCCTTGCCCAGGGACACCCGGGCAAGCCGGAGCTCGGCGATGTCCCGGCTCACCGTGGCCTGGGTCACCTCAAACCCAAGCTGGCGCAATCGCTCCACCAGCTCCTTCTGGGTGCCGATTTCCTCCTTGCGCACGATCTCCTGGATGGCGCGGTGCCGCTCCGCTTTGCTCCGCATAACCCCCTCAAGCTTTCCAGAATTCCCTGACCCAGTCCAGTATACGGTCCGCCACCCGGCGCTTGGTCATGCGGGGAAGCTCCAGGACCCGCCCGTCCCGGAGGAGGAGGACCACCTCGTTCTCGGGGCTACCGAAGCCCACCCCTTCCCGGTTCACCCAGTTGAGGACGATGAGGTCCAGGTTCTTGCGCCTAAGCTTCTCCCTGGCCCGCTCCAGGCCCTCGGCGGTCTCCATGGCGAAGCCCACCAGGACCCGGCCCCCTTTACCCTCCCCCAGCTCCTTGAGGATGTCGGGGTTGGGCACCAGGCGGAGGAGCTTCTCCGCCTCGGCCTTGGGCTCCTTGTCCTTTAGGGTCTCGGCGGGGCGGTAGTCCGCCACCGCCGCGGCCATCACCACCGCCTCCGCCCACCCGTAGCGCTCCAGGAGGGCTTCTCGCATCTCCAGGGCGCTTTCCACCCGCACCACCTCCACCCCCCAGGGGTCGGGGAGAGAGGTGGGCCCGGAGACCAAGACCACCTCCGCCCCCCGGTCCCGGGCGGCCTCGGCCACGGCGTAGCCCATCCGCCCCGAGGAGGGGTTGGAGAGGAAGCGCACCGGGTCCAGGTACTCCCGGGTGGGCCCGGCGGAGACGAGGAGGCGGAGGCCCAGGAGGTCCTTGGGAGCGAGGAAGGCCCGGAGGCGCTCCACCAGCTCCTCGGGCTCCAACATCCGCCCCCACCCCTCCCCCTCCCCCACCGCGGCCAAGGGCCCGTGGGCGGGGCCGAAGAGGGCGTGGCCCAAGGCCTCGAGCCGCTTTGCGTGCTCCTGGGTCTGGGGGGCAAGCCACATGGCCTCGTTCATGGCCGGGGCCCAGGCCACCCGCCTCGCCCCGGCGAGGAGGGTGGCGGAGAGGAGGTCGTCGGCGAGGCCCAAGGCGGCCTTGGCCATGGCCTCCGCGGTGGCCGGGGCCACCAGGACCACCTCGGCCCAGCGGGCGAGCTCTATGTGGAGGGCCCTCCCGTCGGGCCGGAACCAGGCCTCCTCCGTGGCCACCTCGCCCCCCGCGGCCACCGCCAGGGAAAGGGGGGTGACGAACTCCAAGGCCCTCGGCGTGGCCAGCACCCGCACCTCGTGCCCCTCGGCCCGGAGGAGGCGGAGGAGGCGGGGGGCCTTGATGGCCGCCACCCCTCCCGTGACCGCCACCAGAACCCGGGCCACTAGCCCTCCTCTTCCGCCACGGGGTAAAGCTTCTCCATCTCCCTCTGCAGGCGGTCCTCGGGGACCAGGTTTTCCCCGAAGACGAGCCTGCCGGTGAGGAGCTCCTTCATGGCCCAGGTCACGGCGTTGGGGTCGTCAAAGAGGCCCTCGAGGGTGCGCATCTTCGGCCTTTCCTCCGGCTCCAACACGGTGTTCTTGAAGCGGTAGCGCAAAAGCTGCTGGGCCCTCTTGGCCACCACCACCGTGAGCCGGTACTTGGAGTCCACCATGCCCAAAAGCTTGTCAATTCCCGGTTCCGCCATGGTTCCTCCTTAAGATTTCGTCCAGATCCCTTTCCAAGGTTTCGTCCCGCGCCAGGGCCCGCTCCACGGCCTCCCGCATCCGCGCGAAGCGGCGGCGCTCGGCGGTGAGGATGGCCAGGAAGTCCGCCACGGCCTCCTCCAGGACGTCGTTCACCACGATGTAGTCAAAGAGGTGGGCGTTTTTCATCTCCCTTTCCGCCTGGGAAAGGCGCCTTTGGATCTTCTCGGGGTCGTCCGTGCCCCGGTAGACCAAGCGCCGCTTCAGCTCGGAAAGGGAGGGAGGCACCAGGAAGATGAGCACCGCCTCGGGCACCTTCTCCTTCACCTGCAAAGCCCCCTGGACCTCAATCTCCAAAAGCACGTCCTCCCCCCGGGCCAAGGCCCGCTCCACCGGGGCCCTGGGGGTGCCGTAAAGGTGCCCCACGTACTCGGCGTGCTCCAGAAACCCCCCTTGGTCCAGGAGGGCCAGGAAGGTGGGGCGGTCCACGAAGTAGTAGTCCACCCCGTGCCGCTCCCCCGGCCGGGGGGGGCGGGTGGTCATGGAGATGGAGTAGAAGAGGCGGGTGCGCTCCAAGACCTTGGCCCGCACCGTCCCCTTCCCCACCCCGCTGGCCCCGGTCATGACGAAGAGCTGGCCCCGCATCCCCTTCACCCCGGGAGGATACCAAAACCCCCCGGCCCCGGCAAGGATTTTTGTGATTCGGCCACATTCTTCTTGTGGTACACTCCCGTCCGTGGCCTGGTACCAAGGCGCCTTCTTCTACCAGATCTTTCCCGACCGCTTCTTCCGCTCAGGTCCCCCGGGCAAGCCCGCCCCCAGCGGCCCCCTCGAGCCCTGGGAGGCCCCCCCGAGCCTCCGGGGCTTCAAGGGGGGGACGCTTTGGGGGGTGGCGGAGAAGCTCCCCTACCTCCTGGACCTCGGGGTGGAGGCCATCTACCTCAACCCCGTCTTCGCCTCCACGGCCAACCACCGCTACCACACCGTGGACTACTTCCAGGTAGATCCCCTCCTGGGGGGGAACGCCGCGCTTCGCCACCTCCTGGAGGTGGCCCACGCCCACGGGGTAAGGGTCATCCTGGACGGGGTCTTCAACCACACGGGAAGGGGGTTTTTCGCCTTCCAGCACCTTCTGGAAAACGGGGAGGCGAGCCCCTACCGGGACTGGTACCACGTGAAGGGGTTTCCCCTGGACCCCTACGGCCCCAGGCCCAACTACGAGGCCTGGTGGGGCAACCCCGAGCTCCCCAAGCTCAAGGTGGAGACCCCGGCGGTGCGGGAGTACCTCCTCGCCGTGGCCGAGCACTGGGTGCGCTTCGGGGCAGACGGCTGGCGGCTGGACGTGCCCAATGAAATCCCCGACCCCACCTTCTGGCGGGAGTTCCGCCTTAGGGTGAAGGGGGCGAACCCCGAGGCCTACCTCGTGGGGGAGATCTGGGAGGAGGCCGACCCCTGGCTCCAGGGGGACATGTTTGACGCCACCATGAACTACCCCTTGAGCCGGGCCCTCCTGGGCTTCGTGGGGGGGGAGGCCCTGGACCGGGAGCTCGCCGCCCGCTCCGGGCTTGGGGCCGTTGAGCCCCTCCAGGCCCTGGCCTTCAGCCACCGCCTGGAGGCCCTCTTCGGCCGCTACCGCCCCGAGGTGGTGCAGGCCCAGATGAACCTCCTCACCTCCCACGACACCCCCCGCCTTTTAAGCCTCATGCGAGGAAGCGTGGAGCGGGCCAGGCTCGCCCTCTCCCTCCTCTTCCTCCTGCCCGGAAACCCCACGGTCTACTACGGGGAGGAGGTGGGCATGGAGGGGGGCCACGACCCGGAAAACCGGGCCGGGATGGTGTGGGACGAGGCCCGCTGGCGGGGAGAGATCCGGGAAGCGGTCCGCCGGCTTAGCCGCCTGCGCCGGGAACACCCCCTCCTGCGCACCGCCCCCTACCGCCGGGTCTACGCCCAGGACGGGCACCTGGCCTTCACCCGGGGGCCTTACCTGGTGGTGGTGAACGCCACCCCCGAGCCCTTCCGCCAGGACTTCCCCCTGCACGGGGCCCTGCCCCGGGGGACCCAGGCGGTGGACCTCCTCTCGGGGGCCCGCTGTACGCCCATGGGAGGGCGGCTTTGCGGGCCCGAGCTCCCGCCCTTTTCCCTGGCCCTCTGGGTGGAGGTCTAGAGGGCTTTCTCAAAGGCGAGGAGCCAAGCCTTAAGCCCCTCCTGCCCGGCGAACCCCCCCAGGCGGCCGTCGGCGTGGATCACCCGGTGGGCCGGAACCAGGAGGAAGAAGGGGCAGGCGCGCATCCCCGCCCCCACGGCCCGGGGGGAGAGGCCAAGCGCCAGGGCCAGACGCCCGTAGCTTTCCGTCTTCCCGTAAGGGATGCGCCGCACCCTCTCGTAGAGGGCCACGCGGCTTGGGGAAAGCCCGGTGTAGTCCAGGGGCAGGTCCAAAAAGTCGGGCCTCTCCCCGGCGAAGTAGGCCTCCACCCGCTCCCGCACCGCCTGGGCCAAAGGACCCCTGGCCTCCTCTCCCCGGGGGAAGAGGGCGGGCTCGAGGCGCCGCACCCCCAAAGGGGAGACCTCAAGCCAAAGGGGGCCGAGGGGCGTGGGGATCCACATGGGCTAATGCCACCCCAGGCCGGCTTGCGCCAGCATGGGGGCCCCAAAAGGACCTTCCCGAAGCCCCATCCCCGGCATCCTAGTGACCTAGCGCAGGGCCAGGGCCGGGGCCTCCAGGCCGCCCAAGAGGAGGTCCGAGAGGAAGGTGCCGGGAAAGTAGTGGCCCAGGATCTCCCGGTGGCCGTACCCCGCCTCGGCCATCCCCTTGGCCCCCCACTGGGAAAGCCCCACCCCGTGCCCCGCCCCCCGGCCTATGGCCTCAAAGCCCGCGAACTCCACCAGGGTGGAGGGAAGCCCCATGAGGCGCAGGGCCCGGCCCGCCTCGAGGCCCCGAAGCTCCACCCCAAGGAGCCGCACCCGCCACACCCGGCCCGAGGGGCTCCGTTCCAGGACCTGAGGAGGGTCTTCCCCCAAAGGGCTAAGCCCCAGGGCCTGGAGGACCCTCGCGGCCTGGGCCTTGTCCAGGGGCATCCGCCAGAGGCTCTTGGGGCCCTTGGCGTAGGGGTCGGGACGGGGGCGCAGGTAGGGCAGGGGCCTGCCGAAGACCTCCTCGCTTCCCGCGGTCATCCCCCCGGAGTCGGCGTGGTAGAGGGCGGAGATGGCCTTTCCCCCGTAGCTTAGAACCTGGCCCCGGGTGGCGGCCACCGCCAGGCGGTACCGCTCCTTCTCGGCGGAAAGCCCCAGGTAGACCTGGCAGGCCTCGCCGGCGCAGAGGTCGTAAGGGGCCTTGGGGTTCAGGCGGTTCACGGCGAAGGTGCGGGCCACCACCGCCTGGGCCTTCAGGGCCTCCAAGGGAAACCCCTCGGGCATCTCCCCGGGAAGCACCCCCAGGAGGTAGTCCTCCAGGAGGACCTGGTTCACCACCAAGAGCCGGTTCCCCTCCACCAGAAGCCGGACCCCTCCCCGGTAGGCCCGGCCCTCCAGGGCGAAGTAGGGAACCGGGAAGTCCCAAAGGGGGAGGACCTTCCCCTCCACCACCACCCCCTGGGGCGTGCCCCGGGCCCGCACCTCCCCCTGGGGAAGCTTAAGGGCCACCTCCTGGCCCAAGGGCACCTCCCGGAGGAGGACCCTTAGGGGAAGGTCCTCGGGCTGGCCCCGCCCGGGAAGGAGGCCGAGGAGAAAGGCCCCAAGCAGAACGAGCCCCAAGGAAGGCTTCATACTCCCCCCATCTTATACCCTTTCTCCCGGCTTCCTTCGCCCGGCAGGCCCAAGCCAGCATGGGGTGGGATTACAGGACCAGCACCGCCCTCCCCTCCCAGGGGGCTTCCTTCAGCCTCTCCATGGCGTTTTGGTGGCGGAGGGCGTACATGGCGTAGGGGAAGACCCGCTCCTGGGGAAGCCCCAGGGGGAGGAGGTGGCGCTTCAAGCGCTCCAGGTGGTGGAGGAAGACCGCGTCCCGGGAAAGCCGCGCCCGGAGCACCTTGCGAAGAAGCCGCTCCCCTTCGCCCCCAAGCCGGGCAAGGAAGCGGCGGAAAGGGCGGTCCAAGGTGGGCTCCAGGGCCCGGGCCCGCTCCGCCAGGGCCTGGACCTCCTCCAAAAGCCCTGCGAGCTCCCCTTCCAGCTGGCGGAAGCCCTCCAGGTTCTCCCGGAGGGCCTCGAGGAAGGCCTCCTCCCCCCGGTCCACGAAGGCCCAGGGGTCTAAGCGGTAGCGCTCCAGGATGCGGCGCACGGGGGGTTCCAGGACCACCCCCTGCATCCTCAGGAAGAGGGCGGGCATGGGGAGGCCGTGAAGGGCGTACACCCCGGAAAGCTCGGCCACGTAGCGGAACTCGTTGGGCCCCACCACGAAGCCCGCGGTGGGGAGGACCAGGTCCTGGAACACGGGCCTAAGCCCCGCCGCCGGGGTGAGGCGGGAGGGGTCGGCCTGGAGGATCTCCCGAAGCTCCTTTGCGGTGTAGCGCCGCACCCCGTCGGTGAAGGCCCCCTCCCGGTAGAAGAGGAGGCGGCGCTCCTCCGTCTCCAGAAAGAGGTTGGTGGCCCCCGGGGGGCGGCCTAAAGGGGGCTTCGCCCCTAGGTCCTTAAGGCGCCGGGCCCCCTGGTTGATGGCCTCGGCGCTGGCCAGGGGGTCGGAGAGCTCCCGCTCCAGGGCCTCCCGGAAGAGGGGGGCGAGCTCCTCGGCCATGGGGTCAAAGGGAAGAAGCCCCCGCTCCCCCAGGAAGGCCAGGAGGACCCGGGCGAAGAACTCGGAGAGGGTCTCGGCCTCCAGGGCGTAGGCCACCCGGGGGTCTTGCGCCCAGGGGCCCAGGAAGTCCTGGAGGGCCTTCCGGTGGGGGGCAAGGGGCAGGCGGCCCGAGGGCTTAGGGGGCAGGGGGAGGGAGAGGGTCTTTAGCTCCTCGTCCTGGAGGAGGTGGAGGTGGCGCACCTCCTCCACGTCGTGGTCCTGGGAGGCCACCCAGAAGACCCCGGCCGCCCCCGCCCGATGGGCGAGGCAGAGGGCGGTATGGGCCTTGTAGAAGGTGAGGGCGGGCCCCCCCAAAAGCCCCGCCTGCTGACCCGTGACCACCGCCCCGGCCTCGAGGCGCTCCAGGGCGGAAAAGGCCTCCTCGGGGGCCTGGAGGCGCTTGAGGTAGGCCCGGAGGGCTTCCCCAAGCTTCGGGTGGCCCTTCCGGCCCAGCTGGGCCCTCAGGGCCTCCTCCCCTTGGGGCAGGTTCAAAAGGCGGGCCAAAAGGGCGGGCTCCATGCTTCAGAGCCTAAAGCGCCTCCGCCAGCCGGGCAAGGGCCTTGGGGTCTAAAACCTCCACCCGGCGGTAGCCGAGCTCCACCCAGCCCTTCAGGGCCCACTCCCCCAAAAGCTTGGTCACCGTCTCCCGGGTGGCCCCCACCATGCGGGCCAGGTCCTGGTGGGAGAAGGCCACCTCCCCCCCCTGGGCCAGGCCCAAAAGGAGGCGGGCCAGGCGGCTTCCCACGGGGAGGTGGCGCGTCTCCCAAAGCCGCTCCTCCGCCGCCTTGAGCCTCGCGTAAAGGGCCTTCAGGAGGAAGGCCTGCACCTCGGGGAAGCGGGCCAAGAGGCCCTGGAGGGCCTCCTCCGGGGCGAAGAGGAGCTCCGCGTAGGTGAGGGCCAAGGCCCCCGCCCGGCGCCTCTCCCCCACCAAAGCCTCCTCCCCCAAAAGCCCCCCCGGGCCCACCACCCCCAGGGTGGCGGGCCCCTCCAGGGGCCCGGGGCGCTCCAGAAAGACCCACCCCTCCCGCACCAGGTAGAGGCCGTCCGCCCGGTCCCCCTCGGCGTAAAGCCGGCCTCCCCGCCTCACCCGGAGGGGCCGGAAGGCCTGGAGGGCCGCCTTTTGGGCCTCGGGGGAAAGCTCCTGGAACATGCCCACACTATAAGAAGAGGGGTTCGGGGGAAGGGGGAAGAAGCCCCCTGGCCTCCGCCTCGGCGAAAAGCCGGGCCACCGCCTTCTCCCCCTCCTCCCTCACGTCCAGGCTGAAGGCGTTCACGTAGGTGCGCACGTGGGCCCAGATCACCTCCTCGGAAAGCTCCTGGGCGTGGGCCTTAAGGTAGGGCAGGGTCTCCTCGGGATGGGCCCAGGCGTACTCCAGGCTCCTGCGCACCGCCCGGTCCAGCTCCCGTATAAGTTCCTCCCCAAGGTCCCGCCGGGCCAGGATGGCCCCCAAGGGGAGGGGAAGGCCGGTCTCCCCCTCCCACCACTCCCCCAGGTCCACCACCCGGAGGAGGCCGTAGTTGGGGTAGGTGAAGCGGCTTTCGTGGATGATGAGCCCCGCCTCCACCTCTCCCTGGGCCACCATGGGGAGGATCCGGTCGTAGCGCACCTCCACGGGGGAAAACCCCTCGGCGTAGAGGGAGAGGAGCAAAAAGGCGGTGGTGTTCCGCCCCGGGATGGCCACCCGAAGCCCCTCTAGGCTTGCCAGGGGCCTTCGGGCCACCAGAAGGGGGCCCACCCCCCGGCCCAAGGCGCCCCCGCTCCTCAGGGCCACGTACCGGTCCCGCACCCGGCCGTAGGCGGCGTAGGAGAGCTTGGTGAGGGGAAGCCTCCCCTCCAGGGCCCAGCGGTTCAGGGTCTCCACGTCCTCCAAGACCGGGGCCACCGGGAGGGGGGTTTCCACCCGGCCGTGGGTCAGGGCGTAGAAGATGAAGGTGTCGTTGGGGCAAGGGGAGTAGCCGAGGCTCAAGGCTTCCATGGGCCTTACTGTACCCCCTTGAGGGCCTTCTTGAGGATCTCCGGGGCGAAGGCCTTGAGGGCCCGGAGGAACCCCGTGGCCCCCCGGGCCCGGCCGGGGATGACGTGCACGGGCACCCCCAGGCGCTCGGCCTCGAGGCGCACGGGCTCGGAGAGGTCGTGGCCCACGTAGCTGGAGACGATCATGAGGCCGTGGGCCTTCTCCAGACGGCTTTGGATGCGCCTTAGGGCCTCCTTCCCCACGCCCACGGTGTCCGCGTCGTACCAGTCCACCCTAAGGCCCCGCCCCTCCAGGAAGGGCACAAGGCGGCTCCGGAGCTGGGTATGCCCCCCCACCACCAGGAGGTGCTCCCCGTGGAAGCGGGGGAAGTCCTCCTCTAAGAGGTCCCCGGGGGACTCGGGCAGGCGAGGCGCCTCCTCCCCCAAGGCCTTAAGGCCCTCCCCCACGGCCTTGAGCTCGTCCAGGTAGAGGGTGAGGCTCTCGTCGTGGGGCCTGAGGAAGAGGAGGTTCCTGAGGATCTCCCGGGCCAAGGCCAGGTCCTTCTCCCGGTAGAGGGCCACCTCCAGGGCCTTCTGCCAGTGTTCCGCCGCCCGGCGCCAGTCCCCCTGGGCCTCGTAGTGCTCCGCCAGGTCAAAGAGGACCTCCAGGGCCTGGGGGTAGTCCCGAAGCTCGGCGAGGAGCAGGGCCTCCGCCTCCGCCATCCTCCCCGCCCCGTAGAGGGCGGCCAGGTACTGCCCCCGCACGGCCTCGGCCTCGGGGCTTTCCCGGAAGGAGCGGGAGAGGCGGTAGGCCAGGGCGAGAAGCTCTAGAGGCGGGTTCGGGGTGCGGCCCAAGGCCTGGTAGAGCAGGCTGAAGGCGGCCCAGGGCCCCTCCAGCTTTTCCAGAAGCCCCAGGAGCCCGAGGAGGTCCTCCTCGGCCACCGCCTCGAGGCCCCTGTCCCGCGCCCGGGAGAGGAGCTCCCGGGCCAGCACCTCCTCCCCTCCCTCCAAAGCCTCCTGGGCCAGGCGGAAGAGGTAGGGGGCGGGGTAGGCCCTTAGGGCGTGGGCCCGCTTGTGGTCCCCCAGGACCTCCTTGAGGGGCCGCCCCAGGGCGCGCTTCACCTCCGCCAGGTGGTGGTAGGCCATCCCCGCCACCTCCCCCTCCCCATGGTGGGCCGCCCCCTCCAGGAGGTGGAGGGCCTGGTCCAAGCGCCCCTCCCGCTTCCGGAGGACGCCGAGGAGCAAGGAGGCCTCGGGGATCTCCGCCCGGCTCAGGGCCTCGGTGAGGTAGGGCTCCACCGCCTTCAGGTCCTCCCCCCGGTAGGCCAGGGGGGTGCGGAGGCGGAGGGCGCTCAAGGCGAGGCCCAAAAACCCCTCGGGCTCGTCCAGGTCGGCAAGCCTGCGGGCGTAGCGCTCGGCCCGGGCGAAGAGGCCCTGGAAAAGGGCCGCTCGGAGGCCCAGGCGGAGCATCTCCCGGGTGAGAAGCCGCGGGGAGAGGTCCTCCACGAACTCCGCCCGGCGGCTCACCTCCGCCCACTCCCCCTCCCGGGCGAAGCGGCGCATGCGCTCCGTGATGCGCTCCAGGGCCTCCCGGGTGTAGAACTCCGCCTCGGGGAGGCCCGACTCCACGAACTCCCGGAGGGCGTCGGCGTACCGCCCCTGGGCCAGGTAGACCCGGCCCAGGGCCAGACGGTACCGCCCGCCCCGCGCCGCCAGGGTCTCGAGGCGCCCCCTGGCCCGCTCGTACTCCCCGAGCTCCACCAGGACCAAGGCCCTGAGGTCCTCCGCCTCCTCGGAAAGGGCCCGCCTCAGGGCCTCCTCCGCCTCGGCGTGGCGGGAGAGGGCATAAAGGGCCTTTCCCCTCAGGTAGGCCGCCTCCCCCGCCGCCTCCTCGGGCAGGCGGGCCAGGACCTCCTTGTGGTTGCCCGCCTCCAGAAGCGCCCGCACCTCCTCGAGGTCCACTCCCCCGGCCAAAAGGGGCTCGGGCTCCTCCCAGGGCTCCTCCACCCCCTCCTCCCAAAAGGCCCAGGCCAGGGCCTCGGGCCTTCGGGCGAAGACGAGGAAGTACTCCCCCTCCCCCACCCGCTCCACCCGGTCAAAGCCCAGGCGCCTAAGGCCCTCCTCCACCCCCTCCGGGCTCTTGCCCAGAAAAGGCCCGTGCCCATAGACGAGAAGCCCCCCGGGGCGGAGGAGGCGCAGGAAAAGGGGGAGGCGCTCAAAGAAGGCGAAGCGCTTCCAGAAGGCCTCAGGGGCCAGGCGGCTTTCCAGGTCCTGCTCCACGAACCCCTCGGGGAAGACGGAGAGGAGGAGCAGGGTGTCAAAGGGGGGAAGCTCGGCCTCCTCCGCCCAGCCCAGGTGCCAGACCACCTCGGGCACCTTCTTTTTCCCCACCTCCGCCGCCTCCTCCACCCCCTCCAGAGCGTGCCACTCCAGGTCGGGCCGCTTCCTTTGCAGAAAGCCCACCAACGCCCCGGTGAAGGGGCCCACCTCCAAGACCCGCCCCTCCACCCGGGGGGGGAGCTCCTTGGCGTAGAACTCCAGGAAGGGGAGGTGCATCCCGTAGACCAGGGCCTCCCCCTTGGGGACCTTCAGGACCTCCCGGTAAAAACTTCGCACCGCCTCCCGCCCCCCGCCCTCCAGGTAGGCCCGCCAGGCCTTGAGGAGGGGGGCCCGCTTGGCGGGGCTTCCCACCCACTTGGCGAGCTCCGCCTCAAAGCGCCCCGGGGAAAGAGGCCCCTGGACGCCGAAGCGCTCCTTCAGGTAGAGCCTTAGCTCCTCGGGCATTTGCCGGGAGTGTACCAGAAAAGAAGGGGGGCGGTAAAGCCACCCCCCTGGAAGCCCCCTCCCCTAAGTGCCCGCACCTTGATTTCGCCCCATGGGACGCCGGGGGTAGGGCTTTGCGAAGGCTCTTGTGGGGCCCCCGCTCTGGCGCAAGCCAGAGCAGGGTACTTAGGCCAAGGCAGGGTGCTCCGCCTGGAAGAGGTCGGCGTAGCGGCGCTTGGCCCGCGCGGGGGCCCGGTGCCAGACGTAGGAGGCGAGGAGGGGGAAGGCGAGGGTCGCCTCGGCGAAGACCATCTGGGAAAGGCGCGCGTCCACCTTGCCCCAGCTTTGGGCCTCGGAGAGGGTGGAGCCGGAAAGCCCCCCGTCCCTTTCGTCGGCCACGGTGATCTGGATGGCGTACTTGTGCATCTCCACCTGGTGGCCCAGGACCTCCGCGGCCACCACGATGTCCTGGGCGAAGTTCTTGGGCACCCCACCCCCGAGCATCACGAGCCCCGTGGTGCCCGCCTTCAGCTTGATCTCGGTAAGCTCGCGGAAGTCGGCCACGGAGTCTATGGTCACGTGGGCCTCGGGGTGCTTCACCTGGTGGTAGACGAGGCCGAAGCCCGCGGAGGAGTCGGAGAAGGCGGGGACGAAGATGGGCACCCCCTCCTCGTAAGCGGCCCGCACAAGGCTCTTCTCCCCCAGGCCCCTTTCCGCCAGGTAGCGGCCCATGTGCCAGATGAACTCCCGGCTGGAATAGGGGCGGGGCTCTAGGCCGTCGGCGATCTCGGCGATGGTGTAGTCCGTGTGCCTTAGCTCCTCCTCGTCAATGTAGGTGTCGTAGATGCGGTCAATCCAAAGGCGCCTTAGGGTTTCGTCGTCCGCCCTCGGGTCCCCCTGGTAGTGGCGGTGGCCCAGGGCCTCAAAGAAGTCCTGGTCCACGATGTTGGCCCCCGTGGCCACGATGACGTCCACCAGGCCCTTCCGGATGAGGTCGTGGACGATGAGGCCCTGGCCCGCCGAGACCAGGCTCCCCGCCAGGGTGAGGATGACGCAGGCGTCGTCCTCCAGCATCTTCAGGTAGATCTCCGCCGCCCGGTGGAGGTTCCTGGCCTGGAAGGCCGTTTTGCCCATGGCCTCGAGGATGGGCCCGGCGTCAAAGGCCTTGACGTCTATGGGGACCACGGGCGTAGAGAGGAGGTCCTTCTTCTGCATCCTTTCTCCTTTCTACGCGGGGTGGGCGTCGGGCGGCTCCCCCCCTTTCGCGCCCCCTGCCTTTTAGGGCAGGACCTCAAGTATACCACCCCCGGCGATGGGGGGGTAGACCTCGAGGGGGCCTTCCACCTCCTCGTCCAGGCCCACCGCCTTGTCCCCCACGGCGAGGAGCCAGACCTCCTCCAGGGGAACCCCAAGCCTCTCCAGGGCCTCCCTGGGGGTCTTGGCCTCCACCTGGAAGCGTTCGCCGAAGCGGCGGAGGTCGCCGTGAAGGACGACTTCCATCAGCTCACCTCCCGCAAAAAGGAACGGACCGAAAGGATGCGCAACCCCTTCACCTTAAGGGAAAGCAGGTGGCTCTTGTCCCCGGTCACCAAGCAGTCTGCCCTTCCCGCCAGGGCAAGGCCCAGGAGGAGGTCGTCGTCGGGGTCCGGGGAAAGGCCGGGGGGACGGGGGCGGGCCACCACCTCTGCCTGACGGCGCAACAGGTTGACGAGCCTACCCACCTTGGCGCGGGGCAGCTCGGGAAACTTGTCCCGCAGCACCCGCCGAAGCTCCCGCAACTGGACCTCGGCGGTGAGGAGGGTATACCTGCCCTCCAACCACAGGTCCACCACCTGGGCGGCCGCTCCCTGGGTCAACAGGGCCGCCACCAAGACGTTGGTGTCCAGGACGACCCTCACACCTCCAGGCGGCGGGCCACCTCTTCCTCGGTGAGCCCCTGGGAAGCGGCCGTGGCCCTAAGCTCCACCACCAACCGGGCCAGGGCTTTCCGCTCCTCCTCTACCGCCAGGTGGAGGAGCGCCTTGCGCCAGCCCCGGCCCCGTGCACGGCGGAAACGCTCCAAAGCCTCGGCCACGTCCTCGGGGAGAGCAATACGCCGCATCCTCCTCCAGGGTAGCACTTTTCCCGCAAGGGTGGCCAAGTGCCCGGGGTCCCCGTGCTGGCCCAAGCGGGCACGGGGTGGCCTTAATACCCCTCCCGCACCACGTTCAGAAGGGGCTCCCCCCGGAGGTACCGCCCCACCTGCTCGGCGAGGAAGCGGGCTGCTCTCCGGGAAAACCCCTCGGAAAACCCGGCCACGTGGGGGGTGAGGACCACCCCCTTAGCCCGCCAGAGGGGGTGGTCCTGGGGAAGGGGCTCGGGGTCGGTGACGTCCAAGAAAGCCCGGACCCGCCCCGCCTCCAGGGCCTTGAGGAGGGCCTCCGTGTCCACGAGCCCTCCTCTCCCCGCGTTCACCAGGAGGGCCCCCTCCTTCATCCGGGCGAGGAAGTCCCGGTCCACGATGCCCCGGGTCTCGGGGGTGAGGGGAAGGAGGAGGACCACGGCGTCCACCTGGGGCAGGAGGCCGGGCAGGTCCTCCCGGGTGTAGACCCCGGGGCGAGGGTGGCGGGCCACGGGGAAAAGCTCCACCCCAAAGGCCCTAAGCCGCTCCGCCACCGCCTTCCCGATGGACCCGTAGCCCAAGAGGAGGACCCTCTTCCCCTCCAGGTCGGAAAGCCTCCTCGGGGCCCAGCGCCCTTCCCTCTGGGCCTCGAGGAAGCCCGGGAGGTCCTTGAGGAGGGCGAGGAGGGCCAAGACCACCCACTCGGCCACGGGGGCGTCGTGGATCCCGGAGCCGTCGCAGAGCACCACCCCCTCGGGGACGAGGGGCAGGATCCAGTCCACCCCGGCGGAGAGGGTCTGGACCACCTTGACCTCCACCTCCTCCAGGACCCGCCGCACCACCTCCTCCTGGCCGAAGGGGGGGAGGAAGAAGTCCGCGGCCTTGGGCCAGGGTTCGTCCAGAAAGCGCACCTCCACCCCCTCGGGCAAAAGGGCGAAGACCTCCTTAAGCCTCGGGGCCAAGATCCTCACGGCGCACCTCCATGTACACGTCCTCCTTCCCCTTGGGCCCGGGGCCCAAGCCCACCTCGCGGAAGCCCGCCTTCTCAAAGGCCCGCCTCGCCCTCAGGTTGTGGGCGAAGGTCCTGAGCTTCACCCGCTTCAGGCCCAGGACGCGGAAGGCGTGGTCCAGGGCCGCCCGCACCGCTTCCGTGCCGTAGCCCTGCCCCCAGCGGTCCTTCCGCCCGATGAGGATGCCCAAGGTGGCCTCCTCGGGGGTGAGGTCGTAAAGCTCCAGCGTCCCCAGGTACTCCCCCTTCTCGTCCAGGATGACGAAGGCCATCCGGTCCTTGCGCCGGGTTTCCGCCAGGACGAAGCGCTTGAAGAGCCAAAAGGGCGAGCGCAGGGGGCTTGAGCCGTTCCACTCCGCCACCTCGGGGTCGCGGAAGGTCTCGTAGAGGCCCTTCCACTCCTCCTCGGAAAGCCCAGCGGAAAAGGGCTTGAGGACCACGCGGCCGAAGCGGGGCCAGTCCACACCACTAGCCTACGGGTAGAGGCCCCGGAGGGCCCGGGCCTCGAGGACCCGGGTGGCCGCCACCACGTAGGCGGCGGTGCGCAAGGGGATCCTCTTCTCCTGGGCCACCTGCCACACCGCCTCAAAGGCGTTGCGGAGCACCCGCTCCAGGCGGGCGTGGATCTCCTCCTCCGTCCAGAAGTAGGAGTTGAAGTCCTGGACCCACTCAAAGTAGCTCACCGTCACCCCCCCGGCGTTGGCGATGACGTCGGGGACCACCAGGACCCCCTTCTCCTGGAGGATGTCGTCGGCGGCCGGGGTGGTGGGGCCGTTCGCCCCCTCGGCGATGATCCGGGCCCGGATGCGCCAGGCGTTCTGCTCGGTGATCTGCTTCTCCAAGGCCGCGGGGATGAGGAACTCCGTGGGCACCGCCCAGAACTCGGGGTTCGGCAGGGGCTCCGCCTTGGGGTAGCCCCGCACCCCCCCCATCTCCGCCACGTACCGCCCCAGGTCGTAGGGGTCAATGCCCGCCTCGTGGTAAACGGTGCCGGTGTGGTCCTGGACCGCGATGATGCGGGCCCCGTGGTCGTGGAAGGTGCGGGCGGCGGCGCTTCCCACGTTGCCGAAGCCCTGCAGGGTCACCCGGCTCCCCTCTATGGGGAGACCGATCTTCTCCGCGGCCGCCGCCGCGGTGACGAACACCCCCCGCCCCGTGGCGTCCCTCCGGCCCAAAGAGCCCCCCAAGGCCACGGGCTTCCCCGTGACCACCCCGGGCACGGTGCGGCCCACGTTCATGGAGAAGGTGTCCATCATCCAGGCCATCTCCCGCTCCCCGGTGTTCACGTCGGGGGCGGGGATGTCCCGGTCGGGGCCGAGGAGGATCCCGATCTCCGAGGTGTAGCGCCGGGTGAGGCGCTCCAGCTCCCGCACGGAGAGCTTTTTGGGGTCCACCCGGATGCCCCCCTTGCCTCCCCCGTAGGGCAGGCCCACGGCGGCGTTCTTGATGGTCATCCACCCCGCCAGGGCCATGACCTCGGAGAGGGTCACCTCGGGGTGGTAGCGCACGCCGCCCTTGGCGGGGCCGCGGGCGGTGTTGTGGTGGACCCGGTAGCCCTCAAAGTGGGCCACGGTGCCGTCGTCCAGGTGGATGGGCACGTCCACGATGAGGATGCGCTTGGGCCGCTTGAGGCTTTCCGCCAGGGGGGCGAGCCGCCCCAGGTAGGGCACCACCCGGTCCACCTGCTCGGTGAAGATCTCCCAAGGGCCGCCGTCTTTTCCCAGGTAGGAAAGGGGTTCGCTTCTCATACCGGCTCCTTCACGGGTAGACGCCCCGAAGCCGCGTGGCCTCGTTGACCCGCTCCAGGGCGAGGGCCAAGGCCCCGGTGCGGAGGTCGGCGGCGAGGGCCTCGGCCTTCCCGCACACCTCGGCCACCGCCTTGGCCACGCTCTTGGCGAAGCTTCGCCGCACCTCCTCTTCGCTCCAGAAGAACATGTTCAGGTCCTGCACCCACTCCAGGTAGCTCGCGAGGAGCCCCCCGCCCCCGGTGAGGAGGTCGGGGACCACCAAAACCCCCTTGCCCAGGAGGTAGGCCTCCGCCTCCAGGGTGAGGCCGAAGTTGGCGGCCTCCAGGACCGCCTTAGCCCGCACCCCCTTGGCCACCTCTCCGTCCAAGGCGCCCTCGAGGGCCGCCAGGACCAGGTAGTCCACGGGGAGGGCAAAAAGCTCCTCCGGGGCGAGGTCGTAGCGGGGAAGCTCCCCGGTGGCCTCGTAGTGGACCAGGATCTCCTCCACGGGAAGCCCCTCCTCCTGGAAGATGGCCCCCCGGCCCGTGGACACCGCCACCACCTTCAGGCCCATCCTCTGGGCGTGGAGGGCGAAACTCCCCCCCACCTGCCCGAAGCCCTGCACCGCCACCTTGGCCCCCTCCAGGGGCAGGCCCTGCCGCCGGGCCAGCTCCTTCAGGACCAGGGCCACCCCGAGCCCCGCGGCGTCGTCCCGGCCCTCGGTGCCCCCCAGGGCGTGGGGCTTTCCCGTGACCACCCCGGGCACGGTGGAGCCCACGGTCATGGAGTAGGTGTCCATGATCCAGGCCATCACCCGTTGGTCGGTGCCCAGGTCGGGGCCCAGGATGTCCATGTCCGGGCCGATGAGGTTCACCAGCTCGGCGGTGTAGCGCCGCACCAGGCGCTCAAGCTCCCGGGGGGAAAGGGCCTTGGGGTCGGCAGCGATCCCCCCCGCCGCCCCGCCGAAGGGGAGGTCGTAGACCGCGGCCTTCAGGGTCATCCAGGCCGCGAGGCCCGCCGTCTGCCCCAGGGTGACGGAGGGGTGGAGGCGCACCCCACCCTTGGCGGGCCCCCGGGCGATGTCGTGCACCACCCGAAAGCCTTGGAAGACCCGCACCTTGCCGTCGTCCATCACCACGGGCAAGGAGACGGTCACCAGGCGCTTGGGGTGGGCCAGGTACTCCAGCGTGGTGGGGTGGACCTGGGCCACCTTCAGCGTTCGCTCCAGCCGCTCCAAAAAGGCCTCCCAGAGGCCGGGGTCCTCCGGGGGCCGGTAGGCGGACAGGCTCATAGCATCACCGAGGGGGATTATACCCCGCTCGCCGAAGGCCAAAAGCCCCTAGGCGAGGCGCCTGGCCTCCGCCAGGGCCAAGGCCTCCAGGGCCTCCTTGTAAGGGGAAGGAGGAAGGGGCCCCAGGGCCTTCGCCGCCAAGAGGGCCCGTTCCCGGATGCGCCCCTCCACCTCGGCCGCCACCCCGCTTTCCTGGGCCAGGGCGCGGAGGCGCTCCAGGTCCCCGGGCTCCCGCCCCTTGCGGCGGAGGATCTCCCGCACCTCGGGAAAGCGCTCCATGAGGAGGAGGGTGATGAGGGTGGCCTTGCCCTCCCGCACGTCCCCGCCCACGGGCTTGCCCAGGGCCTCGGGGCTTCCCATGAGGTCCAGGTAGTCGTCCCGCATCTGGAAGGCCTGGCCGTAGAGGAGGCCGAAGCGGGAAAGGGCCTGGCGCACCTCCTCGGGCTCGCCCTTAAGAAGGGCCGGCCCCTCCGCGGCGAGCTCCATGAGCACCGCGGTCTTGGCGGTGATGATGCGCTCGTAGTTCTCCAGGGAGTAGTCCTCGAGGGCCGCCACCTGGAACTGGAGGACCTCGCCCTCGGCGAGGGTCTTGGCCACCTGGGCGAAGCGCTCCACCAGCTCTATGCGCCCCGTCTTGGCGATGACGTGGAGGAGCCGGGAAAGGAGGAAGTCCCCGGAAAGCACGGAGACGGCGTTCCCGTACCTGCGGAAGGCCGCCTCCTTGCCCCTGCGGGTCTCGGCGTCGTCAATGAGGTCGTCGTGAAGGAGGGTGGCGGAGTGGAGGAGCTCCACCGCCAGGGCGAGCTCCAGCTCAAAGGGCGCCCCCCCTAAGGCCCTCGAGGCCAGGAAGACGAGCCGGGGCCGGATGCGCTTGCCCCCCGCCGTCACCAGGTCCTGGTGGATGAGGCGGATGAAGAGGACATCGGACTGGACGAGCTCGGAAAGAGCCTCTTCAAAGCGGCGGAGGGGGGCCTCGAGGGGGGGAAGGGCGGTCACGTCCCCCAGTATAAGCAAAGGCCCCGGGAAAACCCGGGGCCAGCCCACTCTACCTTGCGCTAGGGCTGATAGTTCACCCGGACGCCGTTCGTCCAAGTGTCTCCACCGGTGTAGTAGACCCTGGCCGTGATTACCCGGTCTCCCGACAAAGTGGGGTCGTGACCCGGGGAGGATTGGGTGGTGTTCCAGGTGTAGATATAGATTTGAGACCCATCCCCCGCCGTATTCGAAGTCGCGTCCCCTTGGTACTGGCCGTTGATGTAAATTGCCACCCGCGTCACGCTAACCCCTGGCGGAAGCGTACCGTTAATCCCCACTGTGATTGTCACAATGGACCGATCGGCTCCAGGCCCCACCTTATCCCCCTCAGCAGGCGTGGTGATCACAAAGGCAGAGCCAACCTCCACCGGGATCGTGGCCTGAGCTTGCGAACCCTGCACGTCCACCACTACCACTTTGAGCAGGTAGCTTCCGGGTTGCACCTGAAGAACGTCCCAATTCAATGTGTAGGTGTTGCCAGACTGCGTTGGCGTTCCGGGGAC
Source organism: Thermus arciformis (assembly GCF_900102145.1). Classification (GTDB taxonomy): domain Bacteria; phylum Deinococcota; class Deinococci; order Deinococcales; family Thermaceae; genus Thermus; species Thermus arciformis. The sequence goes on along the minus strand of NZ_FNBC01000001.1, from coordinate 22,118 downwards.
CTTACTTATGGAGTTCTCGTCGGGACCGAAGTAGAACTCTACCCTGTTTATCGGTCGGAGAGCCTGAACTTCTACCCGGAGGGCAACCGAACCCGCCACCTTCTGATTAGGTGTGGGGTTCAACCAGAAAACCTTCGGCGCGTTCGCCACCGTCACCGTGAGGGTGGCCTCCGTGGCGTTCCCCGCAACGTCCACCGCACGGGCCTTGAGCGTCACCGGACCGTCCGGGTAGCCCGCGGTGTTCCAGCTGAAGGTGTAGGGCGCCGAGGTGGCCTCCCCAAGCTTCGTGGACCCCGCGAAGAACTCCACCTTGGCCACGCCCACGTTGTCCGTGGCCTCCACCTCCAAGGTCACCAGCCCAGACACCGTCGCCCCGTCCGCCGGACGCCTCCACACCACCGTGGGCGAGGCACGGTCCACTGTGACGGAAACCAGGGTTTCTTGAACATTACCGGCCAAGTCCTCCGCAACGACGCGCAAAGCCACAAGGCCCTCGGGAAGAACGTCCCTCTTCACCGTAAAGATGTACTCCCCTCCCGAAGCTCCGAGTTTCTCCTCCAGGAGAGTGGCGTCTGCGAAAAGCTTAACGGACTTGATCCCCGAGTGGGTGTCCTGAGCCCGTACCCTCACTTCCAAAGAAGTGCTACTGAGCGTTACCGGAGAGGTTGGAGCCAAGACGGTGATTTGCGGTTTGTCTTTGTCAAAAACGAAAGAAACCGGATCGCTTTCCTTTACAGAAGAGCCGGCCTGGGCTTCGGCCTTTAAGGTGTAGGTCCCCGAGCTTAGGGATTCCGGAAGGGTCCCCCGCCACACGCCCCCACTCGGGGCCAAAGGAATCTCGCCCGAGGAAGGGCCATCATACCTTAGCTTGGCGCTTTCCACCCGCCCGCCCGTGGCGGCGATACGCACTTCAACTTCGCGCTGGTTGGTATAAGCGCCCGCTGTGGGCTTGCTGATGCCCACGGAAAGGCTCACTGTTCCTTGGCCTGTGGAGCTTCCCCCAAGGTTGCATCCCCCAAGGAGGAGCGCCACCCCTGCCAAGATGGATGTCCAAGGCTGCTTCATCTATACCTCCTCTACCTCTTCAGGGCTGCAGGGGGTTTTTGATTTGGTATTCCTGGGTCCAGGAAACCTCGCCGCCGTTGAGGGTGCGCACAAACCAGGTTACCTGGGCGCGCCAGTTCAGGGGTGCCCCTTGATTCAGATGTTCCACAGCAACCCTGCCGTCCAGGCTAAAGCGGAAGGGCTCAGACTTTTTAGAAAGGTACTGAACCTGGCCGTCCTGGGAAACCTCCTTACCCTCCGGAATCTCCACGCCAACGAACCCGCTTCCCAAGGAAGCCCCGGCGAAGACCTCGTTCCCGGAATCGTCCACCACCACGTACTCGTACCGCTCCAAATACCCCCCCGGGGCGCCAGGAGCCACCTGGACATAGGCGTTGTTACCGACCACGGTGATCTTTCCTTGGTCGTCCACCTCGTAGCCAAGCTGGGGTGGGTCCAAAAGCACCCGGTAGGGTTGCTGGAAAAACACGTCCGAACAAGCCGAAAATGCCAAAGCCAACACCAAACCCATGAGGAGCTGGTAGCCTTTCATAATCACCCCATCATCTCCTCTCTCCACTTGGGATTGAGTATAGCAAAAGAAAGCCGCGTGAGCCCCGCCAAGAAGTCCACGTTCTCCACCGCCACCTCCTTGGGCACCTCGAGGACCACCGGGGCGAAGTTCAGGATCCCCTTGATCCCCGCCGCCACCAGAAGGTCCGCCGCCTCCTGGGCCGCCTCCCGCGGCACGGTGAGGAGGGCGATTTCAATGCGCCCCGGCACCCGTTGGGGCAGGAGGTCCACGGGCTCAATCACCCCGCCCCGCACCGGGCGGCCCACCTTCTCCGGGTCCACGTCAAAGAAGCCCCTGAGCTCAAAGCTCTCCCCAAACCCCGGGTAGTCGGCGAGGGCGCTCCCCAGGCGGCCCATGCCCACGATGCAAAGCCCCCACTTACGGTTTAGGCCCAGGATGTGGCGGAGCTCCCGCTTGAGGACGGGGACGGTGTACCCCACCCCCCGGGTGCCGTAGGAGCCGAAGTAGGAGAGGTCCTTCCGCACCTGGAAGGCGGTCACCTGGGCCTCCTCCGCCAGCTGCTCGGAGCTCGTGCGGTGGATGCCCTTGGCCTCCAGCTCCTCCAGGATGCGGAGGTAGGTCACCAGGCGGCTTATGGCGGCGCTAGGGACCTTCATCGCACCTCCAAGGCCTGGAGGCCCAAGGCCTCTATCCGGGCCCTGAGGGCCTCCTTTTCCTCCGGGGCCACCGGCCCCACCCGAACCCGGTAGACCCCGTCCTTGACCAGGACCACGGGAAGCCCCATCTCCTTGAGCTTATTCGCCAGGGCCAGGGCGTTTTCCTCCTTCTGGAAGGCACCCACCTGCAGGTAGAGGCCCTCCTGGGGAGGGGAGGCCGGGGCCTGGCCGCGGTAAACCTGGGCCCCGTAGCCGGAAAGGGCCTGGGCCACCCGTCTCGCCTCCTCCTCGCTGCGGTAAGGGCCCACCACCACCCGGGTAAGGCTCCCCGAGGCCTCGAGGCGCACGGGGTACCCCTTGGCGGCGAGCTCCCGGCTGAGCCGGGCGGCGTTTTCCGGGTTGGCGAAGGCCCCCACCACCACCCGAAAGCTCCCCTCGGGCAAGGGCTTGGCCGGGGCCGGGGCAGGGGGTTTGGCCTCGGGGGCGGGTTCAGGCCTGGCCGGGGGCGCCTCCTCGGGCGCCTGGGGCAGGGGGATCACCGTGACCACGGGCTCCGGGGCCTTAGGGGAAGGCGGGCTTTCCGCCGGGGCGGTCTGGACCGGGGCCGGAGCGGGCTGGGCCTGGGGGCGGGCGAAGGGGTTGACCCCCGTGAGGTAGAGGACAATCCCCGCCGCCACCAAGGCGATGAGGAGAAAGATCAGAGCGTCCAGCCAGTTTTCCTTAAGCCAGCCCATCCTACCTCCCGAGAAGGGCCCGGGCCTCCTTGGAGCCCAAGGCCGCGGCCTGCCGCAGGGCGCGCTCCGCTTCTCCCTCCCGGTTCAAGCCCTTCAGGGCCAGGCCCAGGTTGTACCAGGCGGCGGCCTCCTTGGGGAGGCGCTGGAGCACCTCGCGAAGCACCACCTCCGCCTCGCCGAAGCGCCCCAGGGCCACCAGGGCGGCGGCCAGGTTCACCCCCACCTGGGGGTCCCGCCCGGCCTCGTAGAGGGGACGGAGCACCCCCACCGCCTCCTCGGCCCTCCCGAGCTCCAGGAGGAGGGCGCCCTTAAGGGCCTGGACCTCGGGGGTGGATAGCCCTTCCAGAAGCCTCAAGGCCTCCTCCTTCTTGCCCAGGAGGTAGGCCGCCTGGGCCTTCAGGAAGGTCCCAGGAGGCCCCGCCTCCCCGGCGTAGCGGTAGGCGCTTTGGGGGTCGCCCAGGCGCAGGTAGGCCGCCGCCAGGGCCTGGGCCACCTCGGGCTCGGGGCTTGCGCGGTAGGCGGCGAGGAGGGGGGCCAAGGCCCCCTTGGCGTCCCCGGCCCGAAGCCGGATCTGCCCCAGGTGGAAGGCGGCCTCCCAAAGGCCGGGGTCAAGGGCGTAGGCCTCCTTCAAGAGGGGCTCGGGGGCCTCGGAGAGGAGGGCCTTGCGGAGGAGGAGCCTGGCCCGCGCCTTCCCCTCCACCTGGGCCAGGCCCCGGTCCAGCTCCCGTAGGGCCCTGCCCTTCAGCCCCTCCTCCGCCAGGATGCGGGCGAGAAGCTCCCAGGCCTCCGCCGCCTTGGGGTCTTGGTTGACCACCCCGTAGAGGACGGGCGCGGCCTCCGCCCGGCTTCCCGCGGCGTAGAGGGCCTGGGCCAGGGCCAGGCGGAAAGCCAGGCTCCGCTCGGGGGAAAACCCCTTCTTCAAGGCCTCCGCCGCCTCCTTGGCCTTGCCCGCCTGGCCGAGGGCGGCGGCCAGGGCCAGGTAGGCCTCCTCGGTGGGCTTCAAGGAGACCGCCTTCTGGAAGGCCTCCGCCGCCTCCTCGGGCTTTCCCAAGCGCAGGTAGACCTGGCCCAGGTTGAAGTGGCCCTCGTAGCGGTCGGGGAAGACCCGGAGCATCTGGTCAAAGGCGAAGCGGGCCTCCTCCAGGCGGCCCGCCCGGAAGAGGGCCACGCCCAGGCCCAGGTGGGCCTCGAGGCGGCGGTAGTCCTGGGCCAGCACCTCTTCATAGGCCAAGGCCGCCTGGGCGTAGTTCCCCGCGCGCAAAAGGGCCTCCGCCTCCTCCAGGGAAGCCGCCAGGGCCAGGCCCAAGAGGGGAAGGAGCACAACCAAGGGTTTCGTCATAAGGGCCTCCCAACCCGTCGTTGCCCTCAGCATACCACGGCGCTATCCTAGAAAGCGTGGGGCCAGCCGAGGAAAAGCCCCTGAACCTGGACGCCCCCCGCGTCCTGGTGCTCAACGCGGGGTACGAGGTGCTGGGCCTCGCCAGCATCAAGCGGAGCGTGCTTTTGGTGCTTTCGGGAAGCGCGGAGATGCTCTCGGAAAGCGGCCGCTACCTCCACACCCCCTCCACCAAGATCCCCGTCCCCAGCGTCATCCGCCTCAAGCGCCTGGTGCGGCGGGGACCGAGCCGCATCCCCTTAAACCGCAGGAACGTCCTCCGGCGGGACCGGTACACCTGCCAGTACTGCGGCCGCCAGGGAGGGGAGCTCACCGTGGACCACGTCCTCCCCAAAAGCCGCGGGGGCAAACACACCTGGGAGAACCTGGTGACCGCCTGCCGGGCCTGCAACCTCAAGAAGGGGGACCGCACCCCTGAGGAGGCGGGGATGCGCCTCCTGAGGCCCCCGAAAAGCCCCCGCCTTCCCCTCTTCCTCTCCGACCTCAAGGGGATTCCCCCGGACTGGGAGCCCTACCTCAAGGCCTTCCTGCCCTAAGCGCCCACCGCCGCCTCGCGGGATGCCCTGGGGTGGCGTTAGCGCCGCACGCTGAGGAGGACCGCCAGGAGGACCAAACCCGCCCCCAGGTAGCCCAAAGGGGAAAGCACCTCGCGGAAGAAGAGGAAGGCGAAGAGGTTGGCCACCACGGGCTCGAGGGTGGCGAGGACGCTCGCCCGGGTGGCGGGAAGCCGCCTGAGCCCAGCGTAGTAGGCCAGATAGGCCCCATAGGTGGAAAAGGTCCCCAAAAAGAGGAGGGCGTAGAGGGCCTTAGGGCTCAAAGGGGCGAAGTCCACAAAAGGCAGAAGCCCTAAAGCCCCCACGGGCAGAGCGTAGAGGAAGAGGGTAGGGGTGGCGTAGCGGGGCAGGTAGAGCTTGCCGAAGATGTAGTAGAGGGCGTAGGTGAACCCCGAAAGCAGGCCGAAGAAGAGGGCGGGCCAGAGGGCCTTCACCTCGCTTCCCCCGCCCAGGCCCATGAGGGCCACCCCGAGGAGGGTGAGGGCCACGGAGAAAAGCCCCAGGGCGTCTAATGGCTCCCGCAAGACCAGGCGGGAGAGCAGGGCCACCCAGGCCGGGGCGGTGTAGAGGAGGACCGAGGCCAAGGCCGCCCCCCCAAACCCCACCGCGAGCTGGTAGGCCCCGTAGAAGAGGGACACCCCCACCAGGCCGAAGAGGAGGAGGACAGGAAGGTCCCGGGGGGCCACCCGCACCTGGCGCAGGGCCAGGGCGTGGAGGGCGAAAAAGGTCCAGGCGATCCCCGCCCGGAAGAAGGCCACCTGAAGGGGAGGAAGGCCCTCCTGGAAGGCCAGGCGGCTCACCGGGCCCAGAAGGCCCCAAAGGGAGGCGGCAAGGAGGAGGTAAAGGTAGCCCATGGGGGCAGTGTATAATCCCCCCGGTGCCCTTATGGAGGTCAAGGCATGAGCGCACGCAACCTCTTCGCCCTCCTGGTGCTCCTCCTCCTCGCCCTCTTCGCCTGGCTCAACTGGGGGGAGATCACCAAACCCACCTCCCTTTCCCTGGGGCTCACCCGGGTGGAGGCCCCCTTGGGGCTCGTGCTGGTGGTGGCCCTGGGGGTGCTCACCCTCCTCTACCTCGTCTTCACCATCGGCCTGGAGACCGCCGCCCTCCTGGAGGTCAAGCGCTACGCCCGGGAGCTCCTCCACTACAAGAAGCTGGCCGAGGACGCGGAGCAAAGCCGCTACACCGAGCTCAGGCGCTACCTCGAGGCCGAGTTCGCCCGCCTCGCCGAGGCGGAACGGGAGGAGATCCGGGCCCTAGAGGCCAGGGTGGAAGAGCTTTTGGAGAAGCACGGGAACACCCTGGCGGCCTATATCGGGGAGCTTGAGGACCAGCTCCTCCGCCTCCTCGGGCGAAGGGAGGGCCCCGAAGGCTAAGTGCCCGCACCTTGATTTCGCCACATGGGACGCCGGAGGTAGGGCTTTGCGAAGGCTCTTTCGGGGCCCCCGCTCTGGCTTGTGCCAGAGCGGGGTACTTAAGTCTCTAGGTTGATTCCGCACCCCAGGGCGCCCGAACCAAGGCTGGAGGGGGCCCTTTGGGGGCCCCCATGCTGGCGCAAGCCAGCATGGGGTAGCCTTACTCCACCAGCTCCACCAGGGCCAAGGGCGCCCCGTCCCCGCGGCGGCGCTCCGCCAGCTTGAGGACCCGGGTGTACCCCCCGGGGCGGCTTTGGTACTTGGGGGCGATCTCGTCAAAGAGCTTGCGCACGAGCTTCACGTCCTGAAGGTCCCTAAGGACCAGCCTGCGGGCGTGGAGGTCCCCCCGCTTGGCCAAGTGGATCAGGTGGTCCACGAAGCCCGTAAGCTCCTTGGCCTTGGGCACGGTGGTGGTGATGCGGCCGTGCAGGAGGAGGCTTTTGGCCTGGTTGCGGAAAAGAGCCAGGCGGTGGGAAGAGTGGCGGTTCAGCTTCCTTCCAGACTTGAGGTGGCGCATGGTCTCACTCCTTTAGGGTAAAGCCCCGCTTGGCCAAGGCCTCGCGGATCTCCTCGAGGCTCCTTTCCCCGATGCCGGGGATGTTCCTCAGGTCCTTGAGGTTGAGGGCCAGAAGGGCCCGCACGGACTCAATCCCTTCCTCCTTGAGGCTGTGGAGGACCCGGGTGGAGAGGCCGAGCTCCTCCAAGGGGAGGTCCAGCTCCTCCTTCTCCTCCCGCTCCTGCGGGGGCTCGGCGGTGGGAAGGGCGGGGGCCATCTGGGGGCTTGCGAAGTAGGAGAGGTGCTCCTGGAGGATGGCCACGGCCTGGTTCAGGGCCTCGAGGGGGGTGATGGAGCCGTCCGTCCAGATCCTGAGGGTGAGCTTGTCCAGGTCCGTGCGCTGGCCCAGGCGGGTGTCCTCCACCTGGAAGGCCACCCGGCGCACCGGGGAGAAGAGGGCGTCCACGGGGATGGCGTTGATGCGGTCCTTGATGCCGTGGCGCTCCGCGGGCACATACCCCACCCCCCGGTCCACCCGCACCTCCATGTAAAGCCTCCCCCCCTCCTCCAGGGTGGCGATGTGGAGGTCCGGGTTCAGGATCTCCACCTCGGCGGAAGGGGTGAAGTCCGCGGCCTTCACCGCCTTGGGGCCCTCGGCCCTGAGGACCAGGGTAGCGGTCTGCATCCTGGGGTCCAGGAAGCGCACCACCAGCTCCTTGAGGTTCAAGACGATCTCCACCACGTCCTCCTTCACCCCGGGGATGGTGGAGAACTCGTGGAGGACGTCCTCAATGTAGACGCTGGTGACCGCGGTCCCCGGGATGGAGGAAAGGAGGATGCGCCGCAGGGGGTTTCCCAGGGTGACCCCGAAGCCCCGCTCCAGGGGCTCCAGGACGAACTCCCCGTACTCCCGCCCCTGGGTGCGCACCGTGAACACCGGGGCTTTGAGCTTGCTCTCTAGCATAGGCCTCCTTGCCGGCCAGGGACTACCTGGAGTAGAACTCAATCACCAGCTGCTCGTTCACGGGAAGGGCCAGCTCCTCCCGGTCGGGGAGGCGCAGGAACTTGCCCTTCATCCCCTCCACGTCCAGGGAGAGCCAGGGGCCCACCTTGCGCCCCTTCATGGCCTCGATGTTCTCCCGGATGAAGGCCAGGTTCTTGCTCCCCTCGGCGATGGCGATCTCGTCCCCGGGCTTCACCCGGTAGGCGGGCAGGTCCACCCTGCGGCCGTTCACCGTGATGTGGCCGTGGCGCACCATCTGCCGGGCCTGGCGGCGGCTTTGGGCGAAGCCGAGGCGGTAGACCACGTTGTCCAGGCGGGACTCCAAAAGGCCCAGGAAGACCGCGCCCGTGACCCCCTTCTTGCGGCTCGCCTCCTCAAAGAGGTTGCGGAACTGGGTCTCGGAGATCCCGTAGATGCGGCGGAGCTTCTGCTTCTCGCGAAGGCGAACGGCGTAGTCGGAGGGGCGCCGGGTGCGGCGCTGCCCGTGCTGGCCCGGGGGGTAGGGGCGGCGCTCCATGGCGCACTTGGGGCTGTAGCACCTCTCCCCCTTCAGGTAAAGCTTGACCCCTTCCCGACGGCAAAGGCGGCAAACTGGTCCGATGTAACGACCCATCTTCTACTCCTTACGAGGCCTTGCGGAACTTCTTCTTGGGCCGGCAGCCGTTGTGGGGCACGGGGGTGTCGTCCACGATGGACTTCACCTGGAGGCCGGAGGCCTGGAGGGCCCTTATGGCCTGCTCCCGGCCCGCCCCGGTGCCCCGGACCACCACGTCCACGCTTTGCATGCCGTAGGCCATGGCCTTCTTGGCGGCGTCCATGGCCGCAAGCTGGGCCGCGTAGGGGGTGCCTTTGCGGCTCCCCTTGTAGCCGATGACCCCGCCCGAGGACCAGGTGATGGGGTTGCCCTCGGGGTCGGTGATGGTGACGATGGTGTTGTTGTAGGAGGCGTGGATGTAGGCCTTCCCGTTCGCCACCTGCCGCTTGACCTTTTTCTTCGTCGCTTTTTTGGCCATACTCTCCCTCTCGGAGTATCCGCTGGCCCTAAAGGCTTACTTCCTCGGGGCCTTCTTCTTGCCCGCCACGGTCTTGCGGGGACCCTTGCGGGTACGGGCGTTGGTGCGGGTGCGCTGGCCCCGCACCGGCAGGCCCCGGCGGTGCCGGAGGCCGCGGTAGCAGCCGATGTCCATGAGGCGCTTGATGTTGGCCGCCACCTCCGCCCTAAGCTCCCCCTCCAGCTTCCAGGTGTTCTCCACGTACTCGCGGAGGCGCACCACCTCGGCCTCCGTGAGGTCCTTCACCCGGGTGGCGGGGTTGATCCCCGTCTTCTCCAGGGCCTCCTTGGCCCGGGCAGGCCCGATGCCGTAGATGTAGGTGAGGGCCACGTCCACCCGCTTGTTCCTGGGAATCTCTACGCCTGCGATCCTCGCCACGTTCCCTCCTTAGCCCTGGCGCTGCTTGTGCTTGGGGTTCTCGCAGATCACGTAAACCCGGCCGTGCCGGCGCACCACCTTGCACTTCTCGCACATCCTTTTGACCGACGCCCGTACCTTCATCGCGCCTCCTACTTGCGGTAGACGATCCTTCCCCGCGTGGGGTCGTAGGGGGTGATCTCCACCACCACCCGGTCCCCGGGCAGGATGCGGATGTAGTGCACCCGCATCTTGCCCGAGATGTAGGCCAAAACCTCCGGCCCCGAGTCCAGCTTCACCCGAAAGGTGGCGTTGGGCAAAGCCTCGGTGACCACGCCTTCCGCCCGAATGGTGTCCTTCTCCTTCGCCATACCCCTCCTACCGCGCCCGCACCAAGGGAACCCCGGTGAGAAGCTCCGGGCCTTCCTCCGTCACCAAGACGGTGTTCTCGTAGTGGGCGGCGAGGTTGCCCTGCCCGGCGCTCGCCGTCCAGCCATCTTCCAATATTACCACAGGGGCTGGCCTCAAGGTGACCATGGGCTCGAGGGCCAGGGTCATCCCGGGCCGGATCTTGGGGCCGGTTCCGGGCTTACCGAAGTTGGGAAGCTGGGGGTCCTCGTGGATCTCCCGGCCCACCCCGTGGCCCACGAACTCCCGCACCACCCCGTAGCCCCGGCTTTCCAGGAAGGTCTGCACCGCGTGGGCCACGTCCCCGATGCGGAAGCCCGGGCGGAGGTACTTCATCCCCTCCCAGAAGGCGGCCTCCGTATCCCGGATGAGCCTCTCCGCCTCCGGCGAGACCCGGCCCACGGGGAAAGTGCGGGCCATGTCCGCGGCGAAGCCCCCGTAGATGAGGCCCACGTCCACGGAGAGGATGTCCCCCTCCTTCAGGGGCTCCTCCGAGGGGATGCCGTGGACCACCACCTCGTTCACCGAGGTGCACAAGGTGGCGGGAAAACCGTAGAGCCCGAGGAAGGCGGGCTTGGCCTTGCGCTTCCTTATGGCCTCGTAGGCGATCCGGTCCAGCTCCTTGGTGGTGACGCCCGGGGCCACGTGGCGGCCCACCTCCTCCACCACCTCGGTGAGGAGGGCCCCCGCCTCCCGCATGCGCTCAATCTCCCAGGGGCTTTTCAGCTTGATGGCCATCAGATCCCCAGGGCCGCCCGGATGCGGGCGTAGACCTCCTCGGGGGTGCCGAGGCCGTCCACCCGCCGCAAGACCCCCTTCTTCTCATAGTAGTGGACCAAGGGCTCGGTCTTCTCCCGGTAGACCTCGAGGCGGCGCCTTATGGTCTCCTCGTTGTCGTCGGAGCGGCCCTCCAGCTCCGCCCGCCGGAGGAGGCGCCGCACCAGCTCCTCCTCCGGCACCTCCACCAGGACCACGCCAAGAAGCCTTGTGCCGGTCTCCGCCAGGAGGCGGTCCAGGGCCTCCGCCTGGGGCAGGGTGCGGGGAAACCCGTCCAGGATGACCCGGTCGGCCAGCTCCTCCCGGATGAGGGCCAGGATGAGCTCGTCCGGCACCAGGTCCCCCCGGTCCATGATGGGCTTCACCTGCTGGCCCAAGGGGGTCCCCCGGGCCACGTGGTCCCGGAGGATGTCCCCGGTGGAAAGCTTCTTGAAGGAAAGTTCCTCCGCGAGCCTCGCCGCCTGGGTGCCCTTCCCCGCCCCCGGCGGCCCCAAGAAGATCACCGCTTCCCCCATCCCGCCTCCTTAGCGCGTGCGGCCGCGGATGCGGCCCTTGGAGAGGAACCCTTCGTAGTTCCTCAGCATGAGCTGGCTCTCCACCTGCCTTAGGGTGTCCAGGGCCACCCCCACCACGATGAGGAGGCCGATCCCCGAGAAGGCGATGCTCTTCACCCCGGTGAGGTTCTGGATGATCTGGGGAAGGGCCGCCACCAGGCCCAGGAAGAGGGCCCCCCAGAGGGTGAGGCGGGAGACGATGTGCTCCAGGAACTTCACCGTGGGCTCCCCCGGGCGGATCCCCGGGATAAAGCCCCCGTACTCCCGCAAGGACTCGGCGATGCGCTTGGGGTCAAACTGCACCGCGGTGTAGACGTAGGTGAAGAGGACGATGAGGACCACCTCTATGAGGAGGCCGGAAAGGTGGGTGGGGTTGAAGAAGTTGGCGATGGCCTGGAGCACGGGGTTGTCCTGGAAGGGGGCCGTGAGGAAGATGGGGATCTGCAGGATGGCGGCGGCGAAGACGATGGGGATCACCCCGGCGGCGTTCAGCTTGATGGGGATGTAGGTGGCCTGCCCCCCGTAGACCCTGCGCCCCACCACCTTGCGGGCGTACTGCACGGGGATGCGGCGCTCCGCCTGCTGTACCGCGGCCATGCCCGCGAAGGCCAGGACGATGAAGGCCAGGAAGAAGAGGAAGGCCACCAGGTTGACCTCCCCGGTGCGGATGAGGCCGATGGTGCGCAGGAGCTGGGGGAGCCAGTCCACCACGATCCCCGCGAAGATGATCATGCTGGTGCCGTTGCCGATCCCGTACTCGGTGATGCGCTCCGCCATCCAGAGGAGGAGGGCGATGCCCGCCACCTGGGTGACCACCACCACCAGCCAGAAGAAGGGCCCCGGGGACCAGCCGGGAAGGAGGAAACGCCCCCCTTCAGCCCCCAGAAAAGCCGTGGCCAGGAAGAAGCCCTGGAAGGCCCCCAGAGCGATGCCGCCGATGCGGGTGTACTGGTTGATGATGCGGCGGCCCTCCTCCCCCTCCTTGGAGAGCTTCTCCAGCGCGGGCACCACCGTGATCAGAAGCTGCATGATGATGGCCGCGGTGATGTAAGGCATGATCCCCAGGGCGAAGATGGAAAAGCGCTCAAAGTTCCCCCCGGAGAAGAGGTTGATGATGCCGAACACCCCTCCCTGGGTGGTGCGCAGAAACTCCTGGATCTTGTCCAGGTCCACCCCCGGGGTGGGGATAAAGGCCCCGAGGCGGTAGGCCGCGAGCACCAAGAGGGTGAAGAGGACGCGCTGGCGAAGCTCGGGGATCTGGAGGGCGCTCCGGAAGGCCTTGAGCATGCTAAGCCTCCAGGAGAACGGCCTCGCCGCCCGCGGCCTTCAGCTTCTCCAGGGCGCTCTTGGAGAAGGCGTGGGCCACCACCTTGAGGGCCTTGGCCTCCCCCTCGCCCAGGATCTTGAGGCGGTGCCCCTTCTTCAGGATGCCCGCCCGCACCAGAAGCTCCGGGGTCACCTCGCCCTCAAAGCGGGCAAGGTCCTTCAGGTTCACCCCCTGGTACTTGGGGCGCTTGATCTCCCCGGGCACCTGGCCCTGCATGCCCCGCTTGGGCAGGCGCATGAGGGTGGTAGAGCGCCCGCCCTCAAAGCGGCGGGGGTCCTTGAGGCCGCCGGAGCGGGACTTCTGGCCCTTGTGGCCGCGGGTGGCCGTCTTGCCGTGGCCGGAGCCGGGGCCCCGGCCCACCCGCTTGCGCCGCTTGTTGGCCCCGGGGTTGGGCTTGAGGTCCGTAAGCTTCATTCCAGCACCTCCACCTGGAGGAGATGGGCCACCTTGCGGACGTTGCCGCGGATGGCCGGGGTGTCCTCCAGAATCCTTTCCCTCTGCAGCTTGGTCAGCCCCAAGGCCTTGAGGGCCGCCTTCTGGTCCTTGGGGTAGCCGATGGGGCTTTTCACCAGCTTCACCTTGAGCCTGGCCATCACTCCTCCCCGCCCTTCCTGAGGCGCCGGACGTCCTCCTTGGTCTGGAGCTGCCTCAGGGCCTCCATGGTGGCGTAGGCGATGTTGATGGGGTTGCGGCTCCCCAGCTCCTTGGTGAGGATGTCGGTGACCCCGGCAAGCTCCAGGATGGCCCGGGGCACCGCCCCCGCGATGACCCCGGTGCCGGGGGCCGCGGGCTTCAGGAGGATCTTGGAGGCCCCGTACTCCACCTCAATCTCGTGGGGAATGGTGCCGTTTTGCAAGGGCACCTCCACCAGGTTGCGCCGGGCGTAGTAGCCCGCCTTCTGCACCGCCAGGGGGACCTCCTTGGCCTTGCCCAGGCCCAGGCCCACCCGGCCCTGCCGGTCCCCCACCACCACCAAGGCGCCGAAGCGGAAGCGGCGTCCGCCCTGGTAGGTCTTGGCGGTGCGCCGCACCAGGATCATTTTCTCCTCAAAGTCGGTCTCGGGCATGGTCCCTCCTTAGAACTCGAGGCCCCCCTCCCGGGCCCCCTCGGCCAGGGCCTTCACCCGGCCGTGGTACTTGTAGGGGCCGCGGTCAAAGGCCACCTGCTTGATCCCCAAGGCCAAGGCCTTCTCCGCCAAGGCCCGGCCCACCTGGCGGGCCACCTCGGTCTTGTTGCCCTTGAGCTTCAGGGCCAGGCTGGACTCGGCCACCAGGGTATGCCCCTTCTCGTCGTCAATGATCTGGGCGTAGATGTGCTTGAGGCTCCGGAAGACGGAGAGGCGGAGCCTGCCCGTGCGCTTGATGCGGTTGCGCACCCGGAACTTGCGGCGCTCGTAAGCGGTTAGCCGTGCCATGCTTCCCCCTACTTCTTGGCCCCGGCCTTGCCGGGCTTGAGGCGGACGGGCTCGCCCGCGTAGTAGATGCCCTTCTCGTGGTAAGCGCTGGGCTTCTTCACCGCGCGGATGTTCGCGGCCACCTGGCCCACCTTCTGCTTGTCAATGCCCAAAACCCGGATGCGGGTGGGCTCGGGCACCTCAAAGGTGATGCCCTCCGGGGGCTCCACCACCACGGGGTGGCTGAAGCCCACGGTGAGCTCCACCGCCCGCCCCACGAGCCGGGCGCGGTAGCCGATGCCCTTGATGAGGAGCTCCTTGCTGTACCCCTCGGAGACCCCCTTGACGGCGTTGGCGATCAGGGTGCGGGTCAGGCCGTGGAGGCTCTTGTGGCGGCGCTCGTCCGAGGGGCGCTCCACCCGGACCAGGCCCTCCTCCACCACCACCCGCATCTCCGGGGAAACGGGGACCTGGAGCTCGCCCTTGGGGCCTTTCACCTTCACAAGCCCCGGGGCCACCTCCACCTGTACCCCTTTGGGAAGGGGAATGGGAAGCCTGCCGATCCTAGACATCACCACACCTCGCAGATGAGCTCGCCGCCCACGCCGAGCTTCCTCGCCTCACGGTCCGTGAGCACGCCCTTGGGCGTGGAGAGGATCGCGATGCCCAGGCCCCGGCGCACGCGGGGGATCTCCTTAACCCCTACGTACACCCGGCGGCCAGGCCGGCTGATGCGGCGGATGTGCTTGATGACCTGCTCGGGCCTGGGGTCAGGCCCCTGGCGACGGGGACCGTACTTCAGGTGGATGCGAAGCACGGGCTTGCCGTCCACCTCCACCCGCTCGTAGCCCTTGATGAACCCTTCCCGCGCCAGGATTTTCAGGATCTCCTCCTTGAAGCGCGAGGCGGGCACCTCGGTGCTCTCCTTGTAGACCCGGGTGGCGTTGCGGATCCGGGTCAGCATGTCGGCGATGGGGTCCGTAAGCATTTCCTCTCTCCTTTTACCTCACTCCTGGACCATGCGGTCTCGAGGGAACCCCCCCGACCGGCCACGGCCTACCAGCTGGCCTTCTTCACCCCGGGAAGCTGCCCCTTGTGGGCGAGCTCCCGCAGGCAGAGCCGGCATAGCCCGAAGTAGCGGTAGACGCTCCTGGCCCTCCCGCACCGCACACAACGGGTGTAGGCCCGCACCTTGAACTTCGGGGTCCGCTTGGCCTTCTCGATCAGCGCTTTCCTCGCCATGCTCGCCTCACTTGCGGAAGGGGAAGCCCAGAAGCTCCAGAAGGGCCTTGGCCTCCTCGTCGGTCTTGGCGGTGGTGACCACCGCGATGTCCATCCCCCGGAGGGCGTCCACCATGTCGTAGGTGATCTCTGGGAAGATGAGCTGCTCCTTCAGGCCCAGGTTGTAGTTGCCCCGGCCGTCAAAGCTCGTGGGGCTCACCCCGCGGAAGTCGCGGATGCGGGGAAGGGCCACGTTGAGGAGCTTTTCCAAGAAGATCCACATGCGGTCCCCGCGCAGGGTGACCCGAAGACCGATGGGCATGCCCTTGCGGAGCTTGAAGTTGGAGATGGACTTCTTGGCCCGGGTGATGGCGGGCTTCTGCCCGGTGATGAGGGCGAGCTCCCGGGCCGCCTTCTCCAGGATGCGGGCGTCCTCCTTGGCCTCGCCCAAGCCCTGGTTGACCACCACCTTCTCTAGCCTCGGCACCTCCCAGATGTTCTGGTACCCGAAGCGGCGGATGAGCTCGGGGCGGACCTCCTCGTAGTACTTCCTCTTCAGGGCAACGTCCAGGGGCATCTCATTCCTCCACGTCCAGGGAACCGCCGCACTTGGCGCAGACCCGGATCTTCTTGCCGTCCTCCAAAAGCTTCTTCCGCACCCGGGTGGGCTTGCCGCAGGCGGGGCAGATGGGGCGGACCTTGGAGACGTGCAAGGGGGCTTCCTTCTCAATGAAGCCGCCCTGGGGGTGCTGGGGGCTCACCCGGACCGCCTTCTTGACGAGGTTGACCCCCTCCACGATGACGGCCTGCCGCCTGGGTAGGACCTGCTTCACCTTGCCCACCCGGCCCTTGTACTTCCCGGAGGCCACCAGCACGGTGTCCCCCTTCTTCACGTGCACCTTGGCCCGCATCAGAGCACCTCCGGCGCCAGGGAGACGATCTTCATGAAGCCCTTCTCGCGAAGCTCCCGGGCCACCGGGCCGAAGACCCGGGTGCCTCGAGGCTCCAGCTGGTTGTTGATGATCACCGCGGCGTTGTCGTCAAAGCGGATGGCCGAGCCGTCGGGGCGCTTCACCTCCTTCTTGGTGCGCACCACCACCGCCTTGACCACGTCCCCTTCCTTCACCGCCCCCCGGGGGATGGCCTCCTTGACGCTGGCCACGATCACGTCCCCCACGGTGGCGTACTTGGCGTTGGAGCCCTTGAGGACGCGGATGCACATGATCTTGCGGGCCCCGGTGTTGTCGGCCACCTCCAGGTAGGTCTGCGGCTGGATCATGCCTTACCTCCCCGCTTGGAAAGGCTCCCGTAGTTCTGGCGGCGCACCAGGTACTTCTCCACCAGGTCCATGCGCCCCCCCTCCACCAGGCGGAGCACCCGGAAGCGCTTGCGCTTGGAGACGGGGCGGGACTCCACGATCTCCACCACGTCCCCAACCTTGTAGCGCTCCTCGGGGTCGTGGGCCAGGTACTTCTTGGAGCGCTTGATCACCTTGCCGTAGAGGGGGTGGGGGAACTGGCGCTCCACCAGGACCGTGACGGTCTTCTGCATCTTGTCGCTCACCACCACCCCGGTCAGGACCTTCTTAGGCATTCTGCCTCCTCTTCTCGTTCAAGACCGTAAGGAGCCTGGCGATCTGGCGCTTGAGGTCCTGGATCTTGTGGTTCTGGGAAAGCTGGCCGATGGAGGCCTGGAAGCGGAGCTCCATGAGCTCCCGCTTCTTCGCCCGCACGAGCTTCTCCAGCTCCACCGGGGAGAGCTTCCGGGCCTCCTCCAGCTGCTTCCTCGCCTCACTGAGCTTCATCGTAGGCGTCCCTCCTCACGATCTTGGTCTGGATGGGGAGCTTGTGCCCCGCGATGCGCAGGGCCTCGAGGGCCTGCTCCTCCGTGACCCCGGCCACCTCAAACATCACCCGGCCCGGCTTCACCACGGCCACGTACCCCTCCACGTTGCCCTTGCCCTTACCCATCCGCACCTCCAGGGGCTTCTTGGTGTAGGGCTTGTCGGGGAAGATGCGGATGAAGATCTTCCCCCCGCGGCGGAAGTGGCGCACCATGGCCACACGGGCGGCCTCAATCTGCTGGGCGGTGATCCAGGCAGGCTCCAGGGCCACGAGGCCATAGTCCCCGAAGGCCACGTAATCCCCACCCTTGGTGGCCCCCTTCATCCGGCCCCGGTGCTGCTTACGGTACTTCATGCGCCTGGGCATCAGCATGGCCTACTCCTCCTTCTTTACCCGCACGGCGGGGCGGCGGCGGCGGGGCCTCTCCTCGGCCTTGGGCCCCTCGAGGCGGGCCTTGGCCTTCTGGCCGCCGATCACCTCCCCCAGGAAGACGTACGCCTTGACCCCCAGCACCCCGTAGGTGGTGCGGGCCAAAGCGAAGCCATAATCTATGTTAGCACGCAGGGTCTGGAGGGGCACCCGGCCCTCCGCGGCCCACTCCGTGCGGGCCTGCTCCGCTCCGCCGATGCGGCCGGAGACGATGACCTTGGCCCCCTTGGCCCCCGCCTCCATCACCCGCTGCACCGCCTGCTTGATGGCCCGGCGCACGGCGAAGCGGCGCTCAATCTGCTCCGCCACCCGCTGGGCCACGAGGGGGGCGGAGAGGTTGGGGTTTTGGATCTCCTGGACGTTTAAGGCCACGTTCTTGCCGGTCATCTTGGCGAGGGCGTCCCGCAGGACCTTGATCTTCTCCCCGCCCCGGCCGATCACCACCCCGGGCTTGGCCACGTGGACGGTCACGGCCACGTTGTCCGCCGCCCGCTCAATGTCCACGCGGGCCAGGCCCGCAGGGTAAAGCTCCTTGGTGAGGTAGTTGCGAATCTCCTGGTCCTCCCAAAGGAGGTGGCGGTACTGCTTCTTGCCGGCGTACCAGCGGGACTCCCAGTCCCGGGTGATGCCGAGCCGGAACCCGATGGGGTGGATTTTATTTCCCATGCTTCTCCCCCAGGATCACCGTGATGTGGCTGGTCTTCTTCTTCATGATGTCCGCCCGGCCCCGGGCCCTGGGCAGAACCCGCTTGAGGGCCGGCCCCTCGTCCACGTAGGCCGCCTTCACGTAAAGCCGGTCCTCCAGCATGTCGTGGTTGTTCACGGCGTTGGCGGCGGCGGACTCCAGCACCTTGGCCACGTGGTAGGCCCCCCGCTTGTTGGTGTAGCGGAGGATGGCGCGGGCCTCCTCGAGGCTCTTCCCCCGGATCAGGTCCACCACCAACCGGACCTTTCTGGGGGCGATGCGCACGTAACGGGCTATGGCTTTCGCTTCCATGGCTACTTCTTCTTGGTGGCCTTGGCCTCTTTGCCGTGCCCCCGGTAGGTGCGGGTGGGCGCGAACTCGCCCAGCTTGTGCCCCACCATGTTCTCGGTGATGTAGACGGGCACGTGCTGCTTGCCGTTGTAGACCGCGATGGTGTGGCCCACCATCTCGGGGACGATGGTGGAGCGGCGGCTCCAGGTCTTGATGAGCCGCTTCTCCCCCTTGGCGTTGAGCTCCAGGACCTTCTCCAGGAGGTGGTCGTCTACGAAAACGCCCTTTTTCAAGCTACGCGGCATGGCTCACCTCACTTCTTCCGCCGGGCGAGGATGAAGCGGCTGGAGGGCTTGCGCCGCTTCCTGGTCTTAAGCCCCTTGGTCTGCCAGCCCCAAGGCGAGGCCGGGGGCCGTCCCCGGGGCGCCCGCCCCTCGCCACCGCCGTGGGGGTGGTCCACCGGGTTCATGGCGGCGCCGCGCACGTGGGGCTTGCGCCCGAGCCAGCGGGTGCGGCCCGCCTTGCCCAGGACGATGTTCTTGTGGTCGGCGTTGCCCACGGCGCCGATGGCGGCGTAGCACTCCCCGTGCACTTTGCGAAGCTCCCCCGAGGGCAGGCGCAGGATCACGTAATCCCCCTCGCGGCCCTGGATCTGGGCGCTGGTGCCCGCGGAACGGGCGAGCTTGGCCCCCTGCTTGGGCACGAGCTCCACGGCGTGCACCACGGTACCCACGGGGATGAAGCGCAAGGGGAGGGCGTTGCCCACTTGGATGGGCGCGTCCGGCCCCGCCACCACCTGCTGCCCCACCTGCAGGCCCTCCGGGGCGAGGATGTAGCGCTTTTCCCCGTCCACGTAGTGCAGGAGGGCGATGCGGGCCGAGCGGTTGGGGTCGTACTCAATGGCCGCCACCTTGGCGGGGATGCCCGCCTTGTCCCAGCGCTTGAAGTCAACGATGCGGTACAAGCGCTTGTGGCCGCCCCCGCGGAAGCGCACGGTGATGCGGCCCTGGTTGTTGCGGCCCCCCGTCTTCTTTAGGGGAACGACCAGGGACTTCTCGGGCTCCGTCTTGGTGATCTCGGAGAAGTCGGCCACCGTCATGAAGCGGCGGCTTGGGGTGTAGGGTTTGAACTTCTTGATGCCCATTCTTTCCTCCCTTGCCGGATCAGGGCCGGGCTCCCTTTCCCGGCGGGGTCTAGATGAGGCCCTCCAAGGCCTCAATCCTCTGCCCGGAGGCCACCTGCACGATGGCCTTCTTGCGGTCGGGGCGCTTGCCCAGGTAGCGGCCCAGGCGCTTCTTCTTGCCCCGCACGTGGAGGGTGTTCACCCCCACCACCTTCACCTTAAAGGCCTCCTCCACCGCCCGCTTGATCTCGGACTTGGTGGCCTTGGGGTGCACCCAGAAGGTGTACTTGCCCTGAGCGAAGCCGGCGTAGGCCTTCTCGGAAAGCACTGGGGCCAGGATGATGTCGTAGGCGGTCTTCATTCCTTACCTCCCAGGCGCTCCTGGAACGTTTCCCAGGCCTTCAGGTCCATCACCAGGCGCTCGGTGCGCAGGATGTCGTAGACGTTGAGCCCTTGGGGGGCCAGGGTGACCACCCAGGGGAGGTTGCGGGCGGCGCGGCGGACCAGCTCGCTTTCCGCCACCAGAAGGACGCTTTCGGAGCCGTCCAGGCCCGCGGCCTTGGCCCAGGCCAGGAACTCCTTGGTCTTGCCGTTGACCCCGGCGAAGTCCTCCACCAGAAGGAGCTTCCCCTCCTTGGCCCGGTCGGCCACGGCCATGGCCAGGCCCGCCCTCCGCACCTTCTTGGGCAGGGTGTAGCTGTAGTCCCGGGGCTTGGGCCCGAAGACAGTCCCCCCGCCCACGAAGATGGGGGCCCCGATGTCCCCGTGGCGGGCCCGGCCGGTGTGCTTCTGGGGGTAGATCTTGCGGCTGGAGTAGGCCACCTCGCCCCGGGTCTTGGTGCTGGCGGTGCCCCGGCGGCGCTTGGCCAGCTGCCAGCGCACCACCTCCCAGAGGAGGTGGGGGTTCACCTCCTGGGGTAGGTCGGCGGCAAGCTCCCGCTTGCCGAGAGAGGAAAGCACAGGAATCTGGTACACGGCCATACCCTCCTTCACTTGGCCACCTTCTTGGCCTCCCGCACCACCAAGAGGCCCCCGTTGGGCCCGGGAACGGCGCCTTTCACCAGGAGGAGGTTCTCCTCGGGAAGGACGTCCACCACCTCGAGGTTCTGCACCGTTACCCGCTCGGCCCCGTAGTGGCCCGCCATCTTCTTGCCCTTGTAGACCCGGCCCGGGGTCTTGCGGTTGCCGATGGAGCCCGGATGCCGGTGAATCTTGTGGGCGCCGTGGGAGTCGGGGCCGCCCGCAAAGTTCCAGCGCTTCATGACCCCCGCGGTACCCCGCCCCTTGGAGGTGCCGGTCACGTCCACCCTCTCACCGGGCTGGAAGATCTCCACGGTCACCACGTCGGCCTCGGGGTTGAAGCCGCGGATCTCCTTGAGGATGCGCACGGGCTGGACCCCGGCCTTGGCGAAGTGCCCCTTCATGGGCCGGTTGACCCGCTTGGGCTTCTGGGGAAGGAACCCCAGCTGCACCGCCAGGTAGCCGTCCTTCTCCGGGGTGCGGCGCTGCACCACGGGACAGGGCCCCGCCAGGATGACGGTCACGGGGATGGCCCGGTCTTCCTTGTAGACCCGGGTCATGCCCACCTTCACGCCCAGGATGCCCTTCACTTGCCACCTCCCACGGTCTTGATCTCAATCTCCACGCCGGTGGGCAGGTCCAAGGCCATGAGGCTCTCTATGGTCTTGCGGTTGGGGTTGAGGATGTCCACCAGACGGTGGTGGGTGCGGAGCTCAAAGTGCTCCCGGGAGTCCTTATGCTTAAAAGGCCCCCGGATCACGGTGAACCGCCGCACCCGCGTAGGCAAGGGCACGGGCCCTGACACCTGGGCCCCGGAACGCCTTGCGGCCTCCACGATCCTTTGGGCCGAGGCGTCCAGGGTCTTGTGGTCAAAGCCCCGTAGCTTGATGCGGATCTTGGGCATGCCTCACCTCACTCCAGGATCTTGGTGACCACGCCGGCGCCCACGGTGCGGCCGCCTTCCCGGATGGCGAAGCGGAGCCCCTCCTCCAAGGCCACCGGCTTGATGAGCTCCACCGTGAAGGTCACGTTGTCCCCGGGCATCACCATCTCCACCCCCTGGGGCAACTCCACCACCCCCGTCACGTCCGTGGTCCGGAAGTAAAACTGCGGCCGGTACCCCGTGAAAAACCCCGTGTGCCGCCCACCCTCCTCCTTCTTCAAGACGTACACCGAGGCCTCAAACTTCGTGTGCGGGGTAATGCTCCCAGGCTTCGCCAACACCTGCCCCCGCTCCACCTCCTCCCGGCTCACACCCCGCAAGAGCACCCCCACGTTGTCCCCAGCAATCCCCTCCTGCAGGGTCTTCCGGTGCATCTCCACACCCGTCACCACCGTCTTCCGCGTCTCCGGAGCAAGGCCCACGATCTCCACCTCGTCCCCAACCTTCACCTTGCCCCGCTCAATCCGCCCCGTGGCCACCGTCCCACGGCCCGTAATGGTGAACACGTCCTCCACCGGCATCAAGAACGGCTTGTCCACGTCCCGCACCGGCGTGGGAATGTACTCGTCAATGGCGTCCAAAAGCTCCCAAATCCGGTCCACCCACTCGTTCTCCCCTCGCTTCGTCTGGGGGTTCTTGTGCATCTGCTCAAGGGCAAGCAACGCGCTCCCCCGGATCACCGGCACCTCGTCCCCAGGGAACTCGTACTGGTTGAGGAGGTCCCGCACCTCCATCTCCACCAGGTCCAGTAACTCGGGGTCGTCCACCATGTCCACCTTGTTCATGAACACCACGATGTACGGCACCCCCACCTGGCGCGCCAGCAAGATGTGCTCCCGGGTCTGCGGCATCGGCCCGTCC
>NZ_FNBC01000040.1 GCF_900102145.1 Thermus arciformis | reverse complement strand
TCCGTGCGGTGCAGGTGGATGGGGGCAGCGAGTTTATGTCCGATTTTGAGGAGGCCTGTGAACGTTTGGGCGTTAAGCTCTTCGTTCTTCCTCCGAGGAGCCCCAAGCTCAATGGTCACGTGGAGCGGATGCAGCGGACCTTTAGGGATGAGTTCTACACACGACCGTTGCCTTCACAGATCCCCGAGCTCCAAAGGGAGCTTGACGCCTACCTGGACCACTACAACCGCCGGCGACCCCACCGGGCCTTGGGGGGCCTGGCCCCTTTAGAGTACCTGGCTAGAATACGGGGGGAGGCGGTCCCCACAGAGTCTCAAATGTGTTGACCGACTACAGGGGGTTGACTTTGCCGGGAGTGGAAGTTATAATGGGGTTTGCAACTCCAAGACACATCCTTTCCACTCCCGGTTTCTGTGGAGCCCTGATAAGAACTCCCCCTAGTGCTGGGGAACGGGATCAGGAGGATTTCTTAGGAGGAGGTACCTATGGTGAGCTATAAGGCGCGGTTTGGGCTTTTGATTATGGTGCTCGTCCTTGCGGCCTGCAGCCAGCAGGGGGCGGGCCCCGCCCAGGGGGTGGACCCGCCCAAGCCCTCCGGGGAAGGGGACGGGGGGCCCTCCCTCCAGGCGGTGTACTCCCCGGGGGCGGGTACCTGGAGCCCGGTGGGCTTCGCCTGGATAGACCCTCTCCAGGGGGCAACCCGTTTGACGGATTTGGACGGTGAGGACGACGAATACACCACCGTCTCCCTTCCCTTCCCCTTCCCCTGGGGCGGCAAGGCGGTGACGGAGATCGCGGTGAGCACCAACGGGGTCATTGCCGACGGCCCGGAAGGCACCAGCGCGTATAGCAACTACTCCCTCCCCTACGGGTGGCGAAACCGCTTCGCCCCCGTATTCTGGGACGACCTCTACAACGACTGCCCCCAGGGGGGCATCTACGTCCGCACCCTCCTCTCCGGGGGCCAGCCCGCCGCCTTCGTGGTGAGCTGGGTGGCCCTGCGGCATTACGGCACGGGCTCCGCAGGGTGCCTTGGCCAAGGCCCCGTCTCCTTCCAGGCGGTCCTCTACCCGGACGGCCGCGTGCTCTACCAGTTCCTGGACACGGACTTCGGCGACCGGGGGTGGAACGCGGGGGCCTCGGCCACGGTGGGCCTCCAGGGAGCCCCCGAGAGCTACCCCCAGGCCTACGCCCTCTGGAGCTACAACAGCCCCGTGGTGCCGGGCGGCACCGCCATTCTCTACACGCCCCCTCAGACGGCGCGGGCCTTGAGCGCGGGCACCCTCACCCCCCTCTGCCTCCTACCGGACGCCCAGGAGGGCTCGCCTTACGGCCCGTTGAGCCTTTACGGCCCCTCCGACCTGGCCTCCCTGCCCTCCGGGATGACCAAGACCCTCTTCCGGGGCGGGGTTAAGGTGGACGGGGTTCCCGGTGTCGGTACGGCGGGGACCTACGTCCTGGCGGAGCCCCGGGCCCTCACGGGGGGCTGCTTCCTGAAGGTGAACCCAAGCGCCATGGCCTTTTAGGGGTCAAGACGCTCCCTCCGGCCGTGGCCGGGGGGAGTTAAGATTTTTGTAAGGCCCCATGAGGAAACTGAAGGAAGGGAGGTGAGACCGGGATAAGGAAGGGGTGGCTCTTGGGTGCTCGGACACATGGATGAAGCTTGTGGCGAAAGGCGGTTTGTAAGGGTTTGTAAGGATGCTAGAAGGAGGTGAGCGCGGTGAAGACGGCGAAGTTTCTCTTGCTGGCCCTGGCTTTGGGGGTGGGCGTTCCGGCGTTGGCCCAGCGCACCTATCTGGAGGCCGGTACCAGGGCCGATATGAGCTTTTCTTTTGCGCAGCAGACGGCTTTCTCCCTGGTAGCTGTGGTGGACGCCGGGGTGCGGGACCTGGCGGGCCCCTTCGGGGTGGGGGGGCGCTTCGGCATCGGCGTGGCCCAGGGGGGCGCGGCCTTCGAGCTTGGGCTTTCCGGTCTCTTCCACTTCGGGAAGTACGGGGCCGGGATGAGTCCCCTGGCGGGCTTTGGCTTCCGGGTCTTCTTTGGTGGGGGGCAGACGGCCTTTGGCCTCAACGGGGTGGCGGGGATAGAGTACTTCGTCAACCGCCAGGTGGCCTTCGTGGCCCGGGCCGAGCCCACCCTCTGGTTCGCGGGAGGGGCCAGCTTCGGCCTGGACCTGCGGGCGGGGCTTCGGGTCTATCCCTAGGGGGGAGCTGTGCGGGTGCTGTTGGGAGGTTTGCTTGCCTTGGCAGCCCTCCTCGCCGCCTGTGGCGACCAGGGTCAGGGGGGTGGGGGGAGCCCCCCTCCCCCCATCGGCGGCCTGCCCACCCCGCCCCCTGGAGGTGGAGGGGGTGGGACGCCCCCACCGCCTTCGGGGGGCGGCGGCTTTGCCGGGACCCTCTACCTGGGCCAGACCATCTCCCAGGGCACGGTGCGGGGGAGCTGGGTCATCGCCCTCTACTACGATCCTTCACAGGATGCCTTTGACCAAGAAAGGAGCAAGGGCGTTCAGATCGGCCAAGATGGCCGACAGGCTCCCTTCAGCGTTTCTGGCCTGGCGGCGGGGCAGTACGTCCTCGTGGGGTTTAAGGACATGGACAGGGATGGGCAGGTGAGCCCTCCGGACTACCTGGGCATCTACACGGATTCCCAGGGCAACGTCCTCATCACCCCCGGCCAGAGCGGGCTGTCCTTGGTGATGGAGCTAGTGAGCGCTTATGGCTACGGTTACCAGAATACCCTGGTGGGTCTTCCTTCTCGGGCTGTGGACGTTCTCCGGGTGCCAGCAGGAAGGTAGCGCCCCGCCCCCCCCAGGGGGGGGTGGGGGCACCTCCCCGGACTTCGCCCTGGCCCTGGAGCCCTCCCAGGTGACCCTCCAGGCGGGGGGAAGCGCCCCCTTGCGCCTCACGGTCACCCCCAGGGGGGGTTTCCAGGGGGCGGTGCTCCTCAGCCTGGAGGGGGCCCCCCAGGGGGTGGGCCTCTCTCCCCAGGCGGTGAACGTGGCCGGGACGGCCCCGGTGCAGGCGGACCTCACCCTCTCCGCCCAGGCCTCCACGCCCCCCGGGAGCTACAACCTCACCCTCAAGGCCACCTCGGGAAGCCTCGTCCGCACCCACCCCTTGGCCCTCACCGTGCGAGGGGGCGGGAACATCTCCGGCACCGTGAGCCTGGGGCCGGGCATCCAGGGCCAGGCCCCTCCCCCTCTGGAGGCCGGGGTGGGGTCCATGCCCTCCCTCCCTCCCGAACCCCAGGCGGTGCCGGGGGAGCTCATCGTGAAGCTCAAGGGCGATCCGGCTCCCCGGGCCCTTCCCTCGGTCCTACGGGCGGGTGGCTTCTCCTTGCGTCTGGAGAGGCCCATGGGCCTTCCCGGGGCGGGGGTCTACCGGGTGGAGGCGGGGGTTTCCCCCCAGGCCCTGGCCGAGGTGGCCAGCCTGGAGGCCCTGGCCGCCCAGGTGGCGGCCCTTCCCGGCGTGGCCTACGCCCAGCCCAACTACATCCGGTACCCCCTGAAGACGCCCAACGACGAGTACTACCGGTACCAGTGGCACTACGACCCCCAGCACCTGAACCTGCCCGCGGCCTGGGACCTGGAGGATGGGACGAGCCAGCTCGTGGTGGTGGCCGTGGTGGACTCGGGGGCTCTCATCCGCAAGCGCCACCCCGACCTCACGCCGGTCTTCCTGCCCGGCTACGACTTCATCTCCTACCCGCAGGTGGCCATGGACGGGGACGGCCGCGACCCCGACCCCGAGGACGAGGAGGCGGCCTCGGAGGGGGACAGGGGAAGCGGCTACCACGGCTCCCACGTGGCCGGGACCATCGCCGCCCTCACCAACAACGGCCTGGGGGTGGCCGGGGTGAGCTGGGGGGCCAAGGTGGTGCCCGTGCGGGTCCTGGGGTTGGGGGGTGGGGCCGACGCTGATATCCTGGACGCCCTCCTCTGGGCGGCGGGGGTGGAGGTTCCCGGGGTGCCCCGCAACGCCAATCCCGCCCAGGTCATCAACATGTCCCTGGGGGGTGGGGGGCCTTGCAGCCAGGTGCCCGCCTATCAGGAGGCCATCAACCGGGTGAACGCCCAGCCCCAGAAGCCGGTGATCGTGGTGGCGGCGGGAAACGAGCAGGACGACGCCAGCAAGTACACCCCCCCCAGCTGCACGGGGGTGATCACCGTGGGGGCCACGGAGTTCCGCAACTACCGGTCTTACTTCTCCAACTACGGCCCCCGGATTGACGTCATGGCCCCGGGAGGCGACGTAACCCAGGACCTCAACGGGGACGGGTACGCCGACGGGGTCCTCAGCACCGTGTGGGACAACCAGGGGGGCAGACCGGCCTACGTCTTCTACCAGGGCACCTCCATGGCCGCCCCCCACGTGGCGGGCATCGTGGCCCTCATGAAGGCGAAGAACCCCGGCCTGGGCTACGCCGAGGTCTTGAACATCCTCAAGGGCACGGCCAGGCCCCTCTCCGACCAGGCCTGCACTGGTCGGCCCCATCCTAGGGTGAACGTCTCCTTGAGGTCCTCCGACTGCGGGGCGGGTCTGGTGGACCCGGTGCGGGCCCTGCAGGCGGTGGGGGGCGGTCCCGGTCCGGGCCCGAGCCCCGACTTCCAGCTCCAGCTCTCCCCCGCGAGCCTAACCCTCGCCCCGGGGCAGACGGGCCAGGTGCAGGTGAGCGTGGTGGCCTCCGGGGGTTTCTCCTCCCCGGTGAACCTGACCCTCCAAGGGGCCCCTCCCGGGGTCACGGGGGGCTTCAGCCCCAACCCCGCCACCGCCACCAGCGTTCTCACCCTGAGCGTGGGCCAGGGGGCGGCCCAGGGGAGCTACGCCCTCACGGTGCGGGGCGCGGCGGGAAGCCTCACGCGGGAGGCCAGCCTGAGCCTGAACGTGGTGGCCGCTCCTCCTCCGCCGCCCCCGCCCGCCACCATCGCCGGCACCTATGTCTTCGGGCTCTACATAGACCAAGACGGCAACCTGGACGAAACCAAGAGCACCTACATCCGTATCCTTCGGGATGGTAGAAGCGCTCCCTATACCCTCCGAAACCTCTCCCCTGGCACCTACCTAGTGGCCGCCTGGAAGGACGTGAACGGGAACGAGGAGGTGGACGAGGGGGACTACCTGGGGGTCTACGTGGACGCTCAGGGCAACTACCTGGTCCGCCCGCCGAGGAGCGGGGTGGACTTCAGCCTGGAGGCCCTGGTGGGTACCACCCTGGATAGGGGGCAGCTGAGGAGCTGGATGGAGCGGGTACTCCGCAAGTAGCCTCTAAAAATAACCCCCACCCCCTTTAGGGTACCCGGCGGGAACCCGCCGGGTATACTTTTCCTCGTGCGCTCTCTCCTCTTGGGCCTTCTCCTTCTGGCCTCGGCCTGCGCCCTCCCCCCGCGCCTGGCGGAGGTCCGGGGGGCGTTGCGCCTGGGTCCCGGGGGGCCCCCGGTGGCCGGGGCCTGGGTGTACCTGGAAGGCCCCTTGGGGGCCTGGGGGGCGCGGACAGACGGGGAAGGGGGCTTCCGCCTTCACGTGCCGCCGGGGGCTTACAGGGCCTGGGTAGAGGGGGAGGGCCTGGCGGGGAGCGAGGTGCGGGGCCTGGAGCTGGCCCCGGGGCCTCAGCCCCTGGGCCTGGTGGCCCTCTCCCCCTTCCGCCCGGGGTGGCCCAGGAGGCCCCCTTTGCTGGAGGCCGAGGCGGGGGTGGAGGGGGGGCTTTTGCGCTACCGGGCCCGCCTCTTCCCCCAGGAGGGCCTTCCCCCCCTGGCCCTTTTGGTGGGGCTCGGCTACGTGCCCGGGACCCTGTCGGTGGGGGTGGGGGAGCACCTCTACCTGGAAGAGGCCCGGGACACCGGCTACCGCCTCCTGGACCCCAGGGGGCTTTCCGGTCCCACCACCCTCTTTCTGGTGGGCTACGACGCCAACAACAACCGGGTGGAGCTTCGCCTGCCCCTATGGCTTCCCGGAGGGGCGGGGCAGGGAGGCCCCCGGAGGGCCAAGGCCGTGGCCTACACCCTTGCCCGGCGGGTGGAGGCCCTGGGGTTCCAGGGGGGGTATAGCCTCCTGGTGCGGCTCTCTTGGGAGGGGGGGGAGGGGCCCTACAGGGTCTTTCGGGAAACGGAAGAGGGGGTTCAGGAGGTGGCCTACCTTCCCCAGGGGACGACGGCCTTCACCGACGCCGGGCCCGGGCTTCGCCCCGGGGAGCGGGTCTGCTACCGGGTGTGGGGCCCTGAGGCCCAAGCCTACGCCTGCACCACGCCCCTCCCTCCCCTTTCCGCGCGCATCTCCTCCCCCGGGGAGGGGGAGGTCACGGGCCCCACCCCTCGGCTCGCCTGGGCCGTGGAGGGGGGAGGGGGGGGGCTCTCCTATACCTTCCAGCCCGTGGTGTGGGACCAGCTCACGGGGGGAGGTATCTTTTTGGGTAGGACCGCGGGGACGGAGGTCCAGCCTCCTCCCCTTCTTCCGGGGAGGCCTTACACCTTTGAGCTCTACCTGGCGTACGCCGTGGACGACCCGGAAGACCCCAGGGCCTACAGCGTGGCCGCCGACCGGCAGGGGAGCCTTTTGGGGATCGCCGTTCCGGGGCCCAGCGTGAACTTTGAGGTGGGGCCGTGAGGAGGTGGGGGTGGCTTCTCCTGGTGGCGCTGGCCGCCTGCGGCGGCCCGAGGCTGCCTTCCCATGAGGGCAAGGGTACCTCCGCCCCTTCTCTCCTGGTCCTCGGTTACGAGACGGAGGCCCAGGTGGAGGCCGCCGCCCGGGCCCTGGGGGCCAGGGAGGTGGTACGGCTTGAGGCCCTTCGGGCCGCCCAGCTACGGCTTCCGGACGCCCTCCCTTTGGCCGAGGCCAAGGAGCGGCTCCGCCCCTTGGGGTTGCGCTACGTGGAGGAGGCGGCGGCGAGGGACTACCGGCCCCTCCCAGATGGCCTGCAACCCCAGGGGGTGAGCCCCTACGCCTGGCACCTGGAGGCGGTGCGGGCGGAGGAGGCCTGGGGGGTCTCCACGGGGGCCGGGGTGCAGGTGGCGGTGTTGGACACCGGGGTGGACGCCACCCACCCGGCCCTCCGGGGGCGGGTGCTGGAGGGTCTGGACGCGGCCACGGGCCTGCCCCTTCCCCCGGAGGCCGACGAGAGCCAGGGGGAAATGCACGGGACCCACGTGGCCGGGCTGGTGGTGGGGGAGGGCGTGGGGGTGGCCCCGGGGGCCCTTCTCCGCCCGGTGCGGGTCTTCTCCCCGTCCTACGTTGGGGACTTCCGGGTGGCCCAGGCCATCGTCTGGGCCGTGGACCAGGGGGCAAGGGTCATCAACCTCTCCTTCGGGGGCACCGCCTATTCGTACCTGCTGCACGAGGCCATCAACTACGCCCTGGAGCGCCAGGTGGTGGTGGTGGCCGCCGCGGGCAACCAGGGGAGCGTGGCCCGCTTTTACCCCGCAGGCCTCCCCGGGGTGATCGCCGTGGGGGCGGCGGACGGCCAGGGCAGGCCGGCCTGGTTCAGCAACCGGGGGTCTTGGGTGGGGGTGTGGGCCCCGGGGGTGCGGATCTACTCGGCCATTCCCTTCGGGGGATACACCCTCCTCAGCGGGACCTCCATGGCGGCCCCCATCGTGAGCGGCGTGGTGGCCCTTATCAAGGCCCGCTATCCTTTTATTCAACCTTTCCACGTTTACCAGGCGCTGAAGGCCGGTCCTGGCCCCAACGCCCCTTTGGCCCTCCAGTTCTCCAGCTTCCAGCGGCCCGCTTGCCTCTACCTGCGGGTGCTGTGGGAGGGTGCGCCCGCTTTGGATGTGGACGTAACCCTCGGGGGGCCGGGGGCCTTTTTCGCCAAAACCAACGCCCAGGGCGAGGTGAAGTTTCTTCAGCTGCCTCCGGGGGACTATAGGCTTACCCTCGCCTTCCCCACACCCCAGGGAAGGTGGTTTCACGAGCAGAGCCTAAGCCTCAATGCGGGTTTCTCTTGCCTTCTTCCCCTGACGCTTTCCCTGCCTTAAGGCTCTTTCTAAAACCTCAAGGCCAGGCCGAAGGCCAAGGTGGAGCGCTGGCTGGCCTGGCCGTCAAAGAGGTAACGCTGGTGCCCCTCCAGGAAGAGGCTGAGGTTAGGGACCACCCGGAAGCCCACCCCCACGAGGAGCTGGCCGAAGGGGGTCTGGTCCAGGTAGAGGCCACCCCCCACGCCGAAGTAGCCGTCCAGGTCGCCGTAGGAGGCGCGGAAGGTGAGGTCCAGGCTGGCCAGGCCCCGGGCGGGCTCGGCGAAGGGGGCCTCGTAGGCGAGCCTCAGGCCCAAGGGGCCAAGGAGGGCGTCGTGGCCCAGGAAGAGGCGGCCGTACAGGCTCCCGTCCACGTCCCCCCGGTAGAGGGCGAGGCCCAGGTGGAGGGGAAGGCGGCTTGGGGTGAGGGCGCGCTTGAGGGCGGCCACCTCTTCCTCCAGGGCCTGCAGGCGGGTCCGGTCCTGGGCCTGGGCGCGCTCCAAGGCCCCCAGGCGCTCCTCCAGGAGGCCCAGGCGGTCCTCTAGCGCCTTGAGGCCCCTTTCCAGGCCGCCCACCCGGGGCTCCAGGGCCTGAAGGCGGCCTTGGGCCTCCTGGGCCAGGCGCCTGGCCTCGGGGAGGTCCTTTAGGGCTTCTTCCAGCCGCCTTAGGGCTTCCTCCTGGGCGGAGCGGGCCTTCTCCAGGGCCTCGAGGCGGCCTTTAAGCTCCTCCTGGGCCCGCCTCAGGGCCTCTACCTCCTTGGGGTCGGCCTGGGGGCGGGCCTCCAGGGCCTTCAGGCGCTCCTCCAGGGCCTTCAGAGAGGCTTCCGTCCCCTTGAGGTTTTCCTCAAGCCTTTTCGCCTCCAGGGCCTTTTGCGCGGCCTCGAGGCCCTTTAGGGCCTCCTCCAGGGCCTTCACCCGCTCCTCCAGCTCCGCCGCCCTTTGGCGCAGGGCCTCGAGGGCCTTAGGGTCCGCCCCGGGCTTGGCCTCCAGCTCCCGCACCCTGGCCTCCAGGGCCTCTTTCTCCCCTTGGAGGGCGGCCAGGGATTGGGCCTGGGCCTCGAGGTCTTTTTGCAAAGCCCCCACTCCCTTAAGGATTTTCTCCACCTCTTCGGGAGAGAGCTTGTCTAGCCCGTAAGCGGCCAGGAGGCGGTAGAGGGCCAGGGCCGCTTCCTGGCGGGTCATGGGTTCACGCCAGCGATAGGTCCCGTCCGGGTAGCCGATGAAAACGCCCTTAGCCAGAAGGATTTCCACGGCTTCCTGGGCCCAGGGGGAGGGCGGAGGATCCCCGTTTTGGGCTAGCCCCAGGGTGCCGAGAACGATAGCCGAGACCAGAACACGATGAATAGGTTTCACGCAACACCACCTCCCCCTCCATTATATGCCTTGCTTAGCCCTCCTCCGGGAGCTCCCTCCCCAGGAGGAGGGTCAGGGCGTAGAGGAGGGCGGCCAAGAGGAAGAGGGCGGGAAAGCCCAGCCAGTCCGCCAGGTAGCCCCCGAGGACCGGGGAGAAGGCGAAGAGGCCCGCCAGGGTGTTGGCGAGGCCGATGGCGGCGCTCCGCTCCTCGGGCGGGGCCAGGTTGAGGAGCAAGGTGGTGGTGGAGAGGCCCAGGGCGGCCAGGTAGGCCCCCTGGAGGAGGAAGACGAGGCCGAAAAGCCCCGGGGGCAGGAGGAGGGCGAGGAGGGGGGCGAGGAGGGCGAGGAAAGCCCCCGCCTTGAGCACCCCCTTGGAGCCCCGTTCCGCCATCCTGGCCCAGAGGAGGTTGGAGAGGGTGAAGGCCAGGGCGTAGAGGGCGAGGTAAAGGCCGAGCTCCTCCCCCTGCCCCAGGACCCGCACGGCGTAGGCGGCGTAGAAGGGCTCGGCGAGGCCCGCGAGGGCGAGGAGAAGGCGCACCCCCAGGTAGCGGCGGAAGGCGGGGCGGCGGAGGGGGGCCTTGAAGTCCAGCCGGGCCTCCTTGGGGGCCTCCTCG
Source organism: Thermus arciformis (assembly GCF_900102145.1). Lineage (GTDB taxonomy): Bacteria > Deinococcota > Deinococci > Deinococcales > Thermaceae > Thermus > Thermus arciformis. The sequence continues at coordinate 11,326 of NZ_FNBC01000040.1, read as the reverse complement.
GGTTCCTCCGTGAGGCCGAAGAGGTACCAGCCCACCCCGTAGCTCAAGGCCCCCAGGGCGAAGAGGAGGGCGTAGGGCAGGGGGAAGGGGAGGGGGAGGGCCAGGAGGAGCCGCACCAAAAACCCCGCCAGGAAGGCGAGGAGGCCCCCCACCAGGTTCCGGGCGGAGAAGAGGTGGGCCCGCCTCCCTTGGGGCGTGGTCTTGGCCACCACCTCCCAGAAGGGGAGGCTAGAGACCCCGGTGAAGAGGGCGTTTAGGAGAAGCCCGAGGAGGAAGCCCAGGAGGAGGAGGGAAGGGTTTTGGCCGAAGAGGAAGGCGGAAAGGGCCATGAGGACGAGGCCGGATAGCCTCAAGGCGGCCACCTTCCGGTAGAGGACGATCTTCCGGGGAAGCCTCGCCACCCAGGGGGCCAGGAAGGCCTGGGGCACCATCCCCCCCGCCTGGAGGAGGGCGGGGAGGAGGCCGATTAAGGCCCCGGGGGCCCCGAGCTTCGCGGCGAAGCCCGCAAGGACGATGTTGGGGTTGAAAAAGGCGTCCCCCAGCCACACCAGCCAGCCGTTCACCACGGCCAGGCGGTAGTTCCGCTCCCGCAGGTCTAAGATGGAGAGGATGGTGCTCTTGCCTTCCCTCGGGGCCTTCCACATCCTGCACCCACGCTACAACGCGGCCACGGTCTTGGCCATCCTGGAGGAGGCCCGCCCCCCTGTGGTCTACCTGGCCTCCCTTTCCCCGGAGGCCCTGGAGGGGGGAGGCTGGCGGGAGGAGGACCCCCTCCTCTTCCACCTCCTCCCCTGGGCCGAGGAAAGGGGCGTCCCCGTGGTAGCCCTGGACGGGGAGGCCCACCTCAAGGCCGAGGCCGAGGCCTTCCGGGAGGCCCTGGGCCAGTTCCCCGGGGGAAGGCCCCACCTGGAGGCCATGGCCGCCTTTGACCAGGCCCTTCTCGCCCTCCTGAAGGAGCCCCTGACCCCGGAGGCCCTGGGCTCGGAGGCCTTTTTGGGGCGGCTTCGGGAGGTCTACGGGGGCTTCGCCCGGGCCTTCGGGGAGGGCCCGGCCACGGGCTTCCGGGCAAGGCGCATGGCCCGGGTGGCGGAGGCCCTAAGGGGGAAGGAGGGGGCGGTGGTGGCGGAGCTTTTGGACTACCTCTTCCTGGCGGAGGCCTTCCCCGGGGCGCTTCCCAAGGCCCACGAGCCCACGGAGGCGGAGAGGCAAAGGGCCCTTTTGGACCGGGCCTGGCAGCTTAAGGAAGAGGACGACTGGGGGAAGCTTCTTGAGGGGCTTTTCGCCCTGGGGACCCCCGAGGCCCTCTACCTCGCGGCCCAGGTCTACCTGGCGGCGGGGGAGTGGCAGGAGGCCTTAAGCCTCATGGAGGAGGTCTTCCGCATGGACTTCCAGCGCCCGGAGTACCTCCCGGGCTACGTCCTCGCCCGCTTCGGGCAGCTACTGGACCTGGCGGGGGAGAGGGGGCGGGCCCTAAGGGCCTATAAGGGCGTCCTCGCCCTCTCCTGGGCCCCGGAGGAGGCCCGGGCCATCGCCCAGGCCGGGCTCAGGGCCCCTTTTCGCCTCTAAGTGGCTGCACGTTGATTTCGCAACACGGGTTGCCCGAAATAAGGCTTGGGAAGATCCTTTTGGGGCCCCCACCGCGGCGAAAGCCGCGGTGGGGTACTTAAGTACCCCGCTCTGGCTTGGGCCAGAGCGGGGGCCCCAAAAGGCGGCTCCAGGGAGGCCCGGCTTGGGCCCGGGGGCTTTTGTCCCGTGGGAGGAGGGGTATCCTCGGGGTATGGAGGTGGCGCTCCGCCGCGCCCGCCACGCCCTGTACCTGCGCCTGGCCGCGGCCCACGCGGGGCCCTTGGGCCTGGCCCTGTTGGGCCATGGGGAGCTCGCCCCCCTCTACGAGAAGGCCTACGCCTTCTGCTCGGGGGCGGAGGGGCTTCCCTGCGCCGGGGTGGGGGGGGAGCCCCGGGTCTGCCTGGCGCGGCGGCTTGAGCACCTGGCGAGGAGCGCTCTCCGGGGAGGCAGGAAGCGGCGGGAGCAGGAGCGCCGGATGGTGGAGGGGCTTTTGGTCTGCGTGGCCCACCTGGAAAGGGAGTTCCCCCCGGAGCTCCTGCCGGTCCTCGAGGCCACCCGGGAGGCCCTGGAAAAGGACCTGGAGTACCTCCAGGGCCAGGGCGCCTAGGGGCTTTAGAGCAGGTGGTGCATCTTGCCCAGGACCAGCATCAGGGCCACGGTGGAGGCGGCCAGGACGATGAGGATCAGCATGAAGAGGACGAAGCGCAGGTCAAAGGTCTCCCCCTCGGTGGTGAGGACCCGGGGGTTGAGGATCAGGTAGAAGAGGAACGTGACCAAGGCCGCTCCCAAGGCGAAAAGCGCGATATAGACCATACCTTCCTCCCTTACCCGAGGCTTAAGAGGGCCTCGAGGCTTGCCCTCAAGTTTACCAGCCCCACCCCGTAGGTGGGAACCCCCAGGGCCAGGCCCACGGAGCCCAGGTAGGGGCCCTGGACCAGGGGAAGGTCCAGGGGCGGGGGCGGGGTCCGCCAGGGCGCGTAGGCCCGCACCTCCCGGTAGACGAGGCCCGTGGGGGCCTCCACCTCCAGGGAAAGGGGGGCGCCCGCCCCTTCCAGGGGTTCCCAGCCCACCTCCGTCTCCTTGCCCCCGGGGTAGGCGAGGCCGAGCCCCTCCCCGGGGAAGGCCAGGAGGAGGCGGTCCGGGCGGTGGCGGCGGAGGAGGTGTTCCAGGGGAGTGCGGGTGGGCCCGGTGAGGGGGAGGCCTTCTCGGGTGGGGGAGAGGGGGGAGGGGTCCAGGGCGAGGAGGACCCGGCCCCGGAAGGCGAGGCCGTTTAGGGCCTGGAGCACGGAAAGGGCCTCCGTGTAAGGGGCGTGGAGGAGGACCGTGCGCCCGCCCCTTCCCCCTTCCAGGTAGCCGAGGAGGGTGCCGAACTCGTCCAGGTAGGCCCGCACGTGCCCCGAGAGGGCCTCGAGGTCCTGGGAGAGGGCTTCCAAGAGATGGGCGGCCATGTTCTCATGGTATCCTAAGGCCCGTGCGCTACCTGGTCCTCTCGGACATCCACGGGAACTGGCCCGCCCTCGAGACCGTCCTCCGGGCCGCCCCGCCCTTTGACCGGGTGCTCTTCCTGGGTGACGCGGTGGGCTACTACCCCGATGGGGACCGGGTGCTGGACTGGCTTTGGGAGGTGGGGGCGGAGTGCGTCCTGGGCAACCACGACGCCTGGCTCCTGGCCCTGGAGGCCCTGCCCCAGGAGGGGGTGGTGCTGGAGATCCTGGCCTGGCAGCGGAGGCGGCTTGCCAAGCGTCACCTGGAGTTTTTGGCCTCCTGGCCCTGGCAGAAGGAGGTGGAGGGGGGGCTTCTCGTGCACGGAAGCCCCTGCGACCCCCTGGAGTACCTGGACGACCTCGCCCTGGCCCGGGAGGCCTTCGGCTGCACCGGGGCCCGCCTCGCCTTCCACGGCCACACCCACCTGGCGGGGGCCTTCCTGGAGCTCCAGGGCCCCCGCCCCTGGGTGCGCTACCAGGCCTTTCCCGAGGGGGGGGAGCTCCTCCTGCCCCCGTCGGTGCGGGCTCTGGTGAACCCGGGCTCCGTGGGCCAGCCCAGGGACAGGGTGCCGGGGGCGGCCTTCGCCCTCTGGGAGGGGGACCGGATCCTCTTCCACCGGGTGGCCTACGACCTGGAGCGGGTGGCCCACCGCCTCGCGGAGGAGGGCTTTCCCCCATGGCTCTACACCCGCCTCACCCTTGGGGAATAATCGGCCACGAGGAGGTCCTGGGGCTTCTGCCCAGGCTTGGGGCCTCCACCCTCCTCTTCTCCGGACCGGAGGGCGTGGGGAGGCGCCTCGTGGCCCGCTGGTACGCCGTGGGCCTCAACCGGGGCTTCCCCCCGCCCCCCCTGGCGGACCACCCGGACCTCCTGGAGATCGGCCCCAAGGAGCGGGGCCTCCGGGGCCAGGCGGAGGTGCGCTTAGAGGAGGTGGAGCCCCTTTTTGACTGGTTCGCCGCCCACCCCCGGGAGCGGGTGAAGGTGGCCCTCCTGGACTCGGCCCACCTCCTCACGGAGGCCGCGGCCAACGCCCTTCTTAAGCTTCTGGAGGAGCCCCCTTCCTACGCCCGCATCGTCCTCATCGCCCCAAGCCGGGACACCCTCCTCCCCACCCTGGCCTCCCGGGCCCTGGAGGTGGCCTTCGGCCCGGTGCCGGAGGCGCGCCTCAGGGCCCTCACGGAGGACCCCCGCCTCCTGGCCTACGCCACCGGGGCCCCGGGCCGCCTCCTCAAGGCCTTGGCCGATCCCCAGGCCTTCTCTGAGCGCTGGGCCAAGGCCGAGGCGGCCCTCTCAGGTCCCCCCCTCGCCCGGCTGGCCCTTCTGGAGGAGCTCCTTGGGGAGGAGGAGGGCTTCCACCTCCTCCGCGCCCTCCTCGGCCACCGCCCCGAGGCCCTTCTGGCCCTGGAGCGGGCCCGGGAGGCCCTGGAGAGGTACGTGAGCCCCGACCTCGTCCTGGCCCGCCTGGCCTTAGACTTAGGGGTATGACGGTGGGCGTCCGCTTCCGTACCCCCCTTCTCCGCTACTTCCGCTTCCGGGGGGAGCCCCCGCCCCTGGAGGCCTACGTGGTGGTGCGCACGGGGAGGGGCCTCGAGGTGGGCAAGGTGCGCACCCCCCCGAGGAAGGCCAAGGAGGAGGGGGAGGTGGTGCGCCTGGCCACCAAGGAGGACCTGGACCGGGCGGCTCGCCTCCGGGCCCAGGCGGAGGAGGTCCTTTTCTACCTCCGGGCCCGCCTCAAGGAGGAGGGGGTGCAGGCCAAGGTCCTGGGGTGCGACTTCACCCTGGACGGGAGCCACCTCACGGTGCACTACGCCGCGGCGGAGCGGGTGAACCTGAGGCGCTTGGGCCGGGAGCTCGGGGAGCGCTACGGGGCCCGGGTGGAGTTTCTGGCCGAGGGGCCCCGGGAGGAGGCCCAGTACCTGGGGACCCTGGGGGCTTGCGGCATGGAGTCCTGCTGCTCCACCTGGCTTCAGGGCTTCGCCCCGGTGTCCATCAAGCTCGCCCGGGACCAGCAGCTTCCCTTAAACCCCGAGAAGATCTCGGGGCCCTGCGGGAGGCTTCTTTGCTGCCTCACCTACGAGCACCCCGTCTACCAGGAGCTTCTCAAGGAGCTTCCCAAGAAGAACGCCCGGGTGTGCACGAGGGAGGGGGTCTGCGGCAAGGTGCAGAAGGTGAACCCCTTGAAGGGCACGGTGGAGCTCCACCTGGAGGACGGGAAGACCCTCGAGGTCTCCAAGGAGGAGCTCGCGTGAGGCGGCGGCCCTTTGGCCGTAGGAGCGGGGTCTTGGGGGCGTGGACCTTGGTCCTTCTGGCCGCCTGCAGCGCTGCGGCACTTCCGGGGACTTCTCCCCCCCCTTCCTTCACCCTCGCCCTCAACCCCGCAAGCCTCTCCGTCCAGCAAGGGGGGCAAGGACAGACCACCCTGACCCTCACCCCGCAAGGGGGCTTCACGGGGACGGTGGACCTCTCCCTCGTGGGGGCTCCCGAAGGGGTGAGCCTCTCGCCTACGAGCCTCCAGGTGACGGGCACCGAACCCGTGAGCCAGGCCCTCACCCTCACGGTGGCCTCTGCCGTTCCTCCCGGAACCTACGCCCTCGAGGTCCGCGGCACTTCGGGAAGCCTCACCCGGGAAGCGGACCTCACCCTCACCGTGAGCGCACCGCCCCCACCTCCCGCTCCTTCCTTCAACCTCTCCCTCAACCCCAGCCTCTCCCTCCAGCAGGGGGGCCAGGCCCAGGTCACCCTGACGGTCACCCCCGAAAACGGCTTCACCGGGACGGTGGACCTCTCCCTCGTGGGAGCCCCTAGCGGGGTGAGCCTCTCCCCCACAAGCGTGGGCGTCCCCGGTCCAGGCCCCGTGAACCGGACCCTCACCCTCACGGTGGCCTCCTCCGTGAATCCAGGCACCTACGCCCTAAGGGTGCGCGGCACCTCGGGAAGCCTGGTGAGAGAGGTGGACCTCACCCTCACCGTGAACGCCCCGCCTCCTTCCCCCTCCTTCGCCCTCGCCCTGGACCCCACTAGCCTCTCCGTCCAGCAGGGGGACCAGGGGCAGGTAACACTCACCCTCACCCCCCAGAATGGCTTCACCGGGACGGTCGCCCTCTCCCTGGTGAACGGCCAAGACCAGGTGCCCCAGGGGCTCTCCCTCTCGTCCACGAGCGTCCAGGTCACCGGGTCTAGCCCCGTGAACCAGGCCCTCACCCTCACCGCCTCCTCCACCACCCCCACCGGCACCTACCGGATCAAGGTGCGGGGCACGGCGGGAAGCCTCACCAAGGAGGCGGACCTCACCCTCACGGTGAACGCCTCTGCCCCGGTGCGGACCTGGGTCTACCAGCTCACGGGCTACCCCTCTTCGGGCCTCGCCGCCTTGGGGAAGACCGGGGCCGACCTCTTCGTGGTGGACCTGACCAAGGACGGCCAAACCCCCTGGCGCCTAGAGGACCTGGCTCCCCTTGGGGGCAGGCCTGTCCTCGCCTACCTCGAGGTGGGGGGCCTGGAGGACTACCGGGTGGAGTACCCCTTGGTGCGGCAACAGGCCCCGGACCTCCTCTTGAACCCGGTCCCCGGGTGGCCCGGGGAGCGGTACGTCCGGTACTGGGACGAGCGCTGGTGGACCCTGGTGCTCAAGCCCCGCCTGGACAAGGCCCTGGCCGCGGGCTTTAGGGGGGTTTACCTGGACCTCGTGGACGCCTACGAGGGCATCGACCTGAGCCTGGTTCCCGGGGAGACCCGGGAGCGCCTGGCGGGGAGGATGGTGGACCTTCTCCGCCGCGTCCGCGCCTACACCCAGGGGGTCCGGCCGGGCTTTTGGGTCTTCCCCCAAAACGCCCCGGAGCTCCGCACCCGACCGGGGTACCTGGAGGCCGTGGACGGGATCGGCCTCGAGGAGCTTTTCTTCTACGCCACGGACAAACCCTGTACGGATCCAGGGTGCCGGGAGCGCCTGGAGCACGCCCGGGCCATCCGGGACGCGGGTAAGCTCGTCCTCACCGTGGACTACGCCACCCTCCCCCAGAACGTCCAGGCCGCCTGCCAAAAGGCCCGGGCCGAGGGGTTTGTGCCCTACGTGACCACCGTGGGCCTGGACCGCATCAGCCCTCCGTGTCCGTAGGGAGGAGGAGGTGCCGCTCCTTGGCGACGAGGGGGAAGAGCCCGTGGGCTAGGGCCCGCTTCCGGGCGAAGCGGGCGAGGTTGGGGCGGTCGGCGTAGTCCAGGCTAAAGCGCTCCAGGGAAAGCCCGGCTAAGGTGAGGGCGGTTTGGGCGTTGGCCCGGAGAAGGGGGCGGGGGAGGGGCCTGGGCCCCCCTTCCCAGGTGGTGGAGAAGGCCTCAAAGACCACCCCGTCTACGGCGTCGGCCATCTGGGGAAGAAGGGCGAAGCCCCGGTTGGCCAGGAGGTAGGCCGGGCCCACAGCCCGCCTGAGGGTGAGGAGGAGGGCCAGGGTGGCCTCACGGGAGACCGAGGCCGCCTGGTCCAGGTTGTCCAGGAAAAGCCCCCTAAACCCCTGGGCGAGGAGGCGCAGGGCCTCCTCCACCACCCGGGCCACCCAGGCCGGGTGCCCGGGGTCCACGAGGCGGGTTCCCCAGCGGGGGTTCTCCCGGGGAAGCTGCCAAGGGGCGGGGGGTCCGGGGTCTTCACCTAGGCTCAAGTAGGCCAGGGCCTCCGTGGGGGCGAGCCGGGCCAGCTCCTCGGGGGTGTAGGCCCAAGGCTGGAGCACCACCCGGCGGTAAAGCCGCAAGGCCTCGAGGCGGCCTTGGCCGTAGTAGAAGCCCAAGGGCCTAGAGAAGGTAGATCCCATAGCGCTCCGGGTGCCGGAGGTGCTCCAGGAGGACCAGGGCCAGCCCCAGGCCCACCGCGCCCAGGACGAGGGGGTTGCCGCTGAGGTGGAGGAGGAGCGCCGCCAAGAGGAGGCCTAGGGCGCTGGCCCGCGCCTCGGCCAGGGCGTTAAGCCCGAGGCCCATGGCGCTCACCAGGCCGAGGAGCCCAAACCCCAAGAGGGCCGGGCCGTAGCCCTGGGCCCAGGGCCAGGCCAGGAGGAGGAGCAGGGTGGGAAGGGAAGCGGTGAGGAAATACTCCCAGAAGCTTTTCTGGACGGCCAGGAGCAGGGCCATGGGGTCCTTTTCCCGCCACAGGGCCCTCCCCAGGTGGCGGACGAAGTGGGCCAGGCGGAGCTCCACCAGGAGGGTGCCCAAGAGGTAGAGGACGAGGCCCACCAGGGCGCCTTCGCCGGAAAGCCTCACCAGCTGGAGGAGGAGAAGCCCCTGGCCGAGGCCGTAGAGGGGGTAGGCCCACTCTTCCGCCAGGGTTTCTCCGAGAAGCGCCCAGGCCCTCCGGCCCGGGAGCCTAGCCCTTCCGAGCAGGTATAGGAGGAAGACAGGGCCCGGGAGGAGCCAGGGAAGGGAGAGGGCCCAGGCGGCTGTGGCGAAGGCTGCGAAGAGGGCGCTTTGGCCCAGGGCCTGGACCCTTTCTCCCCGTAAGGAGAGGATCCCAACGCCGATCCACGCCAGGCCCACGTTCCAGGAGGCCCACGCGGCGCGGTCCAGGGGGGCGAGGAGGGTGAGGCCCAAGGCCCCCAGCCAGACCGCGAGGGTGAGGGGCCCTTGCGCCTCGAGGCCCTCCAGCCGTACCGCCGCCCTCTGGGCGAGCCGGGCGGCAAGCTGGCTCCAGGAGAGGAGGAAGAGGGCGGGGAGCCATCCCACCTGGCCCAGGGGGAGGAAGACGAGGAGGGTGCCCCCCAGGGTGAGGGCCAAGGCCAGGTGGCGCCAGCTGAGGTTTCCCTCCACCCTGGGCGCCTTTGCCTTGGGTTCCAGGTCCCGACTCCCCAAGGCGAAAAGGGCCTTGGCCAGGGCGAAGGTGTCGGGCAGGCCGAAGGCCTTCTGGACCCGGTAGCGGTTGAACCCCAAGACCTCGAGGTGGGCGGCAAGCTCATAGGGGTCCGCCGCCTGGCGGAGGAGGCCGGAAAGCTCCTGGGCTAAGGCCTCGAGGTCCTTGGGGGAGGGAGGTGCCGAAACGGGTTTTCGGTAGCTTCCCCTGGCGCTCAACTTACCCCCTTCTCCTGGGCCAAGGCGAGCTCCTCGTAGATCCCCTGGTAGTGGGCCAACATCTTCTCCAGGGTGTAGAGCTGGAGCACCTTTTCCCTGGCCTTCGCTCCCATTTCCAAGCACCGCTTGGGGTCGGTGAGGAACCCCAGGAGGGCTTCCCCCAGGGCTTGGGGGTCCATGGCCGGCACCACCTCCCCCACCCCTTCCAGAACCTCCCCCACGCTCCCCACCCGGGTGCCCACCAGGGTCCGGCCCACGGCCATGTTCTCGATCACCGTGTAGGGGAACCCCTCGGAGATGCTGGAGAGCACCCCCACCCAGCCCCGGTGGTAGGCCTCGTGCACAGGGTTCGCGGGCCCCATGAAGGCCACGTTTTCCTGGAGGCCCAAGGCCTCCACCCGGCGGCGCACGCTCTCGGCGTAGGCCTCGTTCCCCCGGGGCACGGGCCCGTAGAGGAGAAGCCGGGCTTCGGGGAGGGCGGCCGCCACCCGGGCGAAGGCCTCCACCAGGGTGTGGAGGTCCTTCAGGGGGTCTATGCGCCCCACCCAGACCGCGGTGGGCGGCCCCTCCAGGGACCTGGGGGCGGGGGGGAAGAGGCTGGGGTCCACCCCGTTGGGCACCACCCGCGTCCGCTCCGGAGGGGCCCCGAGCTCCACCTCCCAGCGCTGGTTGAAGCGGCTCACGGAGGTGACAAGGCTCGCCTCCCGGTAGGCCAGGCGGGCGAGGAGGTGGTAGAAGCGGGCCTGGGCTAGGCGCTCCGCCGGGGAGGGGTCGGCCTCGGAGAAGGCCAGGTAGCGCTCCCGCAGGAAGACCCCGTGCTCGGTGAGGAGGAGGGGCACCCCGAGGTGCTGGGCCACGAGCCAGGAGGGCAGGACGGCGAGCCCTCCGCTCGTGGCGTGCACCAGGTTCACCTCGGGGATGGGGTCCAAGGAGAGGATGGGCACGAGGACGGCCCGGAGCCAGTGGAGCACGGCGAGGCCCTCCCCGAGGGAGGGGGGGCGGCCGAGGAGGGGGGTGAGGGCCTCCCCCAGGAGGGCCTGGGTTTTGGGGTGGAGGAAGAGGTCAAAGAGGGGGCGTTTGCGGAGGAGGAAGAGCTCCCAAAGCCCCTCTTTAAAGCCCTCCAGGTCCAGGTTGAGGAAGCTCAGCAAGGCCCTTAGCGCCCGGAGGAAGGCGTGGAGGGGAGGGGGCCTTAAGGCCCGTCGGGGAGGGGGGCGGAAGAGGTGGAGGGTGTGCAGCCTGGCCCCGGGGGGGAGGGGAAGGGCGGGCTTGGTCTCCCGGGGGCCCCAGAGGGCGAGCACGGTGAAGTCCGCCCTCAGGCCGAAGAGGAGCTGCTCGCACCAGCGGCTTACCCCTCCCACGGCGTAGGGGTAGGTCCCCTCGGTGACGAAGAGGACCCGGAGGCTAGAAGCCATACTCCCCCCTGCCCAAGAAGCAGCGCTTCTCCCCGGCGTAGACCTCGCACCCCGGGGCCAGGATGCCGGTGACCCAGAGGGGTTTCCCCTCTACCCGCACCCTGCGGCCTTCGGGGTCAATGACCACGCGGCTAGACCCCGTGCGCAGGGCCTCAAAGTGGCGGTAGCGCTTGAGGGCGTACTCCCCGTACTCCCCCCAGGAGGGGGAGAGGAGGGGAAGGTCGGTGTAGGCGGCGTACTTCGCCAGGAGGGTCTCCAGCCAGTCAAAGACCAGGCTCCTCCCGGGGGCGTAGACGTGCAGGTTGGCCTGGTGGAAGTAGTGGCTTCCCCCGTCCGTGAGGAGGTGGTAGAGGGCGAGGTTCGTCTCCTGGCCCAGGTACTCTTCGTAGGTGAGGTCCCGGGGCCAGTAGGGGCTCGTGCCCGAGGGGCCGTAGACCCCGTTGTAGGCCGCCAGGGCCTGGTCGGCGGTGGCCACGTTATAGAAACCCAAGTTGCTACCCAGCCATCTTCTGGGTCAGGAGACTGATGTTATGGGCCAGGACGAAGGTGAGAACTTTGATGACGAAACCCTCCTGGGTCACGGCGTGGATGCGCCTGGGGAAGAGGTGATGGAGCATGCTCCCCACCGTCTCCACCACCCTCCGCCCCACGATGGCCAGGTACTGCATCCAAGGGAGATACCGCCGGCTGTTCCTCCTGCGGATGACCATGGGAACAACCTCCTGGGCCTCCCGGAGGAGGTCCTCGTACAGATGGCTCTCGTACCCCCGGTCCAGGTAGAGCTCCGCCCCCTCGGGAAGGTCCAGGGGAAGGAGGAGAAG